>NZ_JBIVJN010000002.1:0-534452 GCF_044750345.1 Streptomyces sp. NPDC088817
AACCTCGTCCCAGCTGATGCTGGAGACGGGGTATCAACATATCTGGCGTTGATTTTTGGCACGCTGTTGAGTTCTCAAGGAACGGACGCTTCCTTCGTACTCACCCTCTCGGGCTTTCCTCCGGGCGCTTCCCTTCGGTGTTTCCGACTCTATCAGATCTTTTTCCGATCCGATTTCCTCGGTGCTTTCCAGGTTTCCGCTCTCGCGTTTCCCTTTCCGGCGGTTCCGACTTTATCAGAAGTTTTGAGCCGGTCTGACCGGCCTTCATTTCCGATTTATCGGGAATGGCTTCTCCATGTTCGATCTTGTCGACATGCACAGAAGCAGATAGATGCTCACTGTCACCCTCGTGGACCCTGTCCATCTCCGGGCAACTGTTTGAATCTACCTCCCCACCCGACCCGTGTCAACGGCTCCGGTGCGGCGAAGAGGAGACTAGCAGCTCGGCGGGCTCAAACGCACATCAGGCGGCGGTCGGCACGGTCGCGCTTCGCTCGGTTGGCTCCACGTCCCCTGTGCCGCCGGCCCGCGCCGCTCGACCGCCGAGGACATAGACGTAGGCCAGGAAGGCCAGCTCGGCGACGATCCCGATGCCTATGCGGGCCCAGGTGGGCAGGCCCGACGGCGTGACGAAGCCTTCGATGGCTCCGGAGACGAGGAGAACGAGGGCGAGACCGATCGCCATGCCCACCGCGGCCCGGCCTTCTTCGGCGAGAGCGGTGCGGCGGGAGCGGGGGCCGGGGTCGATGACCGTCCAGCCGAGGCGCAGTCCCGCACCGGCGGCGACGAAGACCGCGGTCAGTTCGAGCAGACCATGAGGGAGGACGAGACCGAGAAAGGTGTCGAGACGGCCGGCCGAGGACATCAGGCCGATGCCCACACCGAGGTTGAGCATGTTCTCGAAGAGGATCCACAGAACCGGCAGCCCCAGGAAGACGCCCAGGACCAGGCACATCGCGGCGGCCTTCGCGTTGTTCGTCCAGACCTGGGCGGCGAAGGCGGCCGCGGGGTGGCTGGAGTAATAGGTCTCGTACTCGCCGCCGGGACGGGTGAGTTGCCGCAGCTCGTCGGGCGCCGCGATCGCGGCCTGCACCTCGGGGTGCGTACTGATCCACCACCCCAGGAGCGCCGCGACGACGGTGGATGCCAGCGCGGCGGGAACCCACCAGTGGCGGGCTCGGTAGACCGCCGCGGGGAAACCCTCCAGCAGGAAGCGGGTGACATCCCGCCACGAGGCGCGGCGGGTTCCCGTCACGGCACTGCGCGCGCCTGCCACGAGCTGGCTGAGCCGGCCCGTCAGCTGCGGGTCGGGGGCGCTGGACTGGATCAGGGAGAGGTGGGTGGCGGTGCGCTGGTAGAGGGCGACGAGCTCGTCGGCCTCCGTGCCGTTGAGCCTGCGCCTGCGGCGGAGCAGGGTGTCGAGGCGGTCCCATTCCGCTCGGTGGGCGGAGACGAAGACGTCCAGGTCCATCGTGCCTGCCTGCTCCTCGGCTGGTTGTTCGACAACTCGTCGGCTGTGTCAGCTTGTCCTACTGCGGCGCGGTCGCCCTCAGCTTGGCAGACTGGCCGGTCTCGGGGCAGGCCAGGGGAAGGACGACGGGCATGAGTGAGCTGGTGACGGGTGAGGCCGTGGCGCTGGAGGTGCGCCCGGCGAGGCTGCCCAGCAGGGCAATGGCGGTGCTGCTCGACCTCGTCGTGACGGTGACGGTCTACATGGTCGTGTCCTTCGCCCTCCTCGCGGCCACGGCTTCTCTGGACGAGGCGGCGCAGATCGCGGTGTCGATCGCGGCGTTCCTGCTCGTGCTGGTCGGGGGGCCGATAGCCGTGGAGACACTCAGCCACGGCCGGTCCCTCGGAAAGTTGGCCTGCGGGCTGCGGGTGGTCCGGGACGACGGTGGGCCGATCCGGTTCCGGCACGCGCTGGTGCGTGGCGCGATCGGTGTGGTCGAGATTCTGATGACCTTCGGGGTCGTCGCCTGTGTCGCCTCCCTGGTGTCGGCGCGGGGGCGCCGGCTGGGTGACGTGTTCGCGGGCACCCTGGTCGTGCGGGAGCGGGTGCCGGCCGGGCAGGCGACCGCCGTGCCTCCGCCGCCGCCCTGGCTGGCGGGGCGTTTCTCGGAACTCGATCTGTCAGCGGTGCCCGACGGGCTCTGGCTGGCGGTCCGGCAGTACCTGACGCGGATGCAGTACCTGGATCCGCAGGTCGCCTGGAACATGTCCGAGCGGCTCGCCGCCGATCTCGCCGCCAGTACCGGGACTCCGGCACCGCGCGAGATTCCGCCGGCCATGTATCTGGCGGCGTTGCTGCAGGAGCGGCAGGCGCGTGAGGCCCGGCGCACGTTCGGCGGCGGCTCCGGGGCCGGTGCGTCCGCAGCGGGGGGCGGGGTCCCGGTCGCCGGGTTCGGTGCGGCGCCGGGTGCTCCCGGCTTCCCGCCGCCGCAACCGCCGGTGTACGGCGCGCCGCAGTGGCAGGCGTACGGCGCGGGCGAGCATGCGGGCGCTCCCGTGTCCGCCGCGGCCTCACCCGCCGCGTCTCAGGACACCCCTTCCTGGGGCGCCCCGACCGCGGATCTCCCGTCGCAGCACGCCGCTCCCGAGGACACGCCGCGGACCGAGCGTCCCGGCACCGGGTTCGTGCCGCCGGCCTGACGCGTCGGCCGGTCCGGACCGTTCGGATCTTCCCGGCCGCTTCGCCCCGCGGGCTCAGGAGCCGAAGACCGACGGGGGCGACTGGAGGTCGTCGAGCTCGATGCCTGGGGCTGCCAGCACCACGTCCCCGGCGATGTGCACGGTGTGCTGCTCGCCCGTGTCCAGGGCTGTGACCTGGTATTCGTCCACGGTCAGGGGGCCGTTGTCAGTGGCGTGTGCTTCTCTTTCCAGCAGAGCCCAGGACTGGTCCACGGTGCGGGGGGCGAGGACCGGATCCGTGAAGGCGACGAGGCGGACGCGGGTCGCGGAGGAAGAGGGGGTGAGGCGCAGGAGACGGGCGGTGGCGACGAGGAACGCGGGCGATGTGCCGGTGAAGGTGTGGGCGCGCGCAGTGCCTTCGGTGGCATGGATGCCGGTGGGGTCGGTGCGGACCCAGGTGACGCCGTCGAGGGCGGCACCGCGCACCTGCCAGCTTCCCGCGTGGAGTTCGAGGCGGAGGGGACGGCCGAGGTCGTCCAGGGCCAGGTCGACGGAGCCGAGATGAGTGCCCGAGGGGGAGGTCACCTGCGACACGTAGCGCCAGCCGGAGGGGCCGGGGGCGCACTGGAAGTGCTCTTCTGCGAGGGGGGTGTGATCGTGCGGATCGTGGAGCGAATAACGGCCGCGGGGCATGGGGGTCCTGGGGTGTGACGGGGCGGTCCGGCCGCCCCGGTGCTTCGGGGCAGGCGGGCGGCGTGACGACCGCCGGTCCGGTCGAAACGGCCGGTCCGGTCCATCCGGTCCAAAGGGGCAGGCCCCCGACACGGGGGTGCGGGGGCCTGCCTCGGAGGACCTGGCTGAGACGCGGGGTGCGGCTCGGCGGTGGCGGTCAGTAGCGGTAGTGGTCCGACTTGTACGGGCCGTCGACCTCCACGCCGATGTACGCGGCCTGCTCGGGGCGCAGCGTGGTGAGCTTGACGCCGAGGGCGTCCAGGTGGAGGCGGGCGACCTTCTCGTCGAGGTGCTTGGGCAGCACGTAGACGCCGGTCGGGTACTCGTCGGGCTTGGTGAACAGCTCGATCTGGGCCAGGGTCTGGTCCGCGAAGGAGTTGGACATCACGAACGACGGGTGGCCGGTGGCGTTGCCCAGGTTCAGGAGGCGGCCCTCGGACAGCACGATGATCTTCTTGCCGTCGGGGAAGGTCCAGGTGTGGACCTGCGGCTTGACCTCGTCCTTGACGATGCCGGGGATCTTGGCGAGGCCGGCCATGTCGATCTCGTTGTCGAAGTGGCCGATGTTGCCGACGATGGCCTGGTGCTTCATCTTCGCCATGTCGGAGGCGAGGATGATGTCCTTGTTGCCGGTGGTGGTGACGAAGATGTCGGCCGTCTCGACGACCTCGTCCAGCGTGGTGACCTGGTAGCCGTCCATCGCCGCCTGGAGGGCGCAGATCGGGTCGATCTCGGTGACGATCACGCGGGCGCCCTGGCCGCGCAGGGACTCCGCGCAGCCCTTGCCCACGTCGCCGTAGCCGCACACGACCGCGGTCTTGCCGCCGATCAGGACGTCGGTGGCGCGGTTGATCCCGTCGACCAGGGAGTGCCGGCAGCCGTACTTGTTGTCGAACTTCGACTTGGTGACGGCGTCGTTGACGTTGATCGCCGGGAACAGGAGGGTGCCCTCGCGCTGCATCTCGTACAGGCGGTGCACACCGGTGGTGGTCTCCTCGGTGACGCCCCGGATCTCGGAGGCCAGCTGGGTCCACTTCTGGGGGTTCTCGCCCAGGGTGCGGTTCAGCAGCTCCAGGATGACGCGGTGTTCGTCGGACTCGGCGGTGTCGGGCGAGGGGACCTTGCCGTCCTTCTCGTACTCGACGCCGTTGTGGACCAGCAGCGTGGCGTCACCGCCGTCGTCCAGGATCATGTTCGGGCCGCCGGTGGGGCTGTCCGGCCAGGTCAGCGCCTGCTCGGTGCACCACCAGTACTCCTGGAGGGTCTCGCCCTTCCAGGCGAAGACCGGGACGCCCTGCGGGTTGTCGGGGGTGCCGTCGGGGCCGACGGCGATGGCGGCGGCCGCGTGGTCCTGGGTGGAGAAGATGTTGCAGGACGCCCAGCGGACCCGGGCGCCGAGGGCCGTCAGGGTCTCGATCAGGACGGCGGTCTGCACGGTCATGTGCAGGGAGCCGGTGATGCGGGCGCCCTTGAGCGGCTGCCTCTCGGCGTACTCCGCACGGATGGCCATCAGGCCCGGCATCTCGTGCTCGGCGAGGGAGATCTCCTTACGGCCGAACTCGGCCAGGGACAGGTCGGCGACCTTGAAGTCCTGTCGGTTCTCGACAGTCGTCATGGGGTGCTGCTCCTCGGGGTTGGGGCGAGGTGGGTACGGCTGATCTGCGCGGCGGCGGACACAGGGGTGCCCGAAGAAGGACACAGGCATGTCCGCGTGCGCGCAGCGCAGTCCGTCGGAGGCCCTCTCTCCCTCGGCCGGCCCCTGCTCGGGCCGCCCGACCGCCATCAGCAGCGACGTCTGGCTCCGTCCCAAGCTACACCGCGAAGCAAGGCGGCCCACAGTCCACGTCCGGACACTCGGGGCCTTTCGCGGACCTCGTGATCGTCGCCGGGCCGGCCTGGATCAGTGACCGGTGGGGTGCGGGGCGGGGCCGCCCGGGGTGGCCTCGCGGTCGGGGCCCTTGGCGGCCTCGGCCTCACTGTAGATGTCCGGTTCCAGGTAGATGACGCGGGCGATGGGGACGGCGGCGCGGATGCGGGCCTCGGCCGCGTCGATGGCGGCGGCGACCTCGGCTGCCGTGTCGTCGTGCCGGACGGCGATCTTGGCGGCGATGAGCAGTTCCTCGGGGCCGAGGTGGAGCGTGCGCATGTGGATGACGCCGGTGACGGTGTCGCCGTCGACCATGGCGGTCTCGATCTGCCGGACCACGTCGGTGCCAGCGGCCTCGCCGAGCAGCAGGGACTTGGTCTCGGCGGCCAGGACGAGGGCGATCAGTACGAGCAGGGCGCCGATGCAGACCGTGCCGATGCCGTCCCAGATCCCGTCGCCGGTGAGCAGGGAGAGACCCACACCGCCGAGGGCGAGGACGAGACCGATCAGCGCGCCGAAGTCCTCCAGGAGCACGACCGGCAGTTCGGGTGCCTTGGCGCGGCGGATGAACTGTGGCCAGGACAGCTTGCCGCGCAGTTGGTCGGCCTCCTTGAGGGCCGTGCGGAAGGAGAAGCCCTCGGCGGCGATCGCGAAGAGGAGGACGCCCACCGGCCAGTACCAGTGCTCCAGTTCGTGCGGGTGGCTGATCTTCTCGACGCCCTCGTAGATGGCGAACATGCCGCCGACGGAGAACAGGACGATGGAGACGAGGAAGGCGTAGACGTAGCGCTCGCGGCCGTAGCCGAAGGGGTGCTGCGGGGTCGCCTCGCGCTGGGCCCGCTTGCCGCCGATCAGCAGCAGGAACTGGTTGCCGGAGTCGGCGAGGGAGTGCACGCCCTCGGCGAGCATCGACGAGGAGCCGCTGAAGGCGAACGCCACGAACTTGGCTGCCGCGATGGCGAGGTTGGCGCCGAGTGCCGCCATGATCGCCCTGGTACCGCCTGACGCGCTCATCTGTTCGCGTTGTCCCTTCGCCGTTGTACGCCGTCGCGGCCGTGACCCGTCCTCGGCCGGTGGGTCATTGTGGCAGCCGGTCCGGCGACGGTACGAGGGCGGCGGCCTCCCGGGCCGCCGCCCGCACGGTCATGCGACGACGGTGGCCCGGAACAGGGTGCCGGTGCCGGAGGCCCCGGTCTTCTGGCCGGCCGGGACGAACACGGACTGTCCCGGGGTCAGTTGCTGCTCGCCGGCCCGGACGGAGCCGGCCGTGCAGAGCAGGATCTGCGGGGTGCCGAGGGTGAGGTCGACGTCGGTGGCGCCCTCGGGCAGGACGTAGCGGGACAGGCGGAACTCGTCGACGGGGGTGTCGTAGACCTCCTCGCCGTCGGGGCCGGGCTCCGGGGACAGGATGCCGGGGTCGCGCGCCTCGAAGCGGACGATGCGCAGGAGTTCGGGGACGTCGACGTGCTTGGGGGTCAGGCCGCAGCGCAGGACGTTGTCGGAGTTGGCCATGATCTCCACGCCCAGGCCGTCGAGGTAGGCGTGCGGGATACCGGCGCCGAGGAAGACCGCCTCGCCCGGCTTGAGGCGGAAGTGGTTGAGGAGCATCGCGGCCAGCACGCCCGGGTCGCCCGGGTAGTGGCGGGCGATGCCGGCGTAGGGGGCGTGGTCGCCGCCGAGGCGGGCGCAGGCGGCCGCGGCCTCGGTGACCGTCGCGGCCATCTCCTCGCGGTCGGCGGTGAGGAGGGCGGTGAGGACCTCGCGCAGGGCGGCTTCCTCGGGGCGGGTGCGCAGCACCTCGATGTACGGCTTGAGGGAGTCGACGCCCAGGGCTTCGAGCAGGTCGGCGGCCCGGTTCGGCGCGCGGAAGCCGCACAGGCCGTCGAACTCGGTGAGCGCGCAGACCAGTTCGGGCTTGTGGTTGGCGTCCTTGTAGTTGCGGTGCGGGGCGTCGGCGGGGACGCCTCGGCGCTCCTCGTCGGCGTATCCCTCCTTGGCCTGCTCCAGGTCGGGGTGGACCTGGAGGGAGAGCGGGGCGCCGGCGGCGAGGATCTTCAGCAGGAAGGGCAGACGCGGGCCGAACTTCGCGACCGTCCTGGCGCCGAGTTCCTCCTCGGGGCCGGCCTCGATGACGTCGGAGAGGGTGCCGCGCGCGGTGCGCGAGGGTGCGCCCGGGTGGGCCCCCATCCACAGCTCCGCCTGGGGTTCGCCGCTCGGTTCGACACCCAGCAGGTGCGGGATGGCGGTGGTGGAACCCCAGGCGTAGGGGCGGATCGTGTTGTCGAGGCGGTCCATGCGCTTCTCTCTGCGGTTCTGGGCTGTTCTCGGCTGTTCTCAAGGACAGATCAGGTGCCGGAGGCGAGCGCCAGGTAAACGGCGGTGAAATCCGTGACGGCGATCAGTTCCGCGAGGGTCTCGATCTCGTCGCCGGGGTCCGGCTCCAGTTCGCTGATCGGCGTGTCGTGGCTGAGGGCCAGGTCCCGGGCGGCCGGGGCGGCGGTCAGGCCGCCCAGCGGGCGGTCGCGCAGCAGCACCACGCGCGCGTGCAGGGCGGGCCGTTCCTCGACACGGTCGCGGAAGAAGTCGTCCGGGTCGGCGCTGGCGGCCAGCGGACCGGCGAGCAGCGCGGTGTGCGCGGCGAGGGCCTCGGGCAGTTCGGCGACGATCGCGGGGATGCCGGACAGTTCGGCGAGTCCGGCGGCGAAGCGGCGGCCCGCGGGTCCCGCGGAGGCGCCCTCGGTCCAGATGACCGGCAGCGCGTCGGCGAGTTCGGCGGCGAGGGTCTTGGCCGGGTTGCTGTAGGTGACGATGGCGGGTCCGCAGCGCTCGGCGATGTGGTCCAGCCGGTCGGCGACCTTCTCCAAGGCGTCCGGCGGGGCCGTGAGCAGGCCGACGCGGTCCAGGAGGGCCAGCAGCGGGGTGAGCAGCGCCCACAGGACGCCCGGCGCGGATCCGGCGAGGGGTTCGTCGTGGTCGTAGGGGGCCGTGGCCATGGGGATGAACAGGCCGCGGGCGCCTTCGAGGGCCGCGGCGAGCGGGGTACCGGCCGGGGCCACGGCGACGACCGTGCAACCGCGCCGGTAGGCCTGCTCGGCGAGCAGGGACAGGCTCGGTTCGGTGCCGTCCGGGGTGGCGATCAGCAGCAGGTCGACGGAGCCGGCCCAGCCGGGCAGCTCCCAGCGCAGGGCGCCGGCGGCGGAGGCCACGCCCGTGGGCGCCAGCCGGGTCACGGGGCTGCCGGCGCCGGCGAGCGTGCCGAGCAGGTCGGCCGCCTGGGTGGCGGCGGCTCCGGGGCCGGCGATCAGGACGGCGCGGGGACGGCCGTCGGGCCTGAGGCCGGCCACGCCGGCCTCGACGGCGTTCCGGGCGGCGGTCCGGACGCGGGCGCCGGCCTCGGCGGCACCGCGGAGCAGTCCGCGGCGGTCCGCCTCGGCGAGCCCCTCCGGGGCGTCGAGCAGCGATTCGTCGAGCATGGGCGGCAGCCTCCCGATCGGGCACCGAGCGCCTGGGTCGTCTTCGTGCGGGCAGCGGAAGTCGTCCGGACGAGGCGGTGGGCCTCCTCCGGACCGGCCGGTGTCACGCCGGGCGGCGGGCCTCGTCGACGAGCAGGACGGGGATGCCGTCGCGGACGGGGTACGCCAGACCGCAGTCCTGCCCGGTACAGACCAGCTCGGTTTCCTGCTCCTTGAGGGGGGCGTGGCAGGCCGGGCAGGCGAGGATCTCCAGGAGGCCGGCTTCGAGCGGCATGGGGTTTCCCTTCGGGCGGGCGGGATGGACGCGTCGGTTGCGGTCGTACGGACGTGCCTGGTCAGGGTACCGCCGGTGGCGGCGGCGTGGCGGGGGCGGGCCGGGGCCCTCATGCCGTGGCGCCGCCGCCACCGGGGCGGACGGTCTCTCAGCCCCGGATGATCGCCAGGGCCTCGTCGCGCACCTTGGCCATCGTCGGCTCGTCGCGGGCCTCGGCGTTCAGCCGCAGCAGCGGTTCGGTGTTGGACGGGCGGACGTTGAACCACCAGTCGGCGGCGCTGACCGTGAGGCCGTCGAGTTCGTCGAGGGTGACGTCCGCGCGGCCTTCGTAGGCCGACCTGATGGCGGCGAGGCGGGCGGTCTGGTCGGCGACCGTGGAGTTGATCTCGCCGGAACCGGCGTAGCGGTCGTACTGGGCGACGAGGGCGGACAGCGGGCCGTCCTGGCCGCCGAGGGCCGCGAGGACGTGCAGGGCGGCGAGCATGCCGGTGTCGGCGTTCCAGAAGTCCTTGAAGTAGTAGTGCGCGGAGTGCTCGCCGCCGAAGATCGCGCCGGTCCTCGCCATCTCGGCCTTGATGAAGGAGTGGCCCACGCGGGTGCGGGCGGGCGTGCCGCCGTTCTCCTCCACCACCTCCGGGACCGACCAGGAGGTGATGAGGTTGTGGATGATCACGCCCTTGCCGCCGTTCTTCGCCAGTTCGCGGGCGGCGACCAGCGCGGTGATCGCGGACGGCGAGACCGGCTCGCCGCGCTCGTCGATCACGAAGCAGCGGTCGGCGTCGCCGTCGAAGGCGATGCCGAGGTCGGCGCCCTCGGCGCGGACCCGCTTCTGAAGGTCGACGAGGTTGGCCGGGTCGAGGGGGTTGGCCTCGTGATTGGGGAAGGTGCCGTCCAGTTCGAAGTACATCGGGACGAGGTCGACGGGCAGCCCGTCGAAGACGGTCGGGACGGTGTGGCCGCCCATGCCGTTGCCCGCGTCGACGACGACCTTCAGGGGGCGCAGGGAGTCCAGGTCAACGAGGGAGCGCAGGTACGCGGCGTAGTCGTGCAGCGTGTCGCGCCGGCTGATCGTCCCCCGCCGGTCGGCCGGTTCCGGGGCACCCGAGACGAGCCACCGCTCGACCAGTTCGCGGATCTCCGCCAGTCCTGAGTCCTGGCCGACGGGGGCCGCGCCCGCGCGGCACATCTTGATGCCGTTGTACTCGGCCGGGTTGTGCGAGGCCGTGAACATCGCGCCGGGCAGGTCCAGGGCGCCGGAGGCGTAGTACAGCTGGTCCGTGGAGCACAGCCCGATGCCGGTGACGTCGGCGCCGTGACGGGCGGCGCCGCGGGCGAAGGCGCGGGCCAGGCCGGGCGAGGAGGGCCTCATGTCGTGGCCGGTCACGAGGGCCTCGGCGCCGGTCACCTGGGCGAAGGCGGCGCCGAAGAGCTCGGCCAGCGACTCGTCCCACTGGTCCGGGACCACCCCGCGTACGTCGTACGCCTTCACGATCTGCGACAGATCAGCAGCCACGGCCAGCCCTTCTGAGGTCCTATCGGTCACCACAAACTACCGCCGGTGTGCGAACACCGGGCGGCGAAGGCGCGGGGCGCGGGTGACGGAAGGAGTGCGCGGCCGACGGAGTCAGTTGTCGGGCGAGCGGAGCACGCGCAGGTGGCCGCGGCGGGCGACCTCCATCGGATCCGCGGAACGCGCTCCGCCACCGGCCTCGGCCGCCCGTTCCTGGGGCCTGGCGGCCTCGCGCACGGCGTTGGCAAGCGCTTCCAGATCGTCGCCGCTGGGCCGCGCGGGAGCCGAGCCGTCGAGGAGCCTGACGACCTCCCAGCCACGCGGGGCGGTGAGGCGCTCGGAGTGTTCGGCGCACAGGTCGTAGCAGTGGGGTTCGGCGTAGGTGGCGAGCGGGCCGAGGACGGCGGTCGAGTCGGCGTAGACGTACGTCAGCGTCGCTACGGCGGGACGGCCGCAAGCGGTGCGCGAACAGCGACGTACAAGGCTCACGACGTTGGACGGTACCGCACTCTTGAGCGGGCCGCGACGACTCTCCACCAGGTCACTCCACCGTGTCGCGGCGTGAAACGTCCCGGAAGCGCCTTCTGTCACACTTCCCTGACCTGCGCGAACGCGGCCTGACGGGACCTCGGGCGCGTCGGATCCGGTCACGACCGGGTACAAAATCAGTCAATTACCTTGATATTGACGGTCCCGTAGAGATATGGAATCGAGCCCCAGCTTGGCTGAAATGCTCACCGTGGCAGTGGCCGTGACACGGCGTCCGGCCTGGTGTCCGGGACGGCGCGCGATGTCCGGGACGGCGCGTGGAGCCGGGCGCGCGCGGACGCCGGGGACTACCCTTCAGCAGTGATGGACAACCGTGTACCGCCCCGTGCCGCCGGCCCCGGGCCCCGACGACGTGATCGCCACGGCCGGGGCATGCGCGGCCCGATCGCCCCGCCGCAGGTGCCTCTTGCCGCGAGCCGCGCCGAGGTGTTCGCGGATCTGGTGCAGGACTCCGTGGACCGTCTTGAGCGGCGCTGGCCGCAACTGGCCGACATCGACTTCTTCGTGGTGGAGGTGCCCCGGCTGGACGGGCCGGGGCAGGGGTGGAGCGACGAGGCGGTGCCGCTCGGGGGCACGGTCGCGTCGCGGGAGGGCCGACGCGCGCGCGTGGTGGTCTACCGGCGGCCGGTGGAGATCCGCACCAAGGGCCGCGACGAGCGGGCCGCCCTGGTGCACGAGGTCGTGGTCGAGCAGGTGGCCGAGCTGCTGGGGCTCACCCCGGAGACGGTCGACCCCCGGTACGGCGAGGACTGACCGCCCCGCCGCGACGAGGAGCGCCCCTGCCCGCCGGGGGCCGCCCGGCTCACTTCTGCAGCACCGACAGGTCCTGCTCCGCGTGCGGCACCGCGACCATCCCCCGGTCGTCCGGCAGCGTCTGGATCGTGAAGGCGGAGCTGCCCTCCCGCGACGTCGTGAGGGTGCGCGCCCCGTAGACCGGGCCGCCGGAGACCCGCTCCACCGTGACCGCGTAGGTCCCCTTCAGACCGGACGGCACCGGCGGGACGATGTCCTGGGTCGTCCCCTCCTTGATGGTGTAGGTCTTCGACACGGCCGTGCCACCGCCGCTGCCCGCCGACGCGGTGACCTTGACCTCCGCGGTGGCGGTGGGAGCCGTCAGCGACAGCGTCGAGCCCTTGGCGCTGTTGTCCGGCGAGGTCGCCCGGGTCACGACCGGTCCGGTCGCCGGGATGAACGCCGTCTCCTGCCGGTCGCCCTTGCCCCGCAGGATCCGCAGCGCCGCGACCACGGGCACCGACCGCGAGGTCGGGGTCAGCACCAGCGAGCCCGCCTCCTCGCGCGTGACCTCGCCGAGCTCGACGACGGTCGTCGTCCCGCCCTTGAGGTGGACCGTCTCGTGCCCCGCGGGCGTGATCAGCCCGGACGGGGAGGCGAGGCGCACCGTCAGGTCGGCGTCGGAGTCGGCGGGCGTGAAGGCGACCAGCCGTACGTCCGTGGCGTCCTTGGGGATGCCCGGGAGCACCAGGCTGCCCGCCGGGTCGGCGGACGCCGCCAGCCAGTCCCCGCCCAGACTGTTGTCGAGGGACTGCACCGCCGCCCCGACCCGGCCGCTGCGCACGCTCACGTGCACGGTGAGGTCCTGCTGCGGGGAGTCGGCGAGCGTGGAGAGCAGGACCGGCTCGCTGGAGTGCGGCGGAACGGTGATGCCCTCGCCGGCGGGCGACTTCACGACGCCCTCCGTGCCGTAGAGCTGGATGTCGACGACGGCCGGGGAGTCGTCCGGGTTGGTGAGGTGGATGTAGTCGGACCGGGTGGCGGCCGTGCTGGTGCCGGGGAACCAGAACTGGGTGTCCGGCGCGGTGCAGGTCACGCCCAGGAGACCGCGGCCGGCGCCCACGGCGACCTCGGTGGTCTGCTGCACCGTCCAGCCGGGTGCGAACTTGCCCTCGGCCGTGCCGATCAGCGCGGTCCCGTCCCCGCCCGAGGTGTCGTGAGTGACGGGGGTGCCGGGCTCCTTGGGCTCCAGGACGGACTTGGCGGTCTTGTTCTTTCCGCCGTCCTTGGTCCCGCCCGTGGAGCCGCCCTTGGCCGTGCCCTTCCCGCCGCCGGTGTCCGACGACTCGGTGGCGGGCAGCAACTGGGCCCTGCCCGTGCCGCCGGTGCCCGTGGTCACGGGGGTGAAGGACGTGTACGCGGTGTCGGCTATGTCCGAGGTGCTCGGCGCCGGGCACACCAGGGTGGTGCGCTCGACCGGCAGTTGCGCGGCGCCCGTGGCGGTGCCGGCGCCGGTGGCCTCCGGTGTCTCCAGCGCGGCGAATCCGGTGACGGCGGCGAGCGCGGTCACGCCGGCGATCAGGGACAGGGTCGTGCGGTTCACTGCTGGCTCCCGTCGGGGCGCTCATTGCCGTTGCCGTGCGGGTGGTGCTGAGCCGGGTCGTACGGCTCCTCGTATCCCTGCTGGTACGTCGTCTGGTCATAGGGCGCCGCCGGCGTCTGGCCGCCGTAGCCGTACGGGTCGTACGGGGCGCCCTGGTACGGGTCGGCCTGGTAGGCCTGGTCGTAGCCGCCCGCCGGGTACTGCTGGGGCTGGGCGCCCTGGTACTGGCCGTCGTTCTGGTACTGGCTCTCGTCCTGGTACTGGTTGTCGCCGTAGGCGGCGTACTCGGCCGTGGTTCCCGCGTAGGCGCTGGTGTCCCACTCGTCGTAGGCCTGCTGGTGCGGGACGGCGGCGGCCTCGTCCGGGGCGGCAGGCGGCACGGTGCCCGGTTCCGGCGCGAACTCCGGCTGTCCGGGCTCCTGCTGCCGGGCCTCCTCCGGCCCGAACCCCTCGTGACCGGCCTCGTCCTGTCCGGCCTCCTCGGCCTCGGCCTGGGCCCGGAGCCTGCGGGCGCGGCGGCCCTCTCCGGTGACGGCCTCGGCGGGAACGATCTCCTCCTCGGGCAGGTCGTCGTCGACGTCACGGCGCCGGCCGGGCAGGGCGAGCACGACGAGGACGACGCCGAGGGCACCCTGGGCCCACAGCCAGGCGGTGTGGGCGAACGGGTCGTCGAAGGTGACGTCCAGCTTGCCGCCGGACGCGGGGAGCTGGAAGCCCTGGGCCCAGCCGTCGACGGTGGTGCGGGTGAGCGGCTTGCCGTCCAGGGTGGCCGTCCAGCCCGCGTCGGCGGAGTCGGCCAGGCGCAGCACGCGGCCCTCGGCCCCGGACGGGATGGTGGTGTGGATCTCGACGGGGCCCGCGGCGACGGGCTCGGCGGTGCCCGAGCCCGAGGCGGACACGACGGCGGCGCGCGAGACCTCCTGGTTCACCCGCCACAGGGCGCTGCCGTCCTGCTGGCTGAGCCGGGTGAGGCCGGGCGTGGCGTCCAGGACGCGGCTGACGTCGCGGGGCGCGCCCTTGTGGACCAGGACGTAGCGCACGGCGTAGCCGCCGAGCTGCCCTGCCTGGTCGGCGCCGGAGCCGGCGACCAGGTTGGCGACGACCTTGTCCAACTGCTTGTTCGCGCCGTTCACCGCCGCGAGTTCGGCGTCGCCCATGCGGGCGCCCGAGCCGCGTACGAGCATGTAGCCGACGTGGGCGGGCGAGTCGCTGTCGAGGACCAGGGTGCGGGCCTGGTCGCGGGTGGCGCTCTCCTCGGCGACGAACGCGGGCACCTGCACGGGGTCGCGCCGCTCCACCGGACCGTCGGCGCCGCCGATCATCCAGCCGACGGCGACGAGCAGGGGTCCGGCGGCCGAGGCGAAGGCGATCAGCGCGGCGACCGGCTGGCGCCAGCCGAAGCTCTGCTCGGCCACGCGGGCGCGTGCCCCGTCGGCGCCGACCGCGGCGGCGGCGAGGAGGGCGAGGCCGTAGACGAGGGTGGCCGGGCCGGCCCAGGTGGAGCCGTTGGACAGCACGGCGAAGACGAGCGCCACCAGGGCGACCGCCCAGGCCGTCCAGACAGCGAACTGGCGCTCGGAGCGCAGCAGGGCGGCCAGCGCGGCCAGGACGATGCCGATGAGCATCAGCCCGTGCATCGTGCCGGGTCCGCCGGGGCCGGCGCCGAGCAGGTCGAGCGCGGAGGCGGCCGAGGCGCCGTACTCCATTCCGGCCTCGTGGAAGAAGCCGAACGGCAGCAGCGACAGCGACCAGGGCGCGAGGACCAGCAGCGGGGTGCCCAACTGGGCCAGGAAGCGCAGCCCGTGAGCCACGATGTCGTCGCGGCGGACGACCAGCACGGCGAGGCCGAGCAGCAGCGCGATGGGCCACACGATCGGCGTGAACGCGGTGGTGATGGTCAGCAGCAGGGCGTACGCCCAGGTGGCGCGCCAACTGCCGCGGGAACCGGGGAACTTGGCAAGGCCGGCGGCCGCGACACCCGCGCGGGCGATCAGCGGCAGCAGCACGGCCAGCACGGCGGTGCCGATGCGGCCGCCGGCCAGCGCGCCGGTGATGGCGGGCAGGAAGGCGTAGGCGACGGCGGCCCAGGCGCGCAGCAGACGGGAGGGGACCAGCGGGCGGGAGGCGAAGTACGCCGTGAACCCGGCCAGGGGCACCGAGCCGACCAGCAGGACGGTGACCGCGAGTCCGGTCGAGCCGAGCAGCAGGGACGCGAGCGTCGCGACCATCGCCAGGTACGGCGGCGCGGACGGGGTGCCGCCGGCGCCCACCGGGTGCCAGGAGTCGAGGTAGCGCGACCACAGTTCGGCGGAGTCGGCGGGTGCGGGCAGCAGGGCGCCGCCCGAGAGCGCGCCGCCGCCGAGCAGGTCGCGGCAGGCGGCCAGGGAGACGAGCAGCAGCACCAGGAAGAGCACCGGGCCGGGTTTGCGGGCGATGCGCTTGAGGCGGGCGAACTGCTCGACCTCCAGGAAGTCGGCGTCGTCGCCGCCGGGCCCCGACTCGATCGCTCCGCCGTGCCGGCCGGCCGAGGACGCCTCGGCGTCGGAGCCGCCCACGAGGTTGCCGGCCACCTGTTCCACCGTGGCGCGGATGGTGGCGCCCGGCGGCGGGAGCAGCGCACGCAGCTCGCCCTTGTCGATCTGCGGCCTGCCGCGTCTGCCGCGGCCCGCGATGATCCGCTCGGGCCGGAGCAGGACGCTCATCAGGCCGCGGATCTCGTCCACCGCCTGTCCCGGCACCTTGCCGACGAGGTAGGCGACGGTGCGCAGCAGGGTGCCAAGGACGAGCCGCAGCAGGACCCAGGGCAGCGCCGCCGTACGGACGTTGACGAGTAGGGTGTAGACGGCGCCGGCCTTGTCGACCTTGTGCGGGGAGGCGGCGGTGCGGCCGGCGCAGTCGACGGTGCGGCGCTCCCGGGAGGACGCCTCGGCGTGCCGTACGACGGCCTCGGGGGCGATCAGGACGCGGTGGCCGGCGGAGAGGGCACGCCAGCACAGGTCGACGTCATCGCGCATAAGGGGGAGCCTGCGGTCGAACCCGCCCAGTTCCTCGAAGATGTCACGCCGGATCAGCATTCCGGCGGTGGACACCGACAGCACGGGCCGTACGTGGTCGTGCTGGCCCTGGTCCTGCTCTCGCCGGTCGAGTCCGGTCCAACGGCGTCCGGAGTTGGCGATGCTGACGCCCACTTCGAGGAGCTGCCTGCGGTCGTACCAGCCGCGCAGCTTGGGGCCGACGACGGCCACGTCGTCGCGGCCGAGTTCGTACTCGTTGTCCACGACGCGCAGCAGCTCGGCCAGGGCGTCGGGCTCGGGGGCACAGTCGTCGTGCAGCAGCCACAGCCACTGCACCGGCTCCCCGTGGGGCAGTTCGGGCAGGTCGTAGGCGTCGTCGCGCCAGGTGCGCGTGACGGGGTCCCAGCTGCTGGGGCGCTTGAGGTACGGCAGGTCGTCCGGGGTGAGGACCGGGGCGCTGTGGACGGCCTCCTCGACGGCTTGTCCGAAACCGGTGCGCCGGGCGAGGTGCACGACGCGGTCGGGGCCGAGGGCGTCGGTGACCACCTGGGCGGACGCGTCCCCGCTGCCGGTGTCGGCGGCCACGGCGTACTGGACGGGGCGCTCCTGGCCGAGCAGGCCGGCGAGCGCGTCGGGCAGCCAGCGGGCGCCGTCGTGGGAGACGAGCACGGCGGTGACGACGTGGCGCGGGTACTCCGGTGTGCCGGTCTGGTCGGACACCGTGGCGCGCGCGGGGTCGGGCGCTGGGGCAGCGCCGTCGTAGTGGGCTGCCGTATGGCTGTGCACGGACATCGAGATACGGGCCCCGGTTCGGTGGTCTGCGGTGGACGCCCGCGCCCGCTGGGGGCAGGGGGGCGTGTCGGACGAGCGACCACACTATCGGCTGGCCAACAGGGCGGCCCGCCGCCTGTGGATAACCCACGTGCGACGGGCCGTTCGTGACGTTTTTCGGGGGGAAGCGAGCGGAGCCTGTGGTGGTTCGGCGGTCAGACGGCGGCCTTCTTCAGCCGGCGGCGCTCCCGCTCGGACAGGCCGCCCCAGATGCCGAAGCGCTCGTCGTTGGCGAGGGCGTACTCGAGGCACTCGGAGCGGACCTCGCAGGCGAGGCAGACCTTCTTGGCCTCGCGGGTCGAGCCGCCCTTCTCGGGGAAGAAGGACTCGGGGTCGGTCTGGGCGCACAGCGCGCGCTCCTGCCAGCCGAGCTCCTCGTCCGCGTCGTCGACCAGCAGTTGCTGCACCAGCTCGGTCATGTGCGCCCCTCGTCTGTCTTTCGCGTCCCCGTGATGCAGCCGTTATCTGTCCGGCTGAACGACACGAGTGAAATTACAAGTGTGCTGCTCCGGGCGAGTCAAGCCGAGATCTGCTATTGAGCCCCTTATTCACTCTGCGGAACCAAGCCCATGCGGAAAGTGTTCAAATCGGGATAAATCCTGACACGCCGCCGAGGCCCCGAGGGTCTCGCACCCCGCGCGGAGCCCGCACAGGGAAGGACGACCCGGACTTCGATCTCGTTCCGGCACAGGCACCGAAGCGACCCGGATCACGGTCTGATCACGGGATCGCAACGGGGCTTGCGCGCCCGGCATGGACGCCATGTGTCCCGGTAGCCCCGCGAGCAAACCTTTCGCCTGCGAGATGAACCGGATGAGGTGAAACATGTCCCACATTCCGGGCGTCGAGTTGACAGTGAAGGTGTGAGCCGCTGTCCTAGGGGGCATGCTCGCGAACTCGGTACTCACCTCGACCCGCACCGCCGGGTCCCGCGGTGCTGCCCACGTTCGCCACAGCTGTCGCTGTTGCGGCTGTTGAGCCCCACGCGCGCACGCGTGCTCCAGCCGTCGTCCGGTCCTCCGCGCCCGGGCCCCCGTTCCCTCTGACCTTCTTTCACCGAGGAACCCCACCCTCATGAACAGCGACAGCGACCTCCAGATCGCCGGCGACATCCTCGAAGTCCCGCATCTGCTCCAGGCCCCCCGCGAACACCCCTCCACCGTGGCCGAGTTCGTCGGGCTGGCCCGCTCCATCGCCGCCGACCGCGCCCAGTGGGCGCACCTCGTCCGCTACGACGCGACGACCCGTTGGTACCACCGGCTGCGCACCGGCCCGGGCTACGAGGTGTGGCTGCTGTCCTGGGTGCCCGGACAGGGCAGCGGACCGCACGATCACGGTCCCTCCTCCGGCGTCCTCACGGTCCTGGACGGCGAGCTGACCGAGCGCACCGCGCGGGTCACGCGCGCGTTGGGCGCGGGGGTGCAGCGCGTGTTCGCACCCGGCTACGCACACGAGGTCGTCAACGACACGCTGGAGCCGGCGGTCAGCCTGCACGTGTACTTCCCCGGTCTGACCGAGATGCCCATGCACCCCCGGTCCTCGGCCGGGGCGGCCCACTCCGCCGCACGGTGCGCGGGTGCCCTCCCCGACCCGGCGGGCGCGACCGGCGCCTGAGCCGCCCGCGGGGGACATGTCCGTCGTCCACAGGCCGCCACGCGTCGGCCCGGCGGCTGACACACTGTTTCCATGCGGATTGTGGTTCTGGCAGGCGGCATCGGTGGTGCCCGGTTCCTGCGCGGCCTGAAGCGGGCCGCGCCGGACGCGGACGTCACGGTCATCGGCAACACCGGTGACGACATCCACCTCTTCGGGCTGAAGATCTGCCCGGACCTGGACACGGTGATGTACACGCTCGGCGGCGGCATCGACGAGGAGCAGGGCTGGGGCCGGGCCGAGGAGACCTTCCATCTCAAGGAGGAGCTCGCGGCGTACGGCGTCGGACCGGACTGGTTCGGCCTCGGCGACCGCGACTTCGCCACGCACATCGTGCGCACTCAGATGATCGGCGCCGGGTATCCGCTCAGCGCGGTGACCGAGGCGCTGTGCGACCGGTGGAAGCCGGGGGTGCGGCTGATCCCGATGACCGACGACCGGGTGGAGACGCATGTCGCGGTCACGCTGCCCGACAGCGGGGCCACCCCGGGGCCCGGCGAGCGCAAGGCCGTCCACTTCCAGGAGTACTGGGTGCGGCTGCGGGCCTCGGTGCCGGCCGACGCGGTGGTGCCGGTCGGCGCGGAGCAGGCCAAGCCGGCGCCCGGGGTGCTGGAGGCGATCGCCGCGGCCGACGTGATCCTCTTCCCGCCGTCCAACCCCGTCGTCTCCATCGGCACGATCCTCGCGGTGCCCGGCATCCGCGAGGCCATCGCCGACGCCGGGGTACCGGTGGTCGGCCTGTCCCCCATCGTCGGGGACGCGCCGGTGCGCGGCATGGCCGACAAGGTCCTCGCCGCGGTCGGCGTGGAGTCCACGGCCGCGGCCGTGGCCGAGCACTACGGCTCGGGGCTGCTGGACGGCTGGCTCGTCGACACGGTCGACGGGGCCGCCATCGAGCGGGTCGAGGCCGCGGGCATCCGGTGCCGGGCGGTGCCGCTGATGATGACCGACATCGACGCCACCGCCCGGATGGCGGACGAGGCGCTCGCGCTGGCCGAGGAGGTGCGCGGGGCATGAGCGGCACGACGGAGCAGTCGCCGGCCGCCCCGGAGTTCCGGGTCTGGGCGGTGCCCGGGCTGCCCGAGGTCGCTCAGGGCGACGATCTGGCCAAGCTGATCGCCGGCGCGGAGCCCGGGCTGGCCGACGGGGACGTGCTGCTCGTCACCTCGAAGATCGTCTCCAAGGCCGAGGGGCGGCTGGTCCACGCGGCCGACCGGGAGGCCGCGATCGACGCCGAGACCGTACGGGTCGTGGCCCGGCGCGGGCCGCTGCGGATCGTGCAGAACCGGCAGGGGCACGTCATGGCGGCCGCCGGAGTCGACGCGTCCAACACTCCGTCGGGCACGGTCCTGTTGCTCCCGGAGGACCCGGACGCGTCCGCGCGCGCGATCCGGGACGGGCTGCGCGACGCCCTCGGGGTCACCGTCGGCGTGCTCGTCACCGACACCTTCGGGCGGCCCTGGCGCGCGGGACTGACCGACGTCGCCATCGGCGCCGCGGGCGTGCGCGTGCTGGACGATCTGCGCGGCGGCACCGACGCCCACGGCAACCCGCTGAGCGCCACCGTCGTCGCCACCGCGGACGAACTCGCCGCCGCGGGCGACCTGGTCAAGGGCAAGGCCGCCGGGCTGCCCGTCGCCGTGGTGCGCGGGCTGCGGCACGTGGTGGCCGAGCAGGACGGGGAAGGAGCGCGGGGCATGGTGCGGGACGCGCGCGACGACATGTTCCGGCTGGGGACCTCCGAGGCCGTGCGGGAGGCGGTGACCCAGCGGCGTACCGTGCGCTCCTTCACCGACGAGCCCGTCGACCCCGGCGCGGTACGGCGGGCGGTGGCCGCCGCGGTGACCGCGCCCGCGCCGCACCACACCACGCCGTGGCGGTTCGTGCTGCTGGAGTCCGCGCAGTCGCGCACCCGGCTGCTCGACGCGATGCGCGAGGCGTGGATCGCGGACCTGCGGCGGGACGGGAGGAGCGAGGAGTCGATCGCCCGGCGGATCCGGCGCGGGGACGTGCTGCGCAACGCGCCGTACCTCGTGGTGCCGTGCCTGGTCATGGACGGCTCGCACGAGTACGGCGACGAGCGTCGGGACGGCGCCGAGCGGGAGATGTTCGTGGTCGCCGCCGGGGCCGGGGTGCAGAACTTCCTGGTCGCGCTGGCCGGGGAGCGGCTCGGCTCGGCGTGGGTGTCCTCGACGATGTTCTGCCGGGACGTGGTGCGCGAGGCGCTGGGGCTTCCCGCGGACTGGGACCCGATGGGAGCGGTGGCCGTCGGGCATCCGGCGGAGCGGCCGAAGCCGCGGCCGGAGCGCGACGCGGGGGCGTTCGTCGTCTCCCTGTGACCGCATAGGCTCGTACGGCATCCCAAGGCAACCCTGGATCTCACTCGTGGCAGGACGTTTCGCTCCGCGGCCCCCGCGTCCGACCGTGCGCGGCGGGCACGCCGGCGTACCCGCGGCCGTGCCCCGGCAGGCCGCCGCGCCGGGCCAGGCGCGCGCCTGGACGCCGGACGGGCCGCTGGACCTGGGGCTCGTGCTCGGGCCGCTGCGGCGGGGGCAGGGCGACCCCACGTTCCGGGCGACGCCGGACGGCTCGGTGTGGCGCACCGGCCGCACACCGCTCGGACCCGGGACGCTGCGCGTCTCCGCCCGTGGCGGGGAGGTGCGCGGCGAGGCGTGGGGGCCGGGGGCCGCGTGGCTGCTGGAGCAACTGCCCGAGTTGCTCGGGGCCACCGACGACCCGTCCGCGTTCGTACCGCGGCACCGGCTGCTGGCGCTGACCCGCCACCGCCGGCCGGGGCTGCGGCTGACGCGGACCGGGCTGGTGCTGGAGTCGCTGATCCCCTCGGTCCTGGAACAGAAGGTGACGACGGTCGAGGCATACGCGGC
This sequence comes from Streptomyces sp. NPDC088817, assembly GCF_044750345.1. NCBI lineage: Bacteria > Bacillati > Actinomycetota > Actinomycetes > Kitasatosporales > Streptomycetaceae > Streptomyces > Streptomyces sp. NPDC088817. Next base: position 21,752 of record NZ_JBIVJN010000002.1, read on the forward strand.
CTGGCGGACGCTGGTGCGCACGTTCGGGGAGCCGGCGCCCGGGCCCGCCCCCAACGGGATGTACGTCATGCCGGCGGCGCGGACCTGGGCGCTGATCCCGTCGTGGGAGTGGCACCGGGCCGGGGTCGACGACAAGCGGGCGTCTACCGTGCTGCGGGCGGTGCGGGTGGCCGCGCGGCTGGAGGAGTCGGCGCGGATGACTCCGGAGCGGGCGCGGGAGCGCCTGGAACTGGTGCCCGGCATCGGGCCGTGGACGTCGGCGGAGACCGTGCAGCGCAGTCATGGCGCGGCGGACGCCGTGACGGTCGGCGATCTGCACCTGCCGGGAGTCGTGGGCTGGGCGCTGGCCGGGAACCGGAACGCGGACGACGCGGAGATGCTGCGCCTGCTGGAGCCGTACGCCGGGCAGCGGCACCGGGCGGCCCGGCTGATCCTGATGAGCGGGCGGATACCGCCCCGTCGGGCGCCGCGGATGCCGAGGGGCGACATCGGGCGCCTGTGAGCCGGGGCGTCCTGGGGCCTGCCCGTCCCCAGAGCCGGGGGCCTCGAAGGCCGGGCAGGCGCCCCGCGGCGCCCGCGGCGCGAGTGCCGGGCTACTGGTCCGAGGAGAACCTCACCGAACCGGCCGGGATCGTCGCGTCGCACCACACTCTCGCGCCGTTCCTCAGCTCGTTGTCCGCGCCGACCACCGCCCCGTCGCCGACGACCGTGCCGCTCAGGACGGAGCGGGTGCCGACGCGGGCGCGGCTGCCGATGAGGGAGTCGGTGACGACGGCCCCGGACTCGATGACGGCACCGGGCAGGATCGCGCTGCCGAACACCCGCGCGCCCTCGGCGACGAACGCTCCCTCGCCCACCACCGTGCCGCCGGTCAGCTTGGCCCCGGGGGCTACGACGGCCGTGGGCAGGATCAGACGGTCGCCGCAGCGACCGGGCACGGCCGGGGAGGGCGCGCGGCCGAGGACCAGGTCCGCGGAGCCGCGTACGAAGGCGGCCGGGGTGCCCAGGTCCAGCCAGTAGGTGGAGTCGACCATGCCCTGCAGGTGGGCGCCCGCCGCGAGCAGTTCGGGGAACGTCTCCCGCTCCACCGACACCGGCCGGCCGTGCGGGATCGTGTCGATGACCGAGCGCCGGAAGACGTAGGCCCCCGCGTTGATCTGGTCGGTGACGATCTCCTCGGGGGTCTGCGGCTTCTCCAGGAAGGCGAGGACGCGGCCGGTCCCGTCGGTCGGGACCAGACCGTAGGCGCGGGGGTCCGGCACCTTGGTGAGGTGCAGGGAGACGTCCGCGCCCGTCGTCCCGTGGGTGCGCACCAGCGCCCGGATGTCCAGTCCGGTCAGGATGTCGCCGTTGAAGACGAGGACCGGCTCGTCGGGGCCGGAGCGCAGGAGGGGGGCGACGTTGCGGATGGCGCCGCCCGTGCCCAGGGGCTCCTCCTCGGTCACGTACTCCAGGTGGAGCCCGAGCGAGGAGCCGTCGCCGAAGTACGGCTCGAAGACCTCGGCCAGATAGGAGGTGGCGAGCACGACGTGCTCGACGCCCGCCGCTCTCGCCCGCGCCAGCTGGTGGGTGAGGAAGGGCACTCCCGCCGCCCGCACCATCGGCTTCGGCGTGTGCACCGTGAGGGGGCGCAGCCGTGTTCCCTTGCCGCCGACCAGGAGGATCGCTTCTGTCACCTGTCGTCTCCGCTTCCTGTTCGTCCTCGGTCCGCCCTCAGCGGCCCTGGTAGCGCGCGGCGGCCGAGCGGACGGCGCCGAGCTTGCCGTAGAGCTGCTGTCCCGGGCAGTCGGTGGCGAAGCCGTCCCGGTGGCCGGAGATCACATTCAGGCGTACGCTCTTCCCTTTTTGGTAGAGGTTGCCACCACCGGACGTCAGATATGTCTTTCCGAGGGGATTCATCCCGTGGAGGCCCAGCTTCCACGCGGTCAGCCGTGCCAGGGCCGTCACCGCGGCCGAGGAGGGCTTGGCGGTGTCGTAGGTGCCGATGACGGCGATGCCCGCGCTGTTGCTGTTGAACCCCATGGTGTGGGCGCCCAGCACGGCCTTCGCCACCCCGCCGGCCCTGCCCTCGTAGATGGTCCCGCACTTGTCGACCAGGAAGTTGTAGCCGAGGTCGCGCCAGCCCATGCTCCTGACGTGGTAGCGGTAGATGCCGCGGATCACCGCCGGGGCCTGCGCGCAGGTGTAGTTGTTGCCGGAGGCGGTGTGGTGCACGAACGCCGCCTTGACCTTCTGGGTGTAGACGAAGCCCCGCTCGCGCAGGGACTCGTCCGCGCCCCAGCCGTGGCGCGTGACGATACCCGGCCGCGGTCCTACGGGGGCCCGGGCGCTCAGGGCCCGCGTCGTGGACGGGGTGCCGGGGTCGACGAGTTCCAGGTGCAGCCCCTCGGGCAGCGGGACCGGACGGGCGGCCGGGTCGCGGCTCCCGGCATCGGCGCGGACGCGTACGTCGACGCCGTCGCAGTCACCCACCCACAGCGGCGCGGTGGCCCCGTGCACATGCCCGGAGGTGCGCTCGGCCGTGCCGGGGTCGGCGCCGTGGTCGCCGTTGTGCGTGTCGAGGTCCTGCCAGCCGGACCAGGCGCCGGTGGCGGCGGAGCGGGTGCGGATCCGGACGGTGCCGTGCAGCTCGGCGTCCGGGTCGTTCCAGACGACGCCCGCCAGTGAGAAGCGGCGGACGTCCGTGCGGCGCAGGCCCTGTTCGAGGGCGGCGCCGCCGGGATCGGGGTCACGGGTGAGCGGGGCGAGGGGCAGGGACCGGGTGCTGCCGCCGGCGGCCGCCGCCCCGGCCGCCGGTGCCGGCTGAGCGCTCGCCCGACCGCCCGTCAGGCCCGGCGCGATGGCGAGGGCGGCCGTGCACGTGACACCGATCGAGGAGGCGAGGAATCCGTATCGACGCATGCCGCTGATCCTGGACATGGTCAGACAAACCTGTCCATCGGGGACTTGACGGGCCGTCGGCTGCCGTTGCGCCGAACCGGTGGCCCGCGCCTGGCCCGCCACGCGGTGCGCGCGACCGGCGCCGCGTACGCTTGCGTGGGTGAACGCCACCGAACGCACCCCTGCCGACCTGCTGCGTTCCGCGCTCGCCGCGGATCCCGGACGCCCGCTGGTGACCTTCTACGACGACGCCACGGGCGAACGCGTCGAATTGTCCGTGGCCACCTTCTCCAATTGGGTGGCCAAGACCGCGAACCTCCTCCAGGGAGACCTCGGCACCGGACCCGGCGACCGGGTCGCGCTGCTGCTGCCGTCGCACTGGCAGACGGCGGTGTGGCTGCTGGCGTGCGCGTCGGTGGGCGCGACGGCCGACGTCGGCGGGAACCCGGGCGCGGCCGACGTCGTGGTCAGCGGTCCCGACACGCTGGACGCGGCCCGCGCCTGCTCCGGGGAGCGGGTGGCGCTGGCGCTGCGGCCGCTGGGCGGGCGTTTCCCGCAGCCGCCGCAGGGCTTCATGGACTACGCCGTCGAGGTGCCCGGGCAGGGCGACGTGTTCGCGCCCTTCGCACCGGTGGACCCGGAGGAGCCGGCGCTGATCGTGGCCGGGGCCGAGTACACGGCGGCCGAGGTCGTGGAGCGGGCCCGCGGCGACGCCCCGGAACTGAACCTGACCGGTCCGGGCTCCCGCCTGCTGTCGGCGCTGCCGTACGACACCTGGGAGGGCCTCAGCGCGGGCCTGTACGCGCCGCTCACCGCCGGCGCCTCGGTCGTCCTGTGCCGCAACCTGGACCGTCTGCCCGAAGACGCCCTCGCCAAGCGCATCGAGTCCGAACGGGTCACGGCCACGGCCCGATGACGCGACCGGGCCCCGCGCCCGAATCTCCGCACCACTCCTTCGCCCCGAATCCCGCGGAATGCTGGATTCGGGGCGAACGGCACTAATTCCGCCGCCGAGGGGATTCGGATTCCGGGCCGGAAAGGGATTCACCTACGCAGTCGCACGACTACGGTGGGTATTCCGAGGGCTTGTGCGCGACGCGTGCCGAGTGCTGGAGCGGCCCCCGGCACGCACCCCGATCCACGCCGCCGTTCCACGACAACACCGCCAACTCCGGGCCCCCTGGGGGTAAAGCCACGGCCAAAGGCGAACTTTTGTCCAAGGAAATGGGCGAATTGCCCCCTTGTGGGGAAGTGGAATTTGTCACCAGCGTCGCTCGATGTTGAATCAGCCGGATAGTGTGAGCGATCCGGTGCGACTGACCGCGAGGTCTTCCTGGGGTCGAGCACTGTGCGAAGCAGACCTGGCGCCGAGAAGGGCAGGCGCCGCGTGGCCCCGACGGAGGATTCGGACAACCGTGGACGCGCAAGGCCGTGGGCGGGCGGACAATGTCGACCCCGCAGACCAGTGGGTAATCAACCCGGACACCGGCGAATACGAACTGCGACTGACCCCTTCCGCTCCGCAGTCTGCGGTGCCGGGTCCCCGTAGACCGTCCGCCGGCAGGGCCAGGGGCAACGCGTCCGGGGAGCACCCGGCGGCGCCCGGCGGGCAGAAGACCCGCGAGGCCGCTCCCGCCGAAACGGTGCCCGCGCCGCGCCGGCGCCGGGCGGCGCCGGCGGAGGAGGAGCCGACGCCAGGACGGCGGGGCCGCCGGCCGGAGAAGAAGAAGTCGAAGACCAAGAAGGTCCTGATGTGGACCGGCGGCACCATGGCGCTCGTCGTGGTGGCCGCAGGCACGACCGCCTACCTCTTCTTCAAGCACCTCGAGGGCAACGTCACCACCACCGACGTGGGCAGCGCGGCCAAGAACGGCTTCAGCAAGGACGAAGCCTTCAACATACTGATCATCGGCACGGACAAGCGGACCGGCAAAGGCAACGAGGGCTACGGCGACAAGGGCAGCGTGGGCCACGCCGACACCAACGTCCTGCTGCACGTCTCCAAGGACCGTACGAACGCGACCGCGCTGAGCATCCCGCGCGACCTGATCGTGGACGTCCCGGACTGCCCGACCAAGCAGCCCGACGGCAGTACGAAGGTCGTCCCCGGAACGACCGGCGTCCGCTTCAACACGAGCCTCGGCCAGGACGGCCGCGACCCGGGCTGCACCATGCGCACGGTCAAAGAGGTCACCGGCATTCAGCCCGACCACTTCATGATGGCCGACTTCAACGCGGTCAAGACGCTGACGACGGCGGTCGACGGAGTCGACGTGTGCCTCAAGCACGCTGTGAACGACAACAAATCGCACCTGAACCTGCCCGCCGGCAAGTCCAAAGTCGAGGGCGAGGAGGCGCTGGCCTTCGTGCGCACCCGGCACGCCTGGGGCAACCAGGGCGACCTGGACCGCATCAAGGTGCAGCAGCAGTTCCTCAGCTCGCTGATGCGCAAGATGGCCTCCGGGGACACGCTCACCGACCCGGCCAAGCTCTTCGACCTGGCGAACGCCGCCACCAAGGCGCTGACCGTCGACACCGGCATCGGCAAGGTCAGCACCCTCACGGACGTGGCGCTGGAGCTGAAGAAAGTGCCGACGAAGAACATCACCTTCCTGACGGTGCCGGTGGTCGACAACCCGGCCGAGAAGGTCCGCGCGACGGTCGTCGTCGACAAGAACACCGCGCCCGAGGTCTTCAACGCCATCGCCAACGACGTCTCCTTCACCGACGTGAAGAAGAAGCAGAAGGCCGACAAGAGCGCCGCAGCCGCCCGGCTCAAGGGCACCCAGTCCGAGGCCTCCGAGGTCCGGGTCCGGGTCTTCAACGGAGGGGCCGCCTCCGGTGCCGCCGGGGAGACCGTCGCCTGGCTGCAGAACTCCGTGGGCGTGCTCAAGTCGGAGAACGCGGCCAACGCGCCCGGGGAAATCCCCAAGACCACGCTCGAGTACGCGCCCGACCAGGCGCCGCAGGCACGCAAGCTCGCTGCGCTCATGGGACTGTCCGGGGCCGCGCTGAAGCCGGGCAAGAGCTTCACCAACTCCCAGGGGCTCCCCACGATGACGCTGACCCTGGGCAAGGACTTCAAGGGTGCCGGCGTGCCGCTCACCCCGCCGACGAAGGCCCCCGATGTCGACGGGAAGTCCACGGCGGACAAGGTTCAGTGCGCAAGTTGAGCGCACAGCACCACCTTATGGGCCTGCCATGCGTCTAACCCGGCGCATGGCAGGCCTGTTTCATGGCATGGCACCAGGGTGGGAGGACGGGGAGTGACGCAGAGCAGTCTGCGCGGGGAGGACTCGGCGGTCGAGGAAGCGATACCTCCCGCGCCGCGCAAGGGCAGCGCATCGGACGGCCGCGGCCGGCACGGCGGTGGAGGACGCGGCGGGAAGAGGCGTGGCACCGCTGGCAGAAGCCCCGCGCGGCGCGTACTGCGCTGGTCGGCCACGGTGCTCGCGCTGGTCGTGCTCGGCACGGCCGGTGCCGGATACCTCTACTACCAGCACCTGAACGACAACATCCGCAAGGGCGCGCGCAGCAGCGGCGACTCCAAGGCGCAGCGGTCGAGGCCGAACGCGGCCGGCCAGACGCCCATGAACATCCTGCTGATCGGTTCCGACAGCCGTAACTCCGACGCGAACGTCGCGCTGGGCGGCAGCCGGGACAATCGCGGCACCCCGCCGCGGGCCGATGTGCAGATGGTCATCCACCTGGCCGCGGACCGCAAGAGCGCCGCCGTGGTGAGCATCCCGCGGGACACCCGGGTCGACATCCCCAAGTGCACCGACCCCGACACCGGCGAGGTCTATCCGCCGGTCAACCAGATCATCAACGAGTCGCTGGCCCGCGGCGGCGCCGGCTGCACGCTCGCCACCTGGGAGAGCCTCACCGGTGTGTACATCGACCACTGGATGACGATCGACTTCGCGGGCGTGGTGAAGATGGCGGACGCCATCGGCGGCGTCGAGGTCTGCACGAAGCAGAACGTGTGGGACCACCCCACGCCCTTGGCGCCCGGCGGCTCCGGTCTGAAACTGAAGGCGGGCAAGCAGAAGGTCCAGGGCAAGCAGGCCCTGCAGTGGCTGCGCACCCGGCACGCCTGGGGCAGCGACCAGATGCGGGCCAGGGGCCAGCACATGTACCTGAACTCGATGATCCGCACGCTGCAGCACCAGAACGTCTTCACCGACACCGGCCGGCTGATGAACCTGGCGGAGACGGCCACGAAGTCGCTCGAGGTCTCCGAGGAGATCGGCAACGTCAAGAAGCTGTACGACCTCGGGATGCAGCTCAAGACGATCCCCAGCGACCGCATCACCATGACCACGATGCCCAACATCGAGGACTGGAAGGACAAGAACCACCTGCTCCCGGACGGCGCGAACGCCGCGAAGATGTGGAAGATGCTCCGCGACGACGTGCCCTTCGACGACAAGGGCACGTCGCCTGCCGCGAAGAAGCAGACCGGCAAGGACGCGGCGGCCAGGACTCCCTCGGTCCCGGCCGACCGGCTGGGCGTCCTGGTGCAGAACGCCACCCGCACCGCCACCGCGGCCCCGGTCGGTGGCCGGGCGCGGGAGATCAGCCAGGAACTGGCGGGCAAGGGCTTCCCCCGGGCCGCCGCGGACACCTCGCCGGCGCTGGCGGAGGACGAGACGCTCGTGCGCTATCCGAGCGCGGACATGGAGGGCGACGCGCAGAGCGTCGCCAAGGCCCTCGGGATTCCGCTGAGTTCGGTGCGCAAGTCGACCGACGTCTCCGGTGTCACGGTCGTCGTCGGCGCCGACTGGCGTACGGGGACCGCCTATCCGAAGGAGGCCACGCCGAAGCCCGGCGACCTGCCCGAAAACTCCGACGCCATCAACGGCTCGGACGAGAACCAGTGCATGGACGTGTACGCGCCCTACCGCTGGTAGCGCGAACAGGGCCCCTCTCCCGGGAGAGGGGCCCTGCGGAACTTCTGGCGGGAACGCTCAGTCGGCGGCGGGGACCGCCGGCCGTCGTGCGGCGATGACCCTCCTGGCCAGGGACCTGGGGCTGGTCAGGAAGCCCCAGCCCCAGGACATGTGCATGGTGGCCAGGGCGACCGGGATGCGCAGCCGGGCGGCCAGGGGAAGGTTCCTGCCCGCGGGGAGCGAGCCGGCGGCGATCGCCGCCAGGTAGCCGCCGGGGATCACCAGGGCCCACGGGGTCAGGGCGGCGCCCACCACGATTCCGGCCGCGATGGCGCACACCGCGGCCGGTGGGGCGAGGTAGCGCAGGTTGATGGAGCCCTGGTGGTAGCGGGCGACCACGTGCCGCCAGCGGCCGTAGTTCTTGTACTGCTTGGCGAGCGCCCGCACGTTCGGGCGGGGCCGGTAGGACACCCGCAGTTCGGGCGAGAACCAGATCAGGCCGCCCGCCTCCCGGATGCGGAAGTTGAGCTCCCAGTCCTGGGCCCGGATGAACTCCTCGTTGTAGCCGCCCTGTTGCTCAAGGGCCGCGCGGCGGAAGACACCCAGGTAGACCGTCTCGGCCGGGCCGGCCTGGCCGCCGGTGTGGAAGGCGGCGTTGCCCACCCCGATCTTCGAGGTCATGGCGGCGGCGACGGCGTGCTCCCAGGCGTTCTCGCCCTCGGCGTGCATGATGCCGCCGACGTTCTGCGCGCCGGTCTCCTCGAGGAGCCGTACCGCCGTGGCGATGTAGTCCGGCGAGAGCATCCCGTGGCCGTCGACACGGACCACGATCGGATGGCGGGAGGCCTTGATCGCGGCATTGAGCGCGGCGGGGGTGCGGCCGGTGGGGTTCGGGACCGTGTGCACGCGCGGGTCGTCGGCCACGAGTCCGGCGGCGATCTCGTCCGTGCGGTCCGTGGACGGGCCGAGGGCGATCACCACCTCCATCTCGCCGTCGTACTCCTGCGCGAGGATCGCTTCGACGGCTCCGCGCAGGTGCCGCTCCTCGTCGAGGACGGGCATGATCACAGAAACGGCGGGGAGCCGCACGTCGGGCTTGGCGTTCATCGGTGCTCACGTTACCGCGAACGGGGGACACCGTTGCGCGCCGTGGGGGTCACTGCGCCGGTCAGCAGATCGTATGGCCCTACGGTGCTCACGGTGCCCACCCACGCCTATGCGGAGGTGTCTCCATGCCCACCACGCCGTCCCGGCCCCGCCCGCGGTCACCGCGCCCCCCGCAGCGCCGCCCCGCAGCGCCGCGGCCGGCCCGGGTCCCGTACGCGTCCGTCCCGCGTAAAAGACCACGCTGGGCCATGCGAGCGGCGACCACACTGTCGGTGGTGGTGCTCGCCTCCGCCGGGATCGGGCACGCGGTGGTCTCCAGCCTGGACGCGGACATCGCCCGGGTCGACCCCTTCAGGGACATGAAGAACCGCCCGCGCGCGGGCCACGGCATGAACGTGCTGCTGGTCGGCACCGACGGCCGGGACCGGATCACCGAGCAGGAGCGGCGCCAGTACCGGCTGGGCGGCAAGGCCTGCCACTGCACCGACACGATGATGATCGTGCACGTGTCGCAGGACCGGCAGCGGGCCAGCGTGGTGAGCCTGCCCCGGGACTCCTACGCCGAGCTCGCCGGCCACGTCGACCAGAACTCGGGCCGGCGGCACGGACCGCACCCCGTCAAGCTCAACGCGGCGTACGCGGAGGGCGGGCCCCATCTGACCGTGCGCACGGTCGAGGACCTGACCCGTCTGAAGATCGACCACTATCTGGAGGTGGACTTCACCACGTTCATGCGGACCGTGGACGTCCTCGGCGGGGTGCAGATCTGCACCTCCGAACCGATGCGGGACAGCTACTCGGGCCTGGACCTGGCCGCGGGCACGCACACGCTCTCCGGCGGCCAGGCCCTGCAGTACGTCCGCTCCCGGCACGTCGACGGGGCCAGCGACCTGGGCCGGATGAAGCGCCAGCAGCGCTTCCTGGCCGCCCTGATCGAGCAGGCGGCCTCCTCCCGGGTGCTGCTGAACCCCATGAAGTTCCGGAACGTGGCGCTGACCGTGCTGGGCTCGGTGCGCGCGGACCAGGGGTTCCACACCGACGAGCTGCTGGACCTCGGGCGGGCGATGCGCAACTTCTCTCCGTCCTCCTCGGAGTTCACCACCGTCCCGATCGCGCAGCCGTCGTATCCCGTCAAGGGCCTCGGCTCGACGGTGAAGTGGGACCGGACAAAGGCCGACCGGCTCTTCCAGGCGCTGCGCGAGGACCGGCCGCTGACCGTGCGCCGGCCGCGGCCGGCGAACCCTCCGGTGAGCGTGCAGGTCGCCCCGCAGCAGATCCGCGTCCAGGTGGAGAACGGCACCACCGCCGCCGGGCTCGGCAATCGGGTGGACCAGGCGCTGGCCGCGGCCGGGTTCCGTACGACGGGGGCGCCCGCGGACGCCGAGGACCGCACCGCGCGCCGCACGGTCGTGCTCTACGACCCCCGGTGGGACCGGTCGGCGAAGTCGCTCGCCGCGGCGCTGCCGGGCAGTGAGCTGCGGGCCGTGCCGGGGCAGGGGCCCACGCTCAAGGTGATCGCGGGAAGCGACTACCGCCAGGTGCGTCCGGTGCGGGTGGAGGACCCGGAGCAGGGTGCCGCGACGGTCATGACGGGCGACGAGGTGCTGTGCGGCTGACGGAGTGAGGACCGGCCGGGCGGCCGTCAGTCCTCGAAGCCCTCGGCGGCGCGCCTCTCGCGCAGTTCCTTGATGGCGCGGCGGCGGGCCAGGCGGTGGGTGCGGCGGATCTGGGCCTCCTGGTTGCGCCGCCGGTCCCGGTCGGTCTCGGGCATCACCGGCGGCACGGGGCGCGGCTTGCCGTCGGCGTCCACGGCGGTGAAGACCAGGTAGGCGGAGCCGACGCGGGTGGTCGGGGTGGACTCGTTCCAGCGTTCGGCGAGGACCCGCACGCCGACCTCCATGGAGGTGCGGCCGGTCCAGTTGACCTGGGCCTTGACATGGACGAGGTCGCCGACCCGGACGGGTTCGAGGAACACCATCTCGTCCATGGACGCCGTGACGGCGGGTCCGCCGCTGTGCCGCCCGGCCACCGCGCCCGCCGCGTCGTCGACCAGCTTCATGATCACACCGCCGTGCACCGTCCCCAGCAGGTTGGTGTCGTTGTGGGTCATGATGTGGCTCAGGGTGGTCCGGGACGCCGAAGTCGGCTTGCCGGGGATGTCCGATATCTCGGACTCGGCGGTGGAGGCCTGCTCTGTCATGACCCCTACCTTATGCCGAGGCGGCATCCGGGGAATTTTGTGTCAGCTTGGCAACAGCGGCGCCCTTATTCGCCGACGGCCCTTGTAAGGCACACAGCGGTGCCCTGCACACTGGGGCGCATGACTGATTGGCCCCAGGGGCGGTCCGGCGGCGACCGCGGACCCCGATACGGACGCGGCAGCGCCGGCGCGACGCCGGAAGGGGCGCGTGTGATGCGCCAGGTACGGCGCGGCGGCCCGGGTGGCCCCGCAGGGCAGGGCGGGTATCCGGGACCCGGCGGCCCCGGCCCCTCGGCACCGCCGTACGGCATCCCGCAGCAGCCGTCGTACGTCGGCGGAGGGGGATACGACGATCCCGGCGGCTACGACGGCTACAGCTCCGGCCACGTCTACGGCGGTCCCGGCGGACCGGGCGGCGGTGACCAGCGGGCCTACCGTCCCGCGCCGAACTGGCGCCGCCGCTTCAAGTGGTCCGTGATCACCCTGGTCACGCTGCTGGTGGTGACCTCGGTCGCGACCTACTTCTGGGCCGACTCCAAGCTCCGCCGCGAGGTCGACCTGTCCAAGGTCATCGACCGCCCGGAGGCCGGCAAGGGCACGAACTACCTCATAGTCGGCTCCGACAGCCGTGAGGGCCTGTCCTCGGAGCAGAAGAAGGACCTGCACACCGGGTCGGCCGAGGGCAAGCGCACGGACTCGATGATGATCCTGCACACCGGCGACAACGGCGACACGCTGATATCCCTGCCACGCGACTCCAACGTCACGATCCCGCAGTTCCGCGGCTCGGAGTCCGGCAAGATCAAGGGCCCGCTCGGACCGAACAAGCTGAACGCGGCCTACGCCTTCGACGGCCCGGAGCTGCTGGTCCGCACCGTCGAGTACAACACCGGACTGCACATAGACCACTACGTGGAGATCGGCTTCGCCGGCTTCGCGAACATCGTGGACGCGGTCGGCGGCGTGGAACTCACCATCGACAAGGGCTTCAAGGACAAGTACTCGGGCGCCGACTTCAAGGCGGGCAAGCAGACGCTGGACGGCCGGCAGGCCCTGGCCTTCGTCCGCACCCGGCACGCCTTCGCCGCCTCCGACCTGGAGCGCACCAAGAACCAGCAGAAGTTCCTCGCCGCCCTGGCCCACGAGGTGGCGACCCCGTCGACCGTCCTGAACCCGTTCAAGCTCTACCCGACGCTGGGCGCGGGCCTGGACTCCCTGATCGTCGACAAGGACATGAGCCTGTGGAATCTGGCCTCCATGTTCTGGGCGATGAAGAACGTCAGCGGCGGCGACGGCACCTCCATGAACATGCCGATATCCGGCTCCACCGGCGGCAACCTCGTCTGGGACATGCCGAAGGTCAAGACTCTGGTCAACGAGCTGAAGAACGACGAGAAGGTCACGGTCACGGGCAACTGACCCGGGCCCTCTCCCAGGAGAGCCCCGCGGTGCCGGCCGGCACCGCGGGGCTTTCGCCGTCCGGTCGGGCTCAGGTCACATCCTGACGCCCGCCATCGCGCGGCACATCTCCGCGCAGCGGCGACACGCCTCCGCACAGCGGATCATCATCTTGTCCTCGGGCATGGACATACACGCCTCGGCGCACATGTCGCAGGCCTTGGCGCACATCGCGCACATCTCGGCCGCCATGGGCGAGCGGCGCATCATCATGTCCGCGCACATGCGGGTCATCTCGGAGCAGTCCATGACCGCGCGCATGATCTGCATCTGCGCCTGGCCGCCCATCTGCATGCAGCCGCTCATGGCCTCCTCGCAGACGGTGTGGCACGTCATGCAGGCCTGGACGCAGTCCTGCATCTCCTTGCTCATGGGGGTCATGGTTCCGGGCTGGGTCATGGCTCCTCCTGGGGGGTGAAGGGCACCGGGTCGGGGCCCTGTTCACTTCCGTCGTACGCCCGCCCGGACCCCCGCGCCATCCGGCACGGACCCCGCACCGGATACCGCCGTTCGGCTTACGGCGGCCCTCGCCCGCCGCGACGCGAACGGCCCCCGGCGCGCTGCCGGAGGCCGTCGAAGAGCCATGAAGAGACCCGCTACGGAAGGTTCCTGGCCATCACGATGCGCTGGACCTGGTTCGTGCCCTCGTAGATCTGCGTGATCTTGGCGTCGCGCATCATGCGCTCGACCGGGTAGTCGCGGGTGTAGCCGTAGCCGCCGAGGAGCTGGACGGCGTCCGTGGTGACCTCCATGGCGACGTCCGAGGCGAAGCACTTGGCGGCGGCGCCCTGGAAGGTGAGGTCGGAGTCGCCCCGTTCGGACTTGGCGGCCGCCGCGTAGGTGAGGTTGCGGGCGGCCTCGATCTTCATGGCCATGTCGGCGAGCATGAACTGGATGCCCTGGAAGTCGGCGATCGGCTTGCCGAACTGCTTGCGCTCCTTGACGTAGCCCTTGGCGTAGTCGAGGGCGCCCTGGGCGATGCCGAGGGCCTGCGCCGCGATGGTGATGCGGGTGTGGTCCAGGGTCTTCATCGCCGTGGCGAAGCCGGTGCCCTCGGCGCCGATCATGCGGTCGGCGGGGATGCGGACGTTGTCCAGGTAGACCTCGCGGGTCGGGGAGCCCTTGATGCCGAGCTTCTTCTCCGGGGCGCCGAAGGAGACCCCGGGGTCCGACTTCTCGACGACGAACGCCGAGATGCCCTTGCTGCGCTTGTCGGGGTCGGTGACGGCCATCACCGTGTAGAAGTCGGACACACCCGCGTTGGTGATCCAGCGCTTGACGCCGTTGAGGACGTACGTGTCGCCCTCGCGGACCGCCTTGGTCTTCATACCGGCCGCGTCGGAGCCCGCATCCGGCTCGGACAGGCAGTACGAGAACATCGCGTTGCCCCTGGCGAGCGGGGTGAGGTACCGCTTCTTCAGTTCCTCGGAGCCGGAGAGCATCACCGGCAGCGAGCCCAGCTTGTTCACGGCCGGAATGAGGGAGGAGGACGCGCACACGCGGGCCACCTCCTCGATCACGATCACCGTCGCGAGGGCGTCCGCGCCCGCGCCGCCGTACTCCTCGGGCACGTGCACCGCGTGCAGGTCGTTGGCGACCAGTGCCTCCAGGGCCTCCTGCGGGAAGCGGGCCTCCTCGTCCACCACGGCGGCGTACGGCGCGATCTTCGCCTCGGCCAGTGAGCGGACGGCGTCGCGGAGCATGTCGTGCTCCTCGGACGGGCGGTACAGGTCGAAGTCAGCCGATCCGGCCAAGGTCTCTCACGCTCCAACGCTAATTACCGTTAAGTAACCCAAATTTTATGCGCCCGCCCCCGCCAGTGATACGTGAGCTTGGCGACAGCGGGGACATTGCCCGGCGAAGGCCCGTCGCATGCCCCCGATATGCTCGGGCACCGCATCACCGTCGTCTTTCCTGGAGCACCCATGAGCCTCAAGATCACTGTGATCGGGACCGGCTATCTCGGCGCGACACACGCCGCGGCCATGGCCGAGCTCGGGTTCGAGGTGCTGGGTCTCGACGTGGTCCCTGAGAAGATCGAGATGCTCCGTCGGGGCGAGGTCCCGATGTACGAGCCCGGTCTCGAGGAGCTGCTGCGCCGGCACGTGGCCGGATTCGAGGGCTCGACCGGGCGGCTGAGCTTCACGACGGACTACGCGGAGGCCGCCGGCTTCGGCGACATCCACTTCGTCTGCGTGAACACCCCGCAGAAGCACGGCGAGTACGCCTGCGACATGAGCTACGTCGACTCCGCCGTCACCTCGCTCGCCCCGCACCTGACCGGCCCCGCGCTCGTCGTCGGCAAGTCGACCGTGCCCGTGGGGTCCGCCGACCGTCTGGCCCGTACGATCGCCGAGCTCGCGCCCGCGGGCGCGGACGTGGAGCTGGCCTGGAACCCGGAGTTCCTGCGCGAGGGCTTCGCCGTGCAGGACACGCTGCACCCGGACCGGATCGTGGTCGGCGTGCGCAGCGAGCGGGCGGAGAAGCTGCTGCGCGAGGTGTACGCCACGCCGGTCGGCGAGGGTTCCCCGTTCGTGGTCACCGACTTCCCCACCGCGGAACTGGTGAAGACCTCCGCGAACTCCTTCCTGGCCACGAAGATCTCCTTCATCAACGCGATGGCCGAGGTCTGCGAGGCCGCGGGCGGCGATGTGGCCAAGCTGGCCGAGGCCATAGGGCACGACGACCGGATCGGCCGGAAGTTCCTGCGGGCCGGCATCGGCTTCGGCGGCGGCTGCCTGCCCAAGGACATCCGGGCCTTCATGGCACGCGCCGGTGAACTGGGCGCGGACCAGGCGCTGACCTTCCTGCGCGAGATCGACTCGATCAACATGCGCCAGCGCGGGCAGATGGTGGAGCTGGCCCGGCAGGCGCTGGGCGGCGGGCCGTTCCTCGGCAAGCGGGTCGCGGTGCTCGGCGCCACCTTCAAGCCGGACTCGGACGACGTACGGGACTCCCCCGCGCTCAACGTGGCCGGGCAGATCCACCTCCAGGGCGGCCAGGTGACGGTCTACGACCCCAAGGGCATGGAGAACGCCCGGCGGGTGTTCCCCACGCTCGGGTACGCCGACTCCGCGCTGGAGGCCGTGCGCGGCGCCGACGTCGTCCTGCATCTGACGGAGTGGCGGGAGTTCCGCGAGCTGGACCCGGCCGGTCTTGGCGAGGTCGCGGCCGCCCGGGTGATCCTCGACGGGCGCAACGCGCTGGACCCGGAGCTGTGGCGGCGGGCCGGCTGGACGTACCGGGCGATGGGACGTCCGACCGCGTAGTCCCGCGCGGGCAGGCGCCCGAGAACAGGCGACGCCGGTTCGGCCGAGGCTCAGTCGGCCGAACCGGCGTCTGCACGCATTGTGCACCACCCGGGCCGGTGTGAACGACGAACGGCCTGTGGATCAGGTCTGCTTCGCCCGGTAGCGGCGCATCTTCGCGCGCGCCCCGCACACCCGCATCGAGCACCAGCGGCCGCGGCCGGCCGGGCTGCGGTCGTAGAACGCCCAGTGGCACGTGGCCGCCTCACAGGCCTTCAGCCGGGTCCAGGTGCCCGCGACGAGGGCCTCGGCGACGGCGGCCGCGACCCGGGAGAGCAGCGGGCCGTCGTCGGCGGGCGCAAGTGTGGCCGAGCCGTCCCGGCCATCGACGGACACCAGCAGCGGCGCCCGCGCCAGCAGCTCGCCCAGCGGCGTCACCCGCCGGTGCGGCGGGTGACCGGCGTGGGCCAGCAGCACCGCCCGCAGCGACTCGCGCAGCTCGCGCGCCCGCCCCAGCTCCGCCTCGGGGATTCCCAGGCGCGCCCGGCCCTCCGCCGTGTCGAGCGAGTCGGCGCCCGTCTCGATGTCCAGCGTGTTCACCAGGGCCTCGACCAGCGCCAGGCCCCCGGGCGCGGACGATCTCTCACTCATGTCGGCGACGTTACCTCTTCAATACGGTTGCGCCGTTACCCGCTCTACGGAAGCATGCGGTAACGGTTACTGGTTACCCCCTTCTATGGGTAACACCATCTCCGACTGGGAGGAAGTCATGGCTCTCGCCAAGCTGGGTGTCGTCGTCCTGGACTGTCCCGACCCGCGCGCCCTCGCCGGCTTCTACGCCGAGGTCCTCGGCGGGACCGTGGAGGGCGAGGGCGACTGGGTGGACCTGAAGGTGCCGGACGGTTCGGCGCTGGCGTTCCAGAGGGCGCCGGAGCACGTGCCGCCGAAGTGGCCGGCCGGGGACGCCTCGCAGCAGTTCCACCTGGACCTGGTCGTGGAGGACCTGGACGCGGCGGAGAAGGGGGTGCTGGCGCTCGGCGCGCAGCCGCTGGACACGACGGACCGGACGCGCGGATTCCGCGTCTACGCCGACCCCGTCGGGCACCCGTTCTGCCTGTGCGCCTGCTGAAAAGCGCCCGTACGCGCCGGACGGCAGGGACCACGCGCGCGTGGTCCCTGCCGTCCGGTACGGGAACTCAGCCGTCCAGTTCGGCGATCGTCGCGTTGGACGGTGCCCGGGTGGCCTGCGCGTCACGTGCGACGTCCTCCGCGGCGCCCAGGACGCGGACCGCGTTCTGCCAGGTGAGCTTGGCCAGGTCGGTCCTGGACCAGCCGCGGTCCAGGAGCTCCGCGATCAGGTTCGGGTAACCGGAGACGTCGCTGAGGCCGTCCGGGGTGAAGGGCGTGCCGTCGTAGTCGCCGCCGATGCCCAGATGGTCGATGCCGGCGACCTCGCGCATGTGGTCGAGGTGGTCGGCGACCGTGGCGACCGTGGCGACCGGGCGCGGGTTGGCCTCCTCGAAGGCGTGGTGGACCTTCATCGCCTCGGCGGTGCTGTCGAGAGGGTGGAAGCCGTTCGCGCGCATGTTCTCGTCGGCGGCGGACGTCCAGTCCACGGCAGCCTGGAGCACGAACTTCGGCACGAAGGTCACCATCGCGATGCCGCCGTTGGCGGGCAGCCGCTCCAGCACGTCGTCCGGGATGTTGCGGGGGTGGTCGCACACGGCCCGTGCGGAGGAGTGCGAGAAGATCACCGGCGCGCTCGTGGTGTCGAGCGCGTCCCGCATGGTCGTCGCGGCCACGTGGGAGAGGTCGACCAGCATGCCGAGCCGGTTCATCTCCCGGACCACCTCGCGGCCGAAGGCCGACAGACCGCCCACGCCCGGCTCGTCCGTCGCCGAGTCCGCCCAGGCCACGTTGTCGTTGTGGGTGAGCGTCATGTACCGCACGCCGAGCGCGTACAGCCCGCGCAGTGTGCCGAGGGAGTCGGCGATGGAGTGGCCGCCCTCGGCGCCCATGAGGGAGGCGATCCGGCCCTCCGCACGCGCCGCCTCCATGTCGGCGGCGGTCAGCGCGGGCGCCAGGTCGGCCGGGTGACGGGCGAGCAACTGCCGTACGCAGTCGATCTGTTCCAGTGTCGCCGGTACCGGGTCGGGCTGGTCCGCGCGGACGTAGACCGACCAGAACTGCGCGCCGACGCCGCCCTCGCGCAGGCGCGGCAGGTCGGTGTGCAGATGGGCGTTCTGAGGGGTGGCGAGGTCGCGGGCGTCGAGGTCGTAGCGGACCTGCTCGCGCAGCGCCCAGGGCAGGTCGTTGTGGCCGTCGACGACGGGGAACTCCCGCAGCAGGTCACGGGCTTCGTCCAGCGAGGTCATCGGCGTCACTTCCCCATACCGAAGCCGAAGCCGCCGGAGTTCTCGACCTTGGCGCGCAGCCGCTTGCCCTTCTCGGTGGCCTGATCGTTCAGCTCCTGCTGGAACTCCCGCATCCGGGCGAGCAGTTCCTCGTCGTGCGCGGCGAGCATCCGGGCGGCGAGCAGACCCGCGTTGCGGGCGCCGCCGACGGACACGGTCGCCACCGGGACTCCGGCCGGCATCTGCACGATCGACAGCAGCGAGTCCATGCCGTCCAGGTACTTCAGCGGGACGGGTACACCGATCACCGGCAGCGGGGTGACGGAGGCGAGCATGCCGGGCAGATGGGCGGCCCCGCCCGCGCCCGCGATGATCGCCTTCAGTCCGCGGTCCGCCGCACGCTCGCCGTACGCGATCATCTCGTGCGGCATGCGGTGCGCGGAGACGACGTCGACCTCGTAGGAGATCTCGAACTCGTCGAGCGCCTCGGCGGCGGCCTCCATGACGGGCCAGTCGGAGTCCGACCCCATGACGATGCCAACAACTGGGCTCATTCGGTGATGGTGCCTCTCAGGTAGCCGGCTGCGTGACGGGCGCGTTCCAGCACGTCGTCCAGGTCGTCGCCGTAGGTGTTGACGTGGCCCACCTTGCGGCCGGGCTTCACGTCCTTGCCATACATGTGGATCTTGAGCTGGGGGTCGCGGGCCATGCAGTGCAGGTACGCGGAGTACATGTCGGGGTAGTCGCCGCCGAGGACGTTCACCATGACGGTCCACCGGGCGCGCGGGCGGGGGTCGCCGAGCGGGAGGTCGAGGACCGCGCGGACGTGGTTGGCGAACTGGGAGGTGATGGCGCCGTCCATCGACCAGTGGCCGGAGTTGTGCGGGCGCATGGCCAGCTCGTTGACGAGGATGCGGCCGTCGCGGGTCTGGAACAGCTCGACGGCGAGGTGGCCGACGACACCGAGTTCCTTGGCGATGGTCAGCGCGAGCTGTTCGGCCTTGAGGGCGAGGCCCTCGTCGAGGTCGGGCGCCGGGGCTATCACGGTGTCGCAGACGCCGTTCACCTGCCGCGACTCCACGACCGGGTAGGCCACGGCCTGGCCGTGCGGGGAGCGTACGACGTTGGCGGCCAGCTCCCGGACGAAGTCGACCTTCTCCTCGGCGAGGACGGGCACACCGGCGCGGAAGGGCTCGGCGGCCTCCTCGACGGAGTCGACCACCCACACGCCCTTGCCGTCGTAGCCGCCGCGGACGGTCTTGAGGACCACGGGGAAGCCGTCACCCTCGGCCGCGAACGCGGCCACGTCCTGCGGATCGCCGACGATCCGGTGCCGTGGGCAGGGCACACCGATCGCGTCGAGCCGCGCGCGCATCACGCCCTTGTCCTGGGCGTGCACGAGCGCGTCGGGGCCGGGGCGCACGGGGATGCCGTCCGCCTCCAGGGCCCGCAGGTGCTCGGTGGGGACGTGCTCGTGATCGAAGGTGATCACGTCGCAGCCCCGCGCGAACGCGCGCAGCGTGTCCAGGTCGCGGTAGTCGCCGATGACGACGTCGCTCACCACCTGCGCCGCGGAATCCTGGGGAGTGTCACTGAGGAGCTTGAACCTGATGCCCAGCGGGATGCCCGCCTCGTGTGTCATACGAGCGAGCTGGCCACCGCCGACCATGCCGACTACCGGGAACGTCACGCTCCTAGGGTAATGGCCGCCACGCCGCGCCCCGCTTCCGCGCCCGCCGGGGCCGTGCCGACGCCTCCCGGGACTCGTCACCCCCCGCACCGATGTACGTGGCGGCGCCCCGCCGTTCTTACCAGTCGCTTCGACGGCTCTTTCCCGCCTTTTCCCGGACTCTTTCCGACCCGTTCCCGAGCTGATGCCTTGTGCACGGGCGCGGGCGTGCGGCGCTGGTTAGCATGGCCGGGTTGACCGAACCGACCGAGACGGGGGCCTGCACGACCATGGAACATGGTTCCTCGGGGCTTCGACCGGCGCCCCCGGCGTCCCGCGGCGCCCTGCGCAGGCGCGTGGACCAGCTCTGGCGCGAGATCGTCAAGTTCGGCGCGGTGGGCGGGGCGGGGCTGCTGGTCAACCTGCTCGTGTTCAACCTGGTGCGGCACACGACCGGACTCCAGGTGGTGCGGGCCAGCGTCATCGCGACCGTCGTCGCGATCGTCTTCAACTACATCGGCTTCCGCTACTTCACGTACCGGGACCGCGACAAGAGCGGGCGCACCAAGGAACTGACGCTGTTCCTGCTGTTCAGCGTGGTCGGCCTGGTGATCGAGAACGGCGTGCTGTACCTGGCGACGTACGGCTTCGGCTGGGACAGCCCGTTGCAGAGCAACGTCTTCAAGTTCCTCGGCATCGGCATCGCGACCCTGTTCCGCTTCTGGTCGTACCGCACCTGGGTCTTCCGCACCCCGGCCCGGCAGGCCGTGGCGGGCGCGGAGTCCTTCCTCCAGACCGAGTCGAAGACGCCCCGGACCAGGGCGTTCCGGTAGGTCTCCCGGGCGCCGGCGGTCAGCGCACCGTCGGGTGGTCCTGCGGCTCCTTCTTCAGCGGCGGGGTGCGGGACAGGAACAGGCCGAAGACGGGCGGCTGGGCCTGGAGCAGTTCCAGGCGGCCGCCGTCGGCCTCGGCGAGGTCGCGGGCGACGGCGAGTCCGATGCCGGTGGAGTTGCGGCCGCTGATGGTGCGCTCGAAGATCCGGGCACCGAGGTCGGCGGGGACGCCGGAGCCCTCGTCGGTGACCTCCACCACGGCCTGGTTGCCGGTCACGCGGGTGCGCAGCGCCACCGTGCCGCCGCCGTGCATGAGGGAGTTCTCGATCAGCGCGGCCAGCACCTGCGCGACGGCGCCCGGCGTGCCGACGGCCCGGAGGTGCCGCTTGCCCGAGCTGACGATCGCCCGGCCGGCGCTGCGGTAGGCGGGGCGCCACTCGGCGATCTGCTGCTGGATGACCTCGTCGAGGTCGAAGGAGACGGCGGAGCCGGTACGCGGGTCTCGGGAGTTGGTCAGCAGGCGGTCCACCACGTCGGTCAGCCGCTCGACCTGGGCGAGGGCGACGTTCGCCTCGTCCTTCACCGTCTCCGGGTCGTCGGTGAGGGTGATCTCCTCCAGGCGCATGGACAGCGCGGTCAGCGGCGTACGCAACTGGTGGGAGGCGTCGGCGGCGAGCCGGCGCTCGGCGGTCAGCATCCGGGCGATGCGCTCGGCCGATCCGTCGAGCACGTCCGCGACCCGGTCCAGCTCCGGAACGCCGTAGCGCTTGTGGCGGGGGCGCGGGTCGCCGGACCCGAGGCGCTCGGCGGTCTCGGCGAGGTCGGTCAGCGGGGAGGCGAGCCGGTTGGCCTGGCGGACCGCGAGCAGCACCGCGGCGACCACCGCGAGCAGCGCCACCAGCCCGATGATCAGCAGCGTGCGGCCGACCTCGCGGGTCACCGAGGAGCGCGGCTCCTCCACCCGGACGGTCTCGCCCTGCTCCCCCGTGGCCGTGGAGTGGATCACGTCGCCGGCCGGCTTCTCGCCGACCTGGATGGGCCGCTGCCCGGGGATGCCGATCACGGCGTACTGGCCGTCGGCCACCTGGTGGCGCAGGATGTCCGCGTTGACCGTCGCCTCGCCGAGCAGCCTGCTGTCGACGATGCTGGCCAGCCGCAGCGCCTCGGAGTCGACGCGCTCCTGGGCACTGCTGCTGATGGTGCGGGTCTCCACGATCACCAGGGAGAGACCGAAGACGGCGATCACGACCAGGACCACGGCAAGCGTGGACTGGATCAGTCGGCGGCGCATGTACTCCTACCTGACGAAAGCGCGGGGCGGCCGGCTCAGCTCTTCTCGAAGCGGAAGCCCACGCCGCGCACGGTCGCGATGTACCGGGGGTTCGCCGCGTCGTCGCCGAGCTTCTTGCGCAGCCACGAGATGTGCATGTCGAGGGTCTTGGTGGACGACCACCAGGTGGTGTCCCAGACCTCGCGCATCAGCTGGTCGCGGGTGACGACCCGGCCCGCGTCCCGCACGAGCACCCGGAGCAGGTCGAACTCCTTGGCGGTGAGCTGGAGCTCCTCGTCGCCCATCCACGCGCGGTGGGACTCGACGTCGATGCGCACGCCGTGGGTGGCGGGCGGCTGCTGCGGCTCGGCGGCGCCGCGCCGCAGCAGGGCCCGGACGCGGGCGAGCAGTTCGGCGAGCCGGAAGGGCTTGGTGACGTAGTCGTCGGCGCCCGCGTCGAGGCCGACGACGGTGTCCACCTCGTCGGCGCGCGCGGTCAGGATCAGGATGGGGACCGTGTGGCCGTCGGAGCGCAGCCGGCGGGCGACCTCCAGGCCGTCCATGCCGGGCAGTCCGAGGTCCAGCACGACCAGATCGACACCGCCCTGCATTCCGGCGTCGAGCGCGGCGGGTCCGTCCTCACGCACCTCGACCTCGTAACCTTCCCTGCGCAGTGCGCGAGCCAGCGGCTCCGAGATGGACGCGTCGTCCTCGGCGAGCAGTACACGGGTCATGAGCCGATGGTAGTCCGCCCGCGCCGCCCGCTGGGGCGGTCCTGCGGTGTGATCGACACGCGCGGTTCTTACCTGGCGGCCGGCCGGGCGCCCTTTCGGCGGCACACTCCGCGGACGGGTCGGCCCGGATGCGATCGTTTGGGACTTCGGTAATAGACCTTCGAAAGCAGGGCAGGGTTCCCCAGGGACCTGTGATCCATCTCTCAAGTCCTTCCATATCCGGCAGTGTCCTGCCGTATGGTGGATTGAACGTCTGATGCACACAGGGGACCTTTGGCGATCGTATTGACGCTGAAGGTCTCTTTTGTGATCGGGTCGGCCCGGGCCGGCCCTGAAAGAACGACCTAGGGCCGGGCCTCGTACGCGCGTCGACGCGGGCAGAGGTGTGGATCCCGGTGGCCGTCGTCCCCCGCTTCGCGATCCGGAGCGGACTCCCCCTGGGCGTGGGGTGGACCTCGGGCCTGCCGGTGCCGGCTACCCCCCACCGGGCGCGTCACCGCCGAGGGCGGCGCGTCCCGACCAGCAAGGAACGACCATGGCGTCCAGCCTGACGAAGGACTCGGTCCATCCGGGCACCCCCGGTTCCGAGAAGACCTTCTTCGGCCACCCCCGCGGCCTGGCCACCCTCTTCATGACCGAGATGTGGGAGCGCTTCAGCTTCTACGGCATGCGCGCCCTTCTCGTCGTGTACCTGCTCTCCGGCGGCCCCGACGCCAAGAAGGGGAGCATGAGCGGTGGGCTCGGCATGGATCTGGCCACCACCACCGCCATCTACTCCGTCTATCTGTCGATGGTGTACCTGCTCGCCATGCCGGGCGGGTGGCTGGGCGACCGCGTCTGGGGTCCCCGCAAGACGGTGGCGATCGCCGCGATCACGATCATGGCGGGCCACGCGGTGCTGGCGCTGCCCGGTGGCCAGGCGCCCTTCTTCGCCGGTCTCGCGCTGGTCGCGCTCGGCTCCGGTCTGCTGAAGGCCAACATCTCCACCATGGTCGGCCACCTCTACAAGGGCCCGGACGACCCGCGCCGCGACGGTGGCTTCACGATCTTCTACATGGGCATCAACATGGGTGCCTTCTTCGCCCCGCTGATCATCGGCACCGTCGGTCAGCAGGTCAGCTGGCACCTGGGCTTCGGCCTCGCCGCCGTGGGCATGGCGATCGGCCTCGCGGCCTTCCTCATCGGCACCCGGAACCTGAGCCCGCAGAGCAACGTCGTGCCGAAGCCGCTGGACGCCGCCGAGCGCGCCTCCTGGCTGCGCAAGGGCCTGACCTGGCTGGCCGTCGCCGCCGTCTTCTACGGCATCGTCGGCTTCACCGGCCACTTCACCCTGAACTGGGCGATGATCCCGCTCACCGTCATCGGTCTGGTCATCCCGGCCGGCGTCCTGCTGCGCATCAAGCGCGACAAGGAACTGTCGGGCGTCGAGCAGTCCAGGATGACCGGCTACATCTGGTTCTTCGTCGCGGCCGCCGCCTTCTGGATGATCTACGACCAGGGCGGTTCGACGGTCCAGGCGTTCGGCGAGACCAAGACCTCCTCCTCGCTGTTCGGCTTCGGCTTCCCCTCCTCCTGGTACCAGTCGCTGAACCCGGTGTTCATCATGGCGCTGGCCCCGGTCTTCGCCTGGTTCTGGCTGTGGCTGAGCCGCAAGGGCAAGGAGCCGAGCACGGTCGCGAAGTTCGCGGCCGCCCTGTTCTTCATCGGCGTCTCGTTCTTCTTCTTCCTGCTGCCGCTGGGCATGGCCGGCGGCGACACCATGGTCAGCCCGATGTGGCTGGTCGGCATCTACCTGATCCAGACCGTCGGCGAGCTGTGCCTCTCCCCCGTCGGCCTGTCGGTGACGACCAAGATGGCGCCGGCCAAGTACGCCAGCCAGATGATGGGCGTGTGGTTCCTCGCGGTCACCGCGGGCGACTCCATCACCAGCCTGCTGTCCAACCCGGCCGTGGCCGGGGTCGACCTCAGCGGGACGGGAGCGGTCGCCCTGGAGGCGGTCCTCGCCACCCTCGCCGGTGTGGCGGTGTACATGTACCGCCGGAAGGTGAAGTCCCTGATGGGCGATGTCCACTGACGTCCCCCCACGGTCGACGAAAGGGCCGCCCCCTTGGGGGGCGGCCCTTTCGTACTGCCGTTCTTTCAGCCGGGGGCACCCAGCTCGGCCCACACCCTCTTGCCGGTGACGCCGGGGGCGCGGACGACGCCCCAGTCCAGGCACAGCCGCTGGACGATGAACATGCCGTGGCCGCCGGGGCGTCCGGCCCTGTGCGGGGTGCGCGGGGCGGGCTGTCCGGTGCCGCGGTCGGAGACCTCCAGGCGGATCACCTTGTTGTCGCAGGTGATCTCCAGCTGGTCGGGGCCCTCGGCGTGCAGGCAGGCGTTGGTGACCAGTTCGGAGACGACGAGGAGGACGTCCTCGGCGGCGGCCCGCTGGTCGGCGGTCGCGGCGGGCAGCCAGCCCCATGCGTACAGCGCCTGGCGGGTGAAGTCACGGGCGAGCGGTACGACGCCGCTCTCGCCGTCGAAGCTCAGCCTGCGGATCTGGCGACTCCCGGACGGGGCCGCCGGCGCGGCCGTCGCACCCCCTGCGGGTGGCGCGCCCGCCGGCGCGTCCCCCTCGGACACCCCGGAAGCGCCGCTGGGCTCCGGGCCGCGGTCGCCCGGCGAGTAAGGCCGGGTGGTGCTCATCAGCGCTTCACCTCACCGATTCACCAGTTCACGATTCAAAAGTCACCCGTCACTTCACACGTACACGGTCGGTACGTCCGTACATCCGCCGAATGCCGGTCGCCGGCTCGCGAGGGCCGCCGATCCACTCAGGTTGTCTCCTGCCCGACCGTTCGGGGGGAACACCCCCGTTTTCGGCCCGCCGTGCGAGCGCCCGGCGTACGCCGGGCGCGGAACACGGAAGGGGCACGTCGACGGTCCCGGGACCGGCTCAGCCGGCCTCGTCGGCCAGCGCGTCCTCCAGGGAGTCGTGCACGGTGAAGACCGCGTCCGCCCCTGTGATCTCGAACACACGGGCCACCACCGGCAGCATCCCGGCCAGATGCACACCCCCTCCGGCCGCCTCCGCCTTCAGCCGAGCGCCCAGCAGGACGTTCAACCCCGTGGAGTCGCAGAACTCCAGGCGTGAACAGTCCACCACCAGGCGCGAGCGCCCCTTGTCGAGGCATTCCTCTAGCGGCTCGCGCAGCAGGTCGGCCGTGTGGTGATCGAGCTCGCCCGCCGGCGTCACGACGGCACTGGAGCCCTCTTGCCGCACCTCCACCAGAAGCCGGCCCGACTGTGCGCTGCCGACCGTCCCGCGGTCCATGCCGTCTCTCTCCCGGGGTCTTGGCTGCTGACTGACGCCCTCGAACACTACGCCTTCCCTCACCGCTCCGGCACCCGAACAACCACACACAACCGGACATAGCCCCACACAAGGAACTTGCGGCGGTGTTGGGAAAGCGGGTAGGGCTAGTAGAGACCCGCACCCGACACGGCCGGCTTTGGAGGCGCCGCACACCGCAGTGCACGAATTGGCTTCGGCAGCCATATGCCGAGAACGATGGAGGACATTATGTCACCCCGGCTCGACGCCTCGCATACCCGGATGGCGACGTCGGCATCCCCCACGGAGCACCTGGATCCCATCGAGTTTCCCGACGTACGCGCCGAGCGGGCCGATCAGGCCGACGCGCTGGCCGGACTTCCGGACATCCCCCCGTACGACGAAGTGGCCCCCGACGACGCCCGGGCCCTGTCCAAGGCCCTCTTCGAGCGGCTGGAGTCCCTCGAGGAAGGCACGCACGCCTACGCGTACGTCCGCAACACGCTCGTCGAGCTCAACCTCGCGCTCGTCAAGTTCGCCGCCTCCCGCTTCCGCTCCCGCAGCGAGCCGATGGAGGACATCATCCAGGTCGGCACCATCGGCCTGATCAAGGCGATCGACCGGTTCGAACTGACCCGGGGCGTGGAGTTCCCGACGTTCGCGATGCCCACCATCATCGGCGAGATCAAGCGCTTCTTCCGCGACACCTCCTGGTCCGTGCGCGTCCCGCGCCGGCTCCAGGAACTGCGGCTGGACCTCGCCAAGGCCGGTGACGAACTGGCCCAGCGGTTCGACCGCGCCCCCACGGTCGCCGAACTCGCCGAGCACCTCGGTCTGTCCAAGGACGAGGTGGTGGAAGGCATGGCCGCCTCCAACGCCTACACCGCCTCGTCGCTGGACGCCCAGCCCGAGGAGGACGACTCCGAGGGCGCCCTCGCGGACCGCATCGGCTACGAGGACCACGGCCTCGAAGGCATCGAGTACGTGGAGGCGCTGAAGCCGCTGATCGCGCAGCTGCCCTCCCGGGACCGGACGATCCTGTCCCTGCGGTTCGTCGCCAACATGACCCAGTCGGAGATCGGCGAGGAACTGGGCATCTCGCAGATGCACGTCTCCCGGCTGCTGTCCCGCACCCTCAGCCGGCTGCGCAAGGGCCTGACACTCGAGGAGTGAGCGGATGACGGGGCGGCGGCGAAGCGCCGGCGGGAGGCCCTGACGGCCGCGGCCGGCGCTTCACCGCCGCTCCGAGCGTCCTGCTCAGACCTCCCGCACGCCGCGCCGCCAGACCTCGGTGACCAGCGGGACACCCGGCCGGTAGGCCAGGTGCACGTGGCTGGGCGCGTCCAGGACGGCCAGGTCGGCGCGTGCGCCCGGGGACAGCCGGCCGACGTCGTCGCGGCGCAGGGCCCTCGCACCGCCCGCCGTCGCCGCCCAGACCGCCTCGGCCGGGGTCATGCCCATGTCGCGCACGGCGAGCGCGACGCAGAAGGGCACCGAGGACGTGAAGGACGAGCCCGGGTTGCAGTCGGTGGACAGGGCGACCGTGACGCCCGCGTCGAGCAGGCGGCGGGCGTCGGGCCACTGGGCGCGGGTGGAGAACTCGGCGCCGGGCAGGAGCGTGGCGACCGTGTTCCCGTTCGCCAGCGCGTCCACGTCCGCGTCGGTCAGATGCGTGCAGTGGTCGGCGCTGGCCGCGTCGAGCTCGACGGCGAGCTGGACGCCGGGGCCATGACTGAGCTGGTTGGCGTGGATGCGCGGGAGCAGGCCCCTGGCCATGCCCGCGGTGAGGATCTCCCTGGCCTGGTCGCCGTCGAAGGCGCCCTTCTCGCAGAAGACGTCGATCCAGCGGGCGTGCGGGGCGCAGGCGTCCAGCATCTCCCCGGTGACCAGGGCGACGTACGCGGCCGGGTCCCCGGCGTGGTCCGGGGAGACGATGTGGGCGCCGAGATAGGTGACCTCGTCGGTGTGCGCGGCGGCGATGCGCAGGGCGCGGGCCTCGTCGGCGACGGTGAGGCCGTAGCCGGACTTGGTCTCGAACGTGGTCGTTCCCTGGCGCAGGGCCTCGGCGAGGTAGCGGGTGAGGTTGGCCTCCAGCTCCGCGTCGGTGGCGGCGCGGGTGGCGGCGACCGTGGTGCGGATGCCGCCGGCGCTGTAGGCCCGGCCGGACATGCGGGCGTTGAACTCCTCGGTGCGGTCGCCCGCGAAGACCAGGTGGGAGTGGGAGTCCACGAAGCCGGGGATCACCGCCCGGCCGTCGGCGTCGACCCGGTTGTCAGTGGCGGGTGCTTTGCTGGATTCACCGGTCCACGCGATGTGGTCGCCGTCGATGACGACGGCCGCGTCCCGGACCAGTCCGAGGGGGGATCCGTCACCGAGGGAGGGGTCGTTGGTGACCAGCGTGGCGATGTTGGTGATGACGGTGCTGCTCATGGTGTCCTCAGGGGTGACGGGGGGATTCAGCCGCGCAGTGCCTCGACGGCGCCTGCCAGCGCCGACGGCACGTCCGGTACGAGGGTGTGGGCGCCGTCCCGCACGATGTGCCGGCCGGACACGACCGTATGGCGTACGTCGGCCGCGGTCGCCGCGAATACGGCCGTCTCGGCGCCGAGCCTGGGCAGCGTCCCCGCTGTCCTGACCGAGTCCAGCGCGAGCGTCGTGAAGTCGGCGTGGGCGCCGGGGGTGAGGCTGCCCGCGTCGGACCAGCCGAGGGCGGCGTGCCCGTCGGCGGTGGCGGCCCGCAGCAGGGACGCGGCCGTCCAGTGGCCGCGGGTGCGGGTGCGCAGCCGCTCGTTCAGCTCCATCGCCCGGGCCTCTTCGAGCAGGTCGATGACGGCGTGGCTGTCGGAGCCCAGGGAGAGCGGGGAGCCGGCGCGCTGGAGGGCGACGGCGGGTCCGATGCCGTCGGCCAGGTCCCGCTCGGTGGTCGGGCACATGCAGGTGCCGGTGCCGGATCCGCCGAGCAGGGTGATGTCCTCGTCGGTCAGGTGGGTGTTGTGCACGCCGGTCGTGCGCGGGCCGAGGACGCCGTGGTCGGCCAGCAGCCGGGTCGGGGTGCACCCGTGGGCGGCCCGGCAGGCGTCGTTCTCGGCGGTCTGCTCCGACAGGTGCACATGGAGCGGCGCCCGCCGCTCCTCGGCCCACCGCGCCACCGTCGCCAGTTCCCGCGCCGGCACGGCCCGTACGGAGTGCACGGCGGCACCGATCCGCGCGTGATCGTGTTCCTTGAGAACTGAACAGCGTTCGGCCCAGGCCTCGGCCGTGCCGTCGGAGAAGCGGAGCTGGTGGGTGTCGGGCGACTGCCCGAACCCGGAGGACAGGTAACAGGTGTCGAGGAGGGTGATGCGGATCCCGGCTTCGGCGGCGGCCGCGATCAGTGCCTCGCCCATCGCGTTCGGATCGGCGTACCGGGTGCCTCCCGGCGCGTGGTGGACGTAGTGGAACTCGCCGACGGCGGTGATGCCGGCCAGCGCCATCTCGGCGTACACCGCGCGGGCCAGCGCGTGGTACGTCTCGGGAGTGAGCCGGTCGGCGGTGGAGTACATGACCTCGCGCCAGGTCCAGAAGGTCCCCGAGCCGACCTGGACGGTGCCGCGCAGGGCCCGGTGGAAGGCGTGGCTGTGCGCGTTGGCGAGTCCCGGGACGGTGAGTCCCCGCAGCACCTCGGCGCCCGGCGGCGGGACGGGGACGCCCGTGCGGACGGCCGCGACGCGGCCGCCGCGCACGTCGAGCGCCACGCCCGGCTCGACGTAGGTGCCGAGCCAGGCCTGCTCCAGCCAGTACGTCCGCGTCTGCTCGGTGGGGGTCACGTGCAGGCCAGCCCTTCCAGTACGTCGGCGAGCGCGCGCACCCCGGCCAGGCAGTCGTCCTCGGCCGCGGATTCGGCCGGGGAATGCGAGACACCGGTGGGGTTGCGCACGAACAGCATGGCGGTCGGGACGGTCCCGGACAGGATTCCGGCGTCGTGTCCGGCGCCCGTGCCGAGCACCGGCACCTTCAGGTCGGCGTCCGCGCCCAGGAGGCGGGCGAGTTCGTCGCGCAGCGCGTGGTCGAACTCGACGACGGGGGTGAAGGACTCGCGGACCACGTCCAGGTCGACGCCGTGCGCGGCGGCGTAATCGCGGGCCGCCTTCTCGACGCCGGTGACCACGGTGTCCAGGGTCGTCTGGTCGGCGGCGCGGGAGTCGAGCCAGCCACGCACCAGGGACGGGATCGCGTTGACGCCGTTCGGCTCGACGGCGATCTTGCCGAAGGTGGCGACGGCGCCCGCGAGCGCGGCCTCGCGCCGGGCCGCGAGCACGGTCTCGGCGTACGGCAGCATCGGGTCGCGCCGGTCGGCGAGCCGGGTGGTGCCCGCGTGGTTGGCCTCGCCCCGGAAGTCGAACCGCCACCGCCCGTGCGGCCAGATGGCACTGGCCACACCGACGGCGTCGCCGGTCACGTCGAGGGCGCGGCCCTGCTCGACGTGCAGTTCGACGAAGGCGCCGATGCGCGCGAGCCGCTCCGGGTCGGGTCCGATCGCGTCGGGGTCGTACCCGGCGGCCTCCATGGCCCTGGGCAGTGTGACCCCGTCGGCGTCGGTGAGCCGGTGCGCCTGCTCGGCGGTGAGGTGCCCGGCGGTGAGCCGCGAGCCGGTGCAGGCAAGACCGAACCGGGCGCCCTCCTCGTCACCGAAGTTGACGAGGGCGAGCGGCTTGGTGAACCGCGCGTTCCTGCCGAGCAGTTCGTCGAGGGCGGCGAAGGAGGACACGACGCCCAGCGGCCCGTCGAAGGCCCCGCCGTCGGGCACGGAGTCCAGGTGCGACCCGGTGACCACGGCGTCCCCGGCCGCGGGGTCGCCGAGCCAGGCCCACTGGTTGCCGTTGCGGTCGACCTCGTAGGCCAGGCCGCGGTCCTCCGCCTGCTGCCGGAACCAGGCCCGGCACTCGGCGTCGGCAGCGGTCCAGGCGAAGCGCCGGTAACCGCCGGACTCGGGGTGGCGCCCGATGGGGAGCAGTTCCCGCCACATCGTGTGGAAGGAGTCGCCCGCGGCGGGCGCCGGGGTCCGCGCAGCGGCCGGACGGACCTCGCCCGGGTCGGCGGGCTGCCGCGTCACGCCTCCTCGCCCTCGCGCATGGGCACGCGCACCCCGCGTTCGCCGGCCACCGACTCCGCGATGTCGTACCCGGCGTCCACGTGCCGGATCACGCCCATGCCGGGGTCGTTGGTGAGCACCCGGCGGATCTTCTCCCCGGCGAGCGCGGTGCCGTCGGCGACCGTCACCTGCCCGGCGTGGATGGACCGTCCCATGCCGACGCCGCCGCCGTGGTGGATCGACACCCAGGACGCGCCCGAGGCCACGTTCACCATCGCGTTCAGCAGGGGCCAGTCGGCGATCGCGTCGGAGCCGTCGAGCATGGCCTCGGTCTCCCGGTACGGGGAGGCGACGGAGCCGCAGTCGAGGTGGTCGCGGCCGATCACGATCGGCGCCTGGAGCTCACCGCTCGCGACCATGTCGTTGAACCGCTCGCCGGCCTTGTCGCGCTCGCCGTATCCGAGCCAGCAGATGCGGGCGGGCAGGCCCTGGAAGTGGACGCGCTCGCCGGCCAGCTTGATCCAGCGCGCCAGGGACTCGTTCTCGGGGAACAGCTCCAGGATCGCCTTGTCGGTCTTGGCGATGTCGGACGCCTCACCGGACAGCGCGGCCCAGCGGAACGGGCCCTTGCCCTCGCAGAACAGCGGCCGGATGTAGGCGGGGACGAAGCCGGGGAAGGCGAACGCACGGTCGTACCCGGCGAGTTGGGCCTCGCCGCGGATCGAGTTGCCGTAGTCGAAGACCTCGGCGCCGGCGTCCATGAAGCCGACCATGGCCTCGACGTGCCGGGCCATGGACTCGCGGGCCCGGGTGGTGAAACCGGCCGGGTCCTTGGCGGCGGCGTCGGCCATGTCGTCGAAGTCGGTGCCCAGCGGCAGGTAGGCCAGCGGGTCGTGGGCGGAGGTCTGGTCGGTGACGATGTCGATGGGCGCGCCCATGGCGAGGAGCTGCGGGACGAGTTCGGCGGCGTTGCCGAGGACGCCGATCGACAGGGGCTTGCGCTGGTCGCGCGCCTCCACGGCCAGGTGGAGTGCCTGCTCCAGGGAGCCGGCCTTCACGTCGAGGTAGCGGTGCTCGATGCGCCGCTCGATGGCGCGCGGGTCGCAGTCGATGCAGATGGCCACGCCGTCGTTCATGGTGACGGCGAGCGGCTGGGCGCCGCCCATGCCGCCGAGGCCGGCGGTCAGGGTGATCGTCCCGGCGAGCGTGCCGCCGAACTTCTTCGCGGCGACGGCGGCGAAGGTCTCGTAGGTGCCCTGGAGGATGCCCTGGGTGCCGATGTAGATCCAGGACCCGGCGGTCATCTGGCCGTACATGGTCAGGCCGAGGTTCTCCAGGCGGCGGAACTCCTCCCAGTTGGCCCAGTCGCCGACGAGGTTGGAGTTGGCCAGCAGCACGCGCGGGGCCCACTCGTGGGTCTGCATGACGCCGACCGGGCGGCCGGACTGGACGAGCATGGTCTCGTCGGCCTTGAGGGTCCGCAGCGTGCGGACCATGGCGTCGAAGGAGCGCCAGTCGCGGGCGGCCTTGCCGGTGCCGCCGTAGACGACGAGCTTGTCGGGGTGCTCGGCGACCTCGGGGTCGAGGTTGTTCTGGAGCATCCGCAGGGCGGCTTCCTGCTGCCATCCCAGGGCGCTCAGTTCCGTACCGCGCGGCGCTCGTACTCCACCAGGGGGCGGCCCGTAGGGCCTCGTTTGAGGGTGGCGGCGGGAGACGGGCGGGCGGGGTCCTGACATGGTCTGCCTCCTGGTGGGTGCTCCCGTGATTATTACTGCGTCTATTCACATCCTGGCGTGATGAATAGAGCTAGTCAATACGTGCGGCACGGGCCGCCGCGCGCGACGGGCCGATGTTTGACCCGCCCCAGGTCAGGAAGGCAGGACCTGGAGACACACCGACGGGACCGGGGGCGCGGCATGGGCGAAGACATCGACGACGGCATGAACGAGGGCATGGACCGGAGCCTCGCCGAGGCGGACCGCGAGCGGGCCGTGCGGCGGGACCAGGCGGTGCGGGCCGCGGTGGCGCGGGGACTGCTCGGCCCCGGCTCCCCCGTCGTGGGCCTGCTCGACGTCACCGGCATCCGGGAGTCCGCGGCGGCGCTCCGGGCGGCATTCGAGGCGGTGTTGGCGCCGGGAACCCCGGTGCTGCACGCCTTCGCGGTCAAGGCGACCCCGCTCGTGCCCGTCCTGCGGCTGCTGCACGAGGAGGGCCTCGGCGCCGAGGTGGCGAGCCCGGGGGAACTGGCGCTGGCGCGGGCGGCCGGGGTGCCGCCCGCCCGTACCGTCCTCGACTCCCCCGCGAAGACGCCGGCCGAGTTGCGCGAGGCGCTGGAGCTGGGCATCGCCGTCAACGTGGACAACCCCCAGGAGCTGGCCCGCATCGACGCCCTCGTGGGCTCCGCCACCCCTCGCTCGCCGCTCGGGATACGGGTGAACCCTCAGGTCGGCGGGGGTGCCATCGAGGCGCTGTCGACGGCCACGGCGACCTCGAAGTTCGGGGTGGCGCTGCGCGACGAGGGCGCCCGCGAGTGGGTGGTGCGGGCGTATCTCGACCGTCCGTGGCTGACCCGGCTGCACGCCCACACCGGGTCCCAGGGCATCCCGCTCTCCCTGATGGCGCAGGGCGTGGCGCGGACGTACGAGCTCGCCGAGGAGATCAACGCGCGCGCGGGGCGACGGCAGATCGACACCCTCGACATCGGCGGCGGGCTGCCGGTGAACTTCGGCTCCGAGGCGACCGCGCCGACGTACGCGCACTATGCGCGGCTGCTGCGCGAGGTGGTGCCGGGGCTGTGCGAGGGGCGGTACGGGCTGGTGACCGAGTTCGGGCGGTCGCTGCTGGCCGAGCAGGGCACGACGGTGACGCGGGTGGAGTACACCAAGAGCGCCGGGGGGCGGCCGGTCGCCGTGACCCACGCGGGCGTGCAGGTCGCGACGCGCACCGTCTACGTGCCGCGGTCCTGGCCGCTGCGCCTGGCCGCGTACGACGCGAAGGGGCGGCCCAAGCCGGGACCCGAGGTGGTGCAGGACGTGGCCGGTCCCGCCTGCTTCGCGGGCGACCTGCTCGCCGAGGCCCGCGCGCTCCCCCCGCTCGAACCGGGCGACCATGTGGCCGCGCTGGACACCGGGGCCTACTGCTTCGCCCACCACTACGCCTACAACTCCCTGCCCCGGCCCGGGATCCACGGCTACGTCCCGGACGGCTCCGGAGGTGTCGCCTTCGCCCTCGTGCGCGAGCCGCAGTCGGTCGAGGAGATCGTGGCCGAGTCCGGAGGGGCGCACGCGTCGGCGCTCACCACCTTGGGCGCACCCGAGCGCGCTTGAGGAACGCCAGGGGCCGTGGCGCACGTCCTGGACGGTGAGGCACGTGCGCGTTCACGGCGCTGCCGCACGTCAAAGCCCTTGAGGCGCACCGCGGATGCGGCCCGACCCGCCCGAAATCCGGTTCAGTCGACCCACATTAGCCCCTCGGTCGCATGTTCCACCGGAAAATGCCCGTAACCCTCACCACCACCGTGCACCGTGCGTAGCCTCGGCATCACTCAGCCGAACCCCCGGTGGGAGAGGAACAACGGTGCCCGGAATCGACGAGTGCCTACTGGAAGCCATGCGGCTGCCCGGTGCCAGAGGCGCCGCGCTGGTCGACTGGACGAGCGGACTTGCCCTGGGCACCGTCGGGGAGTCCCCGGGCGGTGACCACGAGACCACCGCGGCGGAGGCCGCCGAGCTGGCCCGGCTGGCCGCCGAGCACGGCGCCTTCGCCGCCGCCGAGGACCCCGACGGCGAACGTCCCCCGGTGGAGGACCTGATCGTCAGCAACCGCGACAGCTACCACCTGCTGCGGTTCGTGGACACGTCCTTCGACAGCAGCGTGTTCCTGCACCTGTGGCTGGCCCGCGCCGAAGGCAACCTCGCCCTGGCTCGCATACGCCTGGGCGAGATGGCCGAGCGGCTGGTGCTGGGATGACCGTGGTCGACATTCCGCCCCCGCCCCAGCTGCCGGTGCGCAACAAGCCGGCCGACGACGACCGGGCCTGGGGCGGCCTCTCGCCGATGCTGACCCGGCTCGCCGCCGAGCACGCCACCGGTGTCCTGGTCCGCGAGCACGGCACGCTCTACCTCGACGAGGGCCGTGTGGCGCACGCCGAGAGCCAGCTGAGCCCCGGCCTCGCCCTGCTGCTCACCGCCCACGGCACACTGACGGCCGAGGCGTGGCAGGACGCGGTCGTGCGGGCCGACGACCGGCACGGCGCCGCCCACCTGCTGCTGGCCGGCGGCCATCTGACCGAGGGCGCCCTGGAGCTGTGCCATCTGGGCGCGCTCTACGACGCCGCCTACTTCGCGCTCGCCCCGAGCAGCACCCCGGGCCGGTTCCGCTACGGCATCGCCCACCCGCTCGGTCCCGTCCTGCCGGTCCCGCTGGCCGCCCTGGAGCGCGAGATCCTGCGCCGCCGCGAGCTGCTGCACCGCGTCTGGCCCGACGCCGCGCCGGACAGCGCCCCGCTGGTGCGGACGCACACCACCGCGGCACCGAAACTGACGCCCCGCCAGCAGACGCTTCTGGAGCGGATCGACGGCACCCGCACGGCGACCGACCTGGCCGGGGAACTTGGCCGGCAGGCGTTCCACACCCTGGTGGACGTGCGGCGTCTGGCGGCCGCCGGGCTCGTCGCGCCGGCCGTCGCACCGGAGGCCGAGCCCGTGCCGGACGGCGCCGGGCAGACCGCGACGCTCGCCGACCGGCTGGCGTACACCACCGACCCCCACATCACGCTGCTGAAGAGGCTCAGGGATGCGCTGGAGGCCCTTTGAGAGGAGACACCGGATGGCAGCCGAGCCCGAGATCCTGGAAGAGCTGCGTCGGCTCAGAGCCCGGGTACCCCAGCTCACCGGCGCCCTCGCCGCCAGTGTCGACGGCCTTGTACTGGCCCACGACACCCCCGGCGTGGAGCCGGAGAGCGTGGCCGCGCTCACCGCTACCGCGCTCGGCGTCGCCGTGCGCATGGCGGACGTGACCGGCCAGGGCGATCTGCGCGAACTGCTCGTGCGGGGCGTCCACGGCTATGTCGCGACCTACGCGGCGGGCCGCACCGCGGTGCTGACCCTGCTCGCGCAGGACCGCGTCAACGTCGGCCGTCTGCACCTGGAGGGCCGCCGGGCGGGGGCCCGCATCGGGGAACTGATGGACGCCGAGGCGGCCAAGGCTCCCGGCACGACGGCCGCGAGGGCCCTGAAACCGGCCACCAGGACCGGCACCGCACGGACCAGAACCACCCGCGCGCCGCGCACCACCGCGACCAACGCGCGGACCACCACCGAAAGTTGACGGAACAAGGAGACCCCTGGCCATGGCCAATACCGAGACCTGCCTGAAAGAAGCGCTCGCCTCCATCGAGGGGGCGACGGCCGTCGCGCTCGTCGACTACACCAGCGGCATGGCGCTGGGCACGATGGGCGGCAGCAAGAGCTTCGACCTGAACGTCGCCGCCGCGGGCAACACCGACGTCGTGCGGGCCAAGATGCGCACGATGGAACACCTCGGCCTCAAGGCGCAGATCGAGGACAT
Source organism: Streptomyces sp. NPDC088817 (assembly GCF_044750345.1). NCBI lineage: Bacteria > Bacillati > Actinomycetota > Actinomycetes > Kitasatosporales > Streptomycetaceae > Streptomyces > Streptomyces sp. NPDC088817. Next base: position 58,352 of record NZ_JBIVJN010000002.1, read on the forward strand.
CCTGATCACCCTGAGCGACCAGTACCACCTGATCCGCCTGATCAGCGGGCGCGGCGGGAACGGGCTGTTCCTCTACCTCGTCCTGGACGCCAAGCGGGCCAACCTGGCGATGGCCCGCCACCAGCTGAGGAGAATCGAGGAGGAACTGGAGGTCTGACTCCGACCCGCCGGGGCCGGACCTCCGGGATCTGTCCCAGTGCTGCGACCGGGAAGGTGCACCGGCTCGCGACGCCCGGCACGGCTCCCCCCAAGCTCTTCGAGCAGGGGGGACCCCCAGCCGCGTTGTCGCATCACCCGAGTACATCCAGTACACGGGCGATGCTCCGCCTTGCGATGCTCCCCCACTGCCTGGACGGCGTGGGAGGTACCCCCATCACCGGACGCCGCGAGCTTTCCGGCAAACCTTCCCGGTCACAGCACTAGCCGAGCGCCGCGGTGCGGCGGCGTGCTCCGCCCGGGGCCGCGTCGCCCGCCGCGAGGCCGGTACCGCGGTAGCCCCGCACCGTCCTGCCCGCGGGGCGCCCGCCGCGTCGGCCCAGCCAGTCGACGCGCACCCACAGCAGCGTGTTGTCGGCCCGCTCCAGCCGCCCGAGCCAGCCGGCCTTGAGCCACAGGCCCACCCCGGCGCCGGCCAGCAGCAGCCCGCCGGCCGCGGGCAGGACGAGGGAGCCGCCCAGCGCGGCCAGGAAGGCCGGCACGAGCCACCAGCGGTGCCCCCGGCGCCAGACGCGCACGCTCACCGCCCGGTCCTGGAGCACGTCGTGGCGTCCGGCCCGGGAGGCGCCCCGGGCCAGGGCCCGGTAGCGCCGGCGCCGGGCGCAGGCCACGACGGCCGCCGTCACCAGGAACAGCGCGGCCCCCGCCAGGACGCCGATCCGGCGCCCGGTCAGCCCCGGCACCAGTACGCCGATCCCCGCCGCGAACACCCCGAGCCACCACAGCGGCGCGGCTCCCGCCCGCACCACGACGGCCACCCGGGCCAGGCCCTGCCCTCCTCGACCTGTGCGACCAGCCCGCGCCATGCCCTGCCTCCTCGTCGTCGCGGCACCCTCGTTCGGGCGGGCAGGCTAGCGAGCGTTGGTGAGACGAGTCTGAGAGCACCTCCGGGAGCACCCGGACCCCGGGCGCCGCGCGGTGTCACTCCACGAACAGACCCCGCGCCGCGGCCTTCCCGTCGAACTCCTCCAGGCGTGCCTGCGCGTCGGGCAGGTCGTCGCACATCGCCTCCAGGAGCACCCGGCCGAGCAGCATCGGCGCACAGGCGGTGTCGAAGGCGAGCCCGGTGCCCACGGCGGCGGGCAGAAGCAGGTCGGTGTGCCTGGCGACCGGCGCGAAGGCCGAGTCCGCGACCGTGACGACGGTCAGCCCCGCCTCCTTGGCGTGGGCGAGGGTGTCCACCACCTCGCGCGGGTGGCGCGGCAGCGCAAAGCACAGCAGCGCCGTGGCGCCCGCCCGTACGGCGCCGTCGATGCGGTCCTCGATCATCGTGCCGCCCTCGTCGAGCAGCCGTACGTCCGGGTGGACCTTGGCGGCGAAGTACGCGAAGCCGTAGGCCTGGGCGGCGGCGGCCCGCAGGCCGAGGACCGGCAGCGGGCGTGAGGCGGCGAGCACCTGTCCCGCCCTGCGCACCGGCCGCGGATCGGCCAGCGCCTCCGCCAGGTGCCTGAGGTTCTCGATCTCGGCCTCGACCGCCTGCTGGTACTCGTTGTACGAGGCCGGCTGGGCCACCGGTTCGGCGGGCGCGACCTCGCGCAGGTGCCGGCGCAGCGCCGGGTAGCCGTCGAAGCCCAGGGCGACCGCGAAGCGGGTCACCGACGGCTGGCTGACCCCGGCGAGTTCGGCCAGCTCCACGCTGGACAGGAAGGGCACGTCGGCGGCCCTGCGCACCATGCTGTGCGCGATGCGCCGCTGGGTCGGTGTGAGGCGGTGCCCCTCGAAGAGCGCCTGCAGCCGTGCGGCAGGGCTGTCGGTCACGCTCATGACGTGCTCCCCCTAGATGTCGTCGACGCCCCGGGAGGGTATCTCCCCGACCAGTTTCTATTCAGACACCAAGAACTCTGCATGAGGCCATACAGTCAGGGCAAGAGAACGACCAAGTGTCATTAAACCCGGCCATAAATGCTCAGAATGTGACAATGGGTGCGCTTAGTGTGAGCAGGCCCCGTCGGTGTCGCCGGCCGCAGCCCCGGCGACGCCGACGGCGGCCCGCCCCCGCCCCGACTGGGGGGCTATCCCCAGTGCGGCGGGCGGCCCGGCTTCCTAGCCTGGTCCGCATGAGCGGAATGGACGCGCGGGACACGGATCTGAAGAAGGACCTCGACGCCTCCCTGCAGGCCCGCAGGGAGCTGGGCGAGGAGTACGAGTCGGCGCTGGTCGACTCGTTTCTGGAGAAGGTCGACCAGCGCATCGACGGGGCCGTCGAGCGCCGGATGCGCCGGCAGTTCGCCGAGCAGCAGATGACGGTGGCGCGGGGCTCCCGCGCGCCGAAGGCCACCGACTCCTGGGGCGAGCGCTTCGGCTTCGGCATCGTGTCGCTGGTGCTGGCGGTGCCGCTGTCCGCGGTCGGCGGGGCCGTCGCGCACCTGCCCGGCCTCATCGTGGCCTGGATCGGGATCGTGGGCGTCAACGCCGTCCAGGCCGCCCGCACCACCCCGGGCCTGTTCACCGCCCACCGCCGCGACCGCGCGGAGGACGACACCTGGAAGGACTGAGCGGCAGCCGGGGGGCGAGCCCCGTAGCCGTTCAACTTCCGCGAAGCGTATGCGCGGGGACCGCCGCACCCCCGTGGAACGGGGGGCGGGACGACGGCGGTCCCCGCGGGGGACGCGAGCCGGGTCAGGACCGGTGCCTCGCGTCCGTGGCGTCCATGGAGGTCCGGGAGCCGCTCCGGAGGTCCGCGACGCCGCACGGCGCCGGCGGGGGCGGACGGCCTCCCCCGGGCGCCCGGCGCCCGGGAGGCGATCCCCGCCCCTTCCGACGCCCACCAATGTGCCGGACGCGTGTTAAGCGGGTGCTGCGCGCACGTGACACGCGCGTACCGTTTCCGCGACTGCCTCTCAGCCGCGGGTCACCGCGCGTTCCCCGCCGGCGTGCCGGCACATGGGCCGCGGCGCCGGCGCGTCAGCGCTTTCCGCCCCTGGCCAGGAAGGAGAGCAGGTCCTGCCGGCTGACGACGCCGGTCGGCTTGCCCTCCACCAGCACGATCGCCGCGTCCGCCGAGCCCAGCACGGACATCAGGTCGGCGACCGGCTCACCGGAACCGACCTGGGGAAGCGGGGCCGACATGTGCTTCTCCAGCGGGTCCTCCAGCGCGGCCCGCTGGGTGAACAGCGCGTCCAGCAGCTCCCGCTCGACCACCGAGCCGACCACCTCGGCCGCCATGACATCCGGGTGGCCGGCGCCCGGCTTCACGATCGGCATCTGCGAGACGCCGTACTCGCGCAGCACCTCGATGGCCTCGCCGACGGTCTCGTCCGGGTGCATGTGGACCAGGGACGGGATGGAGCCGCCCTCCTTGTCGCTCAGCACGTCGCCGACGCGGGCGCTCGGGCCCTCGCCCTCCAGGAAGCCGTAGTCGGCCATCCACTCGTCGTTGAAGATCTTCGACAGGTACCCGCGCCCGCTGTCCGGCAGCAGGACCACCACGACGTCGTCCGGGCCGAGACGCTCGGCCACCCGCAGCGCCCCGACGACGGCCATGCCGCAGGAACCGCCGACCAGCAGGCCCTCCTCCTTGGCGAGGCGGCGGGTCATCTGGAAGGAGTCCTTGTCGGAGACGGCGACGATCTCGTCGGCCACGGTCCGGTCGTAGGCGGTCGGCCAGAAGTCCTCACCGACGCCCTCGACGAGGTACGGCCGCCCGGAGCCGCCGGAGTACACCGAGCCCTCCGGGTCGGCGCCGATGACCTTGACCCTGCCGTCGCTGGCGTCCTTCAGATAGCGCCCGGTGCCGGAGATGGTGCCGCCGGTGCCGACGCCGGCCACGAAGTGCGTGATCCTGCCCTCGGTCTGCTCCCACAGCTCCGGACCGGTGGAGTGGTAGTGCGACAGGGGGTTGTTCGGGTTCGAGTACTGGTCGGGCTTCCAGGCTCCGGGGGTCTCACGGACCAGCCGGTCGGAGACGTTGTAGTAGGAGTCCGGGTGCTCCGGCGCGACGGCCGTCGGGCACACGACCACTTCGGCGCCGTACGCGCGCAGCACGTTGATCTTGTCCGTGGAGACCTTGTCCGGGCACACGAAGATGCACTTGTAGCCCTTCTGCTGGGCCACGATGGCCAGTCCCACACCGGTGTTCCCACTGGTCGGCTCGACGATCGTGCCACCGGGCTTGAGCTCCCCGCTCCGCTCGGCCGCCTCGATCATGCGCAGGGCGATGCGGTCCTTCACGGAGCCGCCGGGGTTGAAGTACTCGACCTTCGCCAGGACGGTCGCCTTGATCCCCTTGGTGACGTTGTTGAGCCGAACCAGCGGGGTGTTGCCGACGAGGCTGATCATCGAGTCGTGGAATTGCACCGTTGTCTCCGGTTGCTGCAAAAGATGTGGTCGTGGTGTGCCGCCAGCCTAAGGCCAGGGGGACCGCCCGGGCGTGGGCGTTCACTCCCCGTCGAGATTGGACGACGGTCCGTACGGGGCAAGGAGTGGATGTACGGCTACGAGGAGGTGTCGGCTGGCATGACGAACATGTCGAGGGCGAGAGTGGCCCGGCGGATCGCGGCCGGCGCCGCGTACGGCGGCGGCGGACTCGGTCTGGTCGGCGCCGCGGCCGTCGGCCTGCTGCTGGCCGAGGTGCAGATGGCCAAGCGTCACGTGGGCAACGGCACGGACAACCACGTACCGGTCGCGGACGGCCTGTACGGCCGTGCCTACGAGACTCCCGGCGAGCCGCCGCTGAGCCTGGTCATGCTCGGCGACTCCACGGCCGCGGGGCAGGGCGTGCACCGGTCGGGGCAGACACCGGGCGCGCTGCTGGCGTCGGGGCTCGCGGCGGTGGCGGAACACCCGGTGCTGATGCGCAACGTGGCGCTGCCCGGTGCCCGGTCGGACGACCTGGACCGCCAGGTGGCGCTGGTGCTCGGCGATCCTGAGCGGGTGCCGGACATCTGCGTGATCATGGTCGGCGCGAACGACGTGACCCACCGGATGCCGCCGACGCGCTCGGTGCGCCATCTGTCGGCGGCGGTGCGGCGGCTGCGCACGGCGGGCGCGGAGGTCGTCGTGGGCACCTGCCCGGACCTCGGCACGATCGAGCCGGTCCAGCAGCCGCTGCGGTGGCTGGCCCGGCGGGCCTCGCGCCAGCTCGCGGCGGCGCAGACGATCGGGGCGGTGGAGCAGGGGGGCCGGACCGTGTCCCTGGGCGACCTGCTGGGTCCGGAGTTCGCGGCGAACCCGCGGGAGCTGTTCGGTCCGGACAACTACCACCCCTCGGCGGAGGGGTACGCGACGGCGGCGATGGCGGTGCTGCCGACGGTGTGCGCGGCGCTGGGCCTGTGGCCGGCCGAGGAGGAGCGCCCGGACGTCTTCCGCAGCGAGGGCTTCCTGCCGGTGGCCCGCGCGGCGGCCGAGGCCGCGTCGCAGGCGGGCACGGAGGTCACGGCGGCCCTGCCCACCGGTCCGCGCGGGCCCTGGGCCCTGCTCAAGCGGCGCCGGCGGCGCCAGGTGCCCGAGCCCGACCCGGCCTCTTCCGGCCCGTCCGAGGAGCCCCTCGCTCCGACGGGCTGGGACGAGTCCGGGGGCGGTCTCCGGGCGGTCTGAGACGGGCCCGGCCGAGCAGAGAAAGCAAGCGCTTAGAAAATTGCGGTCAGGGTCACACCCCGGCAGGAGTGACCCTGACCGTACGTACGGGTAACTTCCAAGCAGCCGCCCGCAATCGACCACACGGCCGCCCGGTCCCCCGACCACCGCCCTCCACGAGCGCGGCGCGCCGCCCTATCGACATGGAGTCGTGATGCCCGAAGCCGTCATCGTCTCGACTGCCCGCTCCCCCATCGGCCGCGCCTTCAAGGGCTCCCTCAAGGACCTGCGCCCCGACGACCTCACCGCCACGATCATCCAGGCGGCGCTCGCGAAGATCCCCGAGCTGGACCCCCGGGACATCGACGACCTGATGCTCGGCTGCGGACTGCCCGGCGGCGAGCAGGGCAACAACCTCGGCCGGATCGTCGCCGTGCAGATGGGCATGGACCACCTGCCCGGCTGCACGATCACGCGCTACTGCTCCTCCTCGCTCCAGACCTCCCGGATGGCCATGCACGCGATCAGGGCCGGCGAGGGCGACGTGTTCGTCTCGGCCGGCGTCGAGATGGTCTCCAGGTTCACCAAGGGCAACTCCGACAGCCTGCCGGACACGCACAACCCGCTGTTCGCGGAGGCGGGGGCCCGCACCGCGGCCAGGGCCGAGCAGGGCGGCTCGTCCTGGCACGACCCGCGCGAGGACGGACTGGTCCCGGACGCCTACATCGCGATGGGCCAGACCGCGGAGAACCTGGCCCGCCTCAAGGGCGTCACCCGCCAGGACATGGACGAGTTCGGCGTGCGCTCGCAGAACCTCGCCGAGGAGGCCCTCAAGAACGGCTTCTGGGAGCGGGAGATCACCCCGGTGACGCTGCCCGACGGCACGGTGATCGGCAAGGACGACGGCCCGCGCCCCGGCGTGACCATGGAGGGCGTGGCCGGCCTCAAGCCCGTCTTCCGCCCGGACGGCCTGGTCACCGCCGGCAACTGCTGCCCGCTCAACGACGGCGCCGCCGCGGTCGTCATCATGTCCGACACCAAGGCCCGCGAGCTGGGCCTCACCCCGCTCGCCCGGATCGTCTCCACCGGCGTCTCGGCCCTGTCCCCGGAGATCATGGGACTCGGCCCGGTCGAGGCGTCCCGGCAGGCCCTGAAGCGGGCCGGGCTGACTGTCGGCGACATCGATCTGGTCGAGATCAACGAGGCGTTCGCCGCCCAGGTGATCCCGTCCTACCGCGACCTCGGCATCGACCTGGACCGGCTGAACGTCAATGGCGGCGCGATCGCCGTGGGCCACCCCTTCGGCATGACGGGCGCCCGCATCACCGGAACACTCGTCAACTCCCTCCAGTTCCACGACAAGCAGTTCGGACTGGAGACGATGTGCGTCGGCGGCGGTCAGGGCATGGCGATGGTCGTCGAACGCCTCAGCTGATTCACCGCGTCACCAGGGCCACATGAAAGACCGTCAGTGAAAGACCGTCAGTGGCCGCTTTACCACCGGCAGTGATCGAACGGCCCGGAATCCAGGAAACCCCTTGGTTCCGGGCCTTTTTGTGATCCAATCTCACTCAGGATGTGACCAATCTCCCTTGGCGGAGAGGTTTACGCAGGTCAGCGCTTCACCCGGAAGGGTTCTAGGGCTGCATCGCGCCATAATTCTGTCCGTTTCGTGACATTACGCACTGACACTTGGATAGTCCACCCTTCAAGCTGATGTAGGAAGTCGGGGGTCGACCTTGAACCCGGGAGTACGTCAGTGAGCGCCATGCCCATCGCTTTGCTGCTCACCACGGCCGCCACCGGCGCCGTGGGCGTCGCCGTTCTACGTGCCCTGTGGGTGCTGCGCCGCCAGGTCGCGGCCCTGCACGCGCAGCTCGCGGAGAACCACGCGGCCACCGCACGCGCACTGCTGCCCGCAGCCCGCGGTCACGCGGACACGGAGCAGATACGCACGGCCGTGGTGGAGGCGCTCGCCGAGGAGCGGGAGCGGGAGCTGGCCGAGGCGCGCGCCTTCTGGGCCGCGCAGGAGGCCAGGGACGTCGCCGACGCGCCCTCCCTGCTGGGACTGCCCGACAGCGAGCTGTTCCTGCCCCGGCAGGCCGATCTGACCGGCCTCGAACACCTGGAGCCGGTGACCGAGTCCGGCCCGGAGGCCGACGAACTGTCCGGCAAGGACTGCGTCCAGGGCGGTACCTCCGGTGAGTCCCCCGAGCTGGCCGCGGCCCGCCGCAGGCACCCCTCGCACCCGGACTTCACCCCGCACCCCTCGCCCGTCGGGGGCGACCACGAGCAGACGCTCGCCACGCTGGAGGACCTGGCCGAGTCCGGCGTGGAACTCGCCGACGTCCGCCCGGGCCCGCTGGGCACCCTCGACGTCTACGTCTTCGCGGACGGTACGACCCTGTGCATGACCCCCGGGCACCGCGAGACCGCGGAACGCCTGGCCGACGCCCTGCGCGCGGGCGAGACCCCGGTACTGCTCGGCGGTTCCGGCGTGTCGGGCGCGTACACGCTCACCTTCACCTGCGGCACGGAACAGGTGTACATCCTGGCCGACCGGGTCATCGCGTCGCTGTAGCGCGCACGCGGGACCCGAACCGGTTCTCCTCTCAGACCCCGGCGCGTTTCAGTGCCTCCTGGACCAGACGGACGGCCTCCTCGACCTCGGCGTCGTTCTTCAGTACGAGCGCCAGGTCGTGCCCGGCGACCGTGACCTGGTCCGCGGCGGCGAACATCCCCGCGTCCGGCATCTCCCGCGGCTCGCGTCCGGGGCATTCGGCGAGCTGGGCCCGCCGGGCGAACTCCCTGGCCAGCGCCAGTGCCTCCGCCGCGCCCGCCCGTTGCAGCCGGCTCTGCGGCGCCGCCCTGAGGCGGTCGGCGAAGTGATCCACTGCCTTGGTCAGAGATGTCGTGTCAACCACGCCGCGAGGGTACGCGCCGCGGCACGACTGTTGCCAATACGCGAACCCTCAGGCACGGTGACGTGAAGGACCGGCTTCGAGTGCGTCCGGAGGCGCCGATGTCCCAAGTCTTCTCCGAAGAGACCCATCGCAATCTGCTCGCCCGCATCCCCCACTGCACCGGTCGTGATATCTCCGACTGGCTGCGCACCGTCGAAGAAGGCCCCGCGCTCCGCTTCGAGGAGAAGGTCAGCTGGCTCCGCCACGAGCACGACCTCGCGTACGGCCACGCCAAGGCGCTCATCCACGAGTACGACCTGAGGAGGGCCGCCCGCAAGCTGCTCTAGGCGTGCGGTGCGGCGACCGGCGCCGCACGGGGGGACACGGTGCCGAACGACGAAGGGCCCCGGGAAGACCCGGGGCCCTTGTCCTTGCTCCTGTCCGGCGCTCGTGTCCGGCGCGGACTAGTCGCTCTGGTTGAGAATCGCGATGAGGCGCAGGAACTCCATGTAGATCCACACCAGCGTCAGCGTGAGGCCGAAGGCCGCGAGCCACGCTTCCTCGCGCGGCGCGCCGTAGGCGATGCCGTCCTCGACCTGCTTGAAGTCCAGGGCCAGGAAGCAGGCGCCGAGGATGATGCCGATGACGCCGAAGAGGATGCCGAGCGGGCCGCTGCGGAAGCCGAGGCCGTCACCGCCGCCGAACACCGCGAACAGCAGGTTGACCATCATCAGCAGCACGAAGCCGAGCGCCGCCGCCATCACGAAGCCGTAGAAGCGGCGGGTGACGCGGATCCAGCCCGCCTTGTACGCCAGCAGGACGCCGACGAAGACGGCCATCGTGCCGATCACGGCCTGCATGGCAGCGCCGCTGGCGACATGGGTGTCGACGATGTTGGAGACGACGCCGAGGAACACGCCCTCGACCGCGGCATAGGTCAGGATCAGCGCGGGCGAGGCCTTGCGCTTGAAGGACTGCACCAGGGCCAGGACCATGCCGATCACCATGGCGCCGATGCCGATCCCGTAGGAACGGTTGATGTTGGCGCTGTCGACCGGCAGCAGCGCCCAGGCGAGCGCGGCCGTCACGACCAGGGTGCCGAGTGTGGACGCGGTGCGCAGGACGACGTCGTCCATCGTCATCCGGCCGGTGGTGGCCGGGGCCTGCGGCGGCGCGCCCTGCTGAAGGTCTTGCTGAGCGTAAGGGTTCTGCGCGTAGGGGTTGCCGCTCGGCTGGGCGTACGGGTTGCCCTGCGCGTACGGATTGCCCTGCGTGCCGACAGCGGGACCCCCGGCCTGCGGCGGGGCGTTGAAGCCCGCGTAGCCGTTGTCGCGGCTGAACCCCCGTCGCGAGAAGACCGGGTTTCTGCTCCTCATCTCACTCCTCCATGGCCGCACGGCGCGGCCTTGGCCTCAAGAGTAATGGAAAGGCAAAGGACTGACCCTAGTACCTCGGAAGGATCTTTCCCCTGCCATGCTCCGGAACACGCTACGTCGCCGACTGATTCCCGGCCAGGAGGGGCCCCGATCCTGACCGACCCGGAACACGTCCGGAACCGGGCGGAGACCACCCGGGTGCCCGTCAGCCGATCGGGAACCCGGTGTAGCCCTCGGCGAGGTCGGTCTCGGCGGCCCGGCAGGAGCTGATCCGGTCCAGACGGGCCCGTTGCAGGCGTCCCTCGAAGGCGGTGGCGTCCGGGTCGCGGTGCAGCATCGTCGTCATGTCGTAGCTGAAGCGCTCGGCCTGCCAGACGCGCCGCAGGCAGGTCGCCGAGTAGGCGTCGAGGAGCGCGGCGGATCCCGTCTCCCTCTCGTGGACGAGCGCCCGCGCGAAGGTGACGACGTCGCCGACGGCGAGGTTCAGCCCCTTGGCCCCGGTCGGCGGCACGATGTGGGCGGCGTCCCCGGCCAGGAACAGGCGGCCGTGCCGCATGGGCTCGTGGACGTAGGAGCGCATCGGGGTCACCGACTTCTGGGTGATCGGGCCGCGGCGCAGGGTCCAGTCGTCGTCGGTCTCCAGCCGCCGTTCGAGCTCGTCCCAGATCTGCTCGTCGCTCCACGCCTCGGCGTCGGTGTCCGCGGGCACCTGGAGGTAGAGGCGGGAGACGGACGGGGAGCGCATGGAGAGCAGGGCGAAACCGCGGTCGTGGCGGGCGTAGACCAGTTCGTCGTGCGAGGGGGCCACGTCGGCGAGGATGCCGAGCCAGCCGAAGGGGTACGTCCGCTCGAACACCTGGGAGAGCGAGGCGGGGACGGCCTTGCGGGCCACGCCCCAGAAGCCGTCGCACCCGACGACGTAGTCGCACTCCAGGACGTCCTCGCGCCCCTGGTGGCGGAACCTGATGGAGGGCCGGTCGCTCTCCGCCCCCTCCACGGCCAGCGCCTCCGCCTCGAACAGCAGCGGGCCGCCCTCGTCGAGCTGGAGGGCGATGAGGTCCTTGCAGACCTCGGTCTGGGCGTAGACCATCACCGACCGCCCACCGGTGAGCGCGGGGAAGTCGACACGGTGCCGGCGCCGGTCGAAGCGCAGCTCGATCCCGTCGTGCCGCAGTCCCTCGCGGTCCATCCGCTCCGCCGCCCCGGCCGCGCGCAGCACGTCGACGGTGCCCTGCTCCAGGATTCCGGCGCGTTGCCGGTGCTCGACGTAGGCGCGGTCGCGGCTCTCCAGGACGACCGAGTCGATCCCGGCGTTGTGGAGCAGCCGGGCGAGGAGCAGGCCGGCCGGTCCGGCTCCGATGATGCCGACGGTGGTGCGCATCGGTCGTTCCCTTCGGGTGGGCGTCGCCGCACGGGTGCGTTCGTCTGTTCGTCTGGTGAAATTTCTTTCACTGTGCTGCGCCCTGAGTTTCCGTCGGGACCCGTCCGATGTCAATGGTTGTCCGCGTCGAGGAGGGTTCGCGTCGACGCGCGCCGGCGGCCGAGGCGTAGCGTCACGGGCTACGGGGAGGGGCGCGGGCCGCGGATGCGGGGAGACCTGCTCGGACCCGCTCTCCTGCCGTGGACCACGGCACGCCGGTGAGACCGTGTGCGACGTGGGTGGTGCCCGGAGCCGGACTTGAACCGGCACGCCCGCGAAGGGGCAGCGAGGTTTAAGCTCGCCGTGTCTGCTTTCCACCATCCGGGCAGGCCATGGGCTCCGCGCTGCGGCTCCGACCCTATCGGGGCCCCTTGCCCGAACAGCGGGCGGGTGGACTCATGTTGTCTGATTTTATTGGCAACTGAGGGAGCATCAGCACTCGGGGGTGGCCATCGGCACTTGCCAGCAGCCTTGCGGGCGAGCGCCGGGCGCGCACAGGGAATGACGGAATTTCACCGTCCGAACCGGGGCGCTCCCCCCGTTCTTCACGGCCGAGCGGAAAGACACAGCTCATCGCCGGGTATCAGGGACGGCCCTCATCCCCAGGTATGACGTGCCCCGCCTGCCTCCGACCCGAGTCGGCCCCCGGAACGGGAACAGCGGCTGACTGCACGGGCCCGATCGGCCGCGACGATGGTCCATGTCCCGCGAATGTCCCGCGAACCGTCGTCGTCCCGTCAGGAGCACCCACCCGTGACCACCTCTTCCATCGCCGGCCGGACCACCGCCGTGGCCGCGCGTGCCACGGATCTGTCGAAGATCTACGGACAGGGCGAGACCCAGGTGGTCGCCCTCGACCGGGTCTCCGTCGACTTCCACCAGGCCGAGTTCACCGCGATCATGGGCCCCTCCGGGTCCGGCAAGTCCACGCTGATGCACTGCGTCGCGGGCCTGGACACGTTCTCCTCCGGTTCGGTGCGCATCGGCGACACGGAACTCGGCTCGCTGAAGGACAAGCAGCTCACCCGGTTGCGCCGGGACAAGATCGGCTTCATCTTCCAGGCGTTCAACCTGCTGCCGACGCTCACGGCCCTGGAGAACATCACGCTTCCGATGGACATCGCCGGCCGCAAGCCGGACCAGGAGTGGCTCGACTCCGTGATCGGGATGGTCGGGCTCGCCGACCGGCTCGGCCACCGGCCCTCCCAGCTCTCCGGCGGTCAGCAGCAGCGCGTCGCCGTCGCCCGGGCGCTGGCCGCCAAGCCGGAGATCATCTTCGGTGACGAGCCCACCGGAAACCTCGACTCGCGCTCCGGCGCCGAGGTGCTCGGCTTCCTGCGCAACTCCGTGCGCGATCTGGGCCAGACGGTGGTGATGGTGACCCACGACCCGGTGGCCGCGGCGTACGCGGACCGGGTGGTGTTCCTCGCGGACGGGCGGATCGTGGACGAGGTGTACGAGCCCACGGCGGACGCGGTCCTCGACCGCATGAAGCAGTTCGACGGCAAGGGCCGCACCAGCTGACCTCCCGCCTTCCTCCCCCCGCCCCCTCGTACACCCTGGACTGAGACGAACCCATGTTCCGCACAGCCTTGCGCAACGTACTCGCGCACAAGGCCCGGCTCCTCATGACTGTGCTCGCCGTGATGCTCGGCGTCGCCTTCGTGTCGGGGACCCTGGTCTTCACCAACACCATCTCCGCCGCGTTCCAGAAGAGTTCCGCCAAGGGCTTCGACCATGTCGACGTGGCCGTGCGGTCCAAGTTCCAGCAGAGCAAGGGCGACCAGGTCGGCAGGCGGCCCGAGCTGACCCAGGCGCTGCTGGACGAGAGCGCCCGCGTCCCCGGCGCCGGCTCCGTCATCGGCGTCGTGCACGGCTTCACCGCCATCGCCGACAAGGACGGCAAGCTGATCGGCGGCGGCTTCCAGTCCCAGGGCGGCAACTACTGGGGCACGAAGGACCCCCGGTATCCGCTGACGTCGGGCGCCGCCCCGCACGGCGAGAGCCAGGTCCTCATCGACTCCGAGACCGCCCGGCGCGGCGGGTACAAGGTCGGCGACACCATCCGCGTCTCCGTCGACGGCCCCGTCCTGACGCCCACCGTCAGCGGCATCTTCACCACCGACGACGGCAACGTCGCGGCCGGCGGCAGCCTCGCCCTGTTCGACACGGCGACCGCCCAGAAGCTGTTCGGCAAGCCGGGCACGTACGACGAGATCGACGTGCGGGCGAAGGCGGGCACCAGCCAGGCGGCGCTGAAGACGCAGCTCGACCGGGTGCTCCCCAAGGGCAGGACCGAGACGACCACCGCCACGAAGCTCGCCGACGACCAGGCGCAGATGATCTCGGACTCGATGAGCGGACTGCGTCAGGGCCTGCTGGTCTTCGCCGGCATCGCGCTGTTCGTCGGCACCTTCATCATCGCCAACACCTTCACCATGCTGGTCGCCCAGCGCACCAAGGAACTGGCCCTGCTGCGCGCGGTCGGCGCCTCCCGCCGCCAGGTCACCCGGTCCGTGCTGATCGAGGCGTTCCTGGTGGGCACCGTGGCCGCGGTGACCGGTCTGGTCGCGGGCATCGGCATCGGTGCCGGACTGAAGTCCCTGCTCGGCTCGATGGGCGCCACCGTGCCCGACGGGCCGCTGGTCGTCACGCCCGGCACGGTCGCCGCCGCCCTCGCGGTCGGTGTCCTCGTGACCATGCTGGCCGCGTGGCTGCCCGGCCGCCGGGCCGCCAGGATCCCGCCGGTGGCGGCGATGAGCAGCCTGCACGCCCAGGCGACCGCCAAGTCGCTGGTGCTGCGCAACACCATCGGCGCCCTGTTCTCGGCCGCCGGTGTCGCCACGGTCCTGGTGGCCACGACGATGGACGACATCCAGTCCGCCCAGGCGCCCATGGGCATCGGCGCGGTGCTGCTGATCATCGGCGTGTTCATCCTGACCCCGCTGCTGTCCCGTCCGCTGATCGCCGCCGCGGCCCCCGTCCTGCGCGTCTTCGGCGTCTCCGGCAAGCTGGCCCGGCAGAACTCGGTGCGCAACCCGCGCCGTACGGCGGCCACCGCGTCCGCGCTGATGATCGGCCTGACCCTCATCACCGGCATGACCGTGATGGCGGGCAGCCTCCAGCACGCGATCGACAAGATGGCCTCGTCCGCGATCCGCGCCGACTACGTGGTGTCGATGGCGAACGGCAACTTCCTCTCCCCGGACGTCGACAGCAAGCTGCGCGCCACCGAGGGCGTGACGGCCACGAGCCCGCTGCGCAACGCGCCCTCCCGCATCGACGGGCAGACCGAGTTCCTGACCGGGGTCAACGGCAAGGCGATCGGCGAGCTGACCGATCTCCGGGTCGACGACGGCTCCTTCACGGTCGGCGGCACGAAGGTCGTCGTCGACGACAAGACCGCCAAGTCGCACGACTGGAAGGCCGGTTCGGTCTTCACCGCCTCCTTCGAGGACGGCAAGAAGCAGCGCCTGACCGTCGCCGGGGTCTACGAGGGCAACGAGATGATCCGCGGGATCATGCTGGACAACGGCACCCTCACGCCGCACCAGCCCCGCCCGAACGACATGCAGGTCATGGTCAAGACCTCCGGCGGGGCGTCCGACGCGGCCAAGGACCGGCTGGTGAAGGCCCTCGGCTACAACCCGGCGATCAAGATCCAGGACAAGAAGGACATCTCCAACGGCATCGCGCAGATCTTCACCCTGATGCTGAACCTGCTCTACGGCCTGCTCGCCATGGCGGTGATCGTCGCGGTCCTCGGAGTCATCAACACCCTGGCGATGTCGGTGTTCGAGCGCTCGCAGGAGATCGGCATGCTCCGCGCCATCGGCCTGGACCGCAAGGGCATCAAGCGGATGGTCCGCCTGGAGTCCCTGGTGATCTCCCTGTTCGGCGGCGTCCTCGGCATCGGGCTCGGCGTCTTCTTCGGCTGGGCGGCCGGTGAACTGCTGGGCTCCAGCCTGTCGACGTACGAGCTGATCCTGCCCTGGTCGCGGCTGGTCGTCTTCCTGCTGCTCGCGGGGGCGGTCGGCGTGCTGGCGGCCCTGTGGCCGGCCCGGCGCGCGGCCCGGCTGAACATGCTTCAGGCCATCAAGTCGGAGTAGCGGCCGCCGGTGCGGCCTCGGCACCGGAGGGGCCCGTTCCGTCATGGGACGGGCCCCTCCGGCATGTGCCAGGCAGCGTGCGCCGCACGGGAGGCACTAGGCGGGCGGCGCGCCCCAGGTGCGGGCCCTCAGGGGCATCCCCGAGTCGCCGGACACGGGGGTCCGCACGGCCAGCACCTGGTTGACCCCGATGCGGTTGCGTTCGAAGGCGAGCGCGCAGGCCGCCATGTACAGGCGCCAGACACGGGCGCGTCCGGGGCTGGTGAGCCGCACCGCCCGGCCCCAGTCCGCCTCCAGGTTGGCCACCCAGCGGCGCAGGGTGAGCGCGTAGTGCTCGCGGATCGACTCCACGTCGCGGACCTCGAAGCCGGCCCGCTCCAACTGGGTGACGGTGGTGCCGACGGGGGCGAGCTCGCCGTCCGGAAAGACGTAGGCGTCGATGAACTCGTCCACGTGGTAGGCCGTTTCGTCCCGCTGCGGCCGGCGGCCGATCTGGTGGTTGAGCAGCCGTCCACCGGGCTTCAGCAGGGCGTGCAGATCGCGCGCGTACGCCAGGTAGGAGACGGCGCCGACGTGTTCGGCCATGCCGATGGAGGAGATCGCGTCGTAGGGGCCGTCGTCCACGTCCCGGTAGTCCTGGATCCGGATCTCCACCCGGTCGGTGAGCCCCTCGTCGGCGACGCGCTTGCGGGCGTACGCCGCCTGCTCCTGGGACAGGGTGACGCCGACGACGCCCACGCCGTGCTCGCGGGCCGCGTGGACGGCCATGGACCCCCAGCCGCAGCCGACGTCGAGCAGGCGCTGACCGGGCTTCAGGTCCAGCTTGCGCGAGATCAGTTCGAGCTTGTCGTGCTGGGCCTGTTCCAGGGTGGCGACGGGTTCGGGGGCCGGCCAGTAGGCGCAGGAGTACACCATGGAGGGGCCGAGGACGAGCTCGTAGAAGTCGTTGCCGACGTCGTAGTGGTGGCTGATGGCGCGCCTGTCGCTGTGCCTGGTGTGCAGGTGGCCGCGGCGCCTGCGGACCTCCTCGCGGGGCGGGGCGGGCGGCAGCGGCGGGCCGCCCAGCCTCACCAGGCCGCGGACGGCGGCGCGGGCCTGCGGGTCGCGCAGCGTCCCGGCGAGGCCGCGGGCGTTCTCGCCGCGCTCCCAGATCAGGCCCGAGAGCCGTTCCAGGACGGTGTAGAGGTCGCCCTCGACGGTCAGGTCGCCGGCCACCCAGGCGCGGGCCAGGCCCAGTTCGCCCGGCTTGAACAGCAGCCGACGCAGGGCCCGGCGGTTGCGTACGACGAGCGTCGGCGCGTCCGGCGGCCCCGCCTCGGAACCGTCCCAGGCACGGACGCGCACGGGAAGCGGGGTTCCCACCAGTTGTTCGAGGAGTCGTGTGAGCCGCAGCGCGGCATCGGGCATGGTGCACACCTCCATGACGACGAACGCCGGAATGTCATCCACCACGTAAACACCGGGACGCACCGGGCGCAGTCCCGCAACGGAGTTACGACTGGGCAAACACCACCGTTCCACCGCAACGGCTCCGCGTCACGGCGGACGGAACGCCGAAGGACCTCCCGCACCACGGATGGCGGGAGGTCCTTCGGTTCGTGCGTCGGACCGGCGGGCCGCAGGGCCCGGAGGCCCGGGTCAGGAGGCCCGGGTCAGGAGGCCTTGGCCTTCTCCTCGGTCTTGCCCGCGGCGGCGGGCACCGGCGCCGGCTTGGCGGCCTCGTAGAACTCCTCGCGGGGGTTCTCCATGGCGCCGAGGGAGACGACCTCGCGCTTGAGGAACATGCCGAGGGTCCAGTCGGCGAAGATGCGGATCTTCCGGTTCCAGGTCGGCATGGCCATACCGTGGTAGCCGCGGTGCATGTACCAGGCGAGGCGTCCCTTGAGCTTGATCTTCATCTTGCCCATGACGATCATGGCGACGCCCTTGTGCAGGCCGAGACCCGCGACCGCGCCCTTGTTGGCGTGCTCGTAGTCCTTCTGCGGGAAGCCCCGCATCCGGGAGATCACGTTGTCGCCGAGGGCCTTGGCCTGACGCAGCGCGTGCTGGGCGTTCGGCGGGCACCAGGCGTTCTCGTTGCCCGCGCGGCGGCCGACGAGGTCGGGCACCTGCGCGTTGTCACCGGCGGCCCAGATGTAGTCCGTGCCCTGCACCTGGAGGGTGGGCGCGCAGTCGACGTGGCCGCGCGGGCCGAGCGGCAGACCGAAGCGGGACAGCACAGGGTTGGGCTTGACGCCCGCGGTCCACACGATGGTGCTGGAGTCGACCTCGAGGCCGTTCTTGAGCACCACGTGGCCGTCGACGCAGGACTCCATGGACGTGGAGAGGTAGACCTCCACACCGCGGCCCTCGAGGTGCTCCCTGCCGTACTGGCCGAGCTTGGGGCCGACCTCGGGGAGGATCTTGTCGGCGGCGTCGACGAGGATGAAGCGCATGTCCTCGCGGGACACGTTGTTGTAGTACTTGGCCGCGTCCCGGGCCATGTCCTCGACCTCGCCGATGGTCTCGGCGCCGGCGAAGCCACCGCCGATGAAGACGAAGGTGAGCGCCTTGCGGCGGATCTCCTCGTCCGTGGTGGAGTCGGCCTTGTCGAGCTGCTCCAGGACGTGGTTGCGCAGTCCGATGGACTCCTCGATGCCCTTCATGCCGATGCCCTGCTCGGCGAGGCCCGGGATCGGGAAGGTGCGGGACACCGCGCCCATCGCGATGACCAGGTAGTCGAAGGGCAGCTCGTACGCCTCGCCGACCAGCGGGGCGACCGTGGCGACCTTGCGGTCCTGGTCGATGGTGGTGACCCGGCCGGTGAGGACCTCCGCCTTGGGCAGCACGCGTCGCAGCGGGACGACGACGTGCCGGGGCGAGATGCTGCCGGCTGCGGCTTCGGGGAGGAAGGGCTGGTAGGTCATGTACGACCGGGGGTCGACGACCGTGACGGTCGCCTCTCCGTAGCGCATCTTCTTGAGGATGCGCCGAGCTGCGTACAGGCCTACGTACCCACCGCCTACTACGAGGATCCTGGGACGCTCCGTGGTGCTCATGGCATCGAGTATCCCCCTGCCCCAGGGGGGTCGCTCGTGCGCCCCTTCACAAGGTTGGACAGCCCCTGTGCTAAACTCCGCGCCCCCGTTCTGCGGGGTCCGGCGGCGGCAGGCGGCCGCCGTCCGGTTCGGACCGTTGTCAAGACCGCGTGAGCTGCTCATCTGGCCGAAGAAGGTCCCCCGCCGAGGGGCCACGCGGCCCTTCCGGAACCACTTCCCGACGCTCACCCGAGCACCGTTTTCCTCCTGCTGAGACCCCGAAAAGGCCCCCGGAGGCCCTTTCGGCCCTTGACGCGGCCGAATTCCTTGTGAAGAACTTCACGAAGTTTTCCTGGGGGAGCGTCACCGAGGGGCGCCGAACGGGTCCCCGGGTGCGCTCACACGGTATTGGGACTGCTCAACCGCAGGCTACCGGCCAGTAGAACCGGGGGTGGACGAGCCTACGCCACGGACCAGGCGATGCCATCGAGCATCGCTCACGAACGCGACTCCCGAACCGGGTCGCGTGTACACGCGAGCGCGTACACTACTCTCATGACTGAGAACACCGTGACCGTACGGGAAGCCCGCGCGCACCTCGCCGACCACATCAACCGGGCGGAGGAAGGCGTCCCGACCGTCATCACGCGCAACGGCGCTCCGGTGGCAGCCGTAGTCCCGATCGCGGACTTCGAAGCGCTGGAGGAAGCGGCCGACGTCATGCTGGCGCGCGAAGCCGAAGCGGTCCTGGCCGAGGACGGTCCCACAGTGACGATGGCGGAACTGCTGGCAGACCTGTTCACCGAGCAGGACGGCGAGGCGGCGTGAAGTACGCCTTCCGATTCACCACGGCGGCACAGCGGCAGCTCCGGGCCGTCAGCCGGCCCGACGCCATGCGCATCCTGACCGCGCTGACCGCACTCGGTGACGACCCGTACCGCGAGGACGCCGACGTCAAGAAGCTCACCGGCCCGTCCGGGCTCTACCGGCTCCGGGTCGGAAGCTACCGGGTCGCCTACCAGATCAACGATGGTGAACTCGTCATCCTCGTCGTCAAGGTGGGCGACCGCCGGGACGTGTACCGCAACCTGTAGGCGGTCAGGCCAAAGACCATCCGATGCCGTCGAGGATGTCGTGCTCGCTGACGACGACCTCCTTCGCGTCGATCCGCTCCATGACGGCCAGCAGGACCAGCGCGCCCGCGCCGATGACGTCGACACGGCCCGGGTGCATGGAGGGGATGGCCGCGCGCTCGGCGTGCGTGGAGCGCAGCAGTCGGTCGCTGATCTCGCGGACACGCTCGCGGGAGACGCGGGAGTGGTGGATGGCCGCCGAGTCGTAGCCGGGCAGCTCCTGGGCGATCGCCGACACCGTCGTCACCGAGCCGGCCAGGCCCACCAGGGTGCGCGCCTCGCGCAGCGGGACCGTCTCCTCGGCGAGGTCGAGCGCGGCCTCGATGTCGGCGCGTACGGCGGCGATCTGCTCCTCGGTCGGCGGGTCGGTGACCACCCCGTCCCGCACCAGGTGACGTTCCGTCATGCGGACGCAGCCCACGTCCACCGAGCGCGCCGCGCGGACGTGGTCGTCGCCCACGACGAACTCCGTCGAGCCGCCGCCGATGTCGACCACCAGGAAGGGCCGGGCGAGGTCCGTACGGCCCGTCAGCTCCTTCGTCGCGCCGGTGAAGGAGAACTCCGCCTCCTGGTCACCGGAGATCACCTCGGGCTCGACGCCGAGGATGTCCATCACCCCGCGCACGAACTCGTCCCGGTTCTCGGCGTCCCGGGAGGCGGAGGTGGCCACGAAGCGCAGCCGTTCGGCGCCGTGCTCCTTGACGGCCGCGGCGTACTCCCGGCAGGCCGCGAAGGTCCGCTCCAGCGCCTCGGGGGCGAGCCGGCCGGTGCGGTCCACGCCCTGGCCGAGCCGCACGATGGTCATGCGCCGGTCCAGCTCGCGCAGTTCGCCCGTCGCCGGGTCGGCGTCCGCGACCAGCAGACGGATGGAGTTCGTACCGCAGTCGACGGCGGCGACCCGGGTCATGCGCCGTCCTCCTCGGTCTCCAGGGGCTTGACGCCGAACCAGCCGCTCTCGGAGGTCTCGGTCTGCCACCCCTCGCCGGACGGCGGCCCCGCGGGCGCCACGCACGGGCCCTTGCGCCACCACTCGGGCAGCATCGCGATCGCCTCGTCGCCGAGCGGGTTCACCCCCGGTCCGGCGGCGAGCGAGTGGGCGACCAGGACGTGCAGGCACTTCACCCGGTCCGGCATGCCGCCCGCGCTGGGGAAGCCCGTCAGCTCCTCGATCTCGTCGCGGCGCCGGATGTAGTCCTCGTGCGCGGCCCGGTACGCGGCCGCGAGCTCCGGGTCGGTGGCCAGCCGCTCCGTCATCTCCTTCATCACGCCCTCGGCCTCCAGCGTGCCGATGGCGGAGGCGGCGCGCGGGCACGTCAGGTAGTACAGCGTGGGGAAGGGCGTGCCGTCGGGCAGCCGCGGTGCCGTCTCCACGACGTCTGGCTGACCGCAGGGGCAGCGGTGCGCGATCGCGCGCAGCCCGCGCGGCGGCCGCCCGAGCTGCTGCTTGAAGGCCTCGACGTCCGCCTCGGTGGGCTCGGTGCGCTCAGTGGGCGGCGGTGGGGTTTCCATGCCTTGCGTACATCTCTCTGTCAGTTCACTGGTCGGAGGCGTCGGACTTGTCGACTCCGTCCCAGACGTTGGCGTACCAGGGGCGGCGGGCCGTCCCCCGCTCGGCGCGGGACCGCTCGGCCGGGCCCGGTTCGACCACGGCGTAGCCGGTCTCCCCGGGCTTCACGTAGTGCAGCCGCCGCCGGATCTGCTGTTCGGCGTAGGCGTCGTCCTGCCAGCGTGCCTTGAGGTCGCGCAGTTGTTCCACCCGCTGCTGGGCCTGCCGCTTCTGGCGTTGCAGGTCGGCGATGTCGGCGCGCTGGGAGACGTACTGCCGCATCGGGTACGCGAGGGCGACCACCATCGAGCACAGCACCAGCGCGAGCAGCGCCGCGCGGCCGGTGAGGCGGGAGCGGCGGGCCTGGCGCCGGGTCTGCGAACGGTAGACGCGGGCCGCGGTCTGCTCACCGAGCAACCTGATCCTGGTCGTGGTGGAGAACCGGTCCCGGTCCTTGACGGCCATCGTCCCGCCTCCCGTTCGTGCCCGCGCACATACGTGCGTACGTCCCCGGACACGGTACGGGACCGGGTACGGGGACGTACGTGCGACGGGCGAAGCCGTACGCTGTGCGGCTCAGCCGCCGTGGCGGCCGAGCCCTTGTCGTGCCTACTGGTGCGCGGAGCGGAACCGCGGGAAGGCCGAGCGGCCCGCGTACACCGCGGCGTCGTCGAGGATCTCCTCGATGCGCAGCAGCTGGTTGTACTTGGCGACGCGCTCGGAGCGGGCCGGGGCGCCGGTCTTGATCTGGCCGCAGTTGGTGGCGACGGCCAGGTCGGCGATGGTGACGTCCTCGGTCTCACCGGAGCGGTGGGACATCATGCACTTGAAGCCGTTGCGCTGGGCCAGCTCGACGGCGTCCAGGGTCTCCGTGAGCGAACCGATCTGGTTCACCTTCACGAGCAGCGCGTTGGCGGCGCCCTCCTCGATGCCGCGGGCGAGGCGCTCGGGGTTGGTGACGAACAGGTCGTCGCCGACGAGCTGGACCTTGTCGCCGAGCTTGTCGGTGATGACCTTCCAGCCGGCCCAGTCGTCCTCGAACAGCGGGTCCTCGATGGAGACGAGCGGGTAGGCGGCCACCAGCTCCTCGTAGTACTCGGTCATCTCCGCCGCGGAGCGGTCCTTGCCCTCGAAGAGGTACTTGCCGTCCTTGTAGAACTCGGAGGCGGCGACGTCGAGCGCGAGGGCGATCTGCTCGCCGGGCGCGTAGCCGGCTTCCTTGATCGCTTCGAGGATGAGGTCGAGGGCCTCGCGGTTGGAGCCGAGGTTCGGGGCGAAGCCGCCCTCGTCGCCGAGGCCGGTGGACAGGCCCTTGCTCTTCAGGACCTTCTTCAGGGTGTGGTAGACCTCGGTGCCCCAGCGCAGGGCCTCGGAGAAGGACTCCGCGCCGATCGGGGCGATCATGAACTCCTGGATGTCCACGTTGGAGTCGGCGTGCGAGCCGCCGTTCAGGATGTTCATCATCGGCACCGGAAGCAGGTGCGCGTTCGGACCGCCCAGGTAGCGGAAGAGGGGGAGGTCCGAGGCCTCGGAGGCGGCGTGGGCGACGGCGAGGGAGACGCCGAGGATGGCGTTGGCGCCGAGCGAGCCCTTGTTGTCGGTGGCGTCCAGGTCGAACATGGCCTGGTCGATCAGACGCTGCTCGGTGGCGTCGTAGCCGACGAGCTCCGGGCCGATCTGCTCGATCACGGCGAGGACGGCCTTCTCGACGCCCTTGCCCTGGTAGCGGTTGGGGTCGCCGTCACGGAGCTCGACGGCCTCGAAGGCACCGGTGGAGGCGCCGGAGGGGACGGCGGCACGACCGGTGCTGCCGTCGTCGAGGCCGACCTCGACCTCGACCGTGGGGTTGCCTCGGGAGTCCAGGATTTCCCGGGCTACGACGACGTCGATGGACGGCACGAGCATCTCCTTCTGGGATGTGACGCTGAAAGTGCGGGGCGTGAGCCTTGCGACTAGAGCCTAACCGTCCCGGGGCGGCGACCGGCCGACCGACCGCCTCGTGGACAGGGTGACGGTACCCATTGTTCCCGCTCGGAACAAAGGGGAGGGGAATCTTCGGGAACAGGCCGGCGTGCGGGAGACGAAAAAAGCCCCGCCCCGGCACGTAGGGGGGAACGCGCCGGGGCGGGGTGCCCGTGGAGGGCGGGGACGGGCCGTTACTTCAGGTGGAGCTGCTGGCCCGGGTAGATGAGGTCGGCGTTGTCGACGATGTCCTTGTTCAGCTCGAACAGCTTCTGCCAGCCGCCCTGGACGCCGTGACGGGCGGCGATGGAGCTGAGGGTGTCGCCGGAGACCACCTTGTACTCGCCGTCGCCCTTCTCGACCTTCTTGCCGGTCGGCGTGGTGACGGTCCCGCTCGGGGCCGGACGCGTCGCGGAGCGGTTGGCGGCCTGCCGCTCGGTCGAGCGGGTGGTGGTGCTCTTGGCGGAGTCGCCACCCGACGACGAGGCCGCCGAGGACGGGGAGGACGAGGAGGAGGACGACGCGGGGGCGCTGCCGGTGTAGGCGGCGCCGGACAGGCCCTTGCCGCAGACCGGCCAGGCGCCCTTGCCCTGGCCCGCGAGGACCTTCTCGGCGACGGCTATCTGCTCCGACTTGGAGGCCAGGTCGGCGCGCGACGCGTAGGCGGTGCCGCCGTAGCCGGCCCAGGTGGAGCTGGTGAACTGGAGGCCGCCGTAGAAGCCGTTGCCCGTGTTGATGGACCAGTTGCCACCGGACTCGCACTGCGCGACCGCGTCCCACTGGGAGGCGGTGGCTGCGGAGGCGTCGCCGACCGCCATCAGCGGGGCGGCGACCGCGGCGCCGGCGACACCGGCGAGCGCGACGACACGGGTGGCCTTGGACGTACGGCGGTGCTTGCCCTTGCTGGAGAACAGCATGGAAGGATCCCCTCACCGACGCCTGCGAGGTGAGCTGTCGGGTTCGGGCCGGTTGAGTTGCCCGGCCGCGCCTCGTACACGAGGCGCGGCTCCACCCCTAGCCGCTCCGGCCAACTGCCCGGCGCGGCGCCTACCTTGGGTCCCCCGCTCCTGCCCACGGCGCTTGACGCGACGACTGTTCCCGTGCGGCCGCTGGCAGGATTCGGCGTTGCGGCAGCCGGGGCTCGTGGTGACGAGCGGTCACGACCGTAGGCACGCGCTCCGCCGAATTCCAAAGACGATCAGGGCTTCTGAGACTCATCCCACACTTTCCCCGAAAGGGACATTCAGGGCGAAGCGTGACGCGAACTCCCGCTACTTTTGGGGCGTTTCGGTAGGGACATTCAGGGTCTGACCGGCGGAGACGTGGTTCGGGTCGGACCCGATCGCGCCCTTGTTCGCGGCGTACAGCGCGTCCCATCCGCCGGGCACGCCAAGGGAGTCGGCGATGGACTCGAGGGAGTCGCCGGCGCGAACGGTGTAGGAGTCGGCGGTGCGTGCGGCGTGACGGCCGGCGGAGGCGGCCGTGTGGTTGTCGACCAGGTTCTCGACGGCACTGCCGCCGCGGTGCCGTCCGCCGCCCAGCGCCCCGGTGTCGACCAGGGCCGAACTGCCGCCGACCTGCCAGGACTTGTCCGTGTCGCCCGAGTCCGGCGCGACCGAGGGCGAGGTGGCGGGCGACTGGGACCCGCTCGCGGCGACATCGGGGGATGTGTCGGACTTGCCCGGCCCGGTCTTCTTGCCGGGCGCGGACGGCGAGGGCGAGGACGTGTCGGGGGACGCGCTCGGGGAGTCGGAGGAGTCGGCCGAACCGGGGTCGGTGTCCGACGAGCCGGCCGAGCCGGAGGAGTCGGCCGGCGTCTGTGACGAGTTCGACAGACCGAGTTCGTCCGTGAGGGACTTTCCGGAGGAGTTGGAGGATCCGGACGTGTCACCCACGCCGGTGTCGACCTTCGCCGCCTCGGACTTCTCGCCGAGACCGGAGACCAGACCGCACGTCGGCCAGGCGCCGGGGCCCTTGTCGGCGAGCACCTTCTCGGCCACGGCTATCTGCTGGGACCGGCTCGCCTGGTCGGCGCTCAGCGCGTAGTCGAGGCCGCCGTGCTTCTCCCAGTCGTCCTGCGTCATCTGCAGGCCGCCGTAGTAGCCGTTGCCGGCGTTGGAGCTCCAGGCGCCGCCGCTCTCGCACTTGGCCACCTTGTCCCAGGTGTTGCCGTCGGCCGCACTGGCGGCGCCGGCGGCCATCAGCGGGATGGCGATGGCGGATCCGGTCACTCCAGCGGCGACGAGGAGGGCCGGAGCCTGACGGGGCCGACGGTGACGACCGTTCCCGGAGAGCATACGGAGACCTTTCGTGCGACAACGCTGACCCGCGTGACGGCCGCGACTCGGCGCCACGCTGATGGGTGAAAGTAGCCGCTGACGCTCTCTTGTTACAAGTTCATGCCGCACAGATCACGTGAAGATCACACAGCTGAGACTGTGTCATCTTCGGGGCCGTCAGTGGGTAGGGGTGATGCGGCGGCAGGCGCCTTTTCCGGCCTTGTCCGGCTTCCCTCCGACTTACCGACCGGGGGTGAACCGCACCGGAAGCGTCCGCAGTCCGCGCATGATGAGCCCACCCCGCCAGCGCAAGTCGGCTGGATCCGCGTCCAGTTGGAGATCGGGAAGCCGGGTGAGGAGGGTGGCGAGCGCGGTCTGGCCCTCCAGCCGGGCAAGCGGCGCGCCGAGGCAGTAGTGGATGCCGTGTCCGTAGCCGAGGTGTTGATTGTCACGTCGCCCGAGATCGAGGACGTCGGGGTCGTCGAACCTCTCCGGGTCCCGGTCGGCGGCGGCGAGGACGACGAGGACCGGGTCGCCGGGGGCGATGTCCTGCCCGCCGAGGGTGAGCGGCTCGGTGGCGTAGCGCCAGGTGGCCATTTCCACCGGTCCGTCGTAGCGCAGGAGTTCCTCCAGCCCCGTCTCCAGCGGACCGCCGTCCCCCTCGGCGAGGGACCGCTGGAGCCGGTCCCGCTGCTCGGGGTGGGTGAGCAGGGCGAAGGTGCCGTTGCCGATGAGGTTGACGGTGGTCTCGAAGCCGGCGAACAGGAGGATGAAGGCCATGGCGGCGGCCTCGTTCTCGGTGAGGTGCTCGCCGTGGTCGGAGGCGCGGATGAGAGCGGAGATGAGGTCCTCGCCGGGGCCGGGTTCGGCCGGCAGCGCCTCGCGCTTGCGGTGGATGAGGTCCGCGAGATAGGCGCGCATCATCTTCACCGAGCGGGCCACTCCGCCGCGGGGCCCCTTGCCGGGGCGCCGGGGGTCCGGGGGCCCGCCCCCGGGCAGATGCAGCATCATGCCCGCCCAGTCCCGGAAGTCGTCCTGGTCCTCGCGGGGGACCCCGAGCAGGTCGCAGATGGCGTAGATGGGCAGCGGGAAGGCGAACTCGTGGATGAGGTCGGCTGTGCCGCGTCCCGCGAACCCGTCGATGAGTCCGTCGGCCAGCTCCTGCACCCGCGGGGCGAACTCCGCGACACGGCGCGGGGTGAACGCCTTGCTGACCAGCCGGCGCAGCCGGGTGTGGTCCGGCGGGTCGATGTTCAGCAGGTGGGTCATCAGCTCGGCCTTGCGCTCGCCGGGGATGCCGGTCCTGCCCTTGGCGTGCGCGGGCTCGGCGTGGTGCGCCGGGTTCTTGCTCAGCCGCTGGTCGGCCAGGGCCTGCCGGGCGTCGGCGTACCGGGTGACCAGCCAGGCCTCGACCCCGCTGGGGAGGCGGGTCCTGTGCACGGGGGCGTGCTCGCGCAGCCAGGCGTAGGCCGGGTAGGGGTCGCTCGCGAACTCCCAGGTGAACAGGGTGGGTGGCTGGTCGTGCATGGGGCCGACCCTAGCGCCGGGGCGTCCGCGCGGCGCAGTCGCGTGCCGCGCGGCCGCTCAGGGCCTCAGCTGCTCTCCGTCTTTATGATCACGTCCCGGTACGCGCGCGCCGCCGCGCGCAGGGCCGCCTCCGGGTCGACGCCCGCCGCCTCGGCGCGGGCGGCCAGGGCCAGCAGTTCGTACCCGAAGCCCTCTCCCGCCGGGAGGGGGACGTCCAGGCCCGCCGTGCGGACCCGGGAGGCCAGCTTGGCGGCGAGGGCGAGGCCGGGCTGGCCGAGGGGGACGCCCTCGGTGACGGAGGTGCGCCGCTTCTCCTCGGCCTTGGTGCGCAGCCAGTGCGCCTTGACCTCCTCCGGGGTGTCGGCGGTCTCGTCGCCGAAGACGTGCGGGTGGCGGTGGATCAGCTTGGCGACGATGGTGCCGGCCACGTCGTCGATGGAGAACGGCTCCTCGGGGTCCTCCTCGGCGATACGGGCGTGGAAGACCACCTGGAGCAGGACGTCGCCCAGTTCCTCGCGCAGTTCCTCGCGGTCGCCGTCCTCGATCGCCTCGACCAGCTCGTACGCCTCCTCGATGCCGTACTTGGCCAGGCCCTTGTGGGTCTGCCGGGACGACCAGGGGCACTCGGCGCGGATGCGGTCCATGACCTGGACGAGGTCGAGCAGGCGGGCGCCGGGCAGGTCGTAGGAGGCGGGCAGCAGTTCCAGCTCCGGCATGTGCACACGGCCGGATCCGGCCAGGCGGGCCAGTCCGTCGGTCAGGGCGGGCTCGCCCTCGCCGGTGGCCACGACGACGACCGTACGACCGCCGGCGCACGCGTCCACCAGCTCCTCCGCGCTCGGCGCCGCCTCGTCCACGGCTGTGCCTGCCTCCCGCAGATACGGCAGCTGCGGATGGGTACCGTCCGCGCACAGCACCCGGTCGGCCGCCCGCAGCGCCTGCCAGGCCGGCCAGGACAGCAGGCCGGGGGCGACCCGGTGGCTGGTCGTGAGCAGGACGATCCGGCCCGGGGCCGCTGCGGAGGTGGTCGCGCTGGTGGTGTTCACGCTCCGAACGTAACGCACGCGGCCGAGGTCACCCCGAGTTGTCCACAGGCCGGGGGCCGTCCCCCGGCCCGGTTGTCCACAGGCCCGGCCGCCCGGCACCCGACCGCCCGGCGACCGTCCGCCGTCCGCCGTCCGCTCAGGTCGACTGCTGCGCCTGGGACGCCGAGACGTCCCGCAGCCACGGCGTTTTCGCCTTCACGAGGGTGCTCTTCTCCACGTCCCAGGTGCCGTAGCGCGGGTTCAGGTCGACGTGGAGGTCGGCGGAGGCCTCGGACAGCGCCTTCCAGAAGGCCGGCTGGCCGGCGTCGGTGTGCAGGTGGGTCGCGAGCTTCTGCGCCTTCACCTGGAGGCGGAGGTTGTCGTCGAGACGCTGCGGCGGCACCCCGTACCGCTGGAGCCAGGCGTCCTCGAGCGCCTTGGCGCCGCCCGCCTGCTGTTCGAGACCGGTGCGCAGCCGCTGGACCTCGCTGCGGCTGACGGTGAGGCCGGCGTTCCGGGCGGCGCGGTCGAGGACCTGGTCGAGCACCATCTGGTGCAGCGTGTCCCGGGCGAGCGTGCCGGTCGAGGCGACGGCCTGCTGGTACTGCGCCTCGTCGGTCACCGCGGCCCGCTGCGCCTCGCGCACCTCGCTCACCCGGCTCTGCAACTGTCCGAAAGTGATCCGCTGGCCGCCGACCACGGCCGCCGCGCCCGGATGCGCGTCGCTTCCACAGGCGGTGAGCAGGGGTGCTGCCGCGAGGAGCGCGGCGGACAGGACGAGCGCGGTGCGACGGCGGCGGTGCAAGGAAACCTCCCGTGGTGGAGATTGCTTCGACAGGTGCGGCGCGCAGCGCCTCCACCAGGGGTGGTGGTCGGGCGACGGGCGGGCGCACAAAGTCTTGCGGTGATCGATAGTAGGCAGCGGCCGGGCTCCGGCCAACCCATTCGACCAACGATTCACCACGACTTCGGGCACCGTCGCACAGGGGGAGGACCCACATGGCGTCCGGCGAGGGGGAAAACCGTCAGCCGGTGATGGCGACCGGAGCGTCCCACCAGTCGCGGTCGACGGTGATGGTGACGCCGCCGCGCGTCTCCTTGCTGTTGACCATGTACTGGTGGGCGCGGCTGTGGTCGGTGAACTGGGTGGCGCCCCAGGGCCAGTCGGTGGTGGTGGTCTCCTTGCCGTCCCACAGGGCGTACCAGAGGTTGCCCGGCAGGTCGGTCTTGTTGGTCGCGGTGGCGATGGCCTTGGCGCTGGAGCTGGTGAAGCCGTAGTAGCCGGCGCGGTAGGTCTTGTCGCGCAGCACCTTGTCGAAGGCGCGGACGTAGGTGAGCACGGCGTCGTTGCACGCCTTGTCCGTGATGTCGTACGGCTCCATGTCGAGGTAGACCGGGCTGCCCGCCTTCATGCCGAGCGCCGAGGCCTTGGCCACCGCGTCGTTGGCGTCGGCGGTGCCGAGGGAGGCGGCGGTGGCGGCGGTGAGCCGCTCGGGGTTGGCGCTCTTCTGGCACGGCGGCTGGGCCCCGACGTACAGCGGGATGAGCTTCCAGCCCTGGGCGCTGACGGACTTCACCCAGGAGGCGGTGAGGTTGGGCTGGGCGCAGCCGCGGTTCTTGCCGCCGATGTAGACGGCGGCGGCGCCGTAGTACTTGTCGGTGCGCCAGGCGTTCATGGCGCTCAGCGAGGGCGCCGTGCAGGTGTCGAAGGCCCGGCCGGTGAAGGTCTTCTGGGCGGGCCAGGCGGTGGCCGCCATGGACGTCTGGGCCGCGATCCCGGCGCCGGCGACGACGACGGCCCCGGCCGCCGCCCATGTGATGTACCTGCGCTTCTTCGATTGCCGGTGCTCGGCCATCCCCACCCCTGTTGTCGTGTACGCGCATGTTGCGCGTGTGCGGAGGCACGCTAGCCGACCAAACCCCGCGGCCCGAAAAGCGATCGCCTCGTAGGGCACAAGAATCACACAAGACGCCGTAAAAACATGCGTGTTGTCGATGACCGCAACCGGTCCGGCCTCCTCGGACGTCGTAGGGTCCGCTGCCACGCCTCTGTGGCCCACGCCCGAGAAAGCACCACGCATGCATTTCGCGTTCCGCGCCGCCCGTGTCCTCGCCCTGGCCACGCTTCCCCTGACCCTGACGGCCTGCGGCTCGTCGGACTCCTCCGGTTCGTCCAAGTCCGCCGGCCACGCGTCCTCGGCGTCCCCCGACGACCCCAACGCCGGTCTGCTCACGGGCGCCCAGCTGAAGAAGGCACTCGCCCCGGCGTCGTTCTTCGCCTCCGGCTTCGCCGTGGACCCGAGCGGGGCCAGGGACTCCGGCGACACCTACACGCCCCCGTCGACCGCCCCGGCGGCCAAGCCGAAGTGCGACCGGCTCGGCGGCACCGCCTGGATCGACATCACCGGCATCACCGGCGTGTCCTTCGCGCAGAACGACTACGTCAGCAAGAACACCTCCGAGGACATCGGCCAGGAGATCGACGCCTACCGCGGCGAGACCGCGGCGCGCGTCATGGATGCCCTGGAGAAGGCGGTCACGGCCTGCACGAGCTTCACGGACTCGCAGACCCACTCGAAGGTCA
Source organism: Streptomyces sp. NPDC088817 (assembly GCF_044750345.1). NCBI lineage: Bacteria > Bacillati > Actinomycetota > Actinomycetes > Kitasatosporales > Streptomycetaceae > Streptomyces > Streptomyces sp. NPDC088817. The sequence goes on from NZ_JBIVJN010000002.1 coordinate 88,963, forward strand.
AGGTCACCGGACGGGCCACGCCCGGCCTGGGCGACGGGGCCTACACGATCACCCTGACGGACTCCGCCTGGGAGAACGGCACGACCCTCATCGCGGCCCGGGTCGGCACGAACGTCGTCAGCGTCATGTCGACGGACGGCCACGACGACGGGGCGGCGACGGCGAAGAAGCTGACGAAGCGGATCGTCACGGCCTTGAAGCAGACTTCCTGACGGTGGCCGTCCACGCCGCCCGGTGGCCTAACCTTTCCTGCGACGGCTCCGTCCCCGGGTGGCGGAGCGCTTGGGGGTGGAGATGGACAAGCGGCTGGAGGCCGGCTGGTTCCAGCGGATCGTCTGGTCCGTCCTGGTCTGGGGTTCACTGGGCCTGCTGGCGTGGGTGCCGTTCCTGTACGTGGCGATCCGCCGCGGACGCGGCTCGGACTGGGGCGCGTTCGCCGCCTTCGTCGTGTACGAGTGCACCATGACACCGGGACTGTTCCTCGTGCCCGACGACAGCGACGCCTCCGCGGTGCTCGGCATCGTGATCATCCTGTGCCTGATGGCGGCGACGGGGATGCTGCTGTTCGCCATGTTCGACCCGCGAACGCCCCAGGCCATGGCGGCGGCCGGGTACGGGGCGGCCCCGTCCGCGCCCACGGCGCAGCAGGGCCCGTACGGCTACCCGTACGGACGCTGAACCGCACCCGCGTACGCCTGCTCGGCCCCGCCGCTCAGCCGCGCACCTGGCCCAGCCACTGCAGGGTGCGCTGGATCTCGGCCGGGAAGGGATGCGCGGGGCCGTGCCGGCGCTCCGCGTCGTGCAGCAGGCGCAGCAGGGTGTCGTGGGCGGCGGTACGGTCGCCCAGGGCGAGCAGCAGGTGCCCGATCCGGCGGCGGATCTCGAAGGGCAGGTCGGGGTCCGCGGCCGTGTACGGGTTCTCCGCGAGCCGGTTCTCGAAGTAGGGCAGCAGGGCCCGGTACTCGGCGAGCGCCGCGGCCGGTTCGCCGAGCTGTTCGAGGCACTGCGCCGCGTCGTGGCGGAACCGGAGGGACTGCGGGTCGGCGGGGCCCGCCTCGGTGGCCCGTTCGTCGGCGAGGCGCCGCAGTTCGGGCAGGGCGCGCCGGTACTGGCCGTCGTCCATCAGCGTGGCCGCGTACTGCTTGCGCAGGGTGCGCACCACCGGGGAGTGCTCACCGTGCTGGGCCGCGGCCGCCGGGAGGATCGCGCCGAGGACGTCGACGGCCTGGGTGACGCGGCCCTCGCCGAGCAGCCGCTTCACCTCGTCGACGGCGGTGGCGATGTCGTGGAGGCCGCCGGACCCGGCGGTGGACGGTTCGGGGCGGGGCGCGGGGCGCGGCGCCGGAGTGACGCCGCGGTCCGGCCAGGGGGCGTGCGGGCGCAGGAACGGGCGGGTGGGATCGAGCGGCCCGCCGCTGTGCGGGCCGCGCGGAGGCAGCAGCGGCAGCAGGTCCTCGTACACCGCCTGGGCACTGGCCGGTCGGTGCTGGGGGTCCTTGGCGAGCAGCCGCAGTACGAGGGATTCGAGGACTTCGGGGACCTCGGGGCGCAGCCGGCGCACGGGCACCGGCGGCTCGTGGAGGTGGCGGTGCAGCACGCCGACCGCGGTGGAGGCGGCGAACGGGACGTTCCCGCTGAGGAGTTCGTGCAGCACCACGCCGAGCGCGTACAGGTCGGTGTAGGGGCCGACGGCGCCGCCCATGGCCTGTTCGGGGGCCATGTAGGCGGGGCTGCCGACGGGTGAGCCGGTGCGGGTGAGACGGGTGGTCTCGGTGTTGAGGACGGAGGCGACGCCGAGGTCGAGGACGGTGACGGTGCCGTCCGGCTTCACCATCACGTTCCTCGGTTTGAGGTCGCGGTGGACGATCGGTACGGCGTGCACGGCCGAGAGCACGGCGCACATCTGGGCGGCGACGGCGACCGCCCACGGCCAGGGGTACGGCTCGTTCTCGGCGAGGTGGTCGCCGAGGTCCGCGCCGTCGACGTACTGCATGACGAGGTACAGGTTCTCGGCCTCGCTGCCCGCGTCGTGCACGGTGACCAGGCCGGGGTGGTCGACCCGCGCGGTGACGCGGCACTCGCGGACGAAGCGGCGGCGCAGGTCGGTGGCGTCCTGGCTGTGGGATCCCGCGACCTTGTCGGGGCGCACGAGTTTGACGGCGACGCGGCGGTCGAGCCGCTGGTCGTAGGCCGTCCACACCTGGCCCATGCCGCCTTGTCCGATGAGCGTGGACAGTTCGTAGCGTCCGGCGATGACGCGTGCGGTCACCGGCCGTCCTCCGGGCCCCAGCTCGTGGTGAACCCGATGTCACCGCCGTCGGCGGCTCCGCCCGGCCCGGACCGTCCGCCGTGACCCCGGCCCCCGTGACCGGTCTGCCCGCCCTGGCCTGGTCCGGTGTCCTGGCCGCGCAGGAAGTCGCTCAGCTCGTCCAGTTCGGCGCGGACCTGGTCGATCCGGGCGGGTGCGGGACGCTGCGGCTGCCCGGGCGCCGCGTCGGGCGTGGGCGCCGGGTTCGGCGCGGGCGGGTAGGCGGCGGGCCGCGGCGGCGCGTACGGGCCCGGCTGCGGCGGGGAGTACGGCGCGAGCTGCGGCACGCCGTACGGGGCGGGCGGCGGACCGTAGCTCTGCGGGGCGGGGGACGGCGGGTAGCCGTACGCCACGGTGGCGGCCATGGGACCGGATGCGAACCGGCCGGTCAGGGGGGCCTCGTGGTGGCGGAGGTCCCGGTACAGGAAGTAGCCGACGCTGCCGAACGCGGACAGCAGGAACAGCGCTGCGCCGACGTCGCTGTGCCAGGTCTGCGGGTCGCCCTCCTCGCCGGTGCCGCCGAGGCCGATGAACACACAGGCCGTGAACAGGACGACGAGCGACAGGACGAACAGGACCCAGTCGCGCCGGGCTCGGGTCATGCAGGCGACGCGCAGCATCGTGCCCCAGGCCAGGAAGCCGACGCTCAGCACCGAGAGGGCCACGAACAGCACCCTGAGTCCGACCACCAGCGCGGTCGAGGGACGCGGAGGCTGCGGCGGCGCGTAGCCGGGGCCGTGCATGACTGCTCCTAGTGGCGAAGCCCCGGTGGGGCGCCTGCGGGGACGGTGCGTACGGTGCGGAACCGAGAGTGCTCCGAGCGTGTTCCGAGAGTATCGGTCAACTCGGACAACCGGCCTGGGATGTACCGAACCGTTGTCGTCGCCCGTCCCCGCCCACCGCGGTCAGCGGGCGTGGAAGCGCTCCGGTGCCTTCGTCGGGTTGCCGCCCGAGGGGAGCTTCTGGCTGGGGCAGGTGGACAGGACCTTCTTCATCGCGGCCTTCTCGGCCCCGGTGACCCACAGTTGGTACTTCTTCTTCACCGCGACCTGCGCGGCGACGTACGTGCACCGGTAGCCCTTGGCGGACGGCAGCCACGTCGCCGCGTCGCCGTCGCCCTTGGAGCGGTTGGCGCTCGCGTCCACGGCTATCAGGTTGAGCGGGTCGTTGGCCAGCGCTATGCGCTTGCTCGCGTCCCAGTACGCGGCGCCCTTCTGCCAGGCGTCCGAGAGGGCGACGACATGGTCTATGTCGACGAGGCTGCGCCCACGCCGGTAGACGATCTCCTTGCCGGAGTACGGGTCCCGCTCCAGCACGCCGTACGCCACCTTGCACTTCCCGTCGGTGAACCGCACCTGCTTCAGGTCCCGCTTGAGGATGTCGTCGCGGGTGGGGCAGCCGTTGGAGTCGGTGTCCGCCCAGGCGGTGCCGAACTTCTCCCGGACGTAACCGGTCTTCGGCGAACGCCCCTTGACGGTCAGTGACTCGGCGGCGGCGAGCGCCTCACCGCCGGTCCTCGCCGGCTCGGGTCCGCTCGCACCGCCGTCCAACTGCTCCGTGCACCCGGTCGCCAGCAGTGCCACCACGGCAGCCGCAACCGCCCCACCCCTCAGACGCGTCACGCTGCGCCCCTCCCCTAACCTGCCTGGTTCCGCCCCTGGTTCGGGCGTCCTTCACCTGCTGCCCACCGTAGCGGGGCAGTATGCGCAGGCCACACGGGGGTACAGGGGTCACCGGGCGCGAACGCGGGGGCCGCGTACCGACCGCGTCCCCGGGAACGCGCGGGCTACGACCCCAGGATGGACGCCAGGAACTCCCCTACCCAGCCGAGCAGTTCACGGCCGACCAGCGGCTTGCCGCCGATCTTCGCGGTCTTGGGCCGGGGCACGAGGACCTGGTGCACGGCCGGCTTGATCACCGAGCCCGGGTAGAGGCGCTTGACCCGCAGCTCCTGCGATTCGCGCAGCTCCACCGGCGCGAAGCGGATGTTGTTGCCCTGGAGGACGATCTCGCCGACACCGCAGGCGCGGGCGAGCAGGCGCAGCCCCGCCACCAGCAGCAGGTTCTCCACCGGCTCGGGCAACTTGCCGTAGCGGTCGGTGAGTTCCTCGCGGACGGCCTTGATGTCCTCCTCGGAGTCGGCGGAGGCGATGGACCGGTAGGCCTGGAGGCGCAGCCGCTCGCCGGGCGCGTAGTCGTGCGGGACGTGCGCGTCCACCGGCAGCTCGATCTTGACCTCGAGCGGCGGCTCCTCCTGGATCTCCCCCGTCTCCAGCTGCCGCCGGTAGTCCGCGACCGCCTCGCCGACCATGCGGACGTAGAGGTCGAAGCCGACGCCCGCGATGTGCCCGGACTGCTCGCCGCCCAGCAGGTTGCCGGCGCCGCGGATCTCCAGGTCCTTCATCGCCACGTACATGCCCGCGCCCATCTCGGTGTGCTGCGCGATGGTCGCCAGGCGCTCGTGGGCCGTCTCCGTCAGCGGCTTCTCCGGCGGGTACAGGAAGTAGGCGTAGCCGCGTTCGCGGCCGCGGCCCACCCGGCCGCGCAGCTGGTGGAGCTGGGACAGGCCGAAGTTGTCGCCGCGCTCCACGATCAGGGTGTTGGCGTTGGAGATGTCGATGCCGGACTCGACGATCGTCGTGGAGACCAGCACGTCGAACTTCTTCTCCCAGAAGTCGACGACGACCTGTTCGAGGGCCGCCTCCGACATCTGGCCGTGGGCGGTGGCGATGCGCGCCTCGGGGACGATCTCCCGCAGCCGGGCCGCGGCGCGGTCGATGGACTCCACCCGGTTGTGGATGTAGAAGACCTGGCCCTCGCGCAGCAGTTCGCGGCGGATCGCCGCGCCGATCTGCTTCTCCTCGTACGGCCCGACGAACGTCAGCACCGGGTGCCGCTCCTCCGGCGGGGTGGTGATCGTCGACATCTCGCGGATGCCGGTCACCGCCATCTCCAGCGTGCGCGGGATCGGGGTCGCCGACATGGTCAGGACGTCGACGTTCGCGCGGAGCTTCTTCAGCTGCTCCTTGTGCTCGACGCCGAAGCGCTGCTCCTCGTCGACGATGACCAGGCCGAGGTCCTTGAACTTCGTCTGCGAGGAGAACAGGCGGTGGGTGCCGATGACGACGTCCACCGCGCCGTCGCCGAGTCCCTCCACGACCGCCTTGGCCTCGGTGTCGGTCTGGAAGCGGGAGAGCGCTCTGACGTTCACCGGGAACTGCGCGTACCGCTCGGAGAACGTGCCGAAGTGCTGCTGCACCAGCAGCGTCGTCGGGACCAGGACGGCGACCTGCTTGCCGTCCTGGACGGCCTTGAAGGCGGCGCGGACCGCGATCTCCGTCTTGCCGTAGCCGACGTCGCCGCAGATCAGGCGGTCCATCGGGACCGACTTCTCCATGTCCTCCTTGACCTCGGCGATCGTGGTGAGCTGGTCCGGGGTCTCCGCGTACGGGAAGGCGTCCTCCAGCTCGCGCTGCCACGGCGTGTCCGTGCCGAAGGCGTGCCCGGGCGCGGCCATCCGCGCGCTGTAGAGCCTGATCAGGTCGGCGGCGATCTCCTTGACCGCCTTCTTCGCCCGCGCCTTGGTCTTCGTCCAGTCGGCGCCGCCGAGCCGGTGCAGGGTGGGCGCCTCGCCGCCGACGTACTTGGTGATCTGTTCGAGCTGGTCGGTGGGGATGTACAGGCGGTCGCCGGGCTGGCCGCGCTTGGCCGGGGCGTACTCCACCACCAGGTACTCACGGGTCGCGCCCTGCACCGTGCGCTGCACCATCTCGATGTAGCGGCCCACGCCGTGCTGCTCGTGGACGATGTAGTCGCCCGTCTCCAGGGTCAGCGGGTCGATGGTCTTGCGCCGCCGCACCGGCATCCGCGCACCGTCGCGGCCGGCCGTCTTCTGGCCGGTCAGGTCGGTCTCGGTGAGCACGGCCAGCTTCAGCGCGGTGTCGACGAAGCCGTGGTCGATGCCGCCGCAGGCCACGTGCACGACCGACGGGGACAGCCCGCCGAGGTCCACGTCGAGGCGGGCCGCGATGCCCTCCCCGCCCAGCACCTCGACGGTGCGCGAGGCCGGGCCGTGGCCCTCGGTGACGTAGACGGCGCGCCAGCCGTCGGCGAGCCAGCCCTTGGTGTCGGCGAGCGCCTTGGCGATGTCCCCGCGGTATGTCTCGGGCGCGTGCATGCCCAGCTTGAGCGCGTCCCCGTCGCCCTCGTACGCCGTCTCGTCCGCGGCGAACGGCGACACCGACCACCACATCATGTCCAGTTCGCGCGCCCGGTCCCGGACGTCCGCGATCGACCACAGGGAGGCCGCGCCGAGGTCGATGGGCGACTCTCCCCCGCCGGCGGAGGCCGCCCAGGACGCCTGGAGGAACTCCTGGGAGGTCGCCACCAGGTCCGAAGCGCGCGTGCGCACCCGCTCGGGGTCGCACACCACGGTCATGGCGCCCTTGGGCAGCACGTCGAGCAGCAGCTCCATGTCGTCGACCAGGACCGGCGCCAGGGACTCCATGCCCTCCACGGCGATGCCCTCGGCGATCCTGCCCAGCAGCTCGCCCAGTTCCGGATGCCGCTCGGCGAGGGCACGCGCACGCGTGCGTACGTCCTCGGTGAGCAGCAGCTCACGGCAGGGCGGGGCCCACAGTCCGTGCTCGGCGACCTCCAGGGAGCGCTGGTCGGCGACCTTGAAGTACCGGATCTCCTCGACCTCGTCGCCCCAGAACTCGATGCGCAGGGGGTGTTCCTCGGTGGGCGGGAAGACGTCGAGGATGCCGCCGCGCACGGCGAACTCGCCGCGCTTCTCCACCAGCTCCACGCGGGAGTACGCGGCGGCGGCGAGGGCGTCCACCACCTTGCCCAGGTCGGCGGTCCGCCCCGCCCGCAGGGCCACAGGCACCAGGTCGCCCAGCCCCTTGACCTGGGGCTGGAGCACCGAGCGCACGGGGGCGACGACGACGGAGACCGGTCCGGTCTCCGGATCGTCGGGGCTCGGGTGGGCCAGGCGGCGCAGCACGGCCAGGCGCCGGCCGACGGTGTCGCTGCGCGGGCTGAGCCGCTCGTGCGGCAGGGTCTCCCAGGACGGGTACTCCACGACGCCCTCGGCGGGCAGCAGCGAGCGCAGGGCCGCGACCAGGTCCTCGGCCTCGCGGCCGGTCGCCGTCACCGCGAGCACGGGACGGGCGGACTCACGGGCCAGCGCGGCGACGGCGAAGGGCCGGGCGGCGGGGGGACCGACGAGGTCCACGTGCATGCGGTTGCCGTCCGCCGCCGCGGTGATCGCTTCCGCGAGGGCGGGGTCCTTGACGACGGCGTCGAGCAGACCGTGCAGGCTCATGGGGGGCTTTCCGTCCGAATCCGTCCGAGGGTGGGCAACGCGAAGGACCCGACTCGTGCGACGGGCCGGGGGTTCCTTCAGCGTACGCCGCCGGGCAGTCGGCCCGCGGAGGCTGTGGACAACCCCGCTCGCGCCCCCGCCGCCCCTTCCGGCACAGGCCCGGTGCCGGGAAGTCCCCCTGACTTCCCGGCACCGGGCTCCTCCGTGACCCCCGTCCGCGGAGGCGGCGCATCTCGCTCGCTAGTCGGTCGCGATCGCGTTCAGGACGTTCATCCGGCCGGCCCGGAAGGCCGGGACCAGGGAGGCGAACAGGCCCACGAGGGCCGAGCCGACGAAGACCACGATGATCGTGACCCAGGGGATCTCCAGGACCTTCAGGCCCTCCAGGGCGAGGAGCTTCTGGGCGGTCGCGCCCCAGCCCATGCCGAGCCCCAGGCCGAGCAGCGCGCCGAACAGGGCGATCACCACGGACTCCAGGCGGATCATGCGGCGCAGCTGGCGGCGGGAGAGGCCGATCGCCCGCATCAGGCCGATCTCCCTCGTCCGCTCGACCACCGACAGCGCCAGGGTGTTCACCACACCGAGGACGGCGACGATGATCGCCAGGGCCAGCAGTGCGTAGACCATGTCGAGCAGCTGGCCGATCTGGTTCTCCAGCTCCTTCTTGTAGTCGGTCTGGTCGCGCACGGTGTACTGCGGGTAGTCATGCAGGGCGGACTTGAGCGCCTGATACGCGGCGGTCTCCTGCCCGTCCTTGGCTGTGGCGAAGAGCAGCAGGTCGAGCGGCATCCGGTCGGCAGGCAGGTACTTTCCGACCGTGGCGATCGAGACGTACATCGCGCCGTTGTCGATCAAGCCGTCGTCGCTGGTGATCGCGCGGACCGTGAGCGCGGCCGTCCTGCCGCCCTTGAACCCGACCTCGACCGTGGCCCCCTGCTTGATGCCGTGCTTCTTGGCGAAGCCTTCGGGGACGGACATCGAGTCGGCCCGGTAGGCGTCGGCGAGCGTGCCGGAGACCGTCTTGGTGCGCAGGTCCTGGGCGTACGTCGGGTCGGCCGCGTTGATCATCTCGTTCTTGGAGGTACGGCCGTCCGGCGTGGTCAGGGAGACGTCCACGAGCTTGTACTCGGTGACCCGCTCAAGACCCGGGACGTCCTTCACGGCCTTCACCGCCTGCGGGGTGATGACCTCGCCGTTGTCGCTCTGGAGGATGAAGTCCGTGCCGACGGTCTTGTCGAGCTGGTCGGTGGCGGAGGCGACCATCGAGGAGCCGACCACCGACAGGCATGCCACCAGGGCCAGGCCGATCATCAGCGCGGCGCCGGTGGCGCCGGTGCGGCGCGGGTTGCGCAGGGCGTTGCGCTCGGCCATCCGCCCGACCGGGCCGAAGATCCGCAGCAGGACCACGCTGAGGACGCGGACCAGACCGCCCACGAGCAGCGGGCCGACGACGACGAGACCGATCAGGGTGAGCACTACGCCCAGACCCAGCCACGCCGAGCCCTGGGTGGCCTTCGTGGCCTCGGCGGCGGCGTACAGGCTCGCGGCGCCTGCGCCGGTGAGGACCAGGCCGATGACGGCGCGGATCGTGCCGGCCCTGCCGTCGGCCGGGGTGCCCGCGTCGCGCAGGGCGGCCATCGGGGAGATCTTGCCGGCCCGCCGGGCGGGCAGGTAGGCGGCGAGGACGGTGACGACCACGCCGAGGACCAGGCCGATGACGGGGGTGGTCCAGGCGACCGTGAGGTCGTCGGTGGACAGGTTCATGCCCGCCTGGCCCATGATCTTCATCAGGGCGACCGCGATGCCGACGCCCGCCCCGACGCCGAGCACGGAGCCGACCACGCCCAGCAGGAGCGCCTCGATCAGCACGGACCGGTTGACCTGGCGGCGGGAGGAGCCGATGGCGCGCATCAGGCCGATCTCACGGGTGCGCTGGGCGACCAGCATCGAGAAGGTGTTGATGATCAGGAAGATGCCGACGAGGAAGGCGATTCCGGCGAAGCCGAGCATCCCGTACTTCATCACGTTCAGGAAGCTCTCGATGTCCTTCTGGTTGGCGTCGGCGACCTCCTTGGCCGTCTGCACCTTGTAGCCGGCGCCGAGCGCGGCGGACACGTTCTTCTTCAGCTGCTCGTCGGTGACGCCCTGGGCGGCGGTGACGTTGACGTTCGTGTACACGCCGGTCCGGCCGACCAGGGTCCGCTGGGCGGTCGGGGTGTCCAGGTAGAAGATCGCCGCGCCGGGGTTGGTGACGGTGAAGGCGGCGATGCCGGACACGTGCGCGCGGTGGGTGCCGACCGCGGTGATCAGACCGATCTCGTCGCCGAGCTTCAGGTGGTGCTTGTCGGCGGTGTCGGCGTCGACCATCACCTGGTCCGGGCCCTTGGGCGCCGCACCGGAGGTGATCTTCATGGTGCGGGAGTCGTTGTCGTTCCAGTTGCCGACGATGGTGGGCGCGCCGCTGCTGGGCGACAGCTTGTCCTTGTCGGCGTCGACGACGGTCACGGAGGTGGAGAACACCGTTCCCTCGGCCGCCCGCACGCCCTGGGCCCGGCGCACCTCGCCGAGCACGGAGGCCGGCAGGACCGGCGGCTTGCCGGTGCGGGAGGTGGTCTCACCCGAGTCGGACGCGGCCTTGGTACTGACCGTCACGTCCGAGGACGTCGCCTGGAACAGCTTGTCGAACGTCGTGTTCATGGTGTCGGTGAAAACCAGAGTGCCGCAGACGAAGGCCACCGACAGCAGCACCGCCACGGCCGACAGCGCCATGCGCCCCTTGTGCGCGAAGAAGTTGCGCAGGGAGGTCTTCAGGACGGTCATGACGTACGCCCCCGGGCGTCGAAGTCGGGGGTCTGGGGGTGTCCCCCAGAAAAACACAGCATGCGGTCGAGGACCTGATCGGCCGTCGGCTGGTGCATCTCGTCGACGATCCGGCCGTCGGCCAGGTACAGCACGCGGTCGGCGTGGGAGGCGGCCACCGGGTCGTGCGTGACCATCACGATCGTCTGGCCCAGGTCGTCCACGGAGCGGCGCAGGAAGCCCAGCACCTCGGCGCCCGCGCGGGAGTCCAGATTGCCGGTCGGCTCGTCACCGAAGATGATCTCGGGCCGGGCGGCCAGGGCCCGGGCCACGGCGACGCGCTGCTGCTGGCCGCCGGAGAGCTGGTTGGGCCGGTGCTTGAGCCGTCCCGCGAGGCCGACGGTCTCCACCACCTGCTCCAGCCACTTGGCGTCCGGCCTGCGGCCGGCGATGTCCATGGGCAGGGTGATGTTCTCCAGCGCGTTCAGCGTGGGCAGCAGGTTGAACGCCTGGAAGATGAAACCGATCCGGTCCCGGCGCAGCCGCGTGAGCTTCTTGTCCTTCAGGCCGGTGATCTCGGTGTCGTCCAGGAAGATCTGTCCGCTCGTCACGGTGTCGAGACCGGCGAGGCAGTGCATCAGCGTGGACTTGCCGGAGCCCGAAGGCCCCATGATCGCGGTGAACCGGCCGCGGTCGATGTCCACGTCGACGTGGTCGAGCGCGACGACCCGGGTCTCCCCGGCCCCGTACGCCTTCACGACCTGCCGCGCCCGCGCGGCGACGGCCGTAGTCCCTCCAGTACCCCCGTGCCTGGGAATGGTCACAGCCGTTGTCACGTCAAGTCTCCTATGTCTGTCCCGTGATGAAGCGTCCGGTGCTGCGTCACGTGCGAAGTGGGTGTGTACGTCGTGTGCCTCGGTACGCCGATGAGTCTGCTCGACGGGGGGTGTCCGGCGCGCTGGTGCTCAGCGCAGTCTTCTCCGGGGGAAAACCCCACCCCCGCCGCTGTGGCGTACCGCCCCCGCGACGTAGGACCAGGTTAAGGAGCGGCACCGTCCCCGCTCGTCCTCCGCCGGTACGAGCCCTCCCCCACCCCGGGTACGGAGCTTCCCCTAGGGGGTCCCCGTCCGCGGGAGGAGCCGTTCTCAGGGTCGCCTCCGCCGCAGGGCCCCCGGCCCGCGCCCTCCCGCACAGGAGGGTCGAGTGGGAAGCTGCCCTGCGGCAGATGGATGCAGGGGGAAAGGATCCGGAGTGGGCGGCACCGAACCCGCGACACGGCAGGTCGCCCGGCCCGGCACGGCCGACCGGCGGGGCGCGGTCGTCGCCGCGCTGATGCTGGCCATGGCGCTGGCCGCGCTCGACTCGACGATCGTGTCGACGGCCGTGCCGCAGATCGTCGGGGACCTCGGCGGCTTCTCCGTCTTCTCCTGGCTGTTCTCCGGCTATCTGCTGGCGGTGACGGTGAGCCTGCCCGTCTACGGCAAGCTGTCCGACACCTTCGGCCGCAAACCGGTGCTCGTCGCGGGCGCGGTCGTCTTCCTCCTCGGCTCCCTGCTGTGCGCCGGCGCCTGGAACATGGGCGCGCTGATCGCCTTCCGCGTCGTGCAGGGCCTGGGCGGCGGGGCGTTGCAGGGCACGGTCCAGACGCTCGCCGCCGACCTGTACCCGCTGGAACAGCGCCCGAGGATCCAGGCGAGGCTCTCCACGGTGTGGGCGGTGTCGGCGATCGCCGGACCCGCGCTGGGCGGCGCCCTGGCCGCCTACGCCGACTGGCGCTGGATCTTCCTGGTCAACCTGCCGATCGGTGCCGCCGCCCTGTGGCTGATCGTCCGCCATCTCCGCGAGCCCGAGCGGGAGCGGCGGTCCCGCCCGCGCGTCGACTGGGCGGGCGCGCTGGCGGTGTTCGCGTGCGCGGGCGCCCTGCTCACCGCGGTGGTGCAGGGCGGGGTGGCCTGGCCGTGGCTGTCGGCGCCGTCGCTCGCCCTGTTCGGTACGGGACTCGCGCTGGCCGCCGCCGTGGTGGTGATCGAGCGGCGGGCGGCCGAGCCGATCCTGCCGGGCTGGGTGTGGCGCCGCCGTACGATCGCCGCGGTGAATCTCGCCCTGGGCGCCCTCGGGCTGCTGATGGTCGCCCCCACGGTCTTCCTGCCGACGTACGCCCAGGCGGTGCTCGGGCTGGCACCGGTGGCGGCCGGATTCGTCCTGTCGGTCTGGACGCTGAGCTGGCCGCTGTCGGCGGCGCTCAGCCAGCACGTCTACCGGCGGATCGGCTTCCGCAACACCGCGATGCTCGGCATCGGCGTGGCGGCCCTGACCCTGTTCGCCTTCCCGTTCCTGCCCTGTCCCGGTGCGGCCTGGCAGCCGACCGCTCTGATGCTGGTGCTGGGGGCGGCCCTCGGCCTGTTCCAGCTCCCCCTGCTCGTGGGCGTGCAGTCGACGGTGGGGTGGTCGGAGCGGGGCACCGCCACCGCCTCCGTCCTCTTCTGCCGCCAGACCGGCCAGACGCTCGGCGCCTCCGTCTTCGGCGCGGTCGCCAACGGGGTGCTGGCCACACGCCTCGGCGGCGCGAGCGACCTGGACTCGGTGACGAGGGCGCTGAGTTCGGGCACGGCCCCCGAGGCGACCCGGCGGGCCATCGCGGACGCGGTCCACGCCGTGTACGTGGGGGCGGGGTGCGCGGCGGCGCTGGCGTTCACGGTGCTGCTGGTGCTGGCGCCGCGCCGCTTCCCCGTACTGAAGGAGTAGGGCTGCCGGCCGCGGGGCACTACTCGGCCCAGGCCCCTTCCTTCAGGGCCGTGATGCTGTCCTGCACGGTGTCCATCTGGGACCGTACGGCGTCCCACACCTCGCCGTGCTCGCGCAGCACCTGCTCGGTCTCGTGGGCGATCCGGTCGGCCCGCAGCCGGGCCTCGGCCAGCATCTCCGCCGCCCGCGCACGCGCCTCCTCCGGGTCGCGCCGCGCCGCCTCCCGGGCGTCGACGAGGGCCTGCTCGGCCTCGGACAGCGCCGTCTCGGCGGCCGCCACCCGTTCGGCGTGCCGCACCTCCAGCTCCGCCTGACGCTCCGTCACCTCGTGCTCCGCGTCCACCAGCGCGTCCGCCTGCTCGCGAGTCTGCTCGGTGAGCATCCCGGACGCGCGCTGCCGCGCCTCCCGCAGCGCCGCCAGTGCCTCGCCGCGCGACTCCTTCACCTCGCGCCGCACCGAGATCCGGACGTCCTCGGCCTCCGCCTGGGCCGCGAGGAGCCGCAGCCGGGCCCGCTCGTCGGCCTCGGCGTGCACGGCGTCGGCGTACGCCCGCGCGTCCTGGAGCACCCCGTCGGCGTACGTCCGCGCCGCCGCCAGGAGTTCGTCCCCCGCCTGCCGCGCCCGCTCCCGGATGGTCCGCGCCTCCTCCAGCCCCAGTTCGTACAGCCGGCGGGCGCTCTCGCCCAGCGACTCGTAGGACTGCTCGCCGAGCCCGGCGAGCCTCTGCCGCAGGGACGCGAGGTCCTCCTCCATGGTCCTGGCCAGGACGGTCAGCCGCGCGGCCCGTTCCCAGGCGGCGTCCCGGTCGTCGGAGAGGGCGTCCGCGAAGGCGTTCGCCTGATCGGGGCGGTAGCCGCGTCCCCGTACGGCCACGAAGCCGTGGAGCGACATCGGTACGCTGCCCATCCTGGACCCCTCTTCGCCGACGGTGATTTCGCGCATATCTTCGGGGATTGGGCGGAAATGTTCATAACGCGACACTCCGGGCGCAACCGGCGGTCGGCCGCGAACGCAAAAGGGCCGGGCCCGGTCGCACGACCAGGCCCGGCCCTTGCCGAACGCTCACACGCTCACACGCTCACAGCAGTCCGTCCCACATCTGCTCCAGCAGCACCGACCACCAGCTCTCGGGCGAACCGAGCGCGGCCGGGTCGAGCGCGGCCAACTGCGCCTGGAAGTCGACGGTCCAGCGGCCCGCCTGCTCCTGGTTCAGGCCGAACCGCAGCCGCCACATCCGGCCGAGCAGCGCCAGGCAGCGCGCGAACTCCGGCAGGCCGGTGTTCACGAACTGCGGCGCCACGGGCGCACCGCCGGGCCCCCCTTCCACGGGCACCGCGACGATGTTCGCCGTGCCGTACTGCACACAGACCGCCTTGCCGAAATCGCTGCCCATGACGAGGTAGGAACCCGCGTCCGAGGCGGGCTGCACCCCGCGCTCGGCCGCCAGTTCCGCCAGCGTCGGCACCGGGCGGCCCGGCTGGGCCTGCGCCCAGAAGAACGGGCCCATGTCCATGGGCAGACCGGCCACCACCAGGGTGTGCGCCACGACCGGCGGTACGCCCTGGCGGGAGACCGCCGCCTGCTCGAACCGGAAGAGCCCCGGCCCGAACGCCGCCGCGAGCTCCTGCGCGATCCCCTCCGGGGGGATCGGCGGCACCGGCTGCACCGGCGGCAGCGGCGCGCGCACCGGTCCCGGACGGGCCGGGCCGTCCGCCACCTGGTGCAACTCGCCCTGGTGGGCGAGCAGTTGCTGCATGCCCTGCTGGCGGCTCGCGTGGTCGGTGCCGTACGGGGCGATGGACGCGATGCGGGCCTGCGGCCACTGCTCACGGATCATCCGCGCGCAGTACGCGCCCGGCAACTGGCAGGACTCCAGCTCCGTGTGCAGTTCGAGGACCCGGTCCGGCGGCACGTTCATGGCCCGCAGCTCGTGGAAGATCTGCCACTCCGGGTGCGGCGTGCCGGGCGCGGAGCGCCGGATCAGCTGCTGCTCGGAACCGTCGTGCGCGCGGTAGCGCAACACGGCCTGATAGCCGGGCCCCACGGTCGGCTGCCCCTGCTGGGGGTAACCGTAGGCCCCCGGCCGCTGCCCGGGCATGGGCGGCTGACCGGGCATCGCCTGACCAGGCATGGGCGGCTGCCCCGGAGGGGGCGGCGGTCCGGGCACGGCCTGCCCGGGCGCGGGCGGCTGCCCCGCAACGGCCTGACCGGGCATGGGCGGCTGACCCGGAACGGCCTGACCCGGCGCAGGCGGCATGCCCGGCGGCGGTACCGCGCCCGGCGGCGTCGGCGGCGGGGTGCCCGGAGGCACCCCCGGCACGCCAGGGGCGCCCGGGGGCGGCGGAGGCGTGTGGGGGCCGCCCGAGGGCGGCGCGGCCAGCATCGTGGCGGCGTGGTGCACGGCGCCCGGCGCGCCGGGGGCGGCCGGCATGCCCGGGGCACCCGGCGGCATGCCGGGGGCACCCGGAGCTGCGGGGGCACCGTGCGGCGGCGCGCCGGCGGCACCCGGCGGCACACCCGGGGCGCCCGGAGCCGCAGAGGCACCGTGCGGCGGCGTCGACTGCGGCGCGCCGGGCGGGGCCGGCGGGTGCGGGGCGCCCCCGCCGCTCTGGCCGGGGTCGGCGAGCATCGTGGCGGCGTGGTGGACGCCGCCCGGGGGCCTACCGCCGGGCGTGCCCGGACCGGTGAGCCCCTCGGGCCCGTCGGGGCCGAGCGACGACACGAGCTGGGTCGGTACGTATCCGCCGGAGGCGCCCGGCGGGGGCGGGGCACCGGGCCGCGCACCCGGCGTGCCCGGAGCACCCGGCGGCGGAGGCGCGGACGCACCACCCCCACGGCGGGGCGGAGGCGCCGCCTTGCTGGTCGCGGCGTCGGCGATGTCACCGGCGTCGGGCGCGAGCGGCGGCCGCCCGTGAGGGCCACCGCCGGGCGCCTGCGCACCCGGAGGAGTGCCCGGTCCACCGGGCCCCCGCGGATACCCGTAACCCGCACCACCCACGGCTCCGGGCACGGACGACGGAGGCGGCGGCGTACCCGGAGCCAGCGGGGCACCGGGCCCACCCGGCCCCTGCGGATACCCGTACTCCGCACCACCCACGGCCGGGGACGCCGACGAGGGAGGCGGCGGCGTACTCGTACCCGGAGCCCCCGGGGCACCCGGCCCCTGCGGATACCCGTACTCCGCACCACCCGGCACACCCGGAACCGGCGGAGGCGGCGTAGCCGGAGCACCCGGCCCACCCGGGCCGCCCGGATACCCGTAGCCCGCTCCACCCGCCGCCCCGGACGGCGGCGGTGTGCCGCCGGCCGGTGAACCTCCCGGCGGCACCGGCCCGTCGGGGACGCCGACCGCCGGCCCGACGGTCGTGCGCGGGAGGGCGCTGCCGCCCGCCATCAGCGCCGTCTTGGCGTCCGGCGGGGAGGCGGGCGGCGGAGTGTCGTCGTCGGAGCCGCTCAGCGGCGGCGCGAACACGGTCGCCGGCAGCGGCACGGAACGGTCGTCCCCGGTGTCGGCGTTGGTGTCCGTACCCGCCCACGGGGTCGCCCCCGCCGGCGTACCCGGCGCACCCGCGCCCAGCGGCACCCCCGCCTGCGTCGGAGGAAGCGGCCCACTCCCGGCCGCCTCCGCGGACGCGGCGGCGGAGGCCGCCGCGCCCGACTCACCGCGCCGGTCCGGAATGCCCATCCGGTCCGCCGCCTCCTGAAGCCACTCCGGCGGGGTCAGCAGGAAGGACGTCTGGTTCAGGTCCACCCGCGCCGGAGGCGGGGCCGCGGCGGCGGCCGGCTCGACCCGGCCGTACTCCTCCTCGTACCGACGCACCACCTCGCCCACCGGCAGCGCGGGCCACAGCGTGGCCTCCCCGCTGTCCCGGGCGATCACCAGCCGCTGCGCGCCCCCGTCCAGGCGCGGGCCGCCCTCGCGGTCCTCCGCCCACACCACGAAGCCCAGCTCGAACTCCCGTACCCGCACCTCGCGGTGCTGGTACGCGGGCACGTCACCGTTGATCCACTCTTCCGCGCGCTCCTGCGCCTGCGCGAACGTCACCATCGCTCGAATCACTCCCCCACCGACGGGACGGCCGCAGCACGAACGAACCCGCCGTCGACCATCAGGTTCGCCACCGTCTCCAGCTCCGGCGGCGAACCCGCCAGCCGGGAAAGGAACGCGTCGAAGTCCTCACCGCACGGCAGCAGCAGCCGCTGCACCCGGTCGGCCTGCGGCCAGGACGGATCCACGTCCCGCGCGTCGTCGTACGCGCAGAACCACACCGAAC
The DNA here is from genome assembly GCF_044750345.1 of Streptomyces sp. NPDC088817. Taxonomy (NCBI): domain Bacteria; kingdom Bacillati; phylum Actinomycetota; class Actinomycetes; order Kitasatosporales; family Streptomycetaceae; genus Streptomyces; species Streptomyces sp. NPDC088817. The sequence goes on from NZ_JBIVJN010000002.1 coordinate 106,419, forward strand.
CGGACCGCTCGCCCTTCACCTTCACCGCGAGCAGTCCGCCCTGGACGAAGCCGACGGCCAGGTAGTCCTTGGTCAGATGGTCGCGCAGGCACTTGTTGACGTACACCAGGTCGTTGACCGCAGCCTCCTCACGGACCGTGAAGAACGGCTGGTCGACCAGCAGCCCCAACTCCGCGTCCAGGGCCGTCCCGACCGGCGCGCAGCCGCCCGCAGCCTTCAGGAACGAGCGGTAGGCGCCCGGCAGCCGGTACCCGAGGTCCTCCTCGACCCCCTGCACCTGCTGCTCCGACACCGCCGCACCCGTCTTCGGCAGCCGGAAGTGCGCCGGCCGCGTCTCCTGCAACGGGCGGGTGCCCCGCTTGTTCTGGTCGACGTTCGCGGTCGCGATCCCGCCGTGGTGGCGCAGCAGCGCCTTCACCTCCACCGGGACCAGTTCCAGGCGCCGGCAGCCGGCCACGTGGTGCCACGTCCAGCCGTGCGGGGTCGCCACGTTCGGCACCGTGTCCCACAGCTCGTGCCGCGCCGCGGCCATCGCCGCGTTCGCCGACACGTAGTCCGTCAGCCGCAGTTCGTCGACCCCGAACCCCTGCGGCGGCTCCGCGATCTCCACCGCGGCCCGCGCGTACGGCGAGAAGTCGGGGAAGCCGCGGTCGTCCACCCGCACCCCTCTCGGGTGACGCGCGGCCCGGACCGGATCCGGAAAGTGCACGATTTGCCCGGCATAGGCCGCGTTCGGCGGCGCGGCCTGTCCCCCAGCCTGGCGGCCGGGTGGTACCCCCAGCCCGAGCCGACCTGTCGTCATGGCTGCTGCCCCCTGAGGCACTCTGTACGGCCCGCGGCGGCCGGCTCGCTGCTCCGCCCCGCCGAGGCCCGTATCCCTACTTCTCTCCGACGCGTGCACCGCGCGCACCGCGGCGTGCCGACAGCCTATGCGGTACGACGTCACCGGTCACCGGGCCGCCACCCGCCGAACCGGCCCCGCCGTGACGAGCCGTCACCCTCCAGTGACGCACTGCCCCGGACGGGGTGTGTCACACCGCCCCAGCTTCCGCAGCAGGCACGCCATTTGGCACTCTGTGAGTTTCCGGGGGGATGCACGGGAGGGAAAGACGATCATGAACGCGACGCAGACGGGACCGCACACGAGCGCTTCCGGAGACCCAAGAGTCGGCTGGAGCAGCGACGACACACCGCACGCGCCGGCACTCCGCCACCGACGCGACGGCATCCTGCCGACCGTCGCCGCGGCGCTCTCCGTGCGCGGCGCCACCCTCACCGGCACCGCCGCCCGGGGCGAGGAGCCGCCGGCCCTGCACCACCTCGTCCAGGACTTCCTGGACGCCCTCACCAGCGCCCAGCGCGACCGTTTCACCGGCCGCTGCGCCGAGACCATCCTGATCTCCCGGCACATCACCGCCGCCGACGCGGCGCGCAGCAAACGTGCCGCCCGCAAACCCATGAGCAACGGCGAGGCCCGCAAGAGCCTGAAACACGCCAAGCTCACCACCCGCCGCATCCGCGAGGACGGCGACCCCCTGCACGGCAGCTTCGCCGGCCCCTGCCGGGCCTGCACCGCGCTCAGCGCCCACTTCGGCGTCCGCGTCGTCGACCCCACCGCGGGCAAGGGCTGACCCACCGGCCCGGAAACCCCCCGGCCGCGGCCCCCGCGAACCCCCCACCCGCACCCCGCCACGGCGCCACCCGCCACGGCACGACCCACGAACGAAGGGCAGATGCACACCGACCGAGCCCCCTTCCCCCGACAATCCGAGAACGGGGGAGGAGCCGCACGCTTCCCCGGGCCCGTCGAGACCGCGCTGCGCGCCGCCGGCTGGCGGCCGGGACGCTGGGACATAAAACAGGCCGAGATGTGGGCCGACACCCTGCGCGAACACCTCTCGCCCGCCGGCCACCACCACTCCGTGTTCCCCGCCGCCGTCGAGGCCTGGGCGGAGTTCGGCGGCCTGCGCGTCTCGCCCACCGGCCCCGGCCGCCGGATCGCCCCCGCCGTCCTCGATCTGGATCCGCTGCACGGCCTCCACCTGGCCCGCACCCTCGGCGACCTCGGCCGCGCCCTGGACACCGAGGTCAGCCCGCTGGGCACCGAGACCGACAGCCGGTCCCTGCTCGCCATCGACGCCGAAGGCCGTGTCTACGCCCTCGACCACACCGGCGACTGGTACCTGGGCCCCGACATCGACCTGGCCCTGTCTGCCCTCGTCTCCGGCACGGAACCCGTACGGCTCACCACGGGCTGAGCACACGTACGTACAGACGCGCGTGCGCACACGCGCGCGTGCGTACCGCTCGTCGCGCGCCGGCCAAAGGGGCCGCTACGACGCCGGGATCACCGCCGACACCCGGAAGCCCCCCGCGTCCGTCGGCCCCGACACGAACACTCCGCCCAGCGCGACGACCCGCTCCCGCATCCCGAGCAGTCCGTTCCCGCCCGACGGCAGCCCCGCCGCCGACGCCGAGGCGGGTTCGGGCGGCGGCTCGTTCTCCACCTGCATCGCGATCTCCGCCGTCCGGTGTGCCAGCCGCACGTATGTCTGCGCCCCCGCCGCGTGCTTGTGGACGTTGGTCAGCGCCTCCTGCACCACGCGGTACGCCGTCTGCTCGACCTCCGCCGCGTACGAGCGGACCGTGCCGTGCACCGAGAGGTCCACGGGCATCCCGGCGGCCGCCGACTGCCCGACCAGTTCGTCCAGCTCCGACAGGCACGGCCCCTCGGGCACGCCGTCGGCGGCGCGGGAGGCCGCGGCCGCCGCGGCGGCCGCCACCGCGGCGAGCGGCACCTCGTCCGCCGCACGGGACCTTCCCTGCTCCGGCACGTGCGCCCGGGGCTGGGTCTGGGCGGGCTCCGTGCTGCGCAGCACCCCGAGCATCTCGCGCAGCTCGGTCAGCGCCTGCCGCCCCATGTCCCCCACCAGGGCAGCGTTCTTCACCGCCTTCTCCGGGTCCTTGCGGGCCACGGCCTGCAACGCGGCGGCATGGACCACCATCAGACTCACCCGGTGCGCGACCACGTCGTGCATCTCCCGTGCGATCCGGGTCCGCTCCTCGTTGCGGGCCCACTCGGCCCGTTCCTCCGCCCGCTCCGCGAGCAGCTGCAACTCCCGCTCCAGGCTGTCCGCCCGCTCCCGCAGGCTCTCCATCAGCCGCCGCCGGGCCCCGACGTACAGGCCGAGGAGCAGCGGAGGCGCCGTCAGCCCGAGCGAGGTGGTCACCGCGGCGAAGGGCACGAACCAGTCGCCGAGAGTCAGGTCCCCGCGCGCCATGTCCTGGTGCACCCGCACGAACGTCACGATCATCGTCCCGACCAGGGACATCCCGGCCAGCGCGGCGATCACTCTGCGGGGCAGCTCGCACGAGGCCAGGGTGTACAGCCCGACGATGCCCATCAAAAAGCCCATCTGGGCCGGTGTGATGGCGATCGCCACCAGCACCACGGCGATCGGCCACCGCCGGCGGATGAGCAGCACGGCCCCCGCCAGTACCCCGAACACGATCCCCAGGGACACGGGGATCCCCGCGTCCCGGGCGAACGGCACGCCCTCGGCCCCGCACTCCAGGGCGGACACCAGCGCGAGTCCCCCGTCGAGTGCCGCGCTGCGCCGTCGCGCCCACCACCACGGCCCGGTCAGGACCGCCTCGTGGTCTTCCCCCGTCGTGGTCATGGCTCCAGCCTACGGGCGGTGGCCGGGGCGCCGAGGGCGGGCGGAACGGAATCGTGGCCCTGAGCCGGGCACGTCTCCGGTAAGGTCTGAAGCGCTGTCCCCCGTGGTGTAACTGGCAGCACACTGGTTTTTGGTACCAGCAGGACAAGGTTCGAATCCTTGCGGGGGAGCTCCGGCGCAGAAGGTCTCATTCCGGGTCCCGCCCCCACGGGCCGGGGCCCACTCTCATATCCCCCCACAACCGCCCCGGTATCCTGCGGATGTCCACCCCCACCCATCCACAGCCGAAGGGCATCCCGTGAGCGCCATTCGCCCGGCAGCCGTCGTCGTTCTCGCAGCGGGTGAGGGCACCCGTATGAAGTCGGCCACACCGAAGGTCCTGCATGAGCTCTGCGGCCGGTCACTGGTGGGTCATGTGCTCGCCGCCGCACGTGAGTTGAAGCCGGAGAACCTGGTCGTCGTGGTCGGGCACGCGCGGGAGCGGGTGACCGCGCACCTGGCCGAGGTCGACTCCGAGGTGCGCACCGCCGTGCAGGAGAAGCAGAAGGGCACCGGGCACGCGGTCCGGACGGGCCTCGAAGAGCTCGGCGGGCCCGTCGAGGGGACCGTGATCGTCGTCTGCGGCGACACTCCCCTCCTCACCGGTGAGACCCTCCAGCGGCTGGCCACCGCGCACCAGGAGGACGGCAACGCCGTCACCGTGCTCAGCGCCGAGGTCCCGGACGCGACCGGTTACGGCCGGATCGTGCGCGACGCCGGTACCGGCGCGGTGACCGCGATCGTCGAGCACAAGGACGCCACCGAGGACCAGCGGGCGATCCGGGAGATCAACTCCGGGGTGTTCGCGTTCGACGGGCGGCTGCTCGCCGAGGCGCTGGGCCAGGTCCGGACGGACAACAGCCAGCACGAGGAGTACCTCACCGACGTCCTCGGGATCCTGCGCGAGGCCGGGCACCGGGTCGGCGCCTGCGTGGCCGGCGACCACCGGGAGATCGCCGGGATCAACAACCGGGTGCAGCTCGCCGAGGCGCGGCGGACCCTCAACGACCGCCTTCTGACGCACGCGATGCTCGCCGGTGTCACGGTCGTCGACCCGGCGACCACCTGGATCGACGTGACGGTGACCTTCGAGCAGGACGTCGTCGTGCACCCGGGCACGCAACTGCACGGGACGACCCGGCTCGGCGAGGGCTGCGAGGTGGGCCCCAACAGCCGTCTGACGAACACCCGGGTCGGCGCGGGCGCGCGGGTGGACAACACGGTGTCCGACGGCGCCGTGGTGGGCCCGCAGGCCTCCGTGGGGCCGTACGCGTACCTGCGGCCGGGTACGCGGCTCGGGGTGAAGTCGAAGGTGGGTACGTACGTCGAGACGAAGAACGCCTCGATCGGCGAGGGCACCAAGGTTCCCCACCTGTCGTACGTCGGTGACGCCACCATCGGCGAGTACACGAACATCGGCGCGGCGAGCGTGTTCGTGAACTACGACGGGGAGAGCAAGCACCACACGACGGTCGGCTCGCACTGCAAGACCGGTTCGGACAACATGTTTGTGGCTCCCGTCACGATCGGGGACGGCGCCTACACCGCTGCCGGGTCCGTGATCACCAAGAGCGTGCCGCCCGGTTCGCTGGCCGTGGCCCGTGGCCAGCAGCGGAATATCGAGGGCTGGGTGGCTCGCAAGCGTCCCGGAAGCGCGGCGGCGAAGGCGGCCGAGGCGGTATCCGGACAGCCGGAGCGCGAAGCCTGACCGGAAAGCGGCACGCCAAAGACGGCGTACCGTGATAAGTGCACACGTCCCCACCCCGCTGCGAAAACCCGCTGAGGAGACACTGCTGTGACCGGGATCAAGACGACCGGCGAGAAGAAGATGATGTTCTTCTCCGGCCGCGCCCACCCCGAGCTTGCCGAGGAAATCGCCCACGAGCTGGGTGTCGGGGTCGTCCCGACCAAAGCGTTCGACTTCGCGAACGGCGAGATCTACGTGCGTTATCAGGAGTCGGCCCGCGGCGCGGACTGCTTCCTGATCCAGAGCCACACCGCTCCGATCAACAAGTGGATCATGGAGCAGCTGATCATGATCGACGCGCTGAAGCGCGCGTCGGCCCGTTCCATCACGGTCATCGTGCCGTTCTACGGTTACGCGCGGCAGGACAAGAAGCACCGGGGGCGTGAACCGATCTCGGCGCGCCTGATCGCGGACCTGATGAAGACCGCGGGCGCCGACCGCATCCTGACCGTGGATCTGCACACGGACCAGATCCAGGGCTTCTTCGACGGGCCGGTGGACCACCTGTTCGCGCTGCCGCTGCTGGCGGACTACGTGGGCAACAAGGTGGACCGCTCGAAGCTGACGGTGGTGTCCCCGGACGCCGGCCGGGTGCGGGTGGCGGACCGCTGGTGCGACCGGCTGGGCGCCCCGCTGGCGATCGTGCACAAGCGGCGCGACAAGGACGTGGCGAACAAGGTCACCGTGCACGAGGTCGTCGGTGACGTGAAGGGCCGTGTCTGCGTCCTGGTGGACGACATGATCGACACCGGTGGCACCATCTGCGCCGCCGCGGACGCCCTGTTCGCGCACGGCGCGGAGGACGTGATCGTGACGGCGACGCACGGCGTGCTGTCGGGTCCCGCGGCGGACCGGCTGAAGAACTCCAAGGTGAGCGAGTTCGTGTTCACCAACACGCTGCCGACGCCGAACGAGCTGGAACTGGACAAGATCACGGTGCTGTCCATCGCGCCGACGATCGCGCGCGCGGTGCGCGAGGTGTTCGAGGACGGTTCGGTGACGAGCCTGTTCGACGAGCAGTGACGACCACGCCTGTGGAACGCCTGTAGATCGTTTTGGGTCCGGCCTCCCCCTCCGAGTAGACTGCTGCAGTTGCTCGGCGAGGGAGGCCGTACTCGTTCTCGAGGTACGGCGATCCGTTATCGACGCGCTCTTCGTAGCAGGCCGTTCGTGGCCGGGTGACCCCGACCGTTTTCCGTGTACCTCTACGAGGAGTGAAGAGCATGTCCGAGGTGAAGCTCGCCGCCGAGACGCGCACCGAGTTCGGCAAGGGTGCCGCCCGCCGTGTCCGCCGTGAGAACAAGGTTCCCGGTGTGCTGTACGAGCACGGCATGGTGCCGATCCACCTGACGCTGCCGGGTCACGACCTGCTGATGGCGCTGCGTACCCCGAACGTCCTGATCTCGCTGGACATCGACGGCAAGACCAACGAGCTGGCGATTCCGAAGGCCGTGCAGCGCGACCCGCTGAAGGGCCACCTGGTGCACGTGGACCTGCTGATGGTCAAGCGCGGCGAGCGCGTCGTCGTCGAGATCCCCGTCGTCGCCGAGGGCGAGCTGGCCCCGGGCGGCAACCTGCTGGAGCACGTCCTGTCGGCGCTGCCGGTCGAGGCCGAGGCCACGACCATCGCGGACCAGCTCACGGTCTCCGTACAGGGTCTGGCGGCCGGTGCCGCGATCCACGCCAAGGACATCGCCCTGCCGAGCGGTGTGAAGCTGGCCGTGGACGAGGACACGGTGGTGCTGCAGGTCCTGGCCGCGCAGGCCGAGGAGGCCCCGGCGGGCGAGGAAGGCGAAGAGGCCGCGCAGGCCTGAGCCCGACCGTCGTCGTTCCGCCGGCCGCCGCTTCCCTCGGGAGGCGGCGGCCGGCGCGTATGACGCCTATTGAGGAGACATGGACGTGACGACCTCCGCGAACGCTCCCTGGCTGATCGTCGGCCTCGGCAATCCCGGACCGGAGTACGCCATGAACCGGCACAACGTCGGGTTCATGGTGGTGGATCTGCTGGCCGACCGGATCGGGGGCCGGTTCAAGCGGGCGGGCAAGGCGCAGGCCCAGGTGGTGGAGGGACGGATCGGTCCCCCCGGGCCGGAGAGCCGCCGCGTGGTCCTGGTGAAGCCGATGTCGTTCATGAACCTGTCCGGCGGACCGGTGAACGCGCTGCGCGACTTCTACAAGGTGCCGCTCGCGAACATCGTGGCCGTCCACGACGAACTGGACATCGACTACGGCGTGCTGCGGCTGAAGCTGGGCGGCGGCGACAACGGCCACAACGGGCTGAAGTCGATGACGAAGGCCATGGGTCCCGACTACCACCGGGTGCGGTTCGGGATCGGACGCCCGCCGGGCCGGATGCAGGTGGCGGACTTCGTGCTCAAGGACTTCTCCTCCGCCGAGCGCAAGGAGCTGGACTACTTGGTGGACCGGACGGCGGACTCAGTGGAATGTCTGCTGGCGGAGGGTCTGGAGCGGGCGCAAAGCGCATACAACTCCTGACTTGTCCCCCACCGGTGCCCCTCGGAGTTGACCGCTCGTAGCGACATGGCCAATGATCCCGGCCATGCCTGCCGCCTCCGCCCGTCGTTCCCGCCAGGCCTCCCACACCGCGCTCCGGTTCGGCCGGGTCGCCGCCATGGGCACGGTCACGGCGCTGATCCTCATCGCGGGCGTGTGGGCGTCCTGGCACACCGCGCCGTACGTGATGCTCACCAAGGGACGCGAGCACGGCACGATCGAGGTGACGCGGTGCGAGGGCGACACGTGCACCGGGCCCTACACGCCGGTCTCCACGGGGTCGACGGCCCGCGACCGGGCGGTGATCGACCACACCGTGGCGGTGCGCAAGGGGCAGACCTACAGCGTCGTCGTGAAGCCGGGGACCGACGAGGTGATCCGCTCGGGCCCCGCCGGGATCCTGTACGCGTGGGCCCCGCTGGGCGGCGCGCTGCTGCTGGCCTCGGTGGTCGTGGCGGGCGGGCTGCGGCAGACCCGGGCGGCGTGGGTGCTGGCGGGCTCCGGGATCGCGCTGCTGACGGCGGTCTTCGTGGCGCTGTGAGCCGTAGGACATGAAAGTGCCCCCGGTCCCGTACGGATCTCCGTACGGGACCGGGGGCATTCATGTGCCGGTCAGCCGGTGTTGCGCAGGCCGGCCGCCACACCGTTGACGGTGAGCAGCAGGGCCCGGGCGAGCAGCGGGTCCGGCTCCTGGCCGGCCGCCGCCGCGTCGCGCTGCCGCTTGAGCAGGGTGACCTGGAGGTAGGAGATCGGGTCGAGGTAGGCGTCGCGGATGGCGAAGGTCTGCCGGAGCACGGGCTGTGCGTCGAGGAGTTCGCTCTCGCCGGTGATACGCAGCACCTCGCGCACGGTCAGCTCGTGCTCGGCCCGGATGGTGTCGAAGATGTGCTTGAGCTCGTCGGGGACGAGGGTGTCGACGTAGTGCTGCGCGATGCGCAGGTCGGTCTTGGCGAGGGTCATCTCGACGTTGGAGATGAAGTTGCGGAAGAAGTGCCACTGCCCGTGCATCTCGTCGAGCACGGTGTCGAGACCCGCCTCGCGCAGCGCCTTCAGTCCCGAGCCCACACCGAACCAGCCGGGCACGATCTGCCGGGACTGGGTCCAGCCGAACACCCAGGGGATGGCGCGCAGTCCGTCGAGTCCGGCGCCCGAGTCGGGGCGGCGCGAGGGCCGCGAGCCCAGGTGCAGGTCGGCGAGCTGGTCCACGGGGGTGGAGGCGAAGAAGTACGCCGGCAGGTCGGGGTCCTCGACGAGCCTGCGGTAGGCGGCGTGGGCGGCGTTGGACACCACGTCCATCGCGGCGTCCCAGCGGGCCAGCGCCTCCACCGACTGGCGCGGGGCGGTGTGCAGGGCGGAGGCCTGGAGGGTCGCCGCGAGCGTCAGTTCCAGGTTCTCCCGGGCCAGGGACGGGATGAGGTACTTGTCGGAGATGACCTCGCCCTGCTCGGTCACCTTGATCTCGCCCTCCAGGGTGCCCCAGGGCTGGGCGAGGATCGCGTCGTGGGTGGGGCCGCCGCCGCGGCCGACGGTGCCGCCCCGGCCGTGGAAGAGCCGCAGCCGTACGCCGTAGCGGTGGGCGACGTCGCGCAGGCGCCGCTGGGCGCGGTGGATCTCCCACTGGCTGGTGGTGATGCCGCCGAACTTGGAGGAGTCGGAGTAGCCGAGCATGACCTCCTGCACATCGCCCCTCAGCGCGACCAGGCGCCGGTAGGACGGGTCCGAGAGCATGTCCTCCAGGATGGTGTCCGCGGCCCTGAGCTCGTCGGTGGTCTCGAGGAGCGGCACGATGCCGATCTTCGCCCAGCCGGCGTGCAGGTCGACGAGTCCGGCCTCGCGGGCCAGGACGGCGGCGGCGAAGACGTCGTCGGCGCCCTGGCACATGGAGATGATGTACGACTCGATCACCTCGGGCCCGAAGACGCGCAGCGCCCGCTTGACGGTCTCGAAGACGCCGAGGGTCTTGGCGCCGGCGGCGTCGACGGGGGCCGGGCTCGGGCCGAGCGGCCGCCGGGACCTCAGCTCCTTGGCGAGCAGCTTGGCGCGGTACTCGCGGGGCATGTCGGCGTAGCGCCAGGACTCCTCGCCGAGCCGGTCGAACAGCTGGCCGAGGGCGTGGTGATGGGCGTCGGCGTGCTCGCGGACGTCCATGGTGGCCAGTTGGAGGCCGAAGGCGGCCAGGGTGCGGATGGTGCGGCCCAGGCGGCCGTCGGCGAACAGTCCGCCGCGGTTCTCGCGCAGGGACTCCTGGATGATCCGCAGGTCGCCCAGGAGTTCGGCGGTGCCGAGGTAGTCGCGTCCCGTCTCGTGCGGGGTGCCGGTGGCCAGGCGCTGCTTGGTGTTGACGAGCTTCTGGCGGATGCAGGTGGCCTTGAGCCGGTAGGGCTCCTCGGCGTTGAGCCGCTTGTAGCGGGGGCTGATCTCCGGCAGGTTCTCCAGGTCGGTGCGGAGGGACTGGAGCAACGCGTCGGTGGCGCCGGTGTAGCGGATCGAGTTGGACAGGAAGCCGCGCAGCTCGTCGATCATGTCGAGGGCGTCGTTGATGCCGTGCTCGTGCTGGAGGATCAGCACGTCCCAGGTGACCTCGGGGGTCACGTTGGGGTTGCCGTCGCGGTCGCCGCCGATCCAGGTGCCGAAGGTGAGGGGCCGGGTCTCGTCGGGCAGCTTGACGCCGACGCGCTCCAGTTCGGCGGTGAGGTCCTCCAGGACGTCGCCGACGGCGCCCGCGTGGAGTTCGTCGAGGTAGTAGATGGCGTTGCGGGACTCGTCGGCGGGTTCGGGGCGGACCACGCGGAGTTCGTCGGTCTGCCAGACGAGGTCGATGTTCTCCGCCAGCCGGGTGTCCAGGCGGCGGCGGTCGGACTCGGCGACCGGGGCCTCCAGGAGCGCGGCGATGCGCCGGAGCTTGTTGAGCACCGAGCGGCGGGCGGCCTCGGTGGGGTGGGCGGTGAACACCGGGCGGACGTTGAGGTGCCGGACGGTCTCCCGCAGGTGCTCCGGGTCGGCGTCCTTGAGGCGGTCGGCGGTGCGGGCCAGCAGCCCGCCCTCCGCGGCCCGCCGGACGCGCAGTTCGCGTCCGCGGTGCACCTGTTCGGTCACGTTCGCCAGATGGAAGTAGGTGGAGAAGGCGCGGACCAGCTTGGCCGCGGTGTCGAGTTCGATGCCGCGCAGCAGTTCGGCGGCGGCCTCACCGTCCTCCCGGGTGAGGCGGCGGACCCTCTCGACCAGGTCGAGCAGTTCGGGGCCTTCCTGGCGCACCAGGGCCTCCCCGAGCAGGTCACCCAATCGGCGGATGTCGGCACGCAGCTCGGCGCTGGTCGTCGTCTGGTCGTCGGCACTGCTCACAGGTGCGGCTCCTTGCGGGTTGAAGCACGTCTGGGAGGGGACCCGGACGGGTGCCGCGCGGCGGCTGCCGCTTACGGGCCGAGCGTCCGGGAAGGAATTCTTCAGAGCGGACCGCGCTGTCCGACCGCCTCCAAGTCTAGGTGTCGCGGGGGACGCGCAGACCAGGGGCTCTTGCCGCGGCGCGACGCGCTGCCATACTTACGACGCCGTAGGTTACGGAACCGTAGGGAGCTGACCGGTTCCCTGACCCCGACGACCCGTCTCGACCCTCGACCCCACAGGGGACGCCCATGACCACAAGCTCCGATGTGATCGACGACGCCCCGAAGGCGACCGACACCTCTCTTCCCTCCGCCACCCTCGGAGGTGAGCAGAAGCGTTCGATCGAGCAGGTCACGCTGCTGCTCTTCATCACCGTTCCGTTCCTCGCACTGCTCGCCGCGGTGCCGCTGGCATGGGGCTGGGGGGTGAGCTGGCTGGACCTCGGCCTGCTGGTCTTCTTCTACTTCCTCGGCTGTCACGGCATCACGATCGGTTTCCACCGGCATTTCACGCATGGCTCGTTCAAGGCGAAGCGGCCCTTGAAGATCGCGCTGGCGATCGCGGGGTCGATGGCGGTCGAGGGACCCCTGGTCCGCTGGGTCGCCGACCATCGCAGGCACCACAAGTTCTCCGACCACGAGGGTGATCCGCACTCCCCGTGGCGGTACGGCGAGACGGTACCGGCGCTGCTGAAGGGCCTGTGGTGGGCCCATGTCGGCTGGATGTTCGACGAGGAGCAGACGCCGCAGGACAAGTACGCCCCGGACCTGATCAACGACCGGACCATGCGGACGATCTCCCGTCAGTTCATCCTGTGGACGGCGGTGTCGCTGCTGCTGCCGGCGCTGATCGGCGGCCTGGTCACGATGTCGTGGTGGGGCGCGTTCACCGCGTTCTTCTGGGGCTCGCTGGTCCGGGTGGCGCTGCTGCACCACGTGACCTGGTCGATCAACTCCATCTGCCACGCGGTCGGCAAGCGCCCGTTCAAGTCGCGGGACCGCTCCGGCAACGTGTGGTGGCTGGCGATCCTGTCCTGCGGCGAGTCCTGGCACAACCTGCACCACGCCGACCCGACCTCCGCCCGGCACGGCGTGGAGCGCGGCCAGATCGACTCCTCGGCCCGGATCATCCGCTGGTTCGAGTTGCTCGGCTGGGCCCACGACGTGCGCTGGCCGTCACGCTCGCGTATCGATTCCCGCCGCAACGACGAGCAGGGCGGCTCCCGGCGCCGGAGGAAGACCGCCGAGGCGGCATGATTGACGGCGTGGCGACCGACTCCAGCACTTCCAGCAATGAAAAGCCGCGGCGCACGCGCCGTACCCGTATGACCGGTGCCGAGCGCCGCCAGCAACTGCTGGAGATCGGTCGCACGCTGTTCGCGGCGAAGGGTTTCGAGGGCACCTCGGTGGAGGAGATCGCGGCCAAGGCCGGGGTGTCCAAGCCGGTGGTGTACGAGCACTTCGGCGGCAAGGAGGGCCTGTACGCGGTGGTGGTCGACCGCGAGATGCGGCGCCTCCTCGACATGGTGACCGGCTCGCTGACCGCGGGCCACCCCCGCGAGCTGTGCGAGCAGGCGGCGTTCGCCCTGCTGGACTACATCGAGGAGTACACGGACGGCTTCCGCATCCTGGTCCGTGACTCCCCCATCCCCCAGTCGACGGGGTCCTTCGCCTCCCTGATCTCCGACATCGCCACCCAGGTGGAGGACATCCTGGGCCGCGAGTTCAAGTCCCGCGGCTTCGACTCGAAGCTCGCCCCGCTGTACGCGCAGGCGCTGGTCGGCATGGTCGCCCTGACCGGCCAGTGGTGGCTGGACGTGCGCCGCCCGAAGAAGGCGGAGGTCGCCGCCCACCTGGTGAACCTGGCCTGGCACGGCCTCGACGGGCTGGAGCCCCGGCCCCGGCTGATCGGGCACCGCAAGTCCTAGAGCGGTTCCAGGAACTCCAGACGGTTGCCGACGGAGTCCTCGGAGTAGAACCGCCTGTGGCCCGGAAGGTTGTCGTCCCAGACGACCTTCGCGCCGTGCGCCGTGAGCCGGGCGGCGAAGGCCTCGATGCCTGTCACCCCGAGCCCCGGATGGGCCTTCCGGGCGGGGCGGAAGGCCCGCTCGACACCCAGGTGCAGCCGGACGGCGCCGGCCTCGAACCAGCAGCCGCCGCGCGCGGCCAGTACCGGCGGCTTCGGGACCTCGGTCATGCCGAGGACCCCGGCGTAGTACGCCCGCAGGTCGTCCTCGGAGCCGGGCGGGGCGGCGAGCTGGACGTGGTCGAGGGCGGCGAGCATGGTTCAGGCCTCCTTGGTGGCGACCGCGAAGACGCGGCGGAAGGGGAACGGGGTGCCGTGCGGTCCGGCCGGGTAGGCCTCGCGCAGGGCGGTGCGGTACTCGGCCAGGAACTCCTCGCGGGCCGCCGGATCGTCGGCGAGGGCGGTGAGCACGGGCCGCAGACCGGTGCCCTTCACCCAGTCGAGGACCGGGTCCTCGCCGGTCAGCAGATGGATGTACGTGGTCTCCCAGACGTCGGCCGCGCAGCCGAGGCCGGTCAACCGCTCCAGGTAGGCCTCGGGGGAGAGCACCGCGTCCGCGTGGCGCAGGGTGTCCCCGAGCCGGTCGCGCCAGCGTGTGGAGCCGGCGAGTTCGCGCATGAGCCGGTGGCTGGGAGCGGAGAAGTTGCCGGGCACCTGGAAGGCGAAGGTGCCGCCGGGACGCAGCCCCGCCACCCAGTCGGCGAAGCGGTCCGGGTGCCCGGCCACCCACTGGAGCGTGGCGTTGCTGACGATCAGGTCGTACGGCTCGCCGGGGGTCCAGGCGCGGGCGTCGGCGGGCTCGAAGTCGAGGCGGCCGCCGCCGGGGGTGGGGCCCTGGTGGTCGACCACGGCCTTGTCGAGCATCTCCGGGGAGTTGTCGTAGCCGGTGATGTGCGCGGTGGGCCAGCGGTCGGCGAGCAGGACGGTGACGTTGCCGGGGCCGCAGCCGAGGTCGGCGATGCGGGGCGAGTCACCGGGCAGCGCGGGGACGCGGGCGAGGAGGTCGGCGAAGGGGCGGGCCCGGTGTCCGGCGTGGCGCAGGTACTGGGCGGGGTCCCAGGCGGGACTCTGGGCGGACATGGCGGCCTCCAGGAGGTGCGGGACGTGGTGCGGGTGGTCGTCGGCGGCTGCGCTCACCACTCTCCCCGGCATCTATCTCGACGTCAAGAGACTTGACGCCAAGAGACTTCACGTCGACACAACCACTACACTGATCGCCATGGAGGACGAGGTCGATCGGCTGGTCGCAGCATGGCGCCGGGAGCGCCCGGACCTCGACGTGGAACCGCTCGAGGTGCTCAGCCGGGTGAGCAGGCTGGCCCGGCACCTGGACCGCGCACGCCGGCTGGCCTTCTCCGAGCACAGCCTGGAGCCCTGGGAGTTCGACGTCCTGACGGCGCTCAGGCGCGCGGGCTCGCCGTACCAGCTCTCCCCCGGGCAGCTGCTGACCCAGACGCTGGTCACCTCGGGCACGATGACGAACCGCATCGACCGGCTGGCCAAGAAGGGCCTGGTGGAGCGGCTCCCCGACCCCAGCGACCGGCGCGGGGTGCTGGTCCGGCTGACGGACGAGGGCCGGGACCGCGCCGACCGGTCCCTGGCCGGGCTCCTGGACCAGGAGCGCGCGCTGCTTGCCGAGCTGTCGACCGCGCAGCGCGGTGAACTGGCCGGACTGCTGCGCCAGTTGACCGCCCCGTTCGACAACATCCCCGGCTGAGGGGGCGCCGGGTCAGGCGCTGCTGCTCTGCTCCACCCCGATCGGCCCCGCGGGTCCCAGATCGGCCGGCCCCACCCCGGCCCGGCGGGCCAGGGCCACGGCGGCCAGGGTCGAGTGCACGCCGAGCTTGCCCAGGACGTTCTGCATATGGGTGCGCACGGTGTGCGGGGACAGGTAGAGCCGCTCGGCGACGGCCTTGCGGCCGAGCCCCGCGACCATGCAGCGCAGCACCTCACGCTCGCGCGGGGTCAGCGACTCCACCAGGCGTTCGCTCTCGGTGCGGTGCTTGCGGGCGGCGGTCAGCTCCCGCAGCACGCCGGTGAGCAGGGCGGGCGGCAGATGGGTCTCGTCGCGCAGGACCCCGCGGATGACGGTGAGCAGCCGGGACAGCGAGCAGTCCTTGGCGACCCAGCCGCAGGCGCCGGCCTGGAGGGCGAGCGCGGCGCGGCGCGGGTCGTCCTTCTCGGCGAGTACGACGGTCCGCACCCCGGGCTGGGCCGCCCGCACCCCCGCGACCAGGGAGATGCCGTCCACGAGTCCGTCCTCGTCGCCCTCCCGCACGGGAACGGCGGGGCGGGCCCCGGGGACGTTGCCGCCGAGGTCGGAGTCGACGAGCACGACGTCGAAGCGGCGGCCCTCGGCGGCCGCCCGCTCCAGACAGCGCAGCGCCGCCGGGCCGGAGCCGGCCGCGGACACCTCCACGTCGGGCTCGGCGGCCAGGGCCGCGGCGAGCGACTCGGCGAAGATGCGGTGGTCGTCGACGACCAGGACTCGGACACGAACCACTGAAAACCCCCTTCCCCTCGCTCCTGGTCAGAGCAGGGGAGTCTCCCGGCGCCGGAGAACGCGGAGGGCGCGGGCCCGACGTCCGGGGCCGAGTGGCCGGACGGCGCTCGCCGTACCGGACCGCCTCCGCGCCCGACGCTGTCTCGCCCGAGCCCTCTCGCCCCCCTGACCAGCACCGGCCCCCACCGGTGCCGCTCATCAGAGTACGGGCGGCGGGCAGGAGGGGAAGGCAATTCGCAGAACTGACCGGCCGACGCGTTTAGGGTGTGCCGCATGTTTCGTATTGAGGCAGAAGTCGACAAAGAGCGCCGCGATCTGCTCCGCTCCCGCCTCCGTGACACGAACACCGCGGCCTCGCCGTTCATCGCCGACCTGCGCGGAACCCCGGCCGCCCGGGAAGTCCCCCTCCACCTCTGGGCGTTGAACGACTCCGGCGAGCTGGCGGGCGGCCTGGTGGGCCACACCTGGGCGACCTGGCTGCACGTGACCCACCTCTGGGTCGACGCCCCCCACCGCGGCACGGGCCTCGGCTCCCGTCTCCTGGCCCGCGCAGAACGCATCGCCCACCGAGACCGCGCCTGCACCGCCGCCCGCCTGGAGACCTGGGACTTCCAGGCCCGCGGCTTCTACCGCAGGCACCACTACAAGGTGGTCTGCGCGATCCCCGACTACCCCCCGGGAGTCACCGAATACACCATGATCAAACCCCTGCCCTGAACGGCCGACGACCCTCAGAACGCGTCGAGCGACTCCGTGGTGACGTCGATGTCGATCTCGCAGGGCACGTCGAGCTTGAGCCGGTCACGGTGGGTACCGGTCAGGGCGTAGGTCGAAGCACGAACCCACGGCCCGGCATCGCCGGTGGCGGGTGTCAGGACAGTCGGCGGGCGCCTGCTGAAGGGATCGCCTCGAAGACTCGTGGGGGTGTGTGGGTCGCCTTGGTGAAGGCCTCTTCTATTGCCTTGGTGAGGGTGGGGACTTCGGCGGAGGCCGTCAGGACGATCGCCGAGCCGCCGAAGCCGCCGCCCGTCATGCGGGCGCCCAGGGCGCCGGAGGCGAGGGCCGTGTCGACGACCAGGTCCAGTTCCGGGCAGGAGACGCGGAAGTCGTCGCGCAGGGAGGCGTGGCCCTCGGTCAGGATCGGGCCGATCGCCCTGATGTCGCCCGCCTCCAGGAGGGACACCACCCGTTCCGCCCGCCCGTTCTCGGTGACGACGTGGCGGACCAGCCGGGCCACCTCCTCCTCGCCGGCCAGCTCGGCCAGCGCGGCGTCCAGCCCGTCGTGGGGGATGTCCCGCAGGGCGTCCACGCCCAGCAGCGCCGCGCCTTTCTCGCAGCCCGCCCGGCGGCGGCCGTACTCGCCGCCGCTGTGCGCGTGCTCGACCCGGGTGTCGACGACCAGCAGCCGCAGGCCCTCGGCGGCCAGGTCGAAGGGGACCTGACGCTGGGACAGGTCCCGGGTGTCCAGGAACAGCGCGTGGCCCGCCTCGCAGCAGGCCGAGGCGGTCTGGTCCATGATCCCGGTCGGGGCGCCGACGTAGACGTTCTCGGCGCGCTGGCACAGGCGGGCCAGTCGCCAGCCCTTCAGGCCCAGGGCGTAGAGGTCGTTCAGGGCCAGGGCGACCACGACCTCCAGGGCCGCGGAGGAGGACAGCCCGGCGCCCGTGGGGACCGTCGACGTCAGGTGGACGTCCGCTCCGGTCACCTTGTGGCCCGCCTCGCGCAGGGCCCAGACCACGCCCGCCGGGTAGGCGGTCCAGTCGCGGTCGGACTCCGGGGTCAGCTCGTCGAGCCGCAGTTCCACCGGCCCTCCCGGCACGTCCGCCGAGTGCAGCCGCAGTACGCCGTCGTCGCGGCGCGCGACCGCGGCCGTCGTCACGTGCGGCAGCGCGAAGGGCATCACGAAGCCGTCGTTGTAGTCGGTGTGCTCACCGATCAGGTTGACGCGGCCCGGCGCCGCCCAGACCCCCTCCGGCTCGGCGCCGTACAGCTCGATGAAGTCTTCTCGGACCTCAAGTGCCCCCACTTACCGCTCCCTTGCGATGTGCTGCGCGAACTCCCAGGCATCCGCGACGATACCCGCGAGATCGGTGCGGGACGGGTTCCAGCCGAGCTTTTCGCGGGCGGCGGCCGCCGAGGCGACCAGGACCGCCGGATCGCCGGCCCGGCGCGGGGCGACGGCCTCGGGGACGGGGTGGCCGGTGACCCGGCGGACGGTCTCGACGACCTCGCGCACCGAGAAGCCGCTGCCGTTGCCGAGGTTGCACACCAGGTGCTCGCCGGGCCGGGCCGCGTCCAGGGCCAGCAGATGGGCCTCCGCGAGGTCGGCCACGTGGATGTAGTCGCGCACGCAGGTGCCGTCCGGGGTCGGATAGTCGTCGCCGTAGACGGAGATCGCCTCCCGCCTGCCCTGGGCGACCTGGAGGACCAGCGGGATCAGGTGCGACTCGGGCTCGTGGCGTTCGCCGTACGCGCCGTACGCGCCGGCCACGTTGAAGTAGCGCAGCGAGACCGCGCCCAGGCCGTGGGCCGCCGCCTCACCGGCGATCATGTGGTCGACGGCGAGCTTGGAGGCGCCGTAGGGGTTGGTGGGCCGGGTCGGGGCCGTCTCGGTGATCGGCACCTGCTCCGGCTCGCCGTAGGTCGCCGCCGTGGACGAGAAGACCAGCGTGCGCACGCCCGCCCCGCGCATCGCGGCGAGCAGGGCCATCGTGCCGCCGACGTTGTTGGCCCAGTACTTCTCAGGCTTCACCACCGACTCGCCGACCTGCGAGAACGCGGCGAAGTGCAGCACCCCGGCGAAGGAGGGGTCCAGCCACTTGGCGGCGTCCTGGATGTCGCCCTCGACGAAGGAGGCGCCCGCGGGCACGCCCGCGCGGAAGCCGGTGGAGAGGTTGTCGAGCACGACGACCTCGTGACCGGCCTCAAGGAGGTGCTGGGCGACCACACCGCCGACGTAGCCCGCGCCACCCGTCACCAGGTACTTCCCGCTCATGAACCCGCTACCTCCCGCAGTCGCTGCGCCGCGCGCTCCGGCGGCACGTCGTTGATGAACACGTTCATGCCGGACTCGGAACCCGCGAGGAACTTCAGCTTGCCGGAAGTGCGGCGGATGGTGAAAAGCTCGAGGTGGAGCGCGAAGTCGTCGCGCGTGACGCCGTCGAACTCGTCCAGCGCGCCGAAGGGCGCCTGGTGCCAGGCCGCGATGTACGGCGTCGGCGGGTCGCCCTCACCGAACAGCCGGTCGAAGCGCCGCAGCAGATCGAGGTAGATCCCGGGGAACTCCGCGCGCGTGGCCTCGTCGAGTCCGCGCAGGTCGGGGACGCGGAGCCGGGGGTAGAGGTGGACCTCGTAGGGCCAGTGCGCCGCGTACGGCACGAACGCCACCCAGTGCTCGCCCTCGACGACGACCCGCTCGCCGGCCGACTCCCGTGCCAGGACCGCGTCGAAGAGGTTCTCCCCGCCGGTGGCCTCCCGGTGGGCCGCCAGTGAGCGCAGCATCAGCGCGGTGCGCGGGGTGGTGAAGGGGTAGGCGTAGATCTGCCCGTGCGGGTGCCCCAGCGTCACGCCGATCTCGGCGCCGCGGTTCTCGAAGCAGAACACCTGCTTCACGGAGGGCAGTCGGGACAGCTCAGCGGTGCGGTCCGTCCACGCGTCCAGGACCAGCCGCGCCTGGCGCTCGCTCAGGTCGGCGAATGAGGCGTCGTGGTCGGGGGTGAAGCAGACGACCTCGCAGCGGCCGAGGTCGCCGGCCAGCGAGGGGAAGCGGTTCTCGAAGACCACCACGTCGTAGGAGGAGTCGGGGATCTCGCTCAGACGGTCGCCGCTGGAGGGGCACAGCGGGCACTCGCCGGCCGGCGGGTGGTAGGTGCGGCCCTGGCGGTGGGAGGCGACGGCGACCGCGTCGCCGAGCAGCGCGTCCCGGCGGACCTCCGAGGTGGTGACCGTCCGTTCCAGCGGGCGCCGGTCAACCGCCTCGCGCACGGTGTCGTCCCGCAGGTCGTAGTAGATGAGCTCACGACCGTCGGCCAGCCAGGTCGAGGTCTTCTTCACTGTCGGACTCCCTACTGGTCCCCGGGCCACCGGTCCGCGAGCCCGCCCCCGTCGGCACCCAATCACCCAACACAATCAAACATAACACGCCACAACTCACCACACCCCTATACGTCCCGCCCGTGCTTGCGGCCCATCTCGATCAGGGCCTGCTTGGTGGCGCCGATCGCGGCGTCCGCCGCCTTGCGCGCCATGGTCGTCTTCGCGAGGAACTTGGGCCGGAAGTCCTCCACCGCGATCGCATCGTGGTCGCGCACGACTTTCTTCGCCCACTTGCGGGCGGTGTCCTGGCGCTGCCGGGCGATCTTCGCGTAGGTCTTCGCCCACCACTTCGTCGCCTCCCGATATCCGTTCGACGCGGCCTGCCCCTTCTTCGGCCTGCGGCGGGCCATCATCCGGTCGTACCGGCCCAGCTCGGCCTGGGACCTCTGGCCGTGCTGAGCGTGGGGGAGGTCGTGGGCGTAGGAGGTGGTGGTGGCGGTCTCCTTGACGCCCCAGTCGATGCCGATCACCGCACCGGTCGACGGGAGTGGCTCGATACGGGCGGGGACGACGAACGAGGCGTACCAGTGGCCGAGGTGGTCGCGGTAGACGCGCACCGAGGAGGGTTCGGCCGGGAGGGGACGGGACCACACCACGGTCAGGACGAGCCCGCCCGCCAGGTGCAGCCGCCCGTCCTTGAGCCGGAACCCGCGCCGGGTGCAGTTCAGCGTCGGATCGGCCCCGCGTTTCGCAAGAGAGCAGGTGACCCGGGCGCCCCCGTCCGGCGCGGGAGAGCCGGGCCGGACGACGGAGTCACGTCAGCGGGCCCGCCCGGTCGAGCAGGCCGGTGCGGGCCGCCAGGGCCGCCGCCTCCAGCCGCGAGCCCACGCCGAGCTTCATCAGGACGCGCTGGACATGGGTCCGGGCGGTGCTGGGGGCGATGCCCATACCGGCCGCGATCAGGCGGGTGTCCTCGCCCTCGGCGACCCGGACCAGCACCTCCACCTCGCGCGGGGTGAGCATGCGCAGCAGGCGCTGGCCCTCGTCGTCCTGTGGGGCGGCGGGGTTCAGCAACTCGCCGAAGGCGCCCTGGAGGAGCTGCGGGGCGACGGCGGCCTCGCCCGCCCTCGCCTTGATGATCGCCCGCTCGACGCCCTCGATGCGCTCGTCGTGGCGTACGTACCCCGAGGCCCCCGCCGCGAAGGCGGCCGCGATACCGCGCGGCGACGGGACCGGGCCGAGCACGACCACCGCGACCTGCGGACGCTCCTGCTTGATCTTCACCACCGGTTCGAAGGTACCGGGCTCGGCCGGTATCGCCGTGCCCAGCAGGCACACCTCCGGTGCGCGGCTGATCACCAGATCCGCCGCCCCCGCGGCCGGCGCGGCGGCGGCCAGCACACGGTGTCCGCGCAGCTTCAGCGCCGAAGCCAGCGCCTCGGCCAGTAGCCGGTGGTCGTCGACCACCATGAGCCGCACTCCCATCAAGCCCCCCAGTCCCCCACGGATGTCCACATCCCGCCCGGGCGGCGGCCCCCCGGCACGCCGCCCGTCATGCCCCCGGAAGCTACACGCTTGTTCGACGTCGCGCTGCCCTACCGGCGAGAAGTGCCCCGGATCAGCGACCTTTTCGCATTCCTCGCATTCAAAACTCATGTCGGGGGTCGTGCGGGGGCGCCGGCCGTTCCGAAGGCCACCGCCAGGTAGTCCTTGCCGAGCGAGGACGACGCCTTGCGGGCGTAGATCGACGACATGTAGAGGTGGCCCTGGGAGTAGAGGAACTCCGCGCGCTCCGGGGACATGGAGGTCTCGATGTCGCGCACGTCCCGCGAGGCCGGGTTCTCCAGCAGCCTGGTCTGCTTGAAGCTGCTGCCGTCGATGCTCACGATCTGGCCGCCCTTGTCGTAGGGCGGGGTCTTGTACGCGATGACGTCGGGGCCGTCCATGCGCAGCGGGTGGATGTGGTAGCCGTCGCCCGCGTCGGCGCGCTGGCCGGTCTGCTTGCCGGTGCCGAGGTCGAAGGCGACGACCTCGTTGGTCTTGCGGAACTCCTGGCTGCCGTCGTGGTCCTCGGTGGGCACGTACAGCCGGTCGTTGCCGACCGCGAGGCCGTGGCAGTCCTCGATCCTGCTGATGCCGTCGCAGCGGGCCGCGTAGGTGTCGCCGGGCGCCGAGATGTGGGCGCGCAGCTTGCCGGTCGCGTTGTCGATGGAGAAGAAGTCGGAGATGCCGCTGCCGTCGCCCGCGCTCTGGCCGACGTCGGCGGCCACGACGAGCGGATCGGTCGAGACGATCGCGGCGTACTCGATGCCCTGCGACATCGTGTAATCCGAGATCACCTTGCCGGACTTCGGGTCGATGGTCTGGATGTGCAGCTGGCGCTGCCCGTACTGGCCGCACTTGCGCACCGCGACCAGCTTCGCGCCGCCGCCGTACCCGGCGTCGTAGCAGGTGTCGGCCGCCTTCGGGGCCCACAGGGCCTTGCCGTCCGCGATGCCGAAGGCGGCGCCGCCGCCGGTGCCGCCCACGGCGACCGTGGCGCCGCTGACGGTGACGTTGTCGAGCCTGATGGGCTGGTCACCGGACTTGACGGTCTGCGTCCACAGCTTCCGGCCGGCGTCGAGGTCGATCGCCGCGACCTGGCTGCAGCCGTGCGTGGGCTGGTCCTTGGTCGGCATGGCGGGCTCGTAGACGATCGCCGTGCGGTCGTCCGCGGTGGCGTGGAGGCTGGCCTGGCACACCGGGCCGGGCAGCGTGATCGTCCACAGCTTGGTGCCCTTGTCCCGGTCGTAGCCGACGACCTCGGCGACGCCGGTCTTGACGTACGCCTTGCCGGTGAGCCAGGAGCCGCTGGTGGTGACCAGGTCGCTCACCTCGGGCATCGGCACCTGGTAGAGGACCTTGGCGGTCGGGTCGGACGGCGCCTTCTCCGTGCCGCCGGAGACCGGCTTGCCGTCGTCCCCCTTGCCGCCGGTGCCGCCGCTGGAGTTCGCGGTGTCCTGCTTGCCGCCGTCGGAACGGTGCGAGTACCAGATGCCGGTGCCGATGATGAGCGCGATCACGACGACGGTCGAGACGATCATCGCCACCTGGGCGTTGACCTTCCGGCCGCCGCCGGGCTGTCCGACCTGCGGCTGCACCGGCACGGTCGGCGGCTGGGCGGGGTAGCCGTAGCCGGGCTGCTGGGCGCCGTACGGGTTCGGCTGCCCGGCGGGAGGCTGGGCGTAGGGGTTCGGCTGCCCTCCCGGGTAGCCGTAGCCGGACGGGGGCTGCGGCGGTCCGGCCGGGGGCGGCGTCTGCCCGGCGCCCTGCGGCGGCGGTGCCTGCGGGTAGCCGTAACCGGGCGCGGGCTGGGGGGACTTGGCGAGGTCCGGACCACCCGCGGGCGGCGTCTGCGGAGACTGCGCGGGCGGCACGGGCTGGCCGGGCGGTACGGGCTGCTGCGGCGGCGGGCCCTGAGGCGTGCCGTAACCGCCGTGCTGCGGCGGCTGGTTGGGCGGCGGGGGCGGCTGGGTCATGACAAGTGCACCTCGGAAAGGCTGAGCGGGACGGGACGACGGGGAAGCCGGGTGGCCGGAACGGCGTGCGGCGCCGGCCGCGTGGGACGCGGCCCGGCCGGGCTCACTTGCCGTAGGCGAGCATCAGCTTCTCCTTCGTGTCGGCCTTTCCGCTCAGCCGGGTGGTGGAGAGGTAGAGGCGTCCGTCGACCCAGTCGACAGCCCGCGAGTAGAAGCCGTTCTCGATCGACGCGGTGCCCTCCGGGTTCTGCAGCAGCTTCACCGGGGTGTGGGCCGAGCCCGCCGTCGCCACGGACACGACCTGGCCGCCCTCGCCGTACGACGGCTCGACGTACACGACGAGCTGACCGTTCTCCGCCTTGAGCGGCATCATCGAGGTGTCCGTCGGGGACTTCACGCGCCACTTCTCCTTGCCGGTGGCGAGGTCGATGGCGACGATCTCGTTGGCGCCCGTGGTGACGTCGGTGGGCAGGTAGAGGGTGCCGGCGTCGGCGGCGACGGCCTGGCAGCCCTGGAGGTTGCGGGCGAGGATCGCCCAGCCGCACTGGGCGTTGAACTTCGCCTTGCTGTCCACCTGGGAACGGATGGCGCCGCCGCTGCCCAGCGTCGAGATGTTCCAGTGCTTCTTGTCCTTGTCGACCGAGTACAGGACCACCGGGTCGACGGAGTAGACCCGCTCGACCGACCAGTTCTTGGGGATCTTCTTGGTCCACCTGACCGCGCCGGTGGCGGGGTCGAGCTCCTGCACCTCGTCGTGCTCGTTGGAACGGCCTGCCCCGCAGGACGCCACCGAGATCAGCCGGGCACCGCCCGCGAAGGCGCCGGGGAAGCAGGCGTCGCCGTAACGCCGCTTGTCGAACAGCTTCTTGCCGCTGTCGATGTCGTACGCCGTGCCCGACTGCGAACGGCCCACCATCAGGGTCTTGCCGGCCACGGTCATCTCGATGGTGATCGTGCTGTCGAACAGCTCGCCGTCCGCGACCTCGGCCGTCCAGCCCTTCGCCCCGGTGTTCAGGTCGATCTGCTGGAGCTGGTTGCACTTGGCGCGGTCGCTGCTGCCGCTCATGTAGGCCACGACCACCTTGTCGTCGGCCGTCTTCCGCGGTGTCACCGCGCAGATCTTCTCCGGGAACGTGATCGGTTCCCAGGTGGGCTTCCCGTCGGCGACGTTGTAGGCGAAGACCTGCTTGTACGCCGCCTTCACCGCCGCCCTGCCGGTGATCCACATACCGGGGGCCTCGGCGCCGCCACCGGGCGCGGAGGGCGCCTCCTTGTACCAGAGCACCTTCGCCTCGCCGGACTTGCGGCCCGCGTTGAGGTCCTCCGTCTCCCCCTTGCCGTCGCCGCTGCCGTCGCCGGGGTCGACCGGGGCGTCGGAGGCGGCGGACTTCGAGGGCTTCGCGTCGTCGCTCGCACCGGCGACCGGCTTCTTGCCGTCGTCGTCGCCGCCGAAGGCCCACACGCTGACGCCGACGACGAGCAGGGCGGCCACCGCGGCGCCGATGACGACCGCGGTCCTGCCCTTGAACGGGCCGCCGGAGCCGCCGGGGGGCGGGGTGCCGGGCGCGCCCGCGAAGTGCGGCTGCTGCGGATAGCCGTTGCCGGGCTGCCCGTACGGTCCCGGCTGCTGGGGCTGACCGTACGGACCGGGCTGCTGGGGCTGACCGTACGGACCGGGCTGCTGGGGCGGTCCGTACGGCCCGGGCGCGGCGGGCGCTCCGTACGGGCCGGGCTGGGCATAGGGCCCGGGCTGCTGCGGATAGCCGTAGCCGGGCTGGGGCTGCGGCGGTCCCGCGGGCGGGGGCGGGGTCTGCGGCGGCTGGGCCGGGGGCGCGGGCGCGGCCCGGCGCGGGTCCTGGGGCGCGCCGAAGCCGCCCTGGGCCGGCGGGGCCTGGGGCGGCGGGGTCTGCTGGGGAGGCGGCTGCGGGGGACCGAAACCGCCGGACTGCGGCGGCTGTTCCTGCGGTTGCTGCGGCTGATCCTGCGGTGCTCCGAAGCCGCCCTGGGGCGGCCGGCTGGGCGGCTGGGACATCAGCGCGCTTCCCCCTCAATCACTGCTTTCTAGCCACGCCCTGAGGTCTCGACGCACCCAGAGCCGTCCGGGAAAGTTCCCGGACGGCTCATTCCTATCACTCGCGACCCGGCCGTCACCGGTGCGCGTCAGCCCCTGTTCCCAAGGGAGGACCGGCCCGTGACGCGCCCGTTATGCGTGGCGGGCCCGGGGGACCCCTCTCCGGAAAACCGACACGTCCCGTTCACACGGCGCGTGCGTACGCCCCGGCGCGCCGGCCGATCGCTACGCGTCCTCGGCGAGTTCGAGCCAGCGCATCTCCAGCTCCTCCCGCTCCCCCGTCAACGCGCGCAGCTCGGCGTCGAGTTCGGCGACCTTCGCGAAGTCGGTGGCGTGCTCGGCGATCCGCGCGTGCAGCGTGGACTCCTTCTCGGAGACACGGTCCAACTGCCGCTCGATCTTCTGGAGTTCCTTCTTCGCCGCGCGCAGTTCGGCGGCGCTCCGCTCGGGCGCGGCCTGCTCGGCGGCGGGCGCCGGGACCGGGGCGGCGGCCGCGGCCTGCTGCTCCATCCGCTGCCGCCGCTCCAGGTACTCGTCGATGCCGCGCGGCAGCATCCGCAGCGCGCCGTCGCCGAGGAGCGCGTACACCGTGTCGGTGGTGCGCTCGACGAAGAAGCGGTCGTGGGAGATGACGATCATCGACCCGGGCCAGCCGTCGAGGAGGTCCTCGAGCTGTGTGAGGGTCTCGATGTCGAGGTCGTTGGTGGGCTCGTCGAGGAAGAGCACGTTGGGCTCGTCCATGAGCAGGCGCAGCAGTTGCAGCCGCCGCCGCTCACCGCCGGACAGGTCGCCCACCGGCGTCCACTGCTTCTCCTTGCCGAAGCCGAACGTCTCGCACAGCTGCCCGGCGGTCATCTCCCGCCCCTTGCCGAGGTCGACGCGCTCGCGCACCCGCTGCACGGCCTCCAGGACCCGCCAGTCGGGGTCGAGTTCGGCGACCTCCTGGGAGAGGTAGGCGAGCTTCACGGTCCTGCCGACGGCGATCCGGCCGTCGGAGGGCTGTGCCTCGCCCTCGGTGCGGGCGGCGGCCGTCATGGCCCGCAGCAGGGAGGTCTTCCCGGAGCCGTTGACGCCGACGAGACCGATCCGGTCGCCCGGACCGAGCTGCCAGGTGAGGTGCTTGAGCAGCACCTTGGGGCCGGCCTGGACGGTGATGTCCTCCAGGTCGAAGACCGTCCTGCCGAGGCGGGAGGAGGCGAACTTCATCAGCTCGCTGCTGTCGCGGGGCGGCGGCACGTCGGCGATCAGCTCGTTGGCGGCCTCCACGCGGAAGCGGGGCTTGGAGGTGCGGGCGGGGGCGCCGCGCCGCAGCCAGGCCAGCTCCTTGCGGATCAGGTTCTGCCGCTTGACCTCCTCGGTGGCGGCGATGCGCTCGCGTTCGGCGCGGGCGAAGACGTAGTCGGAGTAGCCGCCCTCGTACTCGTAGACGGCCCCGCGCTGCACGTCCCACATACGGGTGCAGACCTGGTCGAGGAACCAGCGGTCGTGGGTGACGCACACCAGCGCGGAGCGGCGCTCGCGCAGATGCCGGGCCAGCCAGGAGATGCCCTCGACGTCGAGGTGGTTGGTGGGCTCGTCCAGGACGAGCAGGTCCTGCTCCTCGATGAGCAGCTTGGCCAGCGCGATCCGCCGCCGCTCACCGCCGGAGAGCGGACCGATGACCGTGTCGAGGCCCTTGGGGAAGCCCGGCAGGTCGAGCCCGCCGAACAGTCCGGTCAGTACGTCCCTGACCTTGGCGTTGCCCGCCCACTCGTGGTCGGCCATGTCCCCGATGACCTCGTGGCGGACGGTGGCCTCCGGGTCGAGGGAGTCGTGCTGGGTGAGCACGCCGAGCCGCAGCCCGCCCACGTGCGTGACCCGTCCGGTGTCGGCGCCCTCCAGCCTGGCCAGCATCCGGATCAGTGTGGTCTTGCCGTCACCGTTCCGCCCCACGACCCCGATCCGGTCCCCCTCGGACACACCGAGCGAGACGCCGTCGAGCAGGGCACGTGTGCCGTACACCTTGCTGACGTTCTCGACATTGACCAGGTTGACGGCCATTTCACTCCTGTGCGCGGGGGTCGGTCAGCCTTCAAGCGTAGGGCCTCGGAGATGAGGAGCGACGCGCGAGGCGATCGTCACCCTTTGTGACGACGTGATCGGGAACGGGCCGCTACCGTGGAGGGCAGGCAGCAGAATCCCGTCCATGGGAGGAACCATGACCGCCGAGCCCGTAGAGCACCGCGTCCAGTGGCCGGTGCCGCCGCTGGACGGCTACACCGTGGACGACCTGTTCACGCTGCCGGATCTCCCGCCGCACACCGAGCTGATCGACGGGAGCCTGGTCTTCGTGGGTCCGCAACGCCGTTTCCACGGCAATGTGATCGACTTGCTCGTCGATGGCCTGCGCAGCAGTCTGCCCGACGAATTCAGGGTCAGCCGGGAAATGACGGTGATCCTCGACAAACGCAACGGTCCCGAACCCGACGTGAGCGTGCTCCGAGCCGACGCGATCACCGGACCGGGCCAGACGAGCTACCAGGCCGAGGACATCCTGCTCGCCGTCGAGGTCGTCTCTCCGGAGTCGGAGTCCCGCGACCGCACGACCAAGCCGCAGAAATACGCCGCCGCGGGAATCCCGAACTTCTGGCGTGTCGAAGAGAACGGAGCGACCGGCAGGCCCGTCATCCACGTCTACGAAGTCGACCCGATGACGAAGGCATACGTGCACATCGGCATGCACCGCGAGCGGATCAAGGTCGAGAAGCCCTACGCCATCGACATCGACCTGGCGGCCATCGACGGGCTCTGAGCCGCACGGCCCCGTCAGAGCACCGTCGCACCCAGGGCGGGCGCCGACGCCGTACGCACCGAACGGCAGGTCCCCGACGCTCGCAGCGCCTCCGCCACCGCGAAGGCCGACTCCGCGTCCGCCACCAGAAACGCCGTGGTCGGCCCCGACCCGGAGACGAGCCCGGCCAGGGCGCCCGCCGCGCGGCCCGCCGTGAGCGTGTCCGCGAGGGACGGGCGCAGGGAGAGCGCGGCGGGCTGGAGGTCGTTGGACAGCGCGGCGGCCAGGGCGGCGGTGTCCCCCTTCTCCAGCGCGGCCAACAGGTCCTCGGAGGCGACCGGTTCGGGAATCTCCGTGCCCTCGGCGAGCCGGTCGAACTCGCGGAACACCGCCGGGGTGGACAGCCCGCCGTCGGCCATCGCGAACACCCAGTGGAAGGTGCCGCCGACCTCCAGCGGGCGCAGCTTCTCCCCGCGCCCGGTGCCCAGCGCCGCCCCGCCGACCAGACTGAACGGCACATCGCTGCCCAGCTCGGCGCAGATGTCGAGGAGTTCGTCGCGGGAGGCGTTCGTGCCCCACAGCGCGTCGCAGGCCACCAGCGCGCCCGCGCCGTCCGCGCTGCCGCCCGCCATGCCCCCGGCGACCGGGATGTCCTTGGCGATGTGGATGTGCACGTCGGGGCTGCGGCCGTACCGCTCGGCGAGGACGAGGGCCGCGCGGGCGGCGAGGTTCGTACGGTCCAGGGGGACCTCGCCCGCGTCCGGGCCCGCGCAGGTCACGCGCAGTTCGTCGGCCTCGGTGACCGTGACCTCGTCGTACAGGCCGACCGCGAGGAAGACGTTCGCCAGGTCGTGGAAGCCGTCGGGGCGGGCGGCGCCGACCGCGAGCTGGGCGTTGACCTTGGCCGGGACACGTACGGTGACGCTCACTTACCGGTCTCCTTGTGTTCGGCGATCCGTGCGAACTCCTGCACCGTCAGCGACTCGCCCCGCGCCTGCGGGGAGACCCCGGCGGCGACCAGGGCCGCCTCCGCCGCCGCGGCCGAACCGGCCCACCCGGCGAGCGCGGCCCGCAGGGTCTTGCGGCGCTGGGCGAAGGCCGCGTCGACGACGGCGAAGACCTGGCGCCTGGTGGCGGTGGTCGCGATCGGTTCCGTGCGCCTGACCAGGGACACCAGGCCGCTGTCGACGTTGGGCGCGGGCCAGAAGACATTGCGGCCGATGGCCCCGGCCCGCTTGACCTCGGCGTACCAGTTGGCCTTCACGGACGGCACGCCGTACACCTTCGAACCGGGCGCCGCGGCGAGCCGGTCGGCGACCTCCGCCTGCACCATCACCAGGGTCCGCTCGATGCTCGGGAAGGTCTCCAGCATGTGCAGCAGGACGGGCACGGCCACGTTGTACGGGAGGTTCGCGACCAGCGCGGTGGGCGCGGGGCCCGGCAGCTCGGTGACGTGCATCGCGTCGGAGTGCACCAGCGCGAAACGGCCGGCGCGGTCCGGCATCCGGGCGGCGACGGTCGCGGGCAGCGCGGCGGCGAGCACGTCGTCGATCTCGACGGCGGTGACCCGCTCGGCGGCCTCCAGCAGGGCGAGGGTGAGGGAGCCGAGCCCCGGGCCGACCTCGACGACCACGTCCTCGGGCCGGACGTCGGCGGTGCGGACGATACGGCGTACGGTGTTCGCGTCGATCACGAAGTTCTGGCCGCGTTGCTTGGTGGGGCGCACGCCGAGTGCGGCCGCCAGTTCGCGGATGTCGGCGGGGCCCAGAAGGGCGTCGGGGGCGGGGCTGCTCACGGCACAAGGGTACGGGGACACAACCAGCCCAACCGCCACACCCACCGCCGAGGGGCCGCGCTCCGACTGCGGGGGTCGCCTCCGCCTCCGTGTGGCTAGCCCCGTAGGCGGGTGCCGCAGTGGGGCCAGGGGGTCGGGCCGCGGGTCACGTACAGCTTTTTCGCGCGGTAGGTCTGTTCCTCCGCCGGGGCGTCCTGGGGGCGGCCCCGGCCGCCGAGGCTGTGCCAGGTGCCCTCGTCGAACTGGTACAGGCCGCCGTACGTGCCCGAGGGGTCCACGGCGTCCGCCCTGCCGCCGGACTCGCACTGCGCGAGCCCCTGCCAGTCGAGGTGGTCGGCGCCCCGCACCGACCGCGGGTGGGCCCCGGTGCCGACCTTCACGATCTGCGTCCGCGGCGCCCGCACCACCTCCGACTCCACGCGCCACGGCCGCTGCCGCACGCCGTTGACGGTACGCACGGAGTACACGACCCGGCGCACCCCCGGCTGCCCGGCACGCTCGACGACCTCCGTCCCCGTGAACAGGGACGGGTCGGCGGTGCGCCGTACGGCGAACGGGATGAGCTCCTCGCGCGTCTCCCGGCTCCCGGTGATCCGCAGCACGGTGACCGTCTGCCCGTCGCGCGGGAAGCTGGACGGCGCCACGGAGGTGGTGTCCTGGCCCCGCAGCATGATCCCGGCCTCGTTCACCGCGTCCCGCACGGTCGCCGCGTTGGTGCGGATCGTGCGGGCGCGGCCGTCCGCCATGACGGTCACCGAGCGTTCGGTGCGCACGTCGAGCGCGAGCCCGGCGCGTCCGATGGGCTGCGAGCGCGCGGCCGACAGATACGCGCCCTCCGCGCGCACGCCCCACTGCGCGAGCGCCTCCTCGACCGTGCGCGCCGTCGTCCACACCTCGCGGCGCTGTCCGTCGAGCGTCAGCCGGACCGGCCGCCCGCGGCGCACGGTGATCTCGTCGCCGCTGGTGAGCGCGGTCTCGGGGCCGGGCAGCACCACGTCGTGCGGCCCGAGCCGCACACCCTCGTCGGCCAGCAGTCCCGAGACGTCGTCGGCGAAGGTGTGCAGGCTGCGCCCGCTGCCGTCGACGCTGAGCTCGATCGCCTTGTCCGTGGCGAGGAACGCGGTGGTCCCGCCCGCCAGGAACGCGACGACCAGCGCGCGGGGCAGCAGCCGGCGCACGCTCGTCTCCGGCCGCTCCGTGTACCGCGCCCTGCGCCGCCGCGCGCCCCGGTGCGTGCCGCCACCGCCGCTCGTGCCGCTCCCCGTACCGCTTCCGGCCGGCCGGGTCTGCCGGGGCAGCGGCACCAACTGGGTCGGCTCGTGCGCGGCCGACCAGCTGGCGGCCTCGTAGGCGGGCCGGTACGTGTCCGCGTACGGCGGTCCCTCGGGCCCGTACGGCAGCGTCGGCGCGGTGTGCACATCGTGGGGGACGACACCGGCCTGCTCGTACTGCCGGTACGGGTCGCCCTGCTCGTACAGGACGCCGACCTGGACCTGCTGATACGGGTCGCACTCCCCGTACCCCAGGCACTCCCCGTACTCCCCGTACTCCCCGTACCCCTCGTACAGGCCGTACTGCTCGTACGGGTTGTACGGCCCGTAGGGCTCATACGCCTCGTGGTTCTCGTATGCGCCGTACGCCTCGTACGTCTCGTACGCCTCGTACGTCTCGTACCGCAGATCGCTCACGCGGCCAGAACCTAGCGGAGCGCCCGTCACCCTCCAAAGCGCTCCGAGTGCGCTCAGTAGTCGAAGGCGCGGGCCGTGTTGCCCGCGAGCGCCGTCGCCAGGGTGTCCTCGTCGATGCCGCGCACGGCGGCCATCGCACGCACCGTGACCGGAACGAGGTACGGGGCGTTGGGCCGTCCGCGGTACGGCGCCGGCGTCAGGAAGGGCGCGTCGGTCTCCACCAGGACCAGCTCCAGCGGAGCGACGGCGAGGGCGTCCCGCAGGTTCTGGGCGTTCTTGAAGGTGACGTTGCCGGCGAAGGACATGTAGTAGCCGGCGCGGGCGCACACCTCGGCCATCTCCGCGTCGCCCGAGTAGCAGTGGAACACCGTCCGCTCGGGGGCGCCCTCCTCCTTGAGGACGCGCAGGACGTCGGCGTGCGCGTCCCGGTCGTGGATGACGAGGGCCTTGCCGTGCCGCTTGGCGATCTCGATGTGGGCGCGGAAGGACCGCTCCTGTGCCGCCTTGCCCTCGGGTCCGGTACGGAAGTGGTCGAGCCCGGTCTCGCCGACGCCCTTGACCTGGGGCAGCGCGGCCAGCCGGTCGATCTCGGCCAGGGCCTCGTCGAGCGCGGCGTCCCCGCCCGGCTCGCGCGCCCCCTGCCGCGACCAGCCGTCGGGGTCGCCGTGCACGATGCGCGGCGCCTCGTTCGGGTGCAGGGCGACGGTCGCGTGGACGCTGTCGTACGCGGCGGCCGTCTCGGCGGCCCAGCGCGAGCCGCCGAGGTCGCAGCCGACCTGGACGACCGTCGCCACACCCACCGACGCGGCCTTGGCCAGACCCTCCTCGACCGTGCCTGACTGCATGTCGAGGTGGGTGTGGGAGTCGGCGACCGGTATCCGGAGCGGCTCCGGAAGCGGGGGCGCCGCGTTCTTGTCGGCGTTCGAAGGCATGACCCGATCCTACGGAAGGGGCCGGCCGTCACCCTTCGCCGTCCGCCGGCAGCGGGGACGCGCCCTCCTCAGCCCGCCTTGTCAGCCGGCCTTGCGGTGGAAGGGGTGCAGCAGGTCCGAGAGGTGCCAGTGGTGGTCGCCGTGGGCCTCCTGCGCGCGGTCCGCCGCCTCCTCCCCGGGCGGGGGCGTCTCACTCCGGTCCGCCACGGGTGCCGCCGGACGGTGCCGCGGCTCCTCGTGCCGGTGCTCCTCGTGCCGGTGCAGATGGCTCTGCGCGGACGACACCCGCCCGGCCCGCATGATCCGGACGACGTGCCCGTCGCAGTTCTGGCAGTTCGGCCGGCTCAGCGGGGACGGCACGACGCGGCCGTCCGCCACGTACCGCACGCACTCGTGGCCGTCGCCGTCCGTGTAGTGCTCGATCTCGTACGACTGCTCCCACCCGTGCCCGCACCTCATGCAGGCGAAGGAATAGGACTCGTTGACGACGGCGGTGGCCGTACCGCGGTGGCCGAAGCCCCGCCCTTCGATGTCGCTCATGCCAGCTCCTCGTGTCCGCGTGTCCGCTGGACAAAGGGGACGGTTGCCGTCCCGTCGTCCAGTGAACTCCTCCGCCGGCGGCGACGCACAAGGGCTGGGGAGTGTTGGAGGCGTTTTGGGCCCCGCTTGCCAAAGGGTCCCTCCGACGGCCGAAGTCCCTTTGCCTTCCCGGACGGCTCTTTGCCGCTCCATGGGGCGCCCGCTCATGAGAGAAGCGCCCTGCTCAGAGCGGGTGTGAGCCAGGTCTCACGCCCCCGCGCGCTTGGCGGCGACCACCGCGTCGAACACCTCACGCTTGGGCACCCCGGCCTCGACCGCGACGGCCGCGATGGCCTCCTTGCGGCGTTCCCCGGCCTCCTCGCGCACCCGCACCCGGCGCACCAGTTCCTCGGCGCCGATCTCCTCGGGCCCCTTCTCCGGCGCCCCCTCGACCACGACGGTGATCTCGCCGCGCACGCCCTCGGCGGCCCACGCGGCCAGCTCCCCGAGCCCGCCGCGCCGCACCTCCTCGTAGGTCTTGGTCAGCTCCCGGCAGACGGCGGCCCGCCGCTCGGCACCGAACACCTCAGCCATCGCCGCGAGCGTGTCGTCGAGCCGGTGCGGGGCCTCGAAGTAGACCAGCGTGCGCCGCTCGTCCGCGACCTCCCGCAGCCGGCCCAGCCGCTCGCCCGCCTTGCGCGGCAGGAATCCCTCGAAGCAGAACCGGTCGACCGGCAGCCCGGACAGCGCGAGCGCGGTGAGCACGGCGGACGGGCCCGGCACGGCCGTCACCCGGACGTCCTGCTCCACGGCGGCCGCGACCAGCCGGTAGCCCGGGTCGGACACGGACGGCATGCCCGCGTCCGTCACCAGCAGCACACGCGCCCCGCCGAGCAGCTCCTCGACCAGCTCCGGCGTGCGGGCGGACTCGTTGCCCTCGAAGTACGACACGACGCGCCCCTTGGGGGTGACGCCGAGCGCCTGGGTGAGCCGGCGCAGCCGCCGGGTGTCCTCCGCGGCGACCACGTCGGCGCCGGCCAGCTCCTCGGCGAGCCGGGGCGGCGCGTCCTGGACGTCGCCGATGGGGGTGCCCGCCAAAACAAGGGTTCCAGTCACGCGTCCCATCCTCTCAAGCGCCGCCGCGGGCGGATGTC
The DNA here is from genome assembly GCF_044750345.1 of Streptomyces sp. NPDC088817. Lineage (NCBI taxonomy): Bacteria > Bacillati > Actinomycetota > Actinomycetes > Kitasatosporales > Streptomycetaceae > Streptomyces > Streptomyces sp. NPDC088817. The sequence goes on from NZ_JBIVJN010000002.1 coordinate 140,793, forward strand.
GCGTGCCGTCGTGGGCGAACGCGTCCCGGCCGGTACCGGCCATGCGCGGGACTCACACAGAACGGTTCCCTACGATGGCGCGGTGACCAGTACCGCGTCCCACACGGACACCCGGCAGGGCCCGGCTCCGCACGACCAGCGGCCGACATGGCAGCAGCGCCTGCGCCGCTTCGGCCACTTCGCGGGGCCCGCAAGCGGCGAGAGGGGCGTCGTCGACCGGCTGGTGCCGCCGTATGCGCAGCCCGGCGGGCGCCTGTGGGCGGCCCTGGGCGTCCCGCGGACCCTCGCCGACCGGCTCGTGCGCTGGTCCGGCTGGGGCGGCCCGCTGCTGATCACGCTGGTGGCCGGCGTGCTGCGGTTCTGGAACCTGGGCAGCCCGAAGGCGGTGATATTCGACGAGACGTACTACGCCAAGGACGCGTGGGCGCTCGTCCACCGCGGCTTCGAGGTCAACTGGGACAAGAACGCCAACGACCTGATCCTCCAGACCGGCGGGCACGTCCCCATCCCCACGGACGCGGCCTATGTCGTGCACCCGCCGGTCGGCAAGTACGTGATCGGCCTCGGCGAGCTGATCTTCGGGTTCAACCCGTTCGGCTGGCGCTTCATGACGGCCCTGCTCGGCACGCTGTCGGTGCTGATGCTGTGCCGGATCGGCCGGCGGCTGTTCCGCTCCACCTTCCTCGGCTGCCTGGCGGGCGCGCTGATGGCGGTGGACGGCCTGCACTTCGTGATGAGCCGGACCGCGCTGCTCGACGGCGTGCTGATGTTCTTCGTGCTGGCGGCCTTCGGCTGCCTGCTGATCGACCGCGACCGGAGCCGGGCGAAACTCGCCGCCGCGCTTCCGGCCGACGACGACGGGCGGGTGCGGCCCGACGCGTACACGGCCGAGACGGCCCGCCTCGGGCTGCGCCCGTGGCGCTGGGCGGCGGGCCTCATGCTGGGCCTGGCGTTCGGCACCAAGTGGAACGGCCTGTACGTCCTGGCCGCGTTCTGCGTGATGGCCGTGCTGTGGGACGTGGGCGCCCGCAAGGTGGCGGGCGCCTGGCACCCGTACTCGGCCGTGCTGAGGCGGGACACCGGCATCACGTTCCTGGCCACGGTCCCGGTCGCGATCGCCGTGTACCTGGTCTCCTGGATCGGCTGGATCCGCTCCCCCGCCGACGGCAGCGGCGGCTACTTCCGCGACTGGGCCGCGAACGACGGCAAGGGCGGAGGCTTCGCCTTCCTGCCGGACTGGCTGCGCAGCCTGTGGCACTACGAGCACGAGGTCTACAAGTTCCACGTCGGCCTGTCCTCGCCGCACAACTACCAGTCCAACCCGTGGAGCTGGATCGTCGACGGCCGCCCGGTCTCGTACTTCTACGAGTCGCCCTCCCCCGGCACGGCGGGCTGTCCCACGGACGCCGCCGGCAAGTGCGCCCGCGAGGTCCTCGCCATCGGCACGCCGATGCTGTGGTGGGCGGCCTGCGCCGCGCTGGTGTACGTGCTGTGGCGCTGGTTCTTCCGCCGCGACTGGCGTGCGGGCGCCATCGCCTGCGGCGCAGCCGCCGGCTATCTGCCCTGGTTCCTGTACCAGGAGCGCACGATCTTCTTCTTCTACGCCATCGTCTTCCTGCCCTTCCTCTGCCTGGCCGTGGCGATGCTGATCGGCGCGATCGTGGGCCCGCCCGGCTCCTCGGAGACCCGCCGCGTCGCGGGCGCGACCGGCGCGGGCGTCCTGTTCCTGCTGATCGCCTGGAACTTCGTCTACTTCTGGCCGCTGTACACGGGCACGTCGATCCCGATCGACTCCTGGCGTTCGCGGATGTGGCTGGACACCTGGGTCTGACGGGGCCCGGCGTCACGGCAGCCGAGCCGACGTGTCGAGCAACAGGGCTTCCACGGCGGCGAGTTCACCCGCGGAGGTGGGGCGCGATGTCTCAAGATGCGCGCCCCGGCCGTCGCGGTGACACTGAGAGGACGTCTGAGCAAGCGCCGAAAGGAGCGACCACATGCGTATTCGACGCGCTCTCACCGCCGCCCTCGCCGCGGCCGCCCTCGCCGGGCTCGGCGTCGTCAACGCCGCGACTGCCCAGGCCGCTTCGCCTCGCATCAGCTGGGGCGACTGCACCTCCAGCGGTGGTTATGTGGTGAACCCGTCTCCCAGCGCCTACGTGTGCAACGGCGGGAAGTACGGCGGGGCCGCCATCACGTCGATGTAGACGCGGCCCACAGACGGCACCAAGCTGTCCGAGACGACCCCGTCCGGAGGCAAGTGCCCCCGGCCGGGGCCCCGCAGGACCTTCGAGCAAAGAGGACGGAGTTTCCCCGAGGCTTGCCCGTGCGACCTGTGGAGGACTCATGTACACGACTCGATCCCGTGCCCGTTTCGCCGCCGTCTGCGCCACCACCCTGTGCGTCACGGGTGCCCTGTCGCTCCCGGCCCTCGCCTCGTCGTCGCCCTCGCCGTCGGCGGTCTCCAAGCTGGACAAGCAGTTCCTGACCGCGGCCCATCAGGGAAACCTGTGGGAGATCACGACCAGTGAGCAGGCTCAGAGCGCCGCGACCACCGCCTGCGTCAAGCGGGTCGGCCTGGACTTCATCCGCGACCACCGCACCCTCGACGCCGCTGTCACCAAGACCGCGACCCGACTCGGCGTGGTCCTGCCGTCCACGCAGACGGACGCGCAGCTGAGGCAGACCGCCGCCCTCAAGCGCCTCGCCGGGACACGCGCGTACGACACCGCGTGGCTCAAGGCCCAGTACCCCGCCCACGCGCAGACCCTCGCGCTCATCGACAAGGAGATCGCCACGGGCGACAACCCGGCAGTCAAGGCCCTGGCCAAGAGCGCCCGCCCGGTGGTCGCACGCCACACCGACATGGTCAACCACGGCGTGTGCCACGCGTAAGACGCCCGCCGGCTCACGGATATGAGTCACAGTCAGCCGGCTGACCTCCCTCAGCCGGCTGATCACTGTTCGGACACCATTCGAAAACGGCCCCGCGGACTCCCTGACGGGCGCCTACAGTGCGGTGGTCCGCAACGGAGAGGGAGCGCTTTCATGCGCAAGGGGGTCAAGGCCGCGGTCATCGGCGGGGTGTTCGCCGCGATGATCGGCGGTGCGGGGTACGGGACGTACAACTTCGTGTCCGCGCTGAACGGGAGCACGGAGGTGGGCGGCAGCGGCCCGGCGCCGGCCAGGACCGGGCCGCCGAGCGGGGACGAGGTGAAGGAGACCTCGGCGAAGTTCTTCGCGGCCTGGGAGAAGAACAAGCCCGCCGAGGCCGCCTCGTACACCGACTTCCCCGAGGCGGCCGAGCAGTTGCTCACCGTCTACGGACACGACGCGCACATCACCGGCGTGAGGATCACCCCCGGCACCGCCGCCGGGGCCACCGTGCCCTTCTCGGTCAAGGCCACTGTGTCGTACGACGGGAAGTCCAAACCGCTGGCCTACGCCAGCCGGTTGAGCGTCGTACGCGGCGTGTCCACCCACCAGCCGCTGGTCGACTGGCAGCCCTCCGTCGTCCACCCCGACCTGGCCAAGGGCGACTCGCTCGTCACCGGGGAGTCGCCGTCACCGCCGATCGAGGCCGTCGACCGCAACGGCGTCGTGCTGACCAAGGACAAGTACCCCTCGCTCGGGCCGATCCTGGACGAGCTGCGCGGCAAGTACGGCGACAAGGCGGGCGGCGAACCGGCGGTCGAGCTGAGCATCCTGCACGAGGCCTCCGGCGCCGCCCAGACCCCGCTGATCACCCTCGCCAAGGGCCGGCCGGGCAAGCTGCACACCACCCTCAGCGCGACTGCGCAGGCGGCGGCCGAGCAGGCCGTGCAGCGGTACGCCGAGTCGTCCGTGGTCGCCGTGAAGCCGTCCACCGGCGAGGTGCTCGCGGTCGCCAACCACCGGGCGGACGGCTTCAACGCGGCCTTCCTCGGCCGGCTCGCGCCCGGCTCCACCATGAAGATCCTCAGCGCGGCCACCCTGATCGACAACGGGATCACGACGGCCGCCGGGCCCGCGCCCTGCCCGAACGAGGCGGTGTGGCAGAGCCAGACCTTCCACAACCTCAAGAACATGCCGCCCAACGAGAACGCCACCCTCGCGGAGAGCTTCGCCCGGTCCTGCAACACGGCGTTCGTGAAGTACGCGGACGACGTCCAGGTGGACTCCCTGACCAAGGAGGCCGAGGAGCGCTTCGGGCTCGGCCGGGACGACTGGAAGGTCGGCATCCCCTCCTTCGACGGCTCCGTCCCCGCCTCGGGCGGCCCGGACACCGCCGCCAACCTGATCGGCCAGGGCCAGGTCCAGATGAGCCCGCTGAACATGGCGTCGGTGACGGCGACCGCGATGACCGGCGCCTTCCGCCAGCCCGTCATCGTGTCCGCCACGCTCGACGGCCGCCCGCTGGCCCGCGCCCGGGGCCTGTCGGCGGGCACGGTCGCCCAGCTGCGGCAGATGATGTACCGCACCGCCACGAGCGGCACCGCCGCCCAGGCGATGTCCGGGCTCGGCGGCAGCATCGGCGCGAAGACCGGCTCCGCGGAGGTCGACGGCCAGGAAAGGTCCAACAGCTGGTTCACCGGCTACCGCAACGACATGGCGGCGGCCGCCGTGACCCAGGAGGGCGGCCACGGAGGCGACGCGGCGGGCCCGATCGTGGCGTCCGTCCTCCGCACGGCGGGCTGACCGCCGCACACACCCGCCCGTCCGCCGTCCCGGACCGCGTCACCCCGCTCGGTCCGGGACCCGCCCCCTGGGTGCACCCGTGAGAAGAAGCCCTAGGGTGGGGCCGTCATTGAGGACCGTGGGGGCAGTGGGGCAGCGGGGGCCCCGGGGGATTTGGCGGAGGACGGAAGGCAGTGGGGAAGAGAAGGCGCGTCGCCGAGCGACGGAAGACGACTCCGGCCGTGGTCGGCGGGGTGATCGCCGTCGTCGTCGGCGGGGCCGGCGTCGGCGTCTACGCGCTGTACGGCGGCGGTGCGGCCGCCGACGACCGGCCGCACACGACGGCCGCGGACGGGCCGGAGAAGAAGACCGGGCCGCTGTCGGCGGCCGAGGTGCAGACCACGTCCGAGCGTTTCCTGGCGGCCTGGCAGCAGGGCAGGCCGACCGAGGCGGCCGCCGCGACCAGCGACGCCACGGCGGCCACCGGCCTGCTCACCGGCTACGCCAAGGACGCGCATCTGAAGGACGTCACCCTGACCGCGGGCACCGCCGCGGGCGACAAGGTGCCGTTCTCCGTGAAGGCCACGGTGTCCTACAAGGGACTGACCAGGCCGCTGGCGTACGAGAGCGCGCTGACCGTCGTGCGCGGCGCCGCGGACGGTGAGCCGGTCGTGGACTGGCACGCCGCCGTCGTCCACCCCGAACTGAAGGACGGCGACACCCTCGTCACCGGCGAGTCCGGCACCCCGCCGGTCAAGGCCCTGGACCGGAACGGCGCGGAGATGACCACCGCCACGTACCCGTCGCTCGGCCCGGTCCTGGACGGACTGCGCGAGAAGTACGGCGCGACGGCCGGCGGCAGCGCGGGCGTGGAGCTGCGCGTGATCCGCGGCAAGGAGTCGAAGAAGGCGGACCTGTCCGACAAGACGCTCGTCGAGCTGAGCCAGGGCACGCCGGGCACGGTGAGGACGACGCTGAGCCCGTCCCTCCAGGCGGCGGCCGAGAAGGAGGTGTCGAAGACCGAACGGGCCTCGGTGGTCGTGATGCGTCCGTCGACCGGCGAGATCCTCGCGGTGGCGAACTCCAACCGCGGTTTCAACACCGCCTTCCTGGGTTCCCTCGCCCCCGGCTCCACGATGAAGATCATCACCTCGTCGCTGCTCTTCGAGAAGGACCTGGCCTCGGCGAACAAGACGCACCCCTGCCCGAAGACGTTCACCTACGGCGGCTGGAAGTTCCACAACGACAAGGACTTCGAGATCAAGGGCGGCACCTTCAAGGCCAGCTTCGCCCGCTCCTGCAACACGGCCTTCATCAGCCAGGCGAAGAAGCTGAAGGACGCCGACCTGACCCAGCAGGCCCAGCAGGTCTTCGGCCTGGCGATGGACAACTGGGCAATCGGTGTGCCGTCCTTCGACGGCGCGGTCCCGGTGCAGACGGCCGCCCCGATGGGCGCCTCGCTCATCGGGCAGGGCGGGGTCCGGATGAACCCGCTGAACATGGCGTCGGTGGCCTCGACGGTCAAGGCGGGCGTCTTCCACCAGCCGTACCTGGTCTCCCCGGACGCCGACCACCGCAAGCTGGCCACGGCCTCCCGGACGATGTCCGCGTCCACCCTGTCCCAGCTGCGCGAAGTGATGCAGTACACCGCCGCGTACGGCACGGCCGCCCAGGCCATGGCCGGACTCGGCCCGGACTACGGCGCCAAGACGGGTTCCGCCGAGGTCGACAACCAGAAGAAGGCCAACGGCTGGTTCACCGCCTACCGCGGCGACCTCGCGGCCGCGGGCGTCGTGCAGGCGGGCGGCCACGGCGGCGACACGGCCGGTCCGATAGTGGCGGCCCTGCTGAAGGCCGGGAGCTGACGGCGGCCGGACGCACCGCGGGCACCGGCGGCGTCACCCGTGGGTGACCGCCGCCGGTGACGCCCGGTAGGTCCGCCTCAGAAACCTGAGCACCGCCTTCGTGTCGAGCTGCACCACCGAGACACCGCGCGTGGAGTGGAACTCGATCACGGCCTGCACCCGCCCGCAGGGCCACACCCGCACGTCGCCGCTGCCGGCCGGGGCACGCAGCCCCTGTTCCAGCAGCGACCGGGGGAAGGTCCACTCGTGCGGGCCGGGCAGGTCGACCATGACGGCGCGCGGGTCCTGAAGGGAGTCGTAGCGAAGGACGACCGGGACGGCCCCGACGTCGTCGGGCACGTCTTCGGTGAGGATGTGGGCTCGTGCGTGCTGTTCGACCACCGACATCGGACGACCCCTAACGCTGTGTGACCTGTGCGAGGGCTGGACATCCGCTTTCCCTCCAATGTCGCATATTTCCAGGATTCCGCTTCCTGAACATTCGCGGGCCGGCCACATCAACGACACCCTCGCTCTTGCAAGAGCTTCGCAACAAGCCCTTATCATCGAACGGTGCATGTGCCTGACGGATTCATCAACGCGCCCACCTCCGCCGTCGCCGGAGTCGTCGCCGCCGGCGCCGTCGCCGTGAGCCTGCGCGGTGCGCGCCGGGAACTCGACGAACGGACCGCGCCGCTGGCCGGTCTCGTCGCGGCGTTCATCTTCGCCGTGCAGATGCTGAACTTCCCCGTCGCGGCCGGCACCAGCGGCCACCTGCTCGGCGGGGCACTGGCCGCGATACTCGTGGGCCCCTACACCGGGGTCCTCTGCGTCAGTGTCGTCCTGCTCATGCAGGGCATCCTCTTCGCCGACGGCGGCCTGACCGCGCTCGGCGTCAACATCACCGACATGGCGATCGTCACGACGGTGGTGGCCTACGCCGTCTTCCGCGGACTGGTCAAGGTGCTCCCGCGGCGCCGCAGCTCGGTCACCGCGGCCTCCTTCGTAGCCGCGCTCGTCTCCGTCCCCGCCGCCGCCGTCGCCTTCACGCTGATCTACGCGGTCGGCGGCACCACCGACGTGGCGATCGGCAAGGTCGCCACCGCCATGATCGGCGTGCACGTCCTCATCGGCATCGGCGAGGCCGCGATCACCGCGCTGACCGTCGGCGCCGTCATCGCCGTGCGCCCGGACCTGGTGTACGGCGCGCGCGGCCTGGAGCAGCGCCTGAAGCTGCGGGTGAACGGCGAACTCGTCGACGCCCCCGCGGCCGAGCCGGAGCCCGTGCCCGCCGCCGCCCGGTCCCATCGCAAGGTGTGGATCACCGGCCTGGTCACCTCCCTCCTCCTCGCCGGATTCGTCAGCTTCTACGCCTCGGCCAGCCCCGACGGTCTGGAGAAGATCGCCCACGACCAGGGCATCGACAAGAAGGAGGAGGCGCACGCCGCCGCCGACTCCCCGCTCGCCGACTACGGGGTGAAGGACATCGCCGACGCCCGGCTGTCCGGCGGGCTCGCGGGCGTGATCGGCGTCGGGGCGACCGTCGTCGCGGGCAGCACGGTCTTCTGGGTGGTCCGCAGGCGGCGCACGGCCGCCGAGCCGTCCCACCCCTCCTCCCAGGCGGCCTGACGTGGGGGCGGATGGGGGTACCGCCCACGCGTTCAGCAGTGGGGGAGCGCACCGGTTGTACCGGCACGGGCACTCCCCCGTGCACGCGCTGCCGCCGCACACCAAACTGGCCGCCGTCTTCGCCTTCGTCGTGGTCGTGGTGTCGACCCCGAGGGAGGCGATGTGGGCGTTCGCCGCGTACGCCGCCCTGCTCGCCGCCGTCGCCTCCGTGGCCCGCGTGCCCGCAGGGTTCCTGCTCAAGCGGCTGCTGATCGAGGTCCCGTTCGTCGCGTTCGCGGTGCTCATGCCGTTCGTGGCCCAGGGCGAGCGGGTGGACGTCCTCGGGATGTCGCTGAGCGTGAACGGGCTGTGGGGCGCCTGGAACGTGCTCGCCAAGGGCACCCTCGGTGTCGCCGCGTCCGTCCTGCTGGCGAGCACGACGGAACTGCGCGAGCTGCTGCTCGGCCTGCAACGCCTGAAGCTGCCGCCGCTGCTGGTGCAGATCGCGTCCTTCATGATCCGCTACGGCGACGTCATCACCGACGAGATGCGGCGGATGCGGATCGCCCGCGAGTCCCGCGGCTTCGAGGCGCGCGGGATCCGGCACTGGGGCGTGCTCGCCAAGTCCGCGGGAGCCCTGTTCATCCGCTCCTACGAGCGCGGGGAACGCGTGCACCTGGCGATGGTGAGCCGGGGGTACGCCGGTTCGATGCCGGTCATCGACGAGGTGACCGCGTCCCTGGCGCAGTGGTCGTACGCCCTGGCCCTCCCCTGTGCCGCGTTCGCCGTCTGTCTGCTGGGATGGGTCCTGTGACAGCTTCTCTGGAGGTCTCCGGCCTCGCCTTCGCCTATCCCGACGGCCACCAGGCCCTGTTCGGCGTGGACTTCAGCATCGGGCGCGGCGAACGGGTCGCCCTGCTCGGCCCCAACGGCGCCGGGAAGACCACCCTGGTGCTGCATCTGAACGGCATCCTGGGCGGGGGCACAGGGACGGTGACGGTCGCCGGGCTGCCGGTCGGCCGGAAGCACATGGCCGAGATCCGGCAGAAGGTCGGCATCGTCTTCCAGGACCCGGACGACCAGTTGTTCATGCCGACCGTGCGGGAGGACGTGGCCTTCGGGCCCGCGGCGGCCGGACTCAAGGGGCCGGAACTCCAGGCGCGGGTCACCACGGCCCTGGAGCGGGTCGGGATGGCGGAGTTCGCCGACCGCCCGCCGCACCACCTCTCGTTCGGCCAGCGCCGCCGGGTCGCGGTGGCGACCGTCCTCGCCATGGAGCCGGAGATCCTCGTCCTGGACGAGCCCTCGTCCAATCTGGACCCCGCCTCGCGCCGTGAGCTGGCCGACATCCTGCGCTCGTTGGACGTGACGGTGCTCATGGTCACCCACGACCTTCCGTACGCGCTGGAGTTGTGCCCGCGCGCGCTCGTCCTCAGCGACGGTGTGATCGCGGCCGACGGAGCGACCGGCGAACTGCTCGCCGACGACGCGCTGATGCGCGCCCACCGCCTGGAGCTGCCCTTCGGCTTCGACCCGCGGTCCGTGACGACGGGCGCGTGACGGGTCGGGGCGCCGCCGCCGGGACGCCGCGTCGGGACCGCCGCCCGAGGTGAGCGGACGCCCGGCAACGCCGACATAACGATCGTGCCAAGCCGGCCCACCACAGGAATCGCAGGCCGGGGCAGCCGGTTGCACCCACTGTCGCAGGCGAAGAGCGGAAGGAGTGGCGGACGTGGACGTGCACGGCACAGTGGCCGAGGGCTTCGAGCCGGTCGGGGAGGCGTTCGCGGCGAACTTCGCGCTGCGCGGCGAGCGGGGCGCCGCGGTGGCCGTGTACCGGGACGGACACCGGGTCGTGGACCTGTGGGCAGGGACGCGGGACGTCGACGGCACGGCGGACTCGGCACCCTGGGAGCGGGGCACCGCGCAGATCGTGCGCTCGGCGACCAAGGGCGTCGCCGCGGCCGTCCTCCTGCTGCTGCACCAGCGCGGGGAACTGGACCTGGACGCGCCGGTGGGAACGTACTGGCCCGAGTTCAAGGCGTCCGGCAAGGAGCGGACGCTGGTCCGCGACCTGCTGGCCCACCGTGCGGGCGTCCCCGTCCTCGACCGCCCGCTCACACCGGAGCAGGCCGCCGATCCGGTGCTGGGCGCCGAGGCGGTCGCCGCGCAGGCGCCGGCCTGGGAGCCGGGCACGGACCACGGCTACCACGCGCAGACGTACAGCTGGCTGACGGCCGAGCTGGTGCGACGGATCACGGGCCGCTCGATCGGCGAGTGGATCGCGCACGAGGTGGCCGGCCCGGTGGGGGCCGACCTGTGGGTGGGGCTGCCGGCGGGCGAGAGCGGGCGTGTGGGACGCGTGGGCCAGGTGGAGCCCCCGCGTACCGCCACGGGCCTTCGCACCCGCCCCAAGCGGTCCGTGGCCGAGGCGTACGCCGACCCGGAGTCGCTGACCCGGCGGGCGTTCGCGGCGATCACCCCGCTGCCCGACGAGAACGACCCCGCCTACCGCGCGGCGGTCCTGCCCGCGTCCAACGGCATCGCCACGGCCGACGGTCTGGCCCGCTTCTACGCGGCGCTGATCGGCGAAGTGGACGGCGGCACCCGCCTGTTCACCCCGCGCACCATGGAGCTGGCCCGCACGGAGCACTCCGCCGGGCCCGACCGCGTGCTGGTGGCCCCCACCCGCTTCGGCCTCGGCCCCATGCTGCACAGCCCAGCGTCGCCCCTGCTCGGCCCCGGCTCCTTCGGCCACCCCGGCCGCGGCGGCGCCCTGGGCTTCGCCGACCCGGACTCGGCCGTCGCCTTCGCCTATGTCACCAACGGCTTCCACTCCAACGTGACGGCGGACCCGAGGGCCCAGGCCCTGGTCCACGCGGTGCGGGCGTCCCTGGCGTAGGCCCGCCTCCCCGCCCGGGTGTCAGACGTGGATGGGCTGCGAGACACGGCCCGAGGCCTCGTCGATCTCGCCGTGCGCCTTGGTGAGGAGCTGCATGGCGAGCTCGTTCAGGGCCCTCGCGCCGGCGATCTCCTCGCCGACCCGTGGCTGGTCGGAGTCGGTACGGTGGCGGCTGGCCCTGCCGTGCCCCCGGACCTCACTGCCGTCGGGCAGCCGCACCAGCGCCGCCGCCCGGGTGTGCTGCCCGTCCTCCTGGAACTCCATCTCGATGTGCCATCCCACAACGGTCTTCATCATGACGGTCACCTCCGGAACACCTGCTTCCAGAGTGCCCCTCCCCCGCCCCCGACGCACCCAAGACGGGACGCGGCGGAGACCTCCGCCTTCGAGGTGAGATACCGCACAGCTCCGCAGCGCAACGGCGCGGCGTCGTTGGAGAAGCTGGGCTGGAGCCGGCTTCTCTTTCTGCGGAAAGCGACAGGACGCGACCCGATCACCCAGGAGGAGGCGGCGGAGGTCGACCGCCTGGGAATTCGCTGGCTGACGCTGGGCTGAGCATGGCCGTGCAGCGCGTCAGCACTGCTGAACATTCGCTGGGCCGAGAGAAAACCGCCCGGCAATATGCGAAGCGGAGCCTGGCGTATACGCACAGGCTCCGCTTCTTGCAGTAGCGGGGACAGGATTTGAACCTGCGACCTCTGGGTTATGAGCCCAGCGAGCTACCGAGCTGCTCCACCCCGCGTCGGTATGGGAATACTCTACGCCACTCGGCGACGTCCGGTGACCAGCCCCGGTCGGCGAACAGGACCGCCGGCGTCATGTGGTGCGTTCGCGCACGTCCACGAGGATGCCGCCGGCCTGCGCGACCAGCGCCCCGGGGGCCATCGGGAAGACGGTGTACGGGGTTCCGGCGGCAGCCCAGATGACGTCGTGGTCGAGCAGTGAACGGTCGGCGAGCACGCGCGTGCGGGTCCGGTGGCCGAAGGGCGGTACGCCGCCGATGGCGTACCCGGTCGCCTCCCGTACGACGTCCGCCTTGGCCCGCGTGACCTTCTCGGCGCCAAGTTCCTCACGGACCCGCTCGACGTCCACCCGGGAGGCACCGTCCATGAGCACCAGCACCGGCTCCCTGTCGGCCGCGAAGATCAGCGACTTGCAGATCTGGCTCAGTTCGCAGCCGATGGCCGCCGCGGCCTCGGCGGCGGTCCTGGTCGCCTCGGGGAACCTGCGGACCTCGGGGAGCAGCGCGTCGAGCCCCAGCTCACGCAGGGCGTCGGCGAAGCGGGGGTGGGCTCCCGACTCGGGTGTCGTCGTCATGGACGGCAGGCTAGCCGCCGGTCACGGACATCACGAGGGGATTCCCACGGGGTGGACGAGGCGGCCGGGACGGACGAGACCGGTGAGGGTGCGCCGTCCCCACGGCACCCTCACCGGTCGTTCCGTCCCGGCGGGCTACGAACTCACGCCCCGACCAGCTCCCGCCGTTCGTCCGGGTCGGCGTGGAGCGGCTGCTCGGTGTGCAGGGCCGTGCCCTCCACGTCGACGTCGGGCAGGGCGCGCTCCAGCCAGCCGGGCAGCCACCAGGCCCGCCGGCCCAGCAGGGCCAGCACCGCCGGCACGATCGCCATGCGCACGATGAACGCGTCGAAGAACACCGCGATCGCCAGGCCGAAGCCGATCATCCTGACCATCGACTCGCTGGAGCCGATGAAGCCGGAGAAGACGGCGATCATGATGACCGCGGCGGCCGTCACCACCCGCGCCCCGTGCCGGAAACCGGTCACCACGGCCTGGCCCGGCGTCTCACCGTGCACGTACGCCTCGCGCATCCGGGTGACGAGGAACACCTCGTAGTCCATCGCGAGTCCGAAGACGACACCCACCATGAAGATCGGCATCATCGACATGACCGGGCCGGTCTCCTCGACGTGCATCAGGCCCGACAGCCAGCCCCACTGGAAGACCGCGACCACCGCGCCGAGCGCCGCCAGCACCGACAGCAGGAAGCCGAGCGCCGCCTTGAGCGGGACCAGGACCGAGCGGAAGACCACGATCAGCAGCAGGAAGGCCAGGCCGACCACCAGCGCCAGATACGGCAGCAGCGCGTCGTTGAGCTTCTGCGAGACGTCGATGTTCATCGCCGTGGACCCGGTGACGAGCACCTTCGCGTCGGTCTTCGCCTCGATGTCGCCACCCGCGCCGCGGATGGCGTGCACCAGGTCCTCGGTGGCGGTGGAGGACGGCTTGGAGTCGGGTACGACGGTCACGGTCGCGGTGTCGCCGGCCTCGTTGGGCTGCGCCTCCGTCACCGTCACGACGTTCTTGAGGCCCTTGATCTCGTCGGTGACCTTGGTGAAGGACGCCTTGGGGTCGGCGCTGCCGCTGGCGTCGACCACGAGCAGCAGGGGGCCGTTGAAGCCGGGTCCGAAGCCCTCCGAGAGCAGGTCGTAGGCGCGGCGCTGGGTGGTGGAGACGGGCTGGGAGCCGTCGTCCGGCAGGCCCAGTTCGAGGGAGCCGGCCGGTATCGCGGCGGCGCCCAGGCCGAGCACGCCGAGCGACAGCACGGCGACCGGGCGGCGGACCACGAAGCTCGCCCAGCGGGTGCCCATGTTGGGCCGGTCCGGCCGCGGCTCGGGGCGCCGGCGGCAAAGCAGTCCGCTCGTCGCGCCGATCGGCTTGACCCGTCGGCCCGCGTAGCCCAGCAGCGCCGGGATCATCGTCAGCGCGATGAGGACGGCGATGACGACCGTGCCGGCCGCCGCCAGGCCCATCTTCGTGAGCATCGGGATGTTGACCACGGACAGTCCCACGAGGGCGATGACGACGGTCAGGCCGGCGAAGACCACCGCGGAGCCCGCCGTGCCGACGGCCCTCCCGGCGGCCTCCTCGCGCTCGCGGCCCTCGGCGAGTTCGGCGCGGTAGCGGGAGACGATGAACAGGGCGTAGTCGATGCCGACCGCGAGACCGATCATCGTGGCCAGGATGGACGTGGTGGAGCCCAGGTCCAGGGTGTTGGCGAGGGCGGTGATCGTCGAGACGCCGATGCCGACGCCGATGAGCGCGGTCAGCAGCGGCAGTCCGGCCGCGACGAGCGAGCCGAAGGTGATGACGAGGACGACGGCCGCGATCGCGATGCCGATGACCTCGCTCGCGCCGGTCTCCGGTGCGGTCTGGAGGGCGTCACCGCCGATCTCCACGGTCAGCCCGGCGTCCCTCGCGTGCTGCGCGGCCTCCTTCAGGGCGGTGCGGGAGGAGTCCTCCAGCTCCATGCCGGAGACCTTGTACCGCACCGACGCGTAGGCGATCGTGCCGTCCTCGCTGACGGCGTGCGCGGTGTAGGGGTCGGCGACGGAGGCGACCTCCGAGCCGCTGGACAGCTCCTCGACCGTCTTCTCGACGGTCGCCTTGTTCCCGGCGTCCGTCATCTTCTCGCCGCTCGGTGCCTTGAACACCACGCGGGCGGTGGCTCCGTCGGCGCTCGCGCCGGGGAACCGCTGTTCCAGCAGGTCGAAGGCCTTCTGCGCCTCGGTGCCCGGAATGGAGAAAGAGGTGTTCCCGGCGGCCGGCGCGGAGGCCGCGCCGACGCCGGCGAGGGTGAGCAGCACCAGCCAGGCAAGGGCGACGAAGTGCCGTCGCCGGAAGGCGAGGCGGCCCAGTCTGTAGAGGAACGTGGCCACGTTGACGTACTCCCGGTCAGGTCGTGGGGGTGAAAGTGGGCAGGGGTGATCAGCCCGACGACGTGAGCGGTGACGTCAGAGGGTGGGCTTGCTGGGGAGAGGTGTCAGGAAGTCGGTACGCCGAGGGCGGGGAGGACCACGGCGTCGAGGTACGAGTGAAGGAAGCCCTGGGTCGGCGGCAGGCCCTCGATGAGCCCGCGGACGACGAACCCGCCGGCCAGCATGTGCACCACGAAGTCCAGCGCCGGGCAGTCCGCCCGGATCTCGCCCCGGTCGACGGCGCGTTGCAGCAGGCTGCGGAACGCGGCCATCTCCGGTTCGATGAGCTGTTCCCGGAAGGCCTGTCTGAGGTCCGGATTGGTGTGCATGGCCATGGCCAGGGCCCGGATCAGCGCGGAGTTCTGCTCCATGACGCAGTCGTCCTCGCGGGTGACGAGGGCGTGCAGGTCGGTGCGGAGCGCTCCGGTGTCGATCGCGTCGAGCCGTGTCGGCTTGCCGTGCCGCATGGCCCCCACGACGAGCTCGGCCTTCCCGCCCCACTGGCGGTAGAGGGTGGCCTTGCTGGACCGCGTGCGGGTGGCGACGGCGTCCATGGTGAGGGAGTCGTAGCCGACCTCGCGGAGCAGGTCGAGCACGGCGGCGTACAGCTCCGCCTCGCGCTCGGGCGTGATACGGCTGCGGCGCCCGGTAGCGACCTCGGCCATGTCCTCCGCCTTCCCGCTGGGAACGACACCGTTTCGTACATGGAGAATGTAGCGCACCCGCCGAACGAAACGAAACCGTTTCGTACGTGTCCTGGGTCACGACTGTCGGTTCCGCATAAGTTGCTGCGGCCCATACCCGGGCAAAGCATGGGAACGTGAGTTATCTGCGCCTGCCGCACCTCAGCGGCGATCTGCTGTGCTTCGTGGCCGAGGACGACCTCTGGCTGGCGCCGCTCGACGGAGCGGGCCGCGCCTGGCGCCTCACGGTGGACCGCACCAAGGTCGGCCCACCCCGCTTCTCGCCCGACGGGCGGCACATCGCGTACACGAGCTGGCGCAGTCTGGTGCCCGAGATCCACCTGGTCGCGGTGGACGGCGGACCGGCCCGCCAGCTCACCTACTGGGGCAGCACCGACACCCGGGTGTGCGGGTGGGCGCCGCCGGACGAGCACGGCCGCACCGACATCCTCGCCGTCGCCTCCCACGGCGAGCCGTTCTCCTACTTCACCTGGGCCTACAAGGTCGGCACGGACGGCTCCCCCGGCCGCAAGCTGCCCTGGGGGCCGGTGTCCGACCTCCAGGTCGCCGACGTGGACGGCGGCCACAAGACCCTGCTGCTCACCGGCACGCCCCCGCACGAAGCGGCCTCCTGGAAGCGGTACCGGGGCGGTGCGACGGGCCGGCTGTGGCTGCACGGGCAGCGGCTGCTCGCCGGCATCGGCGGGCATCTGGCCTCCCCGATGTTCGTCGGCGGCCGGATCGCGTTCCTCTCCGACCACGAGGGCGTGGGCAACCTCTACTCCTGCGCGCCCGACGGCTCCGGCCTGCGCCGGCACACCGACCACGACGCCTTCTACGCCCGGCACGCCTCCAGCGACGGCACGCGGGTGGTGTACCAGTGCGCGGGCGACCTGTGGATGGTGGACGACCTGTCCGCGGACTCGGTCCCGCGTCGGCTGGAGGTGCGGACCAGCGGGCCACGGGCGGGCCGCCGCCGCTACCAGGTGCCGGCCGCCCAGCACGTCGACGGCATCTCCGTCGACGAGACGGGCCGGGCCAGCGCGGTCGTCGTACGCGGCTCCCTGCACTGGCTGACCCATCGCGACGGCCCCGCCCGCACCCTGATCGACACGCCCGGAGTGCGCATCCGGCTGCCGGAGATGCTCGGCGGGACGGGCCAGGTCGCCTACGTCACCGACGCGGACGGCGAGGACGCCGTCGAGATCACCCACCTCCCGCGCGCCACCGGCGCCCGCCCGCCCCGGCGCCTCGCCTCCGGCCGCCTCGGCCGCGTCCTGGAGATGGCCTCCGACCCCGCCGGCGACCGCCTGGCCCTCGCCTCCCACGACGGCCGCCTGCTCCTCCTCGACGTGAGCGACCTGAACGAGGAGGAGACGGCGAAGGAGGTGGCCGCGGTCACGGGACGGGGCGAGGAGCCGCCGGAAACGGCGGTGACCACGTCGTCCACCACGGCCACGCCCGAGGCCCGCACGGAGACGCCCGAGCGCGCGACGCCCGATACGGATGCGCAGAACAACCCACCCGCCACCGACCCGACTGACGGTCCCGTCGGGGCCGGTGCGGCGGACGGCCCGACGGCCACCGAAGCCACGGGCGACCCGCTCGGGACCGGAGCGACCGACGGTCCGCCCGGCACCGAGCCGACCGGCGGCACCGGCACGACGGACGGCCCAACTGCCACCACCGCGACGGGCGGCCCCCTCGGGGCCAGTGCGACCGATGGCCCGCTCAGCACCAGCGCGGCGGACGGCCCGACGGCCACCGACCCGACCGACGGCCCCCTCGGGGCCGGAGCGACCGACGGTCCGCACGGCACCAGCGCGGCAGATGGCCCGACGGCCACCGACCCGACCGACGGCCCCCTCGGGACCGGAGCGACCGACGGTCCGTCCGGCACCGGCACGGCGGACGACCCGACAGCCACCGAACCGACGGGTGGCCCCCTCGGGACCGGCCCGGCGGGTGGGGCCGCCGGCGCGGACGGCCGCGGGGGCGTCGGGGCCGGTGCGGCGGGCGAGACCGGGGCGTCCGGCGCCGTCGGTGCCGGTGACGGCTCCGGGGGGCGGCTCACCGAGTTGGTGCGTTCCGCGAACGGGCCCGTGCGGGATCTGGCGTTCTCGCCGGACGGGGCGTGGCTGACCTGGTCGCATCCGGGGGTCGGACGGTCCCTGCGGCAGATCAGGATGGCGCGGATCCAGGACCGCCTGATCGTCGACGTCACCAACGGCCGCTTCGAGGACGAGAACCCGGTGTTCACCCGGGACGGCCGATACCTGGCCTTCCTGTCCTGGCGCGGCTTCGACCCGGTGTACGACGTGCACACCGGGGACCTGTCCTTCCCGCTCGGCTGCAAGCCGTACCTCGTTCCGCTGTCCTCCGCGACCCCGTCCCCCTTCGCGCTGAACCCCGAGGGACGGCCGGCCGCCGGCGGTCTCGACCCCGTCGAGGACGAGGAGACGGGCGACTCCGGCGCGGTGACCGTGGAGGTCGAGGGCCTGGCGAACCGGGTCACCCCGTTCCCCGTCATCGCCTCCAAGTACTCGGCACTGCACCCGGTCGCCGGCGGCGGCCTCGTCTGGCTGCGCTGGCCCATCTCCGGCGCCCTGGGCGAGACCTTCGTCAACCCGGACGACACCACCGGCCGGCCGACCCTGGAGCACTTCAACATCAGCAGGGCCAAGAAGTACGAACTCGTCGGCCATCTCGACTTCC
The DNA here is from genome assembly GCF_044750345.1 of Streptomyces sp. NPDC088817. Taxonomy (NCBI): domain Bacteria; kingdom Bacillati; phylum Actinomycetota; class Actinomycetes; order Kitasatosporales; family Streptomycetaceae; genus Streptomyces; species Streptomyces sp. NPDC088817. The sequence goes on from NZ_JBIVJN010000002.1 coordinate 158,914, forward strand.
TCGCGGTCAGCGGCGACGGCACCCGCCTGGTCGTCGTCGACGAGGGCGACCTGCGCGCGGTGCCGTCCACGGAGATCGGCGACAGCGACACGACGACCTGGATCGACCTGCGCCGGATCCTGCACGTGGTCGACCCGGCCGCCGAGTGGCGCCAGTCGTACGAGGAGGCGGGCCGGCTGATCCGCGCCTACTTCTGGGAGCCGGACATGTGCGGCATCGACTGGGACGCGGTGCTCGCGCAGTACCGCCCGCTGGTCGAACGCGTCGCGTCCCCGGACGAGTTCGCCGACCTGCTGCGCGAGGTCCTGGGCGAACTGGGCACCTCCCACGCCTACGTCTCCCCCGCCCGCCGCAACGAGGGCCCCGCGCACTACCAGCGCCTGCAGGGCCTGCTCGGCGCCAACCTGGCGTACCGCGAAGGCCGTTGGGTGGTCCGGCGGATCCTGCCCGGCGACTCCTCCGATTCCAAGGCCCGCTCGCCGCTGGCCGGCGCGGGCATCCGCGAAGGCGCGGTCCTCACCCACGTCGACGGACGCCCGGTGGATCCGGTCACGGGCCCCTACCCGCTGCTCGCGGGGACGGGCGGCACGACGGTGGAGCTGACCTTCTCCCCCGCGGAGGGCCAGGGACCGCCGCGCCGGGTCGCCGTCGTGCCGCTGATCGACGAGCGCCCGCTGCGCTACCAGGACTGGGTGGCCAAACGCCGGGCCGTGGTCCGGGAGTTGAGCGGCGGCCGATGCGGCTACCTGCACATCCCCGACATGGGCGGCTCCGGCTGGGCACAGTTCAACCGGGACCTGCGCATGGAGGTGTCCCGGCCCGCGCTGATCGTCGACGTCCGCGGCAACGCGGGCGGGCACATCAGCGAGTTGGTCATCGAGAAGCTGACCCGCACCATCCTCGGCTGGGACCTGACGCGCAACGCCCAGCCCGTGTCGTACACCTCCGACGCGCCCCGCGGGCCGGTCGTGGCCCTCGCCGACGAGGCGACCTCGTCCGACGGCGACATGATCACGGCCGCCTTCAAGCTGCTCAAGCTGGGCCCCGTGGTGGGCCAGCGCACCTGGGGCGGAGTGGTCGGCATGACCGGCCGGCACCGCCTCGGCGACGGCACGGTGATCACGGTGCCGATGAACGCGGCCTGGTTCGACGCCTACGGCTGGTCCGTCGAGAACCACGGCGTCACCCCCGACGTGGAGAGCCTGCGCACTCCCCTGGACTGGGCCGAGGGCCGCCACGTCGAGATGGACGACGCGATCGAACTGGCCCTGGAACTCCTGGAGGCCAATCCGGCGGCGGTCCCGCCTGACTACCGCGACGTGCCCGACCGTTCACGGCCGAAGCTGCCTCCGCGCCGCTGAGCGCCGGGACTTGAGCGGCCGCTCCCGCAGGAACGTGGGGTGCCCCGGCATCCGGAACACCCCACGCCGTCACGCCTCACGCCGTCACGGCCGAAGCCGAGCCCGGCGACGACGCCGACTGCCGGCCGTGGCTAGCGGTCGTAGTCCTGGTTGAGACGGTCTTCCATCTCGTCAGGCCTGCCCTGGGCGTCGTGACGCCCGCGCTCACGCGGCTGGGTCGGGCGCTGCCCGGCCTTCTCGCGGCCCTCACCGGGGCGCTGACGGCCCCCCTGCTGCCGCTGCTGCTCGCCCGGGTCCTGGTGCTTGTCCTTCATACCCATGTTGTTCACTCCCGTGTGGTTGGGGGCCGATCCCCAAGTGGGCTGGGGGACCGGCCTCGACCAGATTCACACGGGCGGTGACCCTGCGCATGTCGATCAGTGACGTTGCGTAGCCGGTACGGACCGGTGCCGTTCGTCGGCCTCCCCACCCGCCCCGACCAGGCCGGTCCGCACCCCCGACAGCCGGTCGGCGAAGCGCCGCACCTCCCGCTGCCCCACGGTGCCCACCACACCCGGCAGCCACCCGCGCACGCCCTGCATCCCGCGCAGCCACCACTGCCCGTACACATGGGCCGCGCGCCGCTCGACCCCGGCCACGATCCGGTCCACCGCGGGGCCCAGCGGATACGTCCGGCTGGCCGGCCACGGCAGCCGTTGCCTCAACTCCCGCATGACGTCGTCCTGATCGGCCCCGCGCACCATGTCGGTGTCGGTCCACGACAGGTAGGCGACGCCCACCCGCACGCCCCGGTGGGCGACTTCGGCGCGCAGACTGTGCGCGTACGCCTCCACACCGGACTTGGAGGCGCAGTACGCCGTCATCATCGGCGCCGGGGTGATGGCGGCGAGCGAGGCGATCTGGAGCAGATAGCCGCGGCTCGCGGTGAGCGCCGGCAGGAACGCCCGTCCCGTGACGGCCGATCCGATGAGGTTGACCTCGATCACCCGCCGCCAGGACTCGGGATCGGAGTCGGCGAACGGACCGCCGCTCGCCACACCCGCGTTGGCGACCACGATGTCGACCCTGCCGAACCGCTCCTCGACCTCCGCCGCGACCCGGGCCATCGCCTCGTGGTCGGTGACGTCGGCATGCCAGTGGGCGCTCTCGCCGTGCAGCCGCCGGCCGACCTCCGCGAGCAGGTCCGGTTCCAGGCCGACCAGCGCGATCCTCGCGCCCCGCGCGGACAGTTTGCGGGCGAGCAGTTCACCGACGCCCCGCGCGGCCCCCGTGACGACCGCGACCTGCCCCTCCAGGCTCACCCTGCTCATGCGCCCTCCCTGATCCGTGCGACGCCGTGCTGCTCGTGTGCGCTTCCGTGCCCGGTGGCCCGACCGGGCTCGTGGCCCGTGGCCTGGCCGGGAACGTGGCCGGTGGCCTGCCCGGGCACGTGGCCCGTGGCCTGACCCGGCACGTGGCCGGTGGCCTGACCCGGCACGTGGCCGGTGGCCTGCCCGGTGACCTGGCCGGCCACGAACCGGGCGGCGAGTTCGCGGATCTTCCCGGTGACCGTCCCCGGGTCCTCCACCGGTGTCATGTGGCCGAGCCCCGGAAGCTCGGTCAGGCCCAGGCAGTCGGGCAGCGCGGCGGCCAGCGACCGCGCGTGCTCCGGCGGGGTCAGCCGGTCGGACGTGCCCGTGACGACCGCCACCGGCACCCTCAACTGCCTTACGTGGATGTCGAGATCGAGCCCGTCCAGCACCTGCGACCAGGCGTGGCGCGCCCGGCGCGGGCAGGCGTGCACGATCCGCGCGCACGCGTCGACCATGTGCGGCGCCGAACCGGGCCCCATCGTGGCGTACTTGAGGATCCGCCGGGCGAGCGGAGTGACCGGTCCGAGCGGCGCCCGGGAGCCGAGGACGCGCCGGGTCAGCCAGGTGCGCGGGCGGCCGGCCGGGATCGGTACGACGGTCGAGCGGGCCACCAGCCGTGAACTGCCCGTGCTGCACAGCAGTACGGCCGCCGTGTGTTCCCGGAAGCCGGCCCGGCCGGCCGCGGCCATCACCGTCATCCCGCCCATAGAGTGGCCCGCGATCACCGCCTTCTCACCGGGTGCGAGCGTCGCCGCGAGCACGGCCTCCAGGTCGTCGGCGAGCGCGTCGGTGCCGTAACCCCGGCTCGCCGGGCTGCGTCCGTGCCCGCGCTGGTCGTAGGCGATGACGCGGTGGTCGGCGGCCAGGTCCCGGATCTGCGCGGCCCAGAAGGCGGTCGAGCAGGTCCAGCCGTGGGCGAGGACGACGGCCGGGGCGCCGGGGTCGTCCACCGGCCCGTGCACCTCGACGTGCAGCCGGGCGCCGTCGGTGGAGACGGCGGTGAGTTCGCGGGCGGGGACGGGAGGGTCGTACGGATCGGGGGCGGGATCCTGGGCAGCGTGGATTTCCGGGCGGCCTGTGGCCGTCCGGCGGGCGGGACGGCTCACGCGTCCACCTCCACGGGCCGCCGTGCCGGGGCCCGCCCCGCCGTGCCCCGGGATCCGGGCGGCCGGAGGATCTGGTACTCCGCAAGGTCCACCCGCCGTGTGGCCTGCCGGAACTCGGTGGTCGTACCGGGCCAGACGGTGGTGTTGCGGCCGCCCGCGTCCAGGTACCAGCTGGTGCAGCCGCCGGTGTTCCACACCGTGCGCTTCATGCGCTCCTGCACCTTGCGGTTCCAGGCGTTCACGGCGCTGGGCCGGGCGTCGAGGGCGGCCCGGCCACCGAGGACGCACAGTTGGCGCAGGTAGTCGGCCAGGTAGTTCAACTGGGACTCGATCATCAGGATCATCGAGGAGTTCCCGAGGCCGGTGTTGGGCCCGATGATCGTCACCAGGTTGGGGAATCCGGCCGCGGACGCCCCGCGCAGCGCCGCCATGCCGTCCTTCCAGCTCTCGGCGAGCGTACGGCTGTCCGCGCCGACGATCCGCTCGGCGATCGGCATGTCGGTGACGTGGAAGCCGGTCCCGAAGACGATCGCGTCCACCTCGGCCTCGGTGCCGTCGGCGGCGACGGCGGTCGACCCGCGGACCTCGCTCAGTCCACTGGCGACGACGTCCACGTTGTCCTGCGCGAGGGCCGGATAGTACGTGCTGGACAGCAGTATCCGCTTGCAGCCGATGCGGTAGTCGGGGGTGAGCCTGGCCCGCAGGTCCGGGTCCTTGACGGCACGGGCCATGTTGGCCTTGGCCAGCCGCTCCACGAAACCGAGCTGGCCCGGGTGCCTGGTGAACGCCTGGACCTGCAACTCCCGTATGCCCCACAGCAGTCCGCGACGCAGTTGCGCGGTCAGCGGCAGCGCGCGGTGCATCCGGCGCTCGGCGCCGCTGATCTCGCGGTCGACGCGGGGCATCACCCACGGCGGGGTGCGCTGGAAGAGGGTGAGCCGGGCGGCCTCGGGCTGGACGGACGGCACGATCTGGATCGCGGACGCTCCGGTGCCGACCACGGCGATCCGCTTGCCCGTGAGGTCGTAACCGTGGTCCCAGCGGGCGGAGTGGAAGACCTTGCCGGGAAAGGAGTCGAGCCCGGGTATGTCCGGGATCCTCGGTTCGGACAGCGGCCCGGTCGCGCTGACCACGACGTCGGCCGACAGGTTCCCGCCGGTGGCCTCGATGTCCCAGCGCAGCCGCTCGCCGTCCCAGGTCATCCTCGTCACCTCGGAGTTGAGGCGCAGATGCGGGCGGAGGCCGAAGACGTCCGTGACGTGCTCCAGATAGGCGCGGATGTGCTCCTGCCCGGAAAAAGTGCGCGGCCAGTCGGGGTTGGGCGCGAACGAGAACGAGTACAGGTGCGAAGGCACGTCGCAGGCGCACCCCGGATAGCTGTTGTCACGCCAGGTGCCGCCGACACTGCCGGCCCGCTCCAGCACGACGAAGTCGGTGATCCCCTCCCGGCGCAGCCGCACGGCGGCGCCCAGTCCGCCGAAGCCGGACCCGATCACCGCGACCCGCACGTGCCGGTCCGTCCGCTTGTGCCGGTGCTCCTGCTCGTCCTCGTGCTCGGCCATTGAGCGCCCCTCCCATGACTCGCGTACAGCGACCCGCGTGCGGCCTTCAGCGACTCTGCCAGTGAACACTGGCGCAATGGGGAGCGTAGAGGAGGTCCGTACCGATCGGTAGGGGTGCGACCGAGGAAAAGTTACCGCCGGTACAACATAGGCTGCTGCCGTGGCAGGAGACGGTGGAGCAGGCGGCGGCCGACGCGAGTACCGCATGGAGGAGCTGGCCCGGCTGGCCGGCATCACCGTGCGCACCCTGCGCTTCTACCGCGAGCGCAAACTGATCCCGCCACCGCGCCGCGAGGGCCGTATCGCCTGGTACGACGACCACCATCTGGCCCGGCTGCGCACGATCTCGGCCCTGCTGGAGCGCGGCCACACGCTGAACGGCATCGCCGAACTGGCCGAGGCCTTCGACCACGGCCGCGACGTCGGCGACCTGCTGGGCCTCGGCGCCCCCACCGAGGAGACCCCGGTCCGCCTGACCCCCGAGGAACTCGCCGACCACTTCGCGGGCGAGGTCACCGCCGAGAACCTGGCCGCCGCCATGGAACTCGGCTACCTGGGCACCGACGGCGACGAACTCGTCCACATCAGCCGCCGTCTGCTGGACGTCTCCGCCGCCCTGGTCCGCGAGGGCATCCCGCTCGCCGAGGTCCTCGAGACAGGCCGCCGCGTCCGCGAACACGCCGACGCCCTCGCCGAACTCTTCACCGCCCTGATCCTGCGCCACGGCCCCGAGGACGACCTGACGCGACTGCGCCCACTGGCCAAGAGCGTGGTGGAGGCGGAAGTGTCGATGGCCCTGGACCGACGACTGCGCAAGCAGCCGTAGCGGAGCCCGGTGTCAAAGCACTAGAGGTCGTACACCACCGTCACCGGGGCGTGGTCCGACCAGCGCTCGGCGTGGGTGGCCGCCCGCTCGACGTATCCCTTGACGGCCTTGGCGGCGAGACCGGGCGTGGCCACGTGGAGGTCGATCCGCCACCCCGTGTCGTTGTCGAAGGCCCGCCCCCGGTAGGACCACCAGGTGTACGGCCCCTCACCGTCGGGGTGCAGTGCGCGCACGACGTCGACGTACCCGCCGGCCTCGGGCGCGAAGACCGTGCTCAGCCACTCCCGTTCCTCCGGGAGGAAGCCGGAGTTCTTGGTGTTGCCGCGCCAGTTCTTGAGGTCGGACTGCTGGTGGGCGATGTTCCAGTCGCCGCAGACGAGCACCTCGCGGCCGTCGGCGGCGGCCCGTTCGCGCAACTCCTTGAGATGGGCGAGGAACTCGTCCATGAAGCGGACCTTCTCGTCCTGCCGCTCGGTGCCGACCTCGCCGGACGGCAGATACAGGCTGACGACCGTGACACCGGGCAGGTCGGCCTCGACGTAGCGTCCGCTGCCGTCGAACTCGGCCGATCCGAAACCGATCCGGACCCGGTCGGGTTCGCGGCGGGTGTAGAGGGAGACTCCGGCCCGTCCCTTGGCGGCGGCCGGCGCGTGCACGACGTACCAGCCGTCCGGCGTGCGGACCGGCTCCGGCAACTGGTGCGGCTCGGCCCGTACCTCCTGGAGGCACAGCACGTCGGCCCCGGTCCCCGCGAGCCACTCCACGAAGCCCTTCTTGGCGGCGGCGCGCAGTCCATTCACATTGACGGAGGTCACAGTCAGCACCCGGGCACCTTACCGGCACACTGGACGAGGTCTTCCCGGAGACCTCCGCCTCCCTCCTCCGCCTGGACATACGGTTTCCCACATGAACATCCGCCCCGTGCCCTTCGACCACCCCGACGCCGTCAAGCTGAACGACGAGGTGCAGGCCGAGTACCACGTCCGCTACGGCGACGGCGGCGACGCCACCCCGCTCGACGCGGCCGACTTCCGGCCGCCGAAAGGCGTCTATCTGATCGCCTACGACGAGGACGGCACCCCCGTCGCCACGGGCGGCTGGCGCACCCAGGACAAGAACGCCGAGGGCAACGAGGACGGCGACGCCGAACTCAAGCGGATGTACGTGATCGAGTCGATGCGCGGCCGCGGCCTGGCCCGCCGCCTCCTCGCCGCCCTGGAGGCCGACGCCCGCGACGCCGGACGCCTGCGCATGGTCCTGGAGACCGGCGACCAACAGCCGGAGGCCGTCGCCCTGTACGGCTCCAGCGGCTACGAACCGTGCACGAAGTTCGGCTACTACCGCGCGTCCGAATCGAGCATCTGCCTGGCAAAGCCGCTCCGGCCCTGACCTGAGCCCGGGAGGGGACTCCGCACGCACGTCAAAGCCCCGGCCGGTTTCCCGCCCAGGGCTTTGATCCGTGTGGACCGGAGAAAACTCGAACCCGTGGCCCACGGTTCATCGCGGTTTCCCGCGGCGTCACTCTGACCGACCGTGCTCGTCGCCCGTCTCGGCACAGGTGCCGGCAGAGGCGCGGTGTGTGCGTGCACTCCGGTCAAGGAGCCGCACGACGGTCACACACCGCGCTCCGAAGGCGCTGACTACCTGCCGCCGTGGCCGCCGCCGTGGCCGCCGCCGTGACCGCCGCCGTAGCCGCCGTGACCGCCATAGCCGCCGCCGTGACCGCCGTAGCCGCCGTAGCCGCCGTAGCCGCCGTAGCCGCCATAGCCGCCGTAGCCGCCATAACCGCCGTAGCCGCCGCCTCGGCCGCCGTAGCCGCCGTAGCCGCCGTGACCGCCATGGCCGCCGCCTCGGCCGCCGTAGCCACCGTGACCGCCGCCACCGTGGCCGCCGCCGCCGTGGCCGCCGCCGCCGTGGCCGCCGCCACCGCCTCCGCCGCCGCCTCCGTGGTCAGCGTAGGAGCTCACCGATGCCGGAGCGTGAGTCGGAGCGGCAGATGCAGTCCCCGCCGCACCGATCGCGGCACCACCGGCCACGAGAACGCCTGCTGCGGTGACCGCAAAGAGGTGCTTCAGACGCTGTGCCTGCATGATCTGTGCCTTCCCTTTGATCGACTTGCGCGCTGTCGGACGCGCGATTGTCGGCCGCGGCCATAGGAGGATGCGCAACGTGATCTTGAATTCCCCCACATGTCTTGCGGGAAGAGCTTCCCTGCCCGGCTCCGTAGTCCCGTGGTGCGGGAGTTTCACGAATGCGCGGAGGCCGCGGTCTTCAAGGGTCAGCCGGAAGGCGTACTGCCGGGTTCCGGCTCCCACTCACCTACGCTAGTCGTCCTTCGAGCGATCGCATCTTGAGAGGACTGTCAACCGTTTGCCGCTTCGAGCGTGACAGATCCCGGTCGGCGTCGTAGACGCTCGATCGCATGCCGCTCACCTCTGCCCGGCCGGTCAACGCTCCGGCAGGAAGTCGGGGTTGGGATCACGCCTGGGCCCACAGACGCCGTAGGCGACACGTCAAAGCCCCGGTCGGTTTCCCGACCGGGGCTTTGAGCTGCGTGGACCTGAGGGGATTTGAACCCCTGGCCCCCTCGATGCGAACGAGGTGCGCTACCGGACTGCGCCACAGGCCCTTGCAACGAGTGAAACTCTAGCATCCTCGCCCGGGTGGTTGGTAATCCGTTGCCGGGCTGGTCAGGGGCGCAAGTCACTCGTTGGCCGCGCGAGGGCGGTCGCCCTCCTCGTACTGGTCGAAGAGCGGGGTGCGGCCGCGCTCGCGGGAGCGGCGGGCCGAGGCCGCGCGGCGGGCGTCGGTGCGGCCGTCGGCGGCGGGCCTGTCCTCGGTGTGCGGCTCGGGTTCGGGCGCGGCCGGGGCCGCCGCCTCCTGTTCCGGCACGGCGACCGAGGACCGCGCCGAGCTCCAGGCGTCCGGCGCTCCGAGATCCACGTCGGAGGTGGCGCGCGGGGCGACCGGGGCGGTGACGTAGGTGGGCAGCGGCACCGGCACCGGGTCCCAGCTGTCGCCCTGGCCGGGGCGGTGCTGGCGCTCGCGCTGCTGGTCGAGCCACTCGGCGTGGTCGGTCTGCTCGACCAGGGCCCGCCGGTCGGCGGCGAGGGCGGAGAGGTCGGGGTCCGTCTCCGGCTCGGGCCCCGCGTCGGGCTCGTCGGCGGCGGGGTCCAGGGGGGTGCGCCGACGCGGCTGGCGGCGGCTCTCGCGCAGCCGCTGGGCGGCGACCTCGGCGCGGCGGCGGTCCATCTGGTAGGCGAAGCGGCGCCGTTCCTGGGAGCGCAGATACGCGATGTACGCGCTGAGCAGCACGGCGGGCACTCCGGGTGCCCACAGGAAGGTGAGCCCGCCAACCGCGGCGACGATCGCGCCGAGGGTGAAGGCGAGGAAGAGGATGACGGTGGTGCGTCTGCGGCGCGCGAGGACCTTCGAGCGCCGGGCACGCGCCGCGGACACCTCCGGGCGCGGCGGGCGCCGAGTCGCGGGAACCCGGGGACGCGCCGCCGCCTCGGCGGGCGGACGCGCGGACACGTCGGCGGGCGGACGCGCCGGCCCCTCGACGGGCGGTGCCGCCGCCGGTGACGCGGCGCGGGCGGCCGGCTTGGCGGTCCGCTCGCGCTCGTCATGGCCGCGCGCCGGTTCCCGCTCGTCCCGTGCCGGCGGCCGCCGGCGCTCCGGCGAAGAACGGTCCGGGGGCATGGCGAAGGCCCGGACGTCCACCGAGTCGGTGGCTGCGCCCGGCTCCCCGTCGGCGGGCTCCCCCTCCTCGGCGGAGCGCGCCCTGAGGTCCTTGGCGTACCGGCGCTCCATCCCCGCCCGTCCGGACAGGAACCGGATGGCGGTGCTGAAGCGTTCCGTCGGACGGGCCTCGTTCAGCTCGTCCTGCCTACGGAGCCACATCGGCACCAAGTAGGCGGCCCAGGCCCCGACGATGACTGCGTAGATGAGGCCGCTGCTGCTCACGCCTCACACGGTAGAGGGGTTTGCGTGAGGCCATCTGCCAATTGCGCCGGTGTGTCGCACGATCTGGCTGATATTTCGAACTTTTTTTGCGATCGATGTGATCAGCAGGACGTCAAGGACGCGAATTCAATGTCCCCCGGACGATCGCGAGCGGGTCCGGTTCAGATCGCCGGCCGATCAATTTCGAACACTTATTCAATTTCCGGGTGAGGCGGGATTCCCCTTCGGCGCCCGCAGGGCACGGGTCCGGCGCCAGCGGTTCAGCAGTCCGTCGGGCACCTCCTCCGCGGTGAGCGCGAACACCATGTGATCGCGCCAGGCACCGTCGATGTGGAGATAACGAGGCCGCAGGCCCTCCTCGCGGAATCCGAGTTTCTCCGCCACGCGCCGGCTCGGCCCGTTCTCGGGCCGAATGCAGACCTCGATGCGGTGCAGCCCGACGGTGCGAAAACAGTGGTCCACGACCATCGCCACGGCCGTCGGCATCACCCCGCGGCCGGCCACCGACTCGTCGACCCAGTAGCCGACGTGGCCCGAGCACATCGAGCCCCAGGTGATCCCCGCGACCGTCAACTGCCCCACCAGGCGCCCCTGGTACTCGATGACGAACGGCAGCATCCGGCCCGCGTGCGCCTCCGACCTGAGGTGGCGCACCATCTGCCGGTAGGTCGGCCGGTGCGTGATGGGCCCGCTGGGCGTGGGCGGCGGAATCGTCGCCTCCCAGGGCCTGAGCCAGTCCCGGTTGCGCCGGTTCACCTCGCGCCAGGCCCGCTGGTCGCGCAGCTTTATCGGCCGGAGGACGACATCGCCCTCCGTGAGCACGACGGGCCAGGATGGGCTGTTCAGCGCGCACCCCCACGGCCGGCACCGGGTCTGGCGTGGTCGCCGCCGCGCAGCTGGTCCACGGCGTGCCTCAACAGCGGTTCCAGGACGGCCAGTCCGTCCTTCACCCCGCCCGTCGAGCCCGGCAGGTTGACGATCAGCGTTCCTCCGGCCACTCCGGCCAGCCCCCGGGACAGCGCCGCGGTCGGCACCTTGCGCATGCCGAACGCCCGGATGGCCTCCGCGATGCCCGGCACCTCGGTCTCGATCACCCGGCGGGTGGCCTCGGGCGTGCGGTCGGTGGGCGAGACGCCCGTGCCTCCGGTGGTGACGACGGCGTCGTACCCGGCCTCGACGGCGGCGCGCAGCGCTGCCTCCACCGGGTCTCCGTCCGGTACGACCCGCGGGCCGTCGACGGTGAAGCCGGCGCGCCGCAGGCCCGCGGCGACCAGCGGACCGCCCGTGTCCTCGTAGACCCCGGCGGCGGCCCGGTTGGAGGCCGTGACCACCAGGGCGCTGTACGGCGCGAGCGGCGTGCCCGAGGCCGATGCGTCCTGTGTCATGCCCGGCTCCAGTCGCCCGACTTGCCGCCCGTCTTCTCCTCCACCCGGACGTCCGTGATGACCGCTCCCTTGTCGACCGCCTTGACCATGTCGACCACGGTGAGCGCGGCGACGGACACCGCGGTGAGCGCCTCCATCTCGACGCCCGTGCGGTCCGTGGTCTTCACGGTGGCCTCGATCTCCACGGCGTCGTCCGCGACCGACAGCTCCAGTCTCACACCCGACACCGACAGCGGGTGGCACAGCGGGACGAGGTCCGGGGTGCGCTTGGCGCCCATGATCCCGGCGATCCGCGCGGTGGCGAGGGCGTCGCCCTTGGGCATCCCCTCGCCGCGCAGCAGCTCGACCACGCGGGGCGAGACGAGGACGCGGCCGCTGGCGCGGGCGGTGCGCGCGGTCACGTCCTTGCCGGAGACGTCGACCATGCGGGCCGCGCCCGCGTCGTCGATGTGCGTCAGCCGGTCCGGCGCTGGGGGTCCGGGGGTCTCCCCCCGGGAAGGCACAGTCATGATCGTGTGGGGCTCCCGGTCCGGGCCCGCCGCCGTGCGGCGCACGGGCCTGTTGTGCGCGACACGGTACCGCCACCCCGCACGGCTCAGCCGAGCAGGACCACCTCGACCTCGGTGCCGGGCTCGACGGACTCGGTGTCCTCGGGCACGACGATGAGCGCGTCGGCCAGCGCGAGGGCGGCGACCAGATGGGATCCGGCGCCTCCCACGGGCCTGACCTCGCCGTCCGTGTGCACTCCGCGCAGGAACTGCCTGCGTCCCTTCGGCGAGCTCAGCGCCCGGTCCGCGGCCAGCGTCGCGCGCACGGTCGGCCGGCGCACGTCCCGAAGACCCATCAGCGTGCGGATGGCGGGACGGACGAACAGCTCGAAGGACACGTACGACGACACCGGGTTGCCGGGCAGGGCCAGCAGCGGGACGTGGTCGGCGCCGACGGTCCCGAAGCCCTGCGGCTTGCCGGGCTGCATGGCGAGCTTGCGGAACTCCACTCCGCCGCCCGGCTCGTCCTCGTCGCCCACGTGGGACAGCGCCTCCTTGACCACGTCGTACGCCCCCACGCTCACCCCGCCGGTGGTGACCAGCAGATCGGCGCGGACGAGCTGGTCCTCGATGGTGGAGCGCAGGGTGTCGGCGTCGTCGGGCACGGCGCCCACCCGGTAGGCGATGGCGCCCGCGTCCCGGGCGGCCGCGGTCAGGGCGAAGCTGTTGGAGTCGTAGATCTGGCCGTCGCCGAGCTGCTCGTCGGGCTGGACGAGTTCGCTGCCGGTGGACATCACCACCACGCGCGGGCGCGGGCGCACCAGGACCGTGCCGAGGCCGATCGCGGCGAGCAGCGCGATCTGCGGCGGCCCGAGGACCGTCCCGGCCCGCAGGGCGTACTCCCCCGCCTCCACGTCGCTGCCCTTCGCGCGCACGTGGGCGCGTGCCTCGGCCGGCCGGTACACGCGTACGTGCCCGCCGTCGCCCTCGGGGGCGAGGCTGCGGGCGCGCATCGTGCTCACCGGGCCCTCGCCGAGCCCTCCGTCGGTCCACTCCACGGGGACGACCGCCTCGGCCCCGGGCGGCAGCGGCGCACCGGTCATGATCCGCGCCGCCTGTCCCGGCCCCACCCGGAGCAGGCCGACCGCGCCCGCCGCGACGTCCCCGACGACCTCCAGGGCGGCCGGGAACTCCTCGCTCGCGCCCGAGACGTCCGCGACCCGCACCGCGTAGCCGTCCATGGAGCTGTTGTCGAACGGCGGCAGGGAGAGCGGCACCGTCACGTCGTCGACCAGGACGCAGCCCTGGGCGTCGAGCAGCTGCAGCTCGATGGGTTCCAGGGGGCGGACGGTGGTGAGGATGTCCTCCAGGTGCTCGTCCACCGACCACAGGTGGTCCGGGCCGGCGGTGCGGGGCTCGGCGCTGCTCAACTCGTTACATCTCCTCGGCTACGTACCGCTGAAGCCAGGCCCTGAAGTCCGGGCCCAGGTCTTCACGTTCGCACGCGAGTCTGACAATGGCACGCAGATAGTCGCCGCGGTCACCGGTGTCGTAGCGGCGGCCCTTGAAGACGACGCCGTGCACCGGGCCGCCGGCCCGCTGCTCGTCGGTGGTCGCCGACGCGTACGCCTCGGCCAGGTGCTGGAGGGCGTCCGTGAGCTGGATCTCGCCACCGCGACCGGGCTCGGTCTTGCGGAGTATCTCGAAGATGTGCGGGTCGAGGACGTAACGGCCGATGATCGCGTAGTTGGAGGGGGCCTGCGCCACGTCCGGCTTCTCGACCAGACCGGTCACCTGGACGACGTCGCCGTCCCCGGTGGGCTCCACGGCGGCGCAGCCGTAGAGGTGGATCTGCTCGGGCGCGACCTCCATGAGGGCGATCACGCTGCCGCCGTAGGTCTCCTGGACCTCGATCATCCGCTGGAGCAGCGGGTCGCGGGGGTCGATCAGGTCGTCGCCGAGCAGGACGGCGAAGGGCTCGCTGCCCACGTGCGGGGCGGCGCAGAGCACGGCGTGGCCGAGGCCCCTGGGGTCGCCCTGGCGGACGTAGTGCATCGTCGCGAGGTCGCTGGACTCCTGCACCTTGGCGAGCCGCTCGCCGTCGCCCTTCTTCTCCAGGGCCGACTCCAGCTCGTAGTTGCGGTCGAAGTGGTCCTCCAGCGGCCGCTTGTTGCGGCCGGTCACCATGAGGACGTCGTCGAGGCCCGCGGAGACGGCCTCCTCGACCACATACTGGATCGCCGGCTTGTCGACGACCGGCAGCATCTCCTTGGGAGTCGCCTTGGTGGCCGGCAGGAACCGGGTGCCAAGACCTGCCGCGGGAATGACAGCCTTGCTGATCCTGGGGTGCGCCTGTGTCATGGCCGCAACCTTATCCGCTGCCTTTGCGCGGAATCTCCCTGTCCGGTTAATTGACTCTCATATGAACAGAGATGCCGGGTTGAGGAAGGGTACGGAAGGACAAGTGAGCCACTTCGGACACAGTGCGGAGCCTGCCAAGCGCACCTTGCGACGAGAAATCCTCACGGTGAGGAAGACATTGACCGTGGATGAAGTGCGGGAGGCGGCTCACGCGCTGGCGGCACGTGCCCTGGAACTGCCCGAGCTGACGCGGGCGCGCACGATCGCCGCGTACGTCTCCGTGGGCACCGAGCCGGGAACCCCTCCGCTGCTCGACGCGCTGCGCGCGCGGGGCGCGCGCGTGCTGCTGCCCGCCCTGCTGCACGACAACGACCTGGACTGGGGCGCGTACACCGGGGAGGGCTCCCTCGCGCGCGTGCAGCACGGCGGGCGGATGGCGCTGTTCGAGCCGGCCGGGGAGCGCCTCGGCCCGGACGCCGTGACGACCGCCGACGTGGTCCTGCTGCCCGGCCTCGCCGTCGACGCGCGCGGGATGCGCCTGGGACGCGGCGGAGGGTCCTACGACCGCGTCCTGGCCCGCCTGGAGGCGGCGCGGGCGCATCCCTCCCTCGTGGTCCTGCTGTACGACGCGGAGGTCGTGGAGCACATTCCCGAGGAGCCCCACGACCGTCCGGTGCAGGCCGTGGTGACACCGTCGGGCGTACGCCGCTTCACCTGACGCGCACGGCGCCCGGCCTCGGCCGGCACGGCTCCGGGGCTCGGCCCCGGCACGGCGAAGGCCCTCCACGCGTGCGCGTGGAGGGCCTTCGCCGCCGTGGTGGCCTCAGCGGGTCACGGCTTGAGCACCAGGGTGTCCTTCGTGCTCTTGCCGACCGCGTCCGGCGAGAAGGACCACGAGAGCAGCTCGCCCTTGGCCCACTTGCCCGTCTGGTCGGTGTAGTGGGCGCTGAAGGCGTGCCCGGAGGCCCCGGTGAGGTTGATCCACTTGGACTTGTCGAGGTCGCCGAGGTTGACCACCATCCGCATCGACGGCACCCACACCACGCCGTAGCCGCCGGCGGCGTTCCAGCCGGAGGCGTTGACCGCGGCCTCGCCGCCGCTCAGCTTCCAGGGTCCGCGGTTGAGGATGTACTGCAGGACGCCCGGCCCCTCGGTGCCCAGGGTCTGGTTCTTCAGGAACAGGCGGTGCAGCCGGCCCCAGCTCCAGGTGTCGATGTCCTTGCCGAGCTTGGCGGTCAGCTCCCAACGGGCGTCGATCATCGCGCGCTTGAACAGCTCGTCGCGGTTGTCCGCCTTGGGACGGGTGCCGGACGCCGGCGTCTTCCACCAGTCGCTGTCCGGCTTGTCGACGAGCGCCCGGACCACCTCGAACCAGCGGTCGCCACCGTCGGGCTGCGCCTGGTCGGCGTCACGCTGACCGCACTCGCGGACCTTCTGGTTCTCGTCGGCGGGGCCCGTGTTGCCGGCCGGCTCCACCCACAGGCACTGGCCCTTGACCCGCAGCTCCTTGGGCAGCTTGTTGCCGAAGGCCAGCTTGAGGACGTTGCGCCAGACGGCGTTGAAGTACGCGGCGGCGGCCGAGTCGGCGTCCTGCGTGCGGTCCCAGCCCTCCAGCAGCTTCTGCGCCTGGCGGACGTCCTTGTCGCCGATGTCGATGTTCAGCAGCTTGGGCACCAGCAGGTTGGCGATCGCGCTGCTGTTGTCCATCTGCATCTGGCGCATGTCGTCGGTGGAGATCTTGCCGCCGCCGTCGATCTTCTTCTGGATCAGGTCGGTGATCCGCCGGCTACGGGTGCCGTAGCCCCAGTCCGTGGTGAGCGTGTACGGGTAGGACGCCGGATCGACGACCGCCTGGTTGGCGGTGACGATGTAGCCGCGCTTGGGGTTGTACTCGTAGGGCAGTTCCTGCGGCTTGATGTAGCCGGTCCAGTCGTAGCCGGAGTCCCAGCCCGGCGCCGGGACGGAGCCGTCGTCGTTCTTCGCGCGCGTGGGGATGCGGCCGGGCAGCGTGTAGCCGATGTTGCCCTTGGTGTCGGCGTAGATCAGGTTCTGCGAGGGCACGTCGAACAGCTCCGCGGCCGACCGGAAGGAGTTCCAGTCCTTCGCGCCGTCCATGGCGAAGACGGCGTCCATGCTGGTGCCCGGCTCCAGCGCGGTCCACTTCAGGGCGATCGCGTAGCCGTCGCCGCGGTCGGGCGCCGCGGTGTTGACCGTGGCCTTCTTGCCGACCGTCATCAGTTCGCTGGAACGGTCGGACAGCAGGGGCATCCCGTCGTCGGTCTCGCGCACGACGATCGTCTTGGACGCGCCGCCGGCGACCTTGATGGTCTCCTGGCGGGTCTTGAACGGCACCGTCTTGTTGTCGCGCAGGTAGCCGTTGCCGCTGAGCTTCTCCAGGTACAGGTCCGTGACGTCGACACCGGAGTTGGTCATGCCCCAGGCGATGTCCTGGTTGTGGCCGATGATCACACCGGGCATGCCCGCGAAGGTGTAGCCGGTGACGTCGTACGGACACGCCTTGGAGAGTTCGCGGCAGTGCAGGCCCATCTGGTACCAGACCGAGGGCAGCGACGCGGACAGGTGCGGGTCGTTGGCGAGCAGCGGCTTGCCGGTGATCGTGTACCGGCCGGCGACGACCCAGGAGTTGGAGCCGATGCCGTTGCCGTTGACGCCGACGGCCGTCGGGAGGCCGTCCAGGACGTCGTGCAGGCCCATCAGCTGGCTCTGCACGTCGGAGGAGCCGCTCGCGCCGGTCCCGGTGCCGGCGCCGCCCGTGCCCGTCGCGTCCGTACCGGTCGCGGTGCCGGTGCCCGTGCCGGTACCGATGCCGGTGCCGGTGCCGGTGCCGGTGCCGGTGCCGGTGCCGGTGCCGGTCGAGGTTCCGGTGCCCGTGCCCGTCGTGTCGCCGCCCGCCTCGAACGCCTGGGTGAGCTCGTTGTACTGGCCCTCGCCGACGATCGGCTTGTTCCTGCTGTACGGGTAGTCCGGGTACAGGTCCTTGATCTGCTTGGGGCCGAGGCGGCTCGTCATCAGGGCCCGGTCGATCTCGTCCTGCATGTTGCCGCGCAGGTCCCAGGCCATCGCCTTCAGCCAGGCGAGCGAGTCGACGGGGGTCCACTGCCCGGGCTTGTAGTCGTTGGCGAAGCCCAGGGCCGCGTACTCCAGCGAGATGTCCTTGGCCGCCCGCCCCTTGAGGTAGGCGTTGACGCCCTCGGTGTACGCCTGGAGGTACTTCTTCGTGGAGGCCGACAGCGTCTTGTCGTACTCCTGCCGGGCGACCCGGTCCCAGCCCAGCGTGCGCAGGAACTCGTCGTTCTTGAGCTGCCCCTTGCCGAACATCTCCGACAGGCGCCCGGACGTCATGTGCCGGCGCACGTCCATCTCGTAGAACCGGTCCTGCGCCTGGACGAAGCCCTGCGCCATGAACAGGTCCTCCGCTCCGGAGGCGTAGACCTGCGGGATGCCGTAGCCGTCCCGTCTGACGTCCACGGGACCCGAGAGGCCCTGCAGCGTGATGGTGCCCTTGGTCTGCGGGAAGGAGGCGCGCACGGTACTGACGGACCAGTAGGCGCCGTAGGCGGTGCCGCCGATGAGAGCCATCACCAGGACAAGCACGGCCAAGCGGGCTTTTCGCCCCTTCTTCCTGCCGGACTTGCCGGCCTTGTCACCCGTTGAGGCGGTGGTGTTCGGGGGCATCGCTGTCCTTGCTGTCCTAACGCGAGCGGCAGGTCGGGCTGTGACTTCGAATGAACGCTGGAGCAACCATAGGCGCAGGGCCCGGTAGCACTTGACGCGGAGTCGGGTCCGGCGCTGGTCGGGCATCCCCATTTCGTCACGGACCGCGTCAAGAAAGCGTCAAGAGTTAGGTAAGGTAACGAAGTAAACCGGGAACTCGCGGAAGGAACCGCTGCTGACTGTTCACCACCTCAACCAGCTCCTGCTCGCCAGCTCGGTCGTCCTGCTCGTCGCGGTCGCCGCGGTCCGGGTCTCCTCGCGCAGCGGGCTCCCCAGCCTGCTCGTCTACCTGGGGATCGGCGTCGTCATGGGCTCGGACGGACTCGGCGGCGTCCGCTTCACCAACGCCGAACTGACCCAGGTCATCGGCTACGCGGCCCTCGTCGTGATCCTCGCCGAGGGCGGGCTCGGCACGAAGTGGAAGGAGATCAAGCCGGTCCTTCCGGCCGCGACGACCCTCGCGGTGGTCGGTGTCGCCGTGAGCGTCGGCGTCACCGCGGCCGCCGCCCACTACCTGAGCGGTCTGGGATGGCGCCAGTCGCTCATCATCGGCGCGGTGGTGTCCTCCACGGACGCGGCGGCCGTCTTCTCCGTGCTGCGCAAGATCCCCCTTCCCGCGCGCGTGAAGGGCACGCTGGAGGCCGAGTCCGGCTTCAACGACGCCCCGGTGGTCATCCTGGTCGTCGCCTTCTCCACCGCGGGACCGATCGAGCACTGGTACGTCCTGGTGGGCGAGATAGCCCTGGAGCTGGCGATCGGCGCGGCCGTCGGCCTTGCGGTGGGCTGGCTCGGTTCCTGGGGGCTGCGGCACGTGGCGCTGCCCGCCTCCGGCCTCTACCCGATCGCCGTCATGGCCATCGCGGTCACGGCGTACGCCGCGGGCGCGCTGGCCCACGGCAGCGGCTTCCTCGCCGTCTACCTGGCGTCGATGCTGCTCGGCAACGCCAAGCTGCCGCACTGGCCCGCCACCCGCGGCTTCGCCGAGGGACTCGGCTGGATCGCCCAGATCGGCATGTTCGTCATGCTCGGCCTGCTGGTCACCCCGCACGAGCTGCTCGACGACGCCCTGCCCGCCCTCGTCATCGGTCTGGTGCTGACCATGGTCGCGCGCCCGCTGGGCGTGGTGGCGAGCCTGCTGCCGTTCCGAGTGCCGTGGCAGGAGCAGACCCTGATGTCCTGGGCCGGACTGCGCGGCGCCGTGCCCGTCATCCTGGCGACGATCCCCATGGTGAACGGGGTCGACGCCACCCACCGCATCTTCAACATCGTCTTCGTCCTGGTCGTCGTCTACACCCTGGTGCAGGGGCCGACCCTGCCCTGGCTCGCCCGCAAGCTGCGGCTGGGCTCCGGCGAGGAGGCCGCCGACCTCGGCATCGAGTCGGCGCCCCTTGAGCGGCTGCGCGGCCATCTGCTGTCCGTCGCCATCCCCGACGGGTCGCGGATGCACGGCGTGGAGATCAGCGAGCTGCGGCTGCCGTCCGGGTCCGCGGTCACCCTGGTCGTCCGCGAGGGCAAGTCGTTCGTACCGCTGCCGGCCACCACTCTGCGCCGCGGTGACGAACTTCTCGTGGTCGCCACCGACCCGGTCCGGGAGGCGGCCGAACAGCGGCTGCGCGCGGTCGGCCGGGGCGGCAAGCTGGCCGGATGGCTGGGCGCCGGCGGCGCGGAGGCGGGCAACCGAGGATGAGGGGCGTTTCCCGCGCCCCTGTACGATGAGGGAGCACCCCTGATCGAACCAACTCTGCCTGACGCAGAGCTGGCGCGACCGTATGGCGGCCAGGCATCCCCCCACAGCGGGCGCCGGCATCTACCGCAGTCCGCGCAAGAGGACAGCTCTCGGCCGCGCCCGTACGCCCGGGCCCGCGCTACCAGGCGGCGGAAAGGCACGGCCGTGGGATCCACGGTCACCAGCACCGACCCGGCGCGGAACGCGACGGAATCCTCCCGCCCGGGATACGGGCAGCTGCTGCGTACCCGCGGCGCCTGGACGTTCCTGCTTCCCGGTTTCGCCGCGCGCCAGCCGTTCGCGATGCTCACCATCTCCATCGTGCTGCTCGTGCAGCACACCACCGGTTCCTACGGCGTGGCCGGCGCGACCGCGGCCGTCACCGGCGTCTCCATGGCGCTGTTCGCTCCCTGCAGCGGACGCCTCGCCGACCGTTACGGGCAGCGCGCGGTACTGGTCCCCGGCGTTCTCGTACACACCCTCGCGGGGCTGACGCTGACCGCGCTCGCCCTGGCGCACGCCCCCCTGTGGGCGCTGTTCGCGGCGGCCGTGCCGACCGGCGCCTCGGTACCGCAGGCCGGCCCGATGGTGCGGGCCCGCTGGGGCGTGACGCTCAAGGACTCGCCGCTGATGACCACCGCGGCCGCCTTCGAGTCCGTCACCGACGAGCTGACGTTCGTCGTCGGCCCCCTCCTGGCGACCGCCCTGTGCACGACTGTCACCCCGGCCGCCGGACTGGTCACCGAGTCCGCTCTCACCCTCGTCGGCGGTCTGCTGTTCGCCGCCCAGAAGCGCACCCAGCCGCCCGTCACCGGCGGGCACGCGCGCGTGGAGCACGCCTCCGCCCTCCGCGTCCCCGGGGTGCGGGTGCTGATCGCGACCTTCCTCGGCATCGGCTCGGTCTTCGGCGGCATGCAGGTCTCGCTGGCCGCGTTCACCGAGTCGATCGGCGAGCCCGGCCTCAACGGCGTGCTCTACGGAACCTTCGCCGCCGGCAACATGCTCTCCGGCGTCGTGTGCGGCGCCATCGCCTGGAAGACCGCCCCGCAGCACCGTCTCCTCGTCGGCTACATCGCCCTGGCGCTGGCCGCGTCCGCCCTGTGGACCGCGCACTCGGTGCCGCTCCTGGCGGCGCTCGGCCTCCTGGTCGGCATGTGCATCGCGCCCGCCCTGATCACCGGCTACACCCTGGTGGAGGGCCTGGTCCCGGCCGGCGCCCGCACCGAGGCGTTCACCTGGCTCACGGGCGCGGTCGCGCTGGGCCAGGCGGCGGCGGTCACCGTCGCCGGACAGCTGGAGGACCGTCTGTGGGGCGGCGCCGGCTTCCTGGTGCCGATGGCCGGAACGGTGCTGGCCCTGCTGACCCTGGTGACCCTCAGGTCACGGCTCGCGTCCCGGGCGCAGGGCCGCACGGTCGCACGTGGCGTCGGTCACCGAGCCCACGTCACAGTGGACTGATCCTCGGGAATACGTCACTATGGACCGTCGTTAGCACTCATCGAGTGAGAGTGCCAGGAGGAAGACAGTGCCCACCTATCAGTACCAGTGCACCGAGTGCGGCGACGGCCTCGAGGCGGTGCAGAAGTTCACTGACGACGCACTCACCGAGTGCCCGGGTTGCGGTGGCCGCCTGAAGAAGGTGTTCTCCGCGGTCGGCATTGTCTTCAAGGGATCCGGCTTCTACCGCAACGACAGCCGCGGCTCCTCGTCGAGCAGCAGCCCGGCGTCGTCGAAGTCGTCGAGCTCCTCGTCGTCGTCCTCGTCGGAGTCGTCCTCCGGCTCGTCCTCGTCGTCGGGCTCGTCCTCGACGTCCACGAGCTCGGCCGGCAGCTCCGCAGCCTGACGTCTACTTTCCGGGACCCCGTCGTCGTAGGACGGTGGGGTTCTCGGCGTGCGCGCGGGCGCTAGTGTGCTGGTCATGGCGAACGCAGAGATCGGTGTCATCGGCGGTTCCGGCTTCTACTCGTTCCTCGACGACGTGACCGAGGTCCGGGTGGAGACGCCGTACGGGGAACCCAGCGACTCCCTCTTCCTCGGTGAGGTCGCCGGCCGGCGGGTCGCCTTCCTGCCCCGGCACGGCCGCGGCCACCACCTCCCTCCGCACCGCATCAACTACCGGGCCAACCTGTGGGCGCTGCGCTCCGTCGGTGTGCGCCAGGTGGTCGGGCCCTGCGCGGTGGGCGGGCTGCGCCCCGAGTACGGTCCCGGCACGCTGCTCGTGCCCGACCAGTTCGTCGACCGTACGAAGTCCAGGGCGCAGACCTACTTCGACGGGCTGCCGCGGACCGACGGCACGGTGCCGAACGTCGTGCACGTCTCCATGGCCGACCCGTACTGCCCGGTGGGCCGCACGGCCGCGCTGAAGGCGGCGCGCGGGCGGGACTGGGACGCGGTGGACGGCGGCACCCTCGTGGTGGTGGAGGGGCCCCGCTTCTCGACCCGGGCCGAGTCGCTGTGGCACCAGGCGCAGGGCTGGTCGGTGGTGGGCATGACCGGTCACCCCGAGGCGGCGCTCGCCCGCGAACTGGAGCTCTGCTACACCTCGCTGACCCTCGTCACCGACCTGGACGCGGGCGCGGAGACCGGCGAGGGCGTCTCCCACGAGGAGGTGCTCCGGGTCTTCGCGGCCAATGTGGAACGGCTGCGGGGCGTCCTGTTCGACGCGGTGGCCGCGCTGCCCGCGACGGGGGAACGGGACTGCCTGTGCGCCGGCGCTCTGGGCGGGATGGACCCGGGGTTCACGCTGCCGTAGCGGGTGGCGGCTTGCTCCTTCGGGTGAGGGAGTTGTCCACAACCGGCGGGTAGCACACGGGCTCCGGCGGTCGGCGGCGCGATGCCTCATCGTGGGCGTGGCAAGCCGAAATCCCCGTCACTGGTGGTGGTCCGCATGTCCGTGCCGTCCTCGTCGTACGCGTCTCCGTCTTCGTCGCCTCCGTCCTCGACGTGTGCGTCTCCGTCCTCGTCGTACGCGCCTTCGTCTTCATCCCCGCCGTATTCGTTCTCGCCGGTGCCGTCGCCGCCCTCGCACTCTCCGCGCCTGGCTTCTGCCTCCTACGCGCCCGGCACGGACGCCCCGGACACGTGTGAGGTGCCCCACTTCGCGCCGGTGCGCGTGAGCGGCGGGCGGTACGGGCTGCGCCGGCTCGTACGGCACCGGGGGCGGGCGGTGGCGGCCGGGCTCGCCGTGACCGCGGCCGCGCTCGTGGCCGCGGGTCCGCGGGACGCTCCGGACCCCCCTCGCGGCGGACCGGCCCGCGGGCAGCCTGCGCCGGCCGACGGAGCCGGCCGGGCCGCCGGTGGCCGCGGCGCGGACGAGGTGCGCACGGTGATCGCGCCCGTGCGCATCGCGGACGCGGCCACGGTCCGGCTGCTGCGCCCCGGCGACCGGGTCGACGTGATCGCCGCGGAGGATCCGGCGACGGGCGGGCAGGCCCGGGTGGTCGCGCGCGGAGCCCGGGTGGCCAGGGTCCCGGAGCCCGTGGACGAGGTGGCCGGGGGCGGGGCGCTGGTCGCGCTGTCGGTACCACGAGCCACCGCGGCGGGGCTGGCAGGGGCGAGCGCGACGGCCAGGCTGGCGGTGACCCTGTGGTGAGCCGTAGGTTGCGGAGCTGTTTGTTCCGCACGTTGCAGTCGCATGTCCAAGGAGGGGCCACAGGTGAGCGACAAGAGGGACCCGAGCGTCTGGGAGGGCTTCAAGGCCTTCCTGATGCGCGGGAACGTCGTCGATCTGGCAGTAGCGGTGGTCGTCGGCGCCGCCTTCACCAATATCGTCAACGCGGTGGTGAAGGGAGTGATCAGTCCGGTCATCGGAGCGATCGGCACCAAGAACCTCGACCATTACGACTCGTGCCTGAGCGCCACCTGCCAGGGCGATCAGGGCATCCGGATCATGTGGGGCTCGGTCCTCGGCGCCACCCTCCAGTTCCTGATCACGGCCGCGGTGGTCTACTTCCTGATGGTCCTGCCCATGGCGAAGTTCCTGGCCCGCCAGGAGGCACGGAAGAAGGCCAGGGAGGGCGCGGAGGAGACCGTGGAGGTGACCGAGCTGGAGGTGCTCAAGGAGATACGCGACGAGCTGGTCGCCGCCCGGCGCAACTCCGAGTACGGCGAGCGGTAGCGTTCGCGCTCCGGCGGGCCCGCGTGCCTCAGAGGTG
Organism: Streptomyces sp. NPDC088817; assembly: GCF_044750345.1. Classification (NCBI taxonomy): domain Bacteria; kingdom Bacillati; phylum Actinomycetota; class Actinomycetes; order Kitasatosporales; family Streptomycetaceae; genus Streptomyces; species Streptomyces sp. NPDC088817. The sequence continues at coordinate 182,936 of NZ_JBIVJN010000002.1, forward strand.
GTGGGGAGGCTTCTCGTCCAGGAAGCGCTTGAGGTCGGCCGCGGAGTCGCCGTCCCCGCGCTCACCCCACCCGCGGTCGGTGTCGTCCGTGGACTGCTGGTTCAGCGGGTCGTCGAAGATCAGCGCGGCCTTCGGGTCACGCGGTTCGGGGGCGGGCTCGGGGGCGGTACTCATGCCTCAAGGGTACGGTCCACGGCGGACGGCCTGACGTTCCGTGCGGGCCGGGCGGGGAGACTGGCTCCCATGACAGTGGATGCTCTGACGGACGTCGAAGGCGTGCGGGTGGGACACGCGACGCGCACGGGCGGCGGTTGGCTCACCGGCACGACGGTCGTGCTCGCCCCGGAGGGCGGCGCCGTCGCCGCCGTGGACGTGCGCGGTGGCGGCCCCGGGACCAAGGAGACCGACGCCCTGGATCCGCGCAACCTGGTGCGGACGGTGGAGGCGGTCGTCCTGACCGGCGGCAGCGCCTACGGGCTGGACGCCGCCTCGGGAGTGATGGCCTGGCTGGAGGAGCGGGGGCGCGGGGTCAGGGTCGGGCCCGATCCTTCGCACGTCGTACCGGTCGTACCCGCCGCCTGCGTCTTCGACCTGGGCCGCGGCGGTGACTTCCGGGCCCGGCCGGACGCGGCCACCGGACGCGCCGCGGTCGAGAACGCGGCGGCTAGCGAGGTGGGCGGGCGCGTGCCCGAGGGATGCGTGGGCGCCGGGACCGGAGCGGCCGTGGGGCCGCTCAAGGGAGGAGTCGGCACGGCGAGCACGGTGCTCGACTCGGGCGTCACGGTGGCCGCGCTGGTGGTGGCCAACGCGGCGGGATCGGCGGTCGATCCGGAAACGGGGGTCCTGTACGGGGAGTTGTTCCAGGGACCGGTGAAGTATCCGGACGCGCGGGTGCACGAGCACGCGCGGCGACGCCTCGCCGAGGCCGCCGCGAGGAACGTGCCACCTCCGCTGAACACCACCCTGGCGGTGGTCGCCACCGACGCGGACCTGACCAAGGCGCAGGCGCAGAAGCTGGCCGGCACGGCGCACGACGGCATCGCGCGCGCCGTACGTCCGGTGCACCTGCTCAACGACGGGGACACGGTGTTCGCGCTGGCGACCGGTGCGCGTCCGCTGGACCCCGGTGCCCCGCTCGCGCTGAACGAGATCCTGGCGGCGGGCGCGGACCAGGTGACCCGCGCGATCGTCCGCGCGGTGCGGGCCGCGGAGGCGGTGACCGGGCCGGGCGGGGAGTGGCCGGCCTACGAGGAGCTGTACGGCGCCCGTTGACCTTCCACACCGCCCGAAGTCCGGACCCCGCTTCGCAACGTGACCTTGACCAGCGGATTTTGACGGAACTTCGGCTCCGGCGGGAACTTCTCGCGCGGGCCGGGCGTTTTCGTCATGGACGTTTTCTCGGTTCGCGGACATGATGCTCGACCGAGGGGCTACGGTATGCACCCACAAGGTGACATGCAGCAACGCCGGGAGAAACCTTGAGCGTTCCGTACGAGACGACAGCGTACGAGCCGCGCGAGTCGCCGGAGTCTCCGGAGGAGCACCTCGCGCGGCTCCTCGGCCGTGCCCTGAACTCCTTCGAGTTACCGGACGAGACCATACGGCGGCTCGACTGCGCCCTGGCCTACGACGGTTCGTTGCACTCGGCGCACCACAGCGCCGGACGGCACCGGGAGACCTACCGGCACACCTGGCTGCTCGCCGACGGCTCCGCGCTCACCCTCTGGGAGCTGGTGCACAACACCGCGCCGGGCAGCGAGGTGCAGCACGAGGTGTACGACGACGAGGAGGAGCTGAGCACCGCCACCGCCCGGTTGCCGCTCCCGCCGGACGCGCCGGAGTTCGAACTGCCGGTGCTGGTCCAGCTCTCGCCGCCGCCCCAGGCACGGCACTCGTACGCGTCCGACGACTCGGCCGACCACGCACGCCGTCTGCTGCGCCGCGCGGAGAACGCCGACCGGCCGGGCGCGGACGTCGCGTCCCTGCTGGCGGCGGCGGCCGGCCACCGGATCACCCAGGCGTTCGGCCGCCCCTGCCGCGCGGGCCGGGCCGGGCTGTGCTTCTCGCTCTACGAGCACGCCTTCCTGCTGGACGGCGGCGTGGAGATCTCCCTCTGGGAGGTCGAGCACACGGCGACCCCGGACGGTCGCCACATGTGCGAGGTGTACGTGACGGAGGACGCCGCCCGCGGCGCCATGGAACGGCGCGCGGCGCAGATGTCCTAGAGCCTTTAGATGCCTCTTGCCCTAGAGCCCTTCAGCCGTAGAACCCTTGGGCCCTTCAGCCGTTGGCGATCGCCCGCTCGGCCCGGGTGAGCCTCAGCGGCCGCTGCCGAGTCGGCGCACCAGGCCCGCGAAGGCGTCCTTCTCCTCCGGGGTCAGTTCGACGAACTCCCGGCCGGGGCCGGTACCGCGCTGCAGCGGCAGGCCCGGCAGCCTCGGGGCGGACTGCTGCCGAGCGGTCTCGAGACGGATGGTGCGCCGGATGCGGGCGAGCCCGATCAGGCAGGCGACGGTCAGCGCGGCGGGGACGGCCACACCGATCCACATCAGGGTCGAGACGTGCTGAGGCATGTGTTCCAGTAGACACCACGGCCCGGGACTTTGACCCCGGACCGTGATGTATCTCGCAGGTGCCGTGAACAACTCACAGCGCACCAAAGGGACAAGGAGGCAAGAGGCGGATCAGGCCGCCACCGGCTGCTTCCGGTCGGCAGGCTCGGCCGACGCTCCCTCGCCCGCCCCTGCGGCAGCCGCACCCGGAGCCGGCTTGCGCAGGGTCTTCAGGACGACCACCAGGGCGGTGGTCACGCACACGCCCGCCGCGATGGCGATCAGGTAGAGGAACGGGTTGCCGATCAGCGGTACCACGAAGATGCCGCCGTGCGGGGCGCGCAGCGTGGCGCCGAACGTCATCGACAGGGCGCCGGTGAGCGCGCCGCCGACCATCGACGACGGGATGACGCGCAGCGGGTCGGCCGCCGCGAACGGGATGGCGCCCTCGGAGATGAAGGAGGCGCCCAGGACCCAGGCGGCCTTGCCGTTCTCCCGCTCGGTGTGGGTGAACAGCTTGCCGCGCACGCTCGTGGCCAGGGCCATCGCCAGCGGCGGAACCATGCCGGCCGCCATCACCGCGGCCATGATCTTCATGGCGGAGTCGCTGGGGTTGGAGACCGCGATACCGGCGGTGGCGAAGGTGTAGGCGACCTTGTTGACCGGACCGCCGAGGTCGAAGCACATCATCAGTCCGAGCAGCGCGCCGAGCAGGACGGCGTTGGTGCCGGTCAGCCCGTTCAGCCAGTCGGTCATGCCCTTCTGCGCGGTGGCGATGGGCTTGCCGATGACCACGAACATCAGGAACCCGACGACCGCCGAGGAGATCAGCGGGATCACCACCACCGGCATGATGCCGCGCAGGGCCGCCGGGATGCGCACCTTCTGGATCGCGATCACCACACCACCGGCGATCAGACCGGCCGCGAGACCGCCGAGGAAACCGGCGTTGACGGTGAGCGCGATCGAGCCGCCGACGAAGCCGGGGACGAGGCCTGGGCGGTCGGCCATGCCGTAGGCGATGTAGCCGGCCAGCACCGGGACGAGGAAGGCGAAGGCCACGCCGCCGATCTGGAACAGCAGGGCGGCCCAGCTGTCGCCCTGGGTCCAGACGAAGTGGTCCATCACCGACGGCGCCTTGTTGATCTCGTAGCCGCCGATCGCGAACCCGAGGGCGATCAGCAGACCGCCCGCGGCCACGAAGGGAACCATGTAACTGACGCCGGACATGAGCCACTTGCGCAGCTTCGTGCCGTAGCCCTCGCCCGGTTCGCCGCCGCGCTCGACCGGTGTGGCGCCGGGCGCGGGGGCCGTGCCGCTCACCTCGCCGCGCGCCGCCTTGGCGCGGACCTCGGTGATCAGTTCGCCGGGCCGGTTGATGCCCGCCTTCACGCCGACGTCGATGACCGGCTTTCCGGCGAAGCGGTCCTTGTCGCGTACGGGGACGTCGTGGGCGAAGATCACGCCGTCGGCCGCCGCGATCACCGCCGGGTCGAGCCGGTCGAAGCCGGCCGAACCCTGGGTCTCGACGACCACCTCGACGCCCGCCTCGCGGCCGGCGTTCTCCAGCGACTCGGCCGCCATGTAGGTGTGCGCGATACCGGTGGGGCAGGAGGTGACGGCGACGATCCGGAACGGACGGTCGCCGGAAGCACTGGCGGTACCGGAATCACCGGGAGCGCCGGAAGTGCCCGTGGTGGCGCTCGCGTCCGTGGCGGGCCCATCCGTGACGGTCGCGTCAGGTGCCGTGTCCGGTGCCGGGGTCGTGTCGGCCGCCACGGCGCCGGAGGAGGCCGCCCCCGGCGTCGCGGCGGTGTCTTCGGGGGCGTCCGTCGCCCGCGCGGCGCCGCCCTCGGCAGCCGCCGCGGCCTCGCCGGGAGCCTCGTCCCCGCGGATGAGCGCGGCGGCGGCCGCCGCGTCATCCACCGAGCGCAGCGCGGAGGTGAACTCGTTGTTCATCAGCTGCCGGGCCAGCGAGGACAGGATCTTCAGATGGGCGTCGTCGGCGCCGGCCGGGGCCGCGATCAGGAAGATCAGGTCGGCGGGGCCGTCCGCCGCGCCGAAGTCGATCCCGGCCGCGCTGCGCCCGAAGGCGAGCGTCGGCTCGACGACGTGCTCGCTGCGGCAGTGCGGGATGCCGATGCCGCCGTCCAGGCCGGTCGGCATCTGCGCCTCGCGGGCGGCCACGTCGGCGAGGAAGCCCTCCAGGTCGGTCACCCGGCCCTCGGCCACCATCCGCTCGGCGAGGGAGCGCGCCGCGGCTTGCTTGGTGTCGGCGGACAGGTCGAGGTCGACCAGGTCCGCGGTGATCATGTCGCTCATCGCGGGCTCCTTAGCGCGCGTATCGCCCGGCCGGTGAGGCGGGCGGGGGTGGGGACGGGGGCAGTGCGGGGAGTGTGGGGAGAGTCGTCGTCGGTGCGGGCCGTGGGAGGCGTCGTACGGCACCGGGTGCGGGGCGGGCGGCCGGTCATGTCACCGGCTCCGTCAGCGCGCGGTCCACCGGCACGTCCGGTGTCACCGTCACCGCCGCCGGGTCCAGGTCGGCGGGGGTCGGCATCAGGCTGCCCGGCAGCTGGACGGCGGCCGCGCCGTGGGCGACGGCCAGGGCGAGGGCCTCCGGACCGGTGCCGCCCGCGATCAGGAACCCGGCGAGGGAGGAGTCGCCGGCACCGACGTTGCTGCGGACGGCGTCCACGCGCGCGCTGCCGAACCAGGCGCCCGCGCCGTCCACGAGCAGCTGTCCGTCGGCGCCCAGGCTCGCGAGCACGGTGCGCGCGCCGAGCCCGCGCAGTTCCTCGGCCGCCTTCACCGCGTCGCCGACCGTCACCAGCGAGCGCCCGACGGCCTCGGCGAGTTCCGCGGCGTTCGGCTTGACCAGGTCCGGGCCCTCGCGCAGCGCCTCGAGCAGCGCGGGCCCCGAGGTGTCCAGGGCGATGCGCACACCGGCCGTGTGCGCCCGCGCGACCAGGTCGGCGTACCAGGACGGCGCGAGCCCGCGCGGCAGGCTGCCGCAGCACGCGATCCAGTCGGCGCCCTCCGACTGCCGCCGCACGGTCTCCAGGAGCGACTCCTGCTCCTGCGCGGAGAGTTCGGGACCCGGCGCGTTGATCTTCGTCAGGACGCCGTCGGCCTCGGCGAGCGCGATGTTCGAGCGGGTGGCCCCGGTGACCGGCACCGGCGCGACGTCGATGCCCTGTGCGTCGAGCAGCTCCGCGACGAGGGCGCCCGGTGCGCCGCCCAGGGGCAGGACGGCGACCGTGCGCCGCCCGGCGGCCGCGACGGCGCGCGAGACGTTCACGCCCTTGCCGCCCGGGTCCATGCGCTCGGCGGTGGCCCGGACGACCTGGCCGCGTTCGAGGGCGGGGACCTCGTAGGTGCGGTCCAGGGAGGGGTTGGGGGTGACGGTGACGATCATGCGCGTACTACTTCCGTGCCGCCGCGCTCGATGGCGGCCGCGTCATCGGGACTCAATCCGCTGTCGGTGATCAGCAGGTCCACGTCGTCCAGAGCGCCGAAGCGGGCGAAGTGCTCCTGGCCGTGCTTGGCGGAGTCGGCGAGCAGCACCACACGACGGGCGGCGGCCATGGCCGCGCGCTTCACCGCGGCCTCCGCGAGGTCGGGGGTGGTCAGACCGTGTTCGGCGGAGAAGCCGTTGGCGGCGACGAACAGCACGTCGGCGCGGATCTCGCCGTAGGCCCGCAGCGCCCAGGCGTCCACGGCGGCGCGCGTGCGGTTGCGCACCCGCCCGCCCACGAGGTGGAGCTGGAGACCGGGGTGGTCCGCGAGGCGGGCCGCGATCGGCAGGGAGTGCGTGACGACGGTGAGCGAGGCCTCCAGGGGCAGGGCGGCGGCCACACGGGCCACCGTCGTGCCGGCGTCGAGGATCAGCGTGCCCTCGGCCGGCAGTTCGGCCAGGGCCGCCTTGGCGATGCGGTCCTTCTCGTCGGCCGCGGTGGACTCGCGCTCGGTGAGGTCCGGCTCGAAGTCGAGACGGCCGGCCGGGATGGCGCCGCCGTGCACCCTGCGCAGCAGGCCCGCGCGGTCGAGGGCCTTCAGGTCGCGGCGGATCGTCTCCGCCGTCACCTGGAACTCCTCGGCGAGCGACACGACGTCCACGCGGCCGCCGTCCCGGGCGAGCCGGAGGATCTCCTGCTGCCGCTCCGGTGCGTACATGTCCGTCCGCCTCCGACTGATGCCCGAACTTGTGGTTTCTTCTCGGAGCGTACGCCGAGATGTCGAGGAAGTAAACAGGTTCGGGCATGGAACCGGGCATGAACGGACTTCCGGTTGTGTCCGGGTCACGGTGGGACCCAGCAGCGCCCGCGCCCCGGACAGGCCATGGCGCCGCCCGTGCCCCGGACAGGCCCGGCACCGGGATGCGCCGGACAGAGGCCCAGCGCCACCCGCACGCCGACGGGGCCCGGCGCCCCTCGGGTGCCGGGCCCCGTCGGCCCACGTTCACGCAGGTCAGCCCACCAGCTCGCCCGTCCGCTCCGCCACCACGGAGCGTTCCCCGGCGTCCTCTGTCCCTCCAGCCTGCCCGGCCTCCTCGGCGCCCTCCGCCTCCCGGCCCGGCCGCTTGGGCAGCGCCGACATCAGGACGAAGATGACGCCCAGCACCGCCGCCACCCACACCAGCGCGTGCTGGAAGGCGTTGACGAAGGCGGGGCCGACCTCGGCCGGGGCCAGACGGTCGTCGATGACCCCGAAGAACACCACCGACACCAGGCCGAGCCCCAGCGCGTTGCCCATCTGCTGCACGGTGTTGATCAGCCCGGACGCCGAACCGGCGTGCTCGCGCGGGACCTCCGAGAGCACCGCGTCGGTCAGCGGCGCCACGATCAGGCCCATGCCCAGGCCCATGACGACCAGCGGGAGCGCCATCTGCCAGGGGGCGATGCCCAGGCCGTACCGCTCGGACTCCACGATGTAGAGCAGGACGCCGGCCGCCATCACCAGCGCGCCCGCCTGGAGCACCTTGCGGCCGAAGCGCGGGACCAGCTTCTGCACGGAGACCCCGGCAGCGATGGACACGGCGATCGAGAACGGTACGCCCGTCAGGCCCGCCCGCAGCGGGCTCCAGCCCAGGCCGACCTGCATGTACAGCGTCCAGACCAGGAAGAACACGCCCAGCGCGACACCGAAGACGGTCTGCACGGCGATGCCCGCGGCGAAGCTCTTCACCCGGAACAGCGACAGTTCGATGAGCGGCGAGCCGTCCCGCGCCGCCTTGCCGCGCTCGTACGCCACCAGCGCCGCGAAGACCACCAGCGCGCCCGCCATCGAGAGGTACCCCCACAGCGGCCAGCCCAGCTCGCGGCCCCGGGTCAGCGGGTAGAGCAGCATCAGCAGGCCCAGGGTGACCAGGGCGGCCCCCACGAGGTCCAGCTTCAGCGCCCGAGGCGCCTTGGACTCGCTGATGAAACGGTTGCCGAGGACGAGGGCCAGGACACCGACCGGCAGGTTGATCAGGAAGATCGGCCGCCACTCCAGCCCGAACAGGTTCCACTCGGTGAGCAGCGCGCCGAGCAGCGGGCCCGAGACCGCGCCCAGGCCCACGATCGCGCCGAACAGGCCGAAGACCTTGCCGCGTTCGTGCGCCGGGAAGGTGGCGTGCACGATCGACAGCACCTGCGGGACCATCATCGCCGCCATGGCGCCCTGCAGGATGCGGGCGGCGACCAGCATCTCGGGGTTCGCGGCGAAACCGCACAGCGCGGAGGCGAGGGTGAAGCCGGCGATGCCCAGGAGGAACAGCCGCTTGCGGCCGTGGATGTCGCCGAGCCTGCCGCCGGTGATCAGACCGGCCGCGAAGGCGAGGGCGTATCCGGCGGTGATCCACTGGATCTGGCTGAAGGACGCTCCGGCGTCCCGCTGGATGGACGGAATCGCGATGTTGACGATCGTGACGTCCACGAGGTCCATGAAGGCCGCGGTCATCACGATCGCCAGCGCGAACCAGCGACGGCGGTCGGCGGGCGGGGCCGCTGTCGGGGTCGGGGTCGTGGTCGGGACCTGCGTCGGGACCGGGGCCGGACTGTCGGCAGGGGTTTCGGTGGAGGACATGACGCCACGCTATGCAGGCATTAGGTCAGACCATGTCCTAGTTCTACGGCATTCTCGTATGTATGACGACGGACACTCCGGCCCGGCTGCTCCAGCTCCTGTCCCTCCTCCAGACCCCGCGGGAGTGGCCCGGCGGTGAACTCGCCGGGCGGCTCGGGGTGTCCCGGCGCACGGTCCGGCGGGACATCGACCGGCTGCGTGCGCTGGGCTATCCGGTGCAGGCGACCAAGGGGGCCGACGGCGGCTACCGGCTGGTCGCGGGCAAGGCGATGCCGCCCCTCGTACTCGACGACGAGGAGGCGGTGGCGATCGCGGTCGGGCTGCGCGCGGGAGCCGGGCACGCGATCGAGGGCATGGACGAGGCGTCGGTACGGGCGCTGGCGAAGCTGGAGCAGGTGCTGCCGACCCGGCTGCGGCACCGCGTCTCCACACTTCAAGCCGCGACGACCCCGCTGACCAGCGGGGACGGGGCGAGTGTCGCCACGGAGACACTCACCGTCATGGCCTCCGCGGTGGCGGGGTACGAACGGCTGCGGTTCGCGTACCGGGCCGGCGACGGAGCCGTCTCGCGGCGGCTGACGGAGCCGTACCGGCTCGTGTCGACCGGTCGGCGCTGGTACCTCGTGGCGTACGACCTGGACCGGGCGGACTGGCGGACGTTCCGTGTCGACCGGGTGAGCGAACCCTTCGCCACCGGTGCGCGGTTCACTCCGCGGGAGCTGCCGACGGGGAGCGCGGCCGAGTACCTACGGCAGTCGGTGTACCAGCGGCAGGAGACCTACACCTTCACGGTGACCTTCACCGATCCGGCCGAGGTGGTCGCGGCGCGGCTGCCCGGGTGGCTCGGCCCGCTGGAGCCGCTCGACACGGGCGGCTGCCGGCTGCGGGCCACGGTCGGCGACAAGGTGGAGTGGCTCGCGGTGCGGCTGGCGATGCTCGGCTACGAGTTCACGGTGCAGGAACCCGACGAACTCGTGCAGTGCGTAAGGCGGTTGGGCGCACGGCTGACACGGGCCGGCGGGGGCGGCGCAGAGCAGGGGGAGGGCCGGGCGGAGCAGGGAGACGGCGGAGCGGCCGTCTTGCCCTCCGGTCTCACGGGGAAGGTTCCGTAAGGCAGGGTCGCACCCACGCCCTGCTCCGGATCGTGCCCGGAGGGCAGAAGTGGAGCCGGGCTCCGGCGCCCCGGGGGGAGAGGCGCCGAAACCCGGCTCGGGGAAGGTCCCGGCGCCGGGGGGGAGTGCGTCGGGACGTGGCTCTGGAAATCTGTGCGTCCCCGAAGGGGGACGGGCCCGGTCCGGTGACGGAACCATCCGGGAACCGAACTCCTGGGCTCGGAAAGGTTGTTCCCGTGCCCCCGCCGCTTCAAGCGACGGTACACGGCCATGTTTGCGCGGCCTTTCGCCACCCCGCGTACGCGGTCGCCCGGCGCACCCGCGGCCTCACGCGCCCGGTCTCACCACGCCCCGGCCAGGATGCCCGCCCGGACAACCGTGAGCCAGGACGACGGCGCGGGCGCGCACCTGGACGAATCCATGGCCGGATCCCGCTCGGAACGGCTCACGCCGCCGCGTCGAACCCGGTGTCACGGGCCAGCTTCTTCAGCTCCAGCAGCGCGTGCTTCTCGATCTGGCGGATGCGTTCACGCGTCAGGCCGTGCTCCTTGCCGACCTCGGTCAGCGTGCGCTCGCGGCCGTCCTCGATGCCGTACCGCATCTTGATGATCGAGGCCGTGCGCTGGTCGAGGCGGCCGATGAGGTCGTCGAGCTCCTCGCTGCGCAGCAGCGTCATGACCGACTGCTCCGGCGAGACGGCGGAGGTGTCCTCCAGCAGGTCCCCGAACTGGGTCTCGCCCTCGTCGTCCACCGACATGTTCAGCGAGACCGGGTCGCGGGCCCAGTCGAGGACGTCCGAGACACGCTCGGGCGTCGAGCCGAGTTCCTCGGCTATCTCCGCGGGCTCCGGATCGCGGCCGTGCTCCCGGTTGAACTCGCGCTGGACACGGCGGATGCGGCCCAGTTCCTCCACCAGGTGGACGGGCAGCCGGATGGTGCGGGACTGGTCGGCTATCGAGCGAGTGATCGCCTGGCGGATCCACCAGGTGGCGTAGGTCGAGAACTTGAAGCCCTTGCGGTAGTCGAACTTCTCCACCGCGCGCACCAGGCCCGCGTTGCCCTCCTGGATCAGGTCCAGCAGGGGCAGGCCGCTGCGCGGGTAGCGCCGGGCGACCGCCACGACCAGCCGCAGGTTGGAGCGGATGAAGACGTCCTTGGCCCGCTCCCCCTGGGCCACCAGGCCCCGGAGCTCCTCGTCGGTGGCGTCCGTCTTCGTCCCTTCGTGCCCGTCGAGGATCTGCTGCGCGAACACACCCGCTTCGATGATCTGGGACAGCTCGACCTCCTTGGCGGCGTCGAGCAGCGGCGTACGCGCGATCTCGTCGAGATACATGCCGACCAGGTCGCGATCGGCGATCTCGCCGCCATGGGCGCGAACACTGCTTGCCGCGTTCGCCGTCTCGCCGGTGGCGGACTGACGACGGGCGACGGCACGGGTTGCCATGCGTGCTCCCTTGCGATGGTGGGTCAGCGGGTGGTCCTTCAGATGCTCGGCACCTGCCTCGGAACTCTCCTCGGGTGCCCGGCATCCGATGGAAACAACGACTGGAATCCGGACAGAATTCCCAACCCGCCCCCCAATTTTCTGATCATGCAGTACCCTGTCTCGCCACAGCCGTCGAACTCTGCCGCCGACGACTGCGGAACCGCAGGTCAGGGCGGCGCCGAGAGCGGTCCCGGATCCTCCACGGACCCCGCCGGCCGCCCCGGATGCGAGACCCCACTCACACCGATGGCGCCACTTCAGGGAAGAGCGTCCTCTTCGACCACCTTCCACCCTGATGGACGAATCGCACCCGTGGAAGGTTGCCGCAAACCCGGACTCTCGGGAAAATCCAAGACTCTCCACACCCTCGTCTTACGCAGCGGGGGCGCGCATGTCTCAGCCGAACTGCACGGAACGCTTGGCCAGGCCCATCCAGAAGCCGTCGATCACGGACCTCTGCGTACCCAGCTCGCCGCCGGCCTCCGCCGCGCCCATGGTCACGAACAGCGGGGCGAAGTGCTCTGTGCGCGGGTGGGCGTACCGTCCGGCCGGGGCCTTGTCGAGGAAGTCCAGCAGGGCGTCCCAGTCACGGCCCTCCAGGGCGCGCCTGCCCCAGTCGTCGAACTCCGCGGACCAGCTCGGCACCCCGGCGTGCCGCAGGGCGGCCAGGTTGTGGGTGAAGAAGCCGGAGCCGACGATCAGGACGCCCTCGTCTCGCAGCGGCGCCAGCCTGCGGCCGATGTCCATGAGCCTGACCGGGTCGAGGGTCGGCATGGAGACCTGGAGCACGGGGATGTCGGCCGCGGGGAACATTTCGACGAGCGGGACGTAGGCACCGTGGTCGAGGCCGCGGTCCGGGACGTCCTGCACGGGCATTCCGGGCGCGCGCAGCAACTTCCGCACGCTCTCGGCGAGTTCGGGTGCGCCGGGGGCTTCGTAGCGCACCCGGTAGTAGTGCTCGGGGAAGCCCCAGAAGTCGTAGACCAGGGGGACCGTCTCGACGGCGCCGAGGGCCAGCGGGGCCTCCTCCCAGTGCGCGGAGACCATGAGGATCGCCTTGGGGCGGGGCAGCTCGGCGGACCAGGCGGCGAGCTGGCCGGGCCAGACCGGGTCGTCCGCGAGCGGCGGGGCACCGTGGCTGAGGTAGAGGGCGGGCATGCGCTCTCGGGTGGCGGCGGACATGGCGACTCCCTGCAAGATGCTTGAAATCTAAAGCTTCAATCCACACCTTACGCCCAATTTGTTTAAGCTTCAAGGAGTAGCTCGTACAGTGGGGCGTATGAACACGGCACCCGCTTCCGCCCCAGAGCCCGCCCCCCAGCCCGCCGAGGCCGATGCCCCCCGCTGGCTCACCGCCGAGGAGCAACGCGTCTGGCGTTCCTACCGGCACGCCACCACCCTGCTCGAGGACCACCTCGACCGTCAGCTCCAGCGCGACGCGGGCATGCCGCACATCTACTACGGCCTCCTCGTCAAGCTCGCCGAGGCCCCGCAGTACCGGCTGCGGATGACCGAGCTGGCCATGGACGCCAAGATCACCCGCTCCCGCCTCTCCCACGCGATCGCCCGCCTGGAGAAGAACGGCTGGGTGCGCCGCGAGGACTGCCCCTCCGACAAGCGCGGCCAGTTCGCGGTCCTCACCGACCAGGGTCTCCAGGTGCTGCGCCGCACCGCGCCGGGTCATGTGACCGCCGTACGCCAGGCGCTCTTCGACCGTCTCACCCCGGAACAGCAGAAGTCCCTCGGCGAGATCATGCAGATCGTCGCCGAGGGACTCCAGCCGAACGAAGCGGGTGCGGACCTGCCCTGGCTCCGCTGAGAGGATCCGCCCGGTGCCTCAGTGGGCGATGACGGGCACCGCCGTCTCGTCCTCGGAGCCCGCGCCGGACCCGGACCCGGACCCGGTCACCTTGGTGCCGCCCGGACGCCCCGCGTTGACGAGGGTCAGGGCTATCACGGCGGCCGCGACCAGGATGCCGACGGCGAACCAGACCGCGCTGGTGTAGCCGTGCACCATGCCCTGCAACTGCACCAGCTGCTGCTGGGGCCTGGTGGCGGCACCCGTGATGTGGTCCTGGATGTACGAGGTCGTGGCCGAGGCCGCGATCGTGTTCAGCAGCGCCGTACCGATGGCGCCGCCCACCTGCTGCGAGGTGTTGACCATCGCGGAGGCGACACCCGCGTCACGCGGCTGGACACCCTGCGTGGCCAGGGACATGGCCGGCATGAACGCCGTACCCATGCCGAGGCCCAGCAGCAGCATCGCGGGCAGCAGCAGGGCGGCGTAGGAGGAGTCGAGCTCCAGCTGGGTCAGCAGCAGCATGCCGGTGGCGGCGACCAGGAAGCCGGGGCCCATCAGCAGTCGCGGTGCCACCCGGGTCATCAGGCGGGTGCCGATCTGGGTGGAGCCGGTGATCATGCCGACGACCATCGGAAGGAAGGCGAAGCCGGTCCGCACCGGCGTGTACCCCCGCACGACCTGGAGGTAGTACGTCAGGAAGAGGAACAGGCCGAACATCCCGATGACCGCCAGGCCCAGCGACAGGTAGATCCCGCCGCGATTGCGGTCGGTGACCACGCGCAGCGGCAGCAGCGGGGCCTTCACCCGCGACTCGACCAGCGCGAAGGCCAGCAGCAGAACGGCGGACGCGACGAACATCGAGACAGTCAGGGTGTCGCTCCAGCCCTCGGACTCGGCGCGGGTGAAGCCGTACACCAGGGAGACCAGGCCGAGGGTGGACAGCACCACGCCCGGGATGTCGAGCGGCGAGCGGTTGCGGCCGCCGGCCGGCTCGCGGATGACGGAGTAGGCGCCGGCCGCGGCGACGACGGCGAACGGGATGTTCACGAAGAACGTCCAGCGCCAGTCCAGGTACTCGGTGAGGAATCCGCCCAGGATCAGGCCGACGGCGCCACCGCCACCGGCGATCGCGCCGTAGATGCCGAACGCCTTGGCGCGCTCCTTGGCGTCGGTGAACGTCACCGCGAGCAGGGAGAGCGCGGCGGGCGCGAGCAGCGCGCCGAACACGCCCTGCAGCGCGCGGGCGCCGAACATCATCGCGCCGGTGGTGGCCGCGCCGCCGAGCGCCGACGCCGCCGCGAAGCCGGTCAGACCGGTCACGAAGGCCCGCTTGCGGCCCCACAGGTCGGCGATACGGCCGCCGAAGAGCAGCAGTCCGCCGAAGGCGAGGGCGTAGGCCGTGACGACCCACTGCCGGTTGCCGTCGGAGATGCCCAGGTCGCGCTGGGCGGAGGGCAGGGCGATGTTCACGATGGTCGCGTCCAGCACGACCATCAGCTGGGCGAGCGCGATGAAGACGAGCGCCTTCCAGCGCCCGGGATCACCGGACGTCTCGGGGACGCCGGGAGCCTTTGCGGCTGTTTCAGACATGGGTGTACCCACTTCGGGACTTCGTGACGGAAAAAGACAGGGAGAGCCAGGGAGGCGAGAAGAACGGGAGGAGAAGAAGAGGGGCGAGAGGAGAAGAGTCGGGAAGTTACGGAAAGAGGCTGGAACGAGCCGGAAAAGACGGAGAAAACGGCGTCGGAAGGTCGCGGCCGACCTCACGGCCGGCTCGGGACCCGTTGCGCTTCCGGTCGGTCAGGCCCGGCGGAGGTCCTCCAAGGTCGCGGTCGTGCCCGGCAGGACGGATCGGGCCGGGGCCCGCAGTCCGTCCAGGAACAGTTGCAGATGACGGTGAACGAAGCGGTCGATGCTGCCGCAGCCGGTGCCGGCCGGCGGCCGGGAGAGCTGGGCCACGGCGACCATCACATCGCCGACGCCCACGTCGGGGCGCAGTTGCCCGGCCTGCTTGGCGCGGTCCATGACCTCCTCGACGAGGTGTTCGATCCTTTCACGGGCGGCTTCCAGGTCGGGGTGATGCCGGTCGAACGTGCTGGAGACCATCGGGCACAGCGCACTGATCCGCTCGTCGGCGGAGGCGTGCACGAAGTGCTCCAGGGCATCGAATGCGTCACCCGTCTCCGCGAGCGCCTGCTCGGCCGCCCGCGCCGTACGGTCCATGACGGAGCAGACGACCTCGCGGACGAGGGCGTCACGGTCCGGGAAGTTGCGGTACAGCGTGGCGTTGCCGACGCCGGCCCGGCGGGCGATCTCGTCGAGCGGCACCTCGGGGCCGTGCTCGACGAACATCTCGCCGGCGGCGGTGACGATGCGCTCCCGGTTGCGCAGGGCATCGGCGCGAGGCCGGGTCGCCTTGCGCTGCTCGGGGTTCGCGGTCGTCGCGGCCTGCACGGTGCACTCCTCAAGTCGGTGGGTCGGCCGGTGGGCCGGCCCGTCGGTCAGCCGGTCGGTCAGCCGACTGCCGGTCAGTCGGGTGGTTGCGATCCGGGGAGCGAGTCCCCGTTTCGCGCGGACACACAGCCAAACGGGGAAGAGATCCCCGGTTATTTCCCGGCTGCCGCGAATTTTCCCGTGACCTGAGTCACACCCGGCTGGGCACGCGCGTTCCCACGACCGGGCGCCCCGTCCCACGTCCGGACCGCTCCAGCGCGCGCCGAACGCCCAGGCGACACAGGGTGATCGCAAGGGTGCAGCCGGGAACGGTGGCTGCCTGGCGCGAAAGGTGAACGCATGCAGGCGCTGCCGCCCCGCCGCCGTATAGGCCCGATACCCAAGCGCCGTGCGGTCGCCATGGCCTCCGTCACGGCGCTGATCCTCGCGGTCGGCACCTCGGCGGGCACCGGGCACCTCAGGGCGGGCGGCACGGCGCCCGACACCGGAACGGCCGCGCTGGCCCGCTCCCCCGCCCTGACCCCCTGCATGATCAGCGGAGCCTCCTCGGTCCAGATGTCGGAGGGCGTCCCCACGACCGGCAGCTACGCCCGCTCCCTCGGTACCGTCCACGCGCTGACCCTGATGATCGACTTCTCCGATGCGCCCGGCGAGGACGACGCGCTCGACCGCTTCCACGAGTTCTTCCCGCAGACCCAGGAGTGGTTCCACAAAGCCTCGTACGGCCGCCTCGACTACCGCGCGGAGACCCCGATCACCCGGTGGTTGCGCATGCCGAAGGCGTTCAAGGACTACGGCCTGGAGCGCGGCGCCCCGTTCGACCCGGGCTACCGCCAGCTGATCAAGGACATAGTCGCGGCCGCCGGCCCGACGGTGGACTTCCGGGACTACGACCTGATCAACATCCTCATGACCCCGAACGCGGGCCCCTCCGCCCTGGACACGGTCCTGTCGGTGACCTTCGCCGGCAACTCGGACGCACCGGTCGCCAACGGCGTCGCGATAGCCAACGTCTCCTTCATCTACTCCCGCCAGGACGACGGCTCCGGCTCCTTCGAGAACACCGGCTTCCGCGTCCTGCCCCACGAGAACGGCCATGTCTTCGGACTGCCCGACCTCTACACCCAGGAGGGCGGGGAGGCGGTCGGCCACTGGGACATCATGAGCGAGGACTGGGGCGCCAACAACGACCTGCTCGGCTGGCACAAGTGGAAGCTGGGCTGGCTGGACGCCTCCCAGGTGAGCTGCGCGTCCAGGAAGGGCTCCACCGAGTACACCCTCACCCCGCTGGGCCGCGTGGGCGGCCACAAACTGGTCTTCGTCCCCCTCGACGGACGGACCGGTTACGCCCTCGAACTGCGCACACTCTCGGGCAACGACGAGGACGTCTGCCGTCCCGGCATCCTGGTCTACAAGGTCGACGCCGAGGTCGACACCGGGCAGGGCCCGATCACGGTCCGCGACTCCCACCCCAACTCCGGCGGCTGCACCCGCAGCCCCAACGTCGAGGCGGAACTCTCGGACGCGCCCTTCGCGCCGGGCGAGTCCTTCAAGGACCCCAAGGCACACCTCCGCGTCGACGTGCTCCCGACCGACCGCGCGGGGAACTACCGGGTACGGGTCACGCGGCAGTGACGTGTGATCCGCGCGGACGGGGGCGGAGCGGATAGCGGATATTCGTACGGACCTGAAGTGTTCGCACGCTGACCGTGCGGACGCTGACCGTGCGGACGCGCGAACGGACTACCGTAGGCCGCCGTAGGCCTGCTGCGACCACCGCCGTACCGGAGAACCGAACCGATGCCCGCGAACACCACGACGGATCCGGAGGCCCATGAGGCCGCCGATGCCGACGACGCCCGGACCGGGGGCAACGCCCAGACCGGGGGCAACGCCCGGACCGGGCCCTCCACGGCAGGCGCGCACCCGGCCGCACCCCCCTCCTCACCCTCCGCCGCACCCGCCGAAGCCGTGACCCCCCTGATGCGGGGCGTGGCCGTACTGCGGGAGCTGACGCGGGCCGGGGGCGCGCTGAGCCCCAGCGCCCTGGAACGCACCACGGGCCTCGCCCGCTCGACGGTGGACCGCATCACGGCGACGCTCGCCCGGATGGGATACGTACGCCTCGACGGCCGGGACGTCGTCCTCACTCCCCGCCTGATGGCGCTGGGCAACGCCTATCTGGCCGCGCTGCGCCTGCCGGCGCTGCTCGGAGCGCACGCCGACGCGCTCGCCGACGAGCTGGACGAGTCGGTGTCGCTGGCGGTCGGCGACCGCGACGGAATCCGCTTCATCCACCAGGCGACCCGGCGCCGCGCGATGTCGTTGAGCTTCCGTATCGGCGACCTGCTCCCGGCCGAACGCACCGCGCCGGGCGCGCTGTTCGCCACCGAGTGGACGGACGAGGACTGGCACCGCTGGCACGAGCGCCGCTCGGCGGACCCGGAGGACCGCACCTTCCCGGCGGTGCCGCAACGCACCCCAGGGCCGGACGACTTCGAGGAGCGAACCGCTCAAGCAGGCCGCGAGGGCTGGTCGTTGGACGACCAGCTGATCGAACCGGGGCTGGTCGCGGTCTCCGTCCCGGTACGGGACCCCGCCGGCGGCCGGATCGTGTGCGTGGCGAGCGTGGTGAGCCACACCAGCCGCCACTCGGCTCGCGATCTGCGCACGACGCTGCTGCCCCGCCTGCGGGAAACGGTCGCGGCCATGGAACGGGACCTGCGCGAGGCCCCGCCCCCGGCGTCCGCGCCGCCGCCGTCGGGGCTGGCGAGCTGGACGGCCGCCTCGAAACAGGAACTGGGCCGCGACTTCGTCGAATCCCTGGCCCGCGGACTGACGGTCCTGACGGCCTTCGACGAGGGCCGGCCCGCCCTGACCCTGACGGAGGTGGCGAAGGCCACGGGCCTGGCCAGGGCGACGGCCCGCAGGGCGCTGATCACTTACGAGCACCTGGGCCTGGTGAGCCAGTCGAAGGAGAGCCGCACGTTCACGCTCACCCCCCGGGTCCTGTCCCTGGGCTTCCCGCCGCTCTCCCGCGCCACCCTGTCCGGGATCGCGCAGCCGCATCTGGAGGACCTGGCGGCGCGGGTGCACGAGACGACGTCGCTCGCCGTACTGACGCCGTCGGGCGAGGAGATCCAGTACACGGCCCGCGCCACCACGAGCCGCATCATGAGCGTCGACGTCACGGTCGGCGCCCGCCTCCCGGCCCGGGCGACGTCCCTGGGCCGAGCCCTCCTGGTCGGCCACGGCTACGCCCTGGCCGACGAGGAACTGGAACAGGGCTTGCGCTCGATCGCCGTCCCCCTCCACGACCGCGCGGGCCGAGCGGTCGCCGCGACGAACATCGCCCTCCACGCGGCCCGCCACACCCGCGAGGAATGCGTCGAGCACCTCCTCCCCGCCCTGACCCGCACCGCCCACCACATCGAGGAGGACCTCCACATGGCCTCCCGCTTCACCCGTGTCGCCCTGACCTGACTCCCCACCGCCCCAATCCGGTACGCTGACGCCTGTGGCCCACACGACCACGATCCGCCTTCGTAGCTCAGGGGATAGAGCACCGCTCTCCTAAAGCGGGTGTCGCAGGTTCGAATCCTGCCGGGGGCACCAGCCAAAACGGCCCGGACCGATCATGGTCCGGGCCGTTTTGACGGCAGCATTTGACGGCAGTCGCCTCTCAGGCGGCCGGCAGACGGCGTTTGAGCAGCCGGTCCATGTGGCTGATCGCCTCGCGCTGGGTGTCGTGCACGACGTGCGTGTACACGTCCATCGTGATGCTGATCTGGCTGTGCCCCAGGATTTCCATGATGACCCTCGGCGCCACGCCAGCGGCCGTCAGCAGCGTGGCGCAGCCGTGCCGCGCGTCGTGCAGCCGCACCACCCGCAGCCCGGCATCGGCCGCGACCCGAGTGAAGGACCGGTAGACGTTGCGCGGCTCGACCGGCCGGCCGTTCCGCGTGGCGAAGACGTAGCCGTTTTCGGACCAGGCGACGCCCGTGCGCGCGAACGCCTCCCGCTGCCGCAGCCGGTGCCAGCGCAGCGGTGCGATGCACAGCGCAGGCATCGGCACCACGCCGGCTGCGGCGGCTCTTGGGGTCGTCGTCGTACAGCGTGCCCCGGCGTCGCTGGGTCTGTTGGCGGACGTGCAGCACCCGGTTTTCGAGGTCCATGTCCGACCAGCGCAGACCCACCAGTTCCCCGCGCCGCAGGCCCATGGCGACGGCCAGCACGAACGCGGCGTATAGCGGGTCCCGGCGCGCGGCTTCGAGGAAGGTCAGCGTCTCCTCCAGCGTCCACGGGCGGATCTGCCGCTGCTTGACGCGGGGCGGTTCAGTCCCCTTCGCTGGTGCCGTAGGAGCCAGGTGATCTCCTGGCGCATCCGCTCCAGTAAGGGGAAGCGCACCAGGTCGGGCCCAGGGCCACGGCGCCCGTCGCAGCCCTACTCCTGCATCGCACCCAGGGCCGCGTCGGACGGCGTGCCCCTCATGTGCCCGAAGGGACGGGACATGGCGGTGCCGGCGGGAGCCACGGGGGACCTCGTGTGCGTATCCGCAGGCGAGGGTGGCGGCCCTGGCCGAGTGTGGAGTGTCCGTGCCGGCACGTCACACACCTGTGGTCGGCTTTTTCTAGCCGACCAGTGCGGTGAGCACGGCGTTGGGTTCGCTGGTGAGTGCGGCCTTGACGGTACGACTCCAGTCGTCGACGAGGACTTCGATCTGATTGTTCTCGATCCCGTCGAGGCTGAAGCGTGCGACGTCGGTGGGGTCGATCTTGGGTCCCTCGTACCCGGCGCTGATATCGGTGTCGGCCGCTCCCAGATGCACGCCCTGGACCAGGACACCCGCGGGGGCGAGCTCGAGACGCAGGCTGTTGGTCAGGCTCCATTCGGCTGCTTTGGCCGCGGAGTAGGCACCGGAGCCGGGGTAGGAGAACCATGACAGCGCGGACAGGATGTTGGCCATCGCGCCCTGGTGCGCTCGTAGTGCGGGGGCGAACGCCCGGGCCATGGAAAGGGTCCCGAACACGTGTGTCTCGATCTCGCGCCTGACGGTGTCGACGTCGGCCTCCAGGAGGGGCTGGGAGGTGGAGATCCCGGCGTTGTTGATCAGCACCGACACGTCTTCGGCCCGGTGTGCTGCCGCCTCGACCGCGTCGGTGTCGGTGATGTCCAGGCGCACGAGCTCGACGCGTGGGTCCTCACGCATCTCCTGGTCGGCGGCATCCGGGTTGCGGATGCCGGCGTAGACCTTGCGCACGTCACGAGCGAGGAGCTCGGCGACGAACCGGCGGCCGATGCCGCGGTTCGCGCCCGTGACCAGGGCGGTCTGTCCGGCGAGCTCCATTCAGGCCTCCTGGCCGGCGGCCTCGCGGGCGGCGAAGACCTCGGCCGCGGCGAAGAACCCGTTGAGAGCGGCGGGGAACCCGGCGTAGACGGCCATCTGGGTGATGGTCTCGATGATCTCTTCCTTGGTCCAGCCGACGTTCATCGCGCTGTCAACGTGGGTCTTGAGCTGGAGGTTCGCGGTGCCCATGGCGGTCAGCGCGGCCACGGTGAGGAGCTCGCGCGTCTTGACGTCCAGGCCGGGGCGGGAGTGGATGTCGCCGAGCGTGAACTCGATGAGCAGGTCCGCGAACCCAGGGGCGATGCCCTCCAAAGCGTCGAAGGACTGCGCGCCGGCCGCGCCGTGGATCGACTCGTAGTAGGCGATGCCCTTCTTGTACCGCTCGCTCTTGCCGGTCAGGTCGATGCTGTCACTCATGATGTGTGCCTCCTCAGGCCGATTCGTTCTGCCCGGTCCCGTCTGCTCGTGCACCAGGGGGCGAGAACGGGGCCGGGTGTGTGGTGGTCTTCGTTCTTGGAGCCGTCGCCTACGCTAGAACCTGACACTGATGTCAGAGACAAATCCGCCAAGGCGAATGTGACGGGAGACACGATGAGGATCGGGGAACTGGCGCATCGAGCCGGCGTCAGCGTGCGCTCGCTGCGTTACTACGAGCAGCAGGGGCTGCTGGACTCGGACCGCACCGCGGGCGGGCAGCGTACCTACGACGAGGGCGCGGTCGAGCGGGTTCAGCTCATCCAGCAGCTCTACGCCGCAGGCCTGCCCAGCCACACGATCGTCGATCTGCTGCCGTGCGTGTCTACGGGAATGGTCACCGGCAGCATGTACGACAAGATCCGGCACGAGCGCGACGCCATCCAGCAGCGCATCACCGAGCTGACCGCGGCACGCGACAAGCTCGACGGCGTCATCGAGCACGTCCTACGCGTCGGGATCTACGACGAACCGTCACCGCAAGCCGCCGGGTGACGATCAGGGAAGCTGCTGCGGGGCGGCGACGGGCAGGACGGCGGCCCCTCCGAGAGTTCGGGACGAAGAGATCCGTGCCAGACGCGTGCCAGATCCACCGGGGAACCACGGGGAACACCGGGGTATCGAACGGTGGCCCGCCAGAGCGCCAGCGACCTTAGCCACAGGTCAGCGCGGCGACCCAGGCCAGAGAACCCGAGCTTCCCGAGCTGAGTGTCTCCTGTTGTCCGCGCCGGGTGGCCCGCATGCCGCGGACGTCTCGTGTCGTTGTCGCCAAGTAGCCTGCGCCCAATGGACTTTCTAGCTTTGGAGGTTCTGTGGACGCGACCGCCCTCACCAGTCCTGCACGGCTGTGGTCGGTGCGAGAGGTCTTGGTGCGGCAATGCCCTGTATCAGCAGCGGCCGAAGTCTACGGGTGGCACTTCAAGGAGGCACCCCACCCCGACTTGGCCCCCGGACGACTGCTCTACGTCGGCATAGCTCCGCGCCACATGTCCAACCGGACCAGCACGCAGAACCTCAGGAAGCGCGTCCGGTACCACTACCGGGGCAACGCGGCTGGATCGACTCTGCGGCTCACCCTTGGCTGCCTGCTCGGGCTCGAGCTACGCCGCGTAGGTAGCGGGAACCGCCTGACGTTCGGTAAGAGCGGGGAAGCCGACCTCAGCCAATGGATGGCCGACCACGCGCAAGTGTGCTGGCTGGAACACGACGAACCGTGGACTTTGGAGTCGGAGCTCATCGCTCAGCATGACCTTCCCCTGAACCTCGACCAGAACCGCCACAATGGCTTTCACGACCGCCTCAAAGAAGTGCGCGCCAAAGCTCGGCAGCGGGCAAGAGCCTTGCCCATCAGCGCGTAGAAAGAAGCACAGGTGAGCAACGCAGACCTGCCCACCCCTCGGCGCAGCGAAGTCAAGCGCGCCCAGGATCGGCGTCGCCGTGAGCGCATGCGGAGCAATGGGAGCGTCGAACGCTACACAGCGGTAGAGATCGGTGAACGGGACGGCTGGATCTGTGGCCTATGCCAAGATCCAGTGGACCAGGCCTACCGGCATCCAGACCCTCGGTCGCCGAGCATCGACCACGTCCGCACTATCGCGGCCGGCGGCGCGGACACGCGCGACAACGTGCGCCTCACCCATTGGGGCTGCAACCATGAGCGCAACGCCAGCACCCCGCTGGGGACTGTCGAGGAAGCCGAAGCGCAGCGCGCTGTCCTCCTCCGGATACCCGCGCTCCAGGCCTACGCAGAAAGCCTCAGGGCCGAGGACATGGTCCGCCGCTCTCGGGCTTCCCACGCACCTGAGAGGTATCGCGCCAAGTTGGCGCGTCGGGTGGAACGCTACGAACGCGAAGGACGCTGACCGCGCACGCCTCTACGAAGAAGGCGCGTGCCACAACCGTGCCAGATGTGGGGGTCAGGCACGGTCAACCAGGGTGGCTGACGGGCGCACTCGTGCCCGCTGGCTCGGCCAGCAAAACCGCAGGTCACCTACCCTACGGCCCAGCCTCTCTCCTAAAGTGGTTGTCCAGCCCGCTCACCGAGTCCACACTTGCTGGAACTCTTCAGCCGGGATGGCCTCCAACGGATCCTCTTCAGGGTCGATCGCTTGGTCTGTCAGGAAGCCGTGCTCGTCCTCCAGGTACTCCCAGCTGTACCGGTGGAGTCGGCCGGCCGAGGTCAGCTCGGCTTGCTTGACAGCGATCAACTCGCCGCGGTCGGGCACGGCCTCGAAGTACCACAAACCGCCCTCCTCGTCAGTGCCGCGGAAGTGGTGCCGCAGGGTGGCGTTCTCATCGAGTGCTCGGAAGTACGCCACGGTCTCTGCTTTGATGCGCTCCAGATCAACCACGGGCTCATCGTGCCAGCGAGCGCGCGCGGGTTGCTCCGCTCTGACATCTACGAGTGACATCAACGACGCCGGACGCCAGCACTCCGGGGTGTCGTCGTTCTCTGAAAAAACCGTGGTTCTGGATCACTTTCCGTGCTGGGGCCACGGAGGGTCACCACAACCGCGATCATGAACGGCCGCACGCCGTGAGGAGGATCCGCTTGCGCAGCAGGTCGAAGTTGGCCCGGCCGAACATCTGCCGCTTCAGCATCTTGATCTTGTTGTTGTGGCCCTCGACAGCGCCGGAGCTGTAGCTGAGGCTGAGTCCGGCGACGACCGCGTCGCGGTCCTGGCCGATCCCGCTGACGAAGCCGTGCAGGGCGGGCAGGTCGTCGGCCTGAACGCGCTCGATCCACTTGTCCAGGTCCTGGCCTTGGCGGTTGTTCATCAGCTCGGCGAAGGCACGCACGTGCCCGGCGGTCCGGTCGAGTTCGGGGCAGCGGGCGAGGATCGTCTTGAGCTGCTGTTCCTGGTCGTCGTCGAGACGGTCGGGGCGGCGGGTGAGCCAGCCGGTCACGTCCCGCACGGACGGGGCTTTGCGGGGCGGATCGTCGTGGGGAAGGGCTTCGCGGAGCCGCTGCACGTGCTTCTTCACGACGCTCTCGCCTCCGGGGTAGCCGCGCTCGCGGAGTTCCTCGAACAGGCGGCGGGCGACGGTGCAGCCCTCTGTCCACCGCTGGTGCAGGTAGGGCTTGTAGGGATCAAGGATGCTGGACCGGCCGGTCCAGCGGCCGACCAGGAGCTCGTCTGCGGTGGCCGCGTGGGCGAGACGGCGGACGGTGTTGCGGGCCAGACCGAGCCGCCGGGCGATGGGCCGCAGCCCGAGCCCTTCGTCCAGGAGGGCGTGGACGGCTGTGTGCTGCTCGCGGACCCTGTCGGACAGGCGGCCGGACTGCCGTGGCTCGCCTGCGGAACGTGATGCCAGGTCTGTGATCTGTTCGGCCGGTGCGGGACGAACCGGGCCTGGCTCCTCCGGCTCGCGCAGCAGGGCGCGGTGCTGGATGACCGTTTTCTCGACGGCCTCGACCAGGTTCTTCCAGATATGCCACCGGTCCGCGACATGGACCGCGTCCGGGGCGCCGAGCCGCCCGGCTTCGGCGTAGGCGGCGGAGCGGTTGCGGCAGATCACCTCGACACCGGGGTGGTCGGTGAGCCACCGGGCCACCGTCGAGATTTCCCGGTCGGGCAGCAGATCGACCGGGGTGCGGGTCTCGATGTCCACCAGGATCGTGCCGTAGTTGTGCCCCTTACGCGCCGAACGCGATGCTGTGCGCCGGGCCGGCGGACGGCGAGACTGTGACCTTGCTCGTCATAGCGATCGACGAATGGGGCAACCACATCGGCCCCGACCTGGCTCCCACCGTCACCACCACCGAACTCGACAACAGGCCCGACGACGCCCTCGGCGAGGACTCCGGTGTGCTCACCGTCCTCAACCCCGACGCCGTGACCAGAACCGGCCGCTTGGAGTGGGCCTGCTCCGACATGACGGCCTGCGCCGGCATCACCGAGCACCACCTGGAGCGCTGGAACGTGGCCACCAGGACGTACGAACCGGTCACCTCCATCGCCGCGGCCCCGAACCGCATCTACCGCGCCGCCGTGCCCCTGCCGCTCGGCGAGACGTCGTACTTCCGGATCACCGGCATCCTCGCCGACGGCACACCGGCCGCCGTGGTGCACTACTCGGCGGCCAGGGGCGACTACGTGTGAGCCGCCGGGAACCGTGCCGACGACTTTGCGGCGGTCACGCGGATTCTGACCGAGGCGGATCAGCGGGACGTCTGCGGCGGACCCTGATTGCTCGGGGAAGCATTTGTCAGGCGCGCAACGGCGACATCCTTCGCCGCAGGCCATGGCGCACGCCGACCACGCCGAGTGAAGAGCCCTTCACCAACTTCGCCGTGCCTCACGACCTGTCGCGGGTCGTGAGGCACGGCGCCCGATCGGGACGTGGCCGGCCAAGCCGGAGTCTTCGCCCGGATGGAGGGCGGCTTCCCGCGCACCGCATGCTCTTCGGAGCCGGCTTCTTCGAGGAGCCAAGCCACGCCGCACAGAGTGTGGCATATTTGAAGTATGGCAACCCGGAAGATCACCATCACCGTGCCGGAAGAGCTGGTGGAATCGATCAAGGAGCGCGTCGACGCACGCGGAGTATCGAGCTACATCGCGGCCGCCGCCGCCCATCAGGACGCCATGGACCGACTGCGCGAGTTGGCTGACCGTCTCGAGGAAGAGCACGGCGCCGTGACGGACGAGGAACAGCAGGCAGCGCTGGACCGCATCGCCGCCATCGACGGCTGGCACGACGAGCAGCGATCGGCTTCGGGCGAGGCCGCGTGAGCCGCACCACCCGAGCGAAGCTGCACCGGCCGCGCCGGCGTGTCTTCGTGTTCGACTCCGAGGCCCTCTCCAAGGCAGTCCAGGGCGATCGGGAGATGGCCGCGCTGATCAAGACGGCCCCGCGGCTCGACATCCCGATCGTCACCTCGGCGCTCACGACCCTGGAGGCATGGGACCCGAGCGAAGCGTCGCGGCAGGCACTCTGGAACTGGACGTTGTCCCGGATCCGCATCGTGCACACGGACGACCAGGTGACCGCCATGGCACGCGACATGCTGAAGGCAGCCGGCCTGCACGGGCACAAGTACGCCCTCGACGCCGTTCTGGCGGCTGTGGCCGGGTGGGAAGCCGCACAGGGGACCCAGGCAACCGTCTTCACCTCCGACACCGACGACATGAATCAACTCCTCGCGGGCCACTCCGTGCGAGTCGAGAAGGTCTGACGGGACGCCCGCACCTCACTCCAGCCGCTCGCCGGGCCCCAAACAACCCATGACCTTCGCCGGACAGCGTCCACCAGCCCGTATTCCGCACACATGAGGACGGGAAGCACCATGAACACGTGAGCACCGCTGAGGGGTCCTTCCCCTGGTCAGACATCCTGCGGCCCACGTCTACGCAGGTCGCAGCCCCGCTCCGGGAAAACTCCCAAAGCGGGTGTCGCAGGTTCGAATCCTGCCGGGGGCACAGCAAAACGCCTGGTCAGAGGCCCTTCCGTCCGACGGACGGGAGGGCCTTCGTACTCGCGGTACGCATATGGCACCGCCTGCGGCTGCGGGCAGAGGTGGAGCTTTCCAACCCCGCCCACGCCATGTGCCTGAGAAGGCCCGTCTACGATCAGCCGCCATGGACTGGCTGGAGCGGATCGCGAAGCTGAGGCAGTGGACCAGGAGTGGGACTCGCGCTCCGCACAAGCCGCTGCTGCTCCTGTACGCCCTCGGCCGGTTCCAGGAGGACGCCGATGGCGATCTGCAGTACACCGCGGTGGAGCAGGACCTGCAGCGCCTGCTGACCGAGTACGGCCCGCCCAACAAGACGACGCCCGCCTACCCCTTCCATCACCTGGTCAGCGACGGCGTATGGGAAGTGCGCACCGATCGCGGGCCTGGCAGCCCCGGAAGTGGGGTCCGGGACCTCCGGGAGACGGGCGCCACCGGACGACTCGCGCCGGACTTGAGAGCGGCGCTGCGACGCGAACCGCAACTGCTCGCCAGCATCGCACGATTGCTGCTCGACCTGCACTTCCCACCTGCCCTCCACAGTGAACTGTGCGAAGCCGTCGGCCTGGAGCTGGAGCCGGCGGAGACCGAGCAGCTCTCGACGGCGCGCAGGCAGCGGGACCCGCGGATGCGGGAGCTGGTACTGACCGCCTACGAGTACCGGTGCGCCTTCTGCGGTTACGACGGCAGGATCGGCGCGGTGCCAGTCGGGCTGGAGGCCGCCCACGTGCGCTGGTGGGCGTTCGGCGGCCCCGACGACATCGAGAACGGGCTATGCCTGTGCTCGCTGCACCACAAGCTCTTCGACAAGGGTGTCCTCGGTGTGGGAGACGGCGACCGCATCCTGGTCTCACAGCGCTTCGTCGGCCACAGCGCAGCCGCCCGCGAGCACGTCATAGCCCTCGCGGGCCGTCCACTCGTCGGCCCGCAGCCCGGCGCGCGCCCTGTTGCTGCCGCTCACCGTGACTGGCACACCCGTCAGGTCTTCCACGGCGAGCCGCGCCCTGCTACGACTGCCTGACCGCTGCGGTCATCCCGATGCGGCCCCGCCGCGCCAAGCCGGCCGACACCACGGCCGCCGACACCGACGACAGGCCGCGCCCACCCGCAAGCGCACCGACACCGAGCCGGCCGCCGACAAGCCCACCACTTCCTGACCGCACCCCCACACCGAGCCGCCCACCCCACCAGGTGAGCGGCCCGACCCATACCGCAAGAAGAACTTATGGCCACCGAACCCGACACCACCAAGCCCGAACCCCGGACCACCAACTGCCCCGACTGCGGTGCCGGCTCCGGCAACTTCCACATCGACGGCTGCGACGTCGCCCGCTGCACCCACACCACCAACGAGTGCAACACCCGCTGGACCGGCCGCTGGACCGGCGAGACCGAGTGCGTCGAGTACGGCTTCGTCATCGACCTCGGCCCCGGCACGAAGCCCCTGCCGGACCTCAACCGCCTCTACGCCGAGCGCAACTGGGACCCCGCGCAGCAGCGCATGGTCCGCCGCACCACCTAACGGCCCCGGGGCCCGGCTGAGCAGCCGGGCGCCCGTCCCCGGAAGGAACCAGCCCCATGTACCTGGTGACGTACGGCCTCCAACTTGGCGCCCTCGGGGTTACACCGTTCGATTGGCAGACCCGATCCCACCGCCCTTTCTCGTCGGCCGATCCTGTCGAAGTCCATGGCCCCTTGCTTTCAGGGGCCTTGAACTCGACCTCGTGGGGACAAGTCGAACAATCCACTGCGAGTTCAGCATGGGCTCACGGGCAATACGACGACGCCGTACCTTTCCGCCACGGGCTGGTGCGGCGTCGCGGGGGCCGTGCCTGCGGACGGTCAGGCGTCCGCCGTCGTGGGCCCCGTGGAGGCGACGCGCATGTCCGTGCGGTGCGGGCAGGCCGCGACGTTCCGGCCGACGATGCGGCCGGAGACCATCGCCCAGCCAATGTGCAGGCCGTGGTTGAGGAGTTGCAGGCCGCCCTGACCGGTGGACCCGGCGGCCCACAGGCCGGGCACGGGCGTACCGTCCTCACGTACCACACGCAGCTGGTCGTCGACGCCGAGGCCGCCGTCGGCGAGCGTGATGTAGGCGTTCATGGGGCCCAGCGCGTAGAACGGGCCCTGCGTGACCCCGCTGCCCAAGTGCTGACGGCCGTGGTCCTCGTCCTTGCCGTCCTGCACGTTCTGGTTCCACCGGTCCACCGTGGCGCGCAGGGTGGCCGGGTCGACGCCGATCTCGTCCGCCAGCTCCTCCAGGGTGTCGGCGCGGTGGTACACGTCCGGCCTGTACCGCTTGTAGTCCTGCACGTACGCGTACGCGACACCCGGAAACGTGGAGACCGGGTTCGGCCACGCGGAGAACTTCTGCGCGACCTGCTCATCGAACACCATGAACCCCGTGTTGCTCCCCGTGGCGGCCACCGCCCGGGCCATCGTCGAGTCCGTGTCCTCGTTCGCCAGACGGCGCCCCGTACCGTCCACGAGAATCGCTCCCGCCCGGTACATGGTGACGTTCGGGCCGATCCAGCTGGTCAGCGCACCTCGGATCACGTACGCCAGCAGGTTCTTCGGCAGCCGCTCCACCACGAACCGCATCACCCGGTTCAGCGCGGGGACCGACGGCAGCATCTTGATCAGGTCCGGCCGCTTCGACGGCGCGAACCGCAGGCCCTCGTACAGGCGGTCCATCTGCAGGGTGTACCCGCCGGCCTTCTCACCCAGGTAGAACCCGTCGCCCGTGTTCGCCGGGTTCACCGGCGGGATCCTCGCCGCGTCCTCGCCCACGTGCTTCGCCTTCAGCTCCGTGGAGGCGGAGTAGTCGCCCGTCGTCAGGACGACGCCCCGGCGCCCGAAGTACCGCGTGCCGTTCGCCGCCGCACCGATGATCTCCCCGGCGGTGTTGCGCAGCAGCTCGTCCACCCGCATCGACGTGTAGATCGTCACGCCCAGCCGGCGGCACTCCCGCAGCAGCGCGTCCCGGTAGGCCCGCGAGTTCGGCAGCACGTTGTGCATGCGCGGCTTGTCGTACGGCGGCTCCGGCGTCGGGCCCAGGAACTGCACCCCCAGCGACGACAACCACTCCACCGTCGGCCCGGCGTTCTCCGCCAGGATCCGCCGCAACGACTGGTTCTCCCGCGCCTCGTACGCACCGTTCGCCGTCTTCATGTCCTCGACGAACAGGTCGATGCTGTCGTTCACCCCGGCCCGGAACTGGTAGCTCGTGTTCGCCGCCGTGAACGACCCCACGGACAGCGCGGTGGACCCGCCCACCTGCGGGCACTTCTCCAGAACGACGACCGACGCCCCGCTGCAGGCCGCCGAGATCGCGGCCGCCATGCCGGAACCCCCGGCCCCCACGATCAGGACGTCTGCGGTGTAGGCCATGATGCTTCCCCTCGTCAGGTTCCGTGACTCAGATGCCGGCCAGTACGTCGGCCTGCGGGCGGGGTCCGGCGCTCGCGGCTTGAACGGCGCTGCGCCCGGCCCGCCGTCCGGTGATGTAGGAAGGGGCGAGGCCGCCCGCATACCCGTGGTTGGACAGCCCACCGATGTCCGCCCCGGCGGCGTGCAGGCCGGGTACGGGGCGGCCGTCGGCGTCCAGGACGCGGGCCTGGTCGTCGATGCGGACGCCGCCGAACGTGAAGGTGATGCTGGGCTGCACCATCAGCGCGTAAAACGGGCCGGTCTGCGGGGCGCGGGCCTGCGCGGATACCGGGTGGCCGCCCGCGAACCCGCCCCCGGCGGAGGCGGCCGAGACGTAGTCCTGGAGGGTCTGCCCCAGGACGGCCGGGTCGATCCCCCAGGCGGCCACCTGCGCGACCAAGTCCTCCAGGGTGTCGGCTTGGGCGTGCAGGGCCCCGTTGTCGACCGCGACCTGGTAGCGGTCCACGACACCCAGCCCGGGGAAGGGCTCGTCGGTGCCGACGGTGGAGCGCACGTGGTCGTCGAAGACCAGCACGCCGCGGGCCTGCGGCTGCTGCAGGAGGTCCTGGTTGAGGATCTCGTCGCCCAAGGTCTCGTCGACGAACCGGCGGCCCTCCAGGTTCACCAGGACGGCGTGGTCGGAGTAGTACTGCGAGTTCGGCAGGAAGTCCTCCGGCCCGAAGCTGTTCACGGGGGCCCCGATGAGGTGCCCGTAGAACGTGCTCATCGCGGTGCTGCCGCCGGCCCCGGCCTGCCGGGCCAGGCGCAGGCCGTCGCCGACGCTGCCCGGGTTGGAGCGCAGCAGCAGCCGGTCGGCGTTCGGTCCCATCGCACGGGTCAGCTCGTCGCGCGCCCCCTGGAAGCCGCCGCTCGCCAGCACCACCGCCGGGGCCTCGTACCGCACCCGGCCCTGTGCGGTGCGGGCCAGCAGGCCCGTGACCGCGCCGTCGTCGTCGTGCAGCACCTGCAGCGCCGCCGTGCCGGTGCGGCACACGCCACCGCCCGCCTCCACCTGGGCTCGGCACCAGGCCAGGATCGCGTGGATGTCCGTGGAGTACCCGATGCCGAACGTCATGATGTCCGTCTTCGGGGTGTCTGCCACCCGCTCGCCGGTGGCGCGCAGCTCCTGCAGGCACTCGGCATAGTCCTCCACGACGGCGCGGCCCAGGGCCTCGTCCCCGAGGGGGATACGGCGCCGGTAGGCGTCCAGGTCGGGGGCCGTCCAGAACATGCCCGCCGACAGGGCCGTGGATCCGCCGAACGTGTCCTGCTTCTCCAGGAGCGCCACCCGGGCGCCCCGCCGCGCGGCCGCCACCGCGGCCGAGGACCCGGCGATACCGGACCCCACCACGACGACGTCGAACCTCTCCGTGCGCACGGTGCTCATTCCGCGACCTCTTCCTGCTCGCTTCTGTCCCGGCTCTGCGGCCCGGGTCCGGCGAGGGCGGCGCCGAGCATGTGCCCGAACACCGCGCCCTTGCCCAGGGACGTGCCGGTGATGTACGTGGCCCCGTGAAAGCCGCCCACGACCTCCCCGACGGCGTACAGGCCGTCGATCGGCTCACCGTCGACGGTGGTGACCTGAGCGTCGGGGGTGACGGTGACCCCGCAGTAGGTCGTCGTCATCAGCGCCTTGGCGGGGTAGGCGTAATACGGCGGGGCGTCGATCGGTATCAGCTCGCCCACGCCGTTGCACAGGCCTGTGCGGCCCTGCTCGTCCGCGGCCTTCCGGGCGACGGCGGCGTTGTACCGCTCGACCGTGGCGGCCAGCCCCTCGGGGGCGACGCCGGCCAGCCGGGCGACCTCCTCCAGGGTGTCGGCCTCGTGCAGGTGCCCCAGCTCCTGCAGGGTGTCCATGTCCTTCAGGGGGATGCCGCGGTGGGACTGCGCGCGCACCCGGGAGTCGAACACCTGCACGCCGAGCCCGCCGGGCTGGTCCAGGACGGCTCGGCCGAGCGCCTTGTAGTCGATCGACTCGTCCACGAACCGCCTCCCGGCCGTGTTCACGACGATCGCGCCCATGTAGTAGGCGGTCAGCAGCTCGTGGAACTCCTCGCCCGTCTCGGGGTGGGAGCCGTAGGTCGCCGCCACGAACGACATGTCCGCCATCCCCGCGCCCAGGCGCCAGGCCATGCGCAGGCCGTCGCCGGTGTTGCCGCGCCCGCCGTACGGGATGGCTGCCAGCTGCTCCGGCGCGAAGACCTTCAGCATCTCGGTGCCGCGGCTGAACCCGCCCGTGGCCAGCACGACGCCGCGGCGCCCGTACAGCTCCACCGGCCCGTCCGGGCCCTCCGCCAGAACGCCCACGACCCGGCCGTCGTCGGTCAGCAGACGCTGCGCGGCCGTGCCCGTCAATGTGGTGCCGCCGGCTGCGACGAACGCCGCGTGCAGGGTCGCCAGGACATCCTTGATCGCGCTGTTGTGCCCGCGCGCGGCCGACATCCCGGAGCTGATCGCCACCTCCCGGAACCACACTCCGTGGTCCTTCAGGAACCGGTAGGCGACGTGCTGGTGGGCCAGGTAGGCGTTCACCAGGTCCGGGTCGTTCAGGTGCCGGCCGCCCTCCAGCAGGTCGTGCCGGAACAGGTCCTCGGAGTCCTTGATGCCCTCCTCGGCCTGCTCCGGCGTGCCGGAGAAGGCGAACCAGCCGCCGCTCATCGTCGAGGTGCCGCCCAGGGTGGGCTGCTTCTCGACCAGCAGGACGTCCAGCCCTGCCTCGGCGGCCGTGGTCGCGGTGGTCTGCCCGGCGATGCCGGAGCCCAGGACCACCAGGTCGTGCTCGCGGTGCTGCATGGTGCTCTCGCTCTCCTCGTCGAGGTCGGGGCACGGGGTCGTGCGCGTGGCCGCGGGGCGACCCCGTGGCGGGGTCAGGCGCGGGGCGCCCAGCCACCGTCGACGTCGATGCTGGTGCCGGTGATGTAGGACGCCTGCGGGGACAGCAGGAACTCCACGGCCGCCGCGACCTCCTCCGGGCGCGCGTACCGGCGGGCCGGGACCTGCTCCACGATCGGGCCGGTCGGCGGGACCTGGCCCATCATCGGCGTCTGCACGAACCCCGGGGCGACCCCGTTGACCCGGATGCGTCGCTCGGCCAGCTCGTGCGCCAGGCTGATCGTCAGGTTCGCCAGCGCGGCCTTCGAGGCCCCGTAGACCATCGCCGACGGCAGGAACGGCGGGTGGAGGGCGGCCGCCGGGCCGCCGGTCCCCGTGCGCCCCGCGATGGACAGCAGGTTCACGACGCTTGCGCTGCCGTCGTCGGGCATCAGCCGGGCGGCCTCCCGCACCAGGAAGAACGGGGCAGCCACGTTGACCGCCATCACCTGGTGGAACAGGGCGTCGTCGATCTCGTCCAGCTCGATCTTGCGCCCCTCTCGCTTCGGGGAGATACCGACGGCGTTCACGACCGCTCCGATCGGGGCCAGGCCCGTGGCCGCCGCCGCGAGGTCCGCGTTCACGGCCGACGACGTCAGGTCGCCACTGAAGCCGAGGTGGCCCTCGCCGGGCAGGCCCTTGGCGGTGGCCTCCGCGCGGGCGCCATCGACATCCGCGACGACCACGTGGTAGCCGGACTGCGCCAGCCGGGCCGAAATCACGGAACCGATGCCGCCGGCACCGCCGGTCACGATCGCCGAGCGCTCCGGGGTCGAGGTCCCCGCGACCTCCGGGCTCCGCGCGGGCAGGGCAGGGGTGGTGGTCATGCCAGGAACCTCCGACGTCGGTGTTCTCCTGCCGCGGGGCCGCGGACAGGGCGCTGCTGGTGAGGGCGGCTTCCCCGGCCGGTCGCCGGCGCGGCCAGTGGCACGGCCGCGGTCGAAGTGACGGCGCTCGCCCTCGAGCGTGCGGTAGTCGCCCATGCGGGCCATCACGAGCAGCGCGGCGGCAATCGACGCGATCCAGAAGGCCGTGATGCCGAGCGTGACCCTGAAACTCCTTGTCTCGACACGGATCGAGCTGCGGGTTCTTCCGGACGACCACGTCGGTGTGGCCCCGCTCCCAGGCTCGATGTGACCGTAGCGAGCCACTTGCGAACCGTGCAATAAAAAGTAGGCTCGTTGCATGGAGCGCAATGAAGGGTTTCGCGTAGAGGCGGCGCACCGCGTGCTCGTCCTCGTCAAACTGCTGAGCTCGGCGGGCTCGTTGAGCGTCAGAGAGGCCGCGGCCGCCCTCGACGTCAACCCGTCCACCGCCCAGCGGCTGCTGGCCACGATGGTCGGAGACGGGTTCGCCCGGCAGGGCGAGCGCCGCCGCTACTTCCCCGGCCCCGAGATGGCCCGCCCCGCCGCAGCCACCGCCCCCACCCTGCGCGACCAGGTGCGCCCCTATCTGGAGCAGCTCTTCGAGGAGGTCAACGAGACCGTCCACCTCGCCACCCTGGTCGGCACCGAAATCCACCACGTCGACGGCATCGAGGCCACCGAGCACGTCATCCGGTTCGGTCTGCGCACCGGCGTGCGCCTGTCCGCCCACGTCACCTCCTCCGGCAAGGCCATGCTCGCCAGCCTCTCCGACGACGACATCCAGGCCCGCTACCAGGTGGCCTCCAGCGGGCGCCGTCGACGCCCCCTCGGGGCCGACATGGACCGCCTGCGGGAAGCCCTGGACAAGGTGCGCAAGCAGCGCGTCGCCTCCAACTTCGAGGAGAGCGAGGTCGGCGTGGCCGCGTTCGCCATCAGCCTCGGCAGCCAGGAGGGGCAGCACGCCGCCCTCAGCATCGCCCTGCCCGTCATGCGGTGCGGCCGCGCCGACGTCACCCGCTTCGGCGAGGCCCTCGTCGCCGTCGCCGACCGCTACCTCGCCGACCAGGGCCGGGCACGCTGAGGCGAGGTGGGCACCCTCGTCGTGAGGGCACCTACCCCGCCTCGGGTACGTGAAGGACGCGATGTCAGTCGATCTGGCGGCCCAGCTGCGCCAGGGGGACCTTGTGGGTCTCGCGGGCCGTGGCCACGGCGATCGCGGAGATCACGCAGGCCAGGGAGGTGAGCGCGGCCGCCGGCCACCAGGAGTCGCCGGTGGCGGTGGAGACGGCCTGGATGATCGTCGGGGAGAACCCGGTCAGGATCATGCCCAGTTGCAGGCCCACAGCCATGCCGCTGACGCGGAAGCGGACGTTGAACATCTCGCTGAAGAAGGCCGGGTACACGGCGTTCGTCGCGGCGAACCCGAGCGTGATGGACAGGAAGAAGCCCAGGTAGATCATCGGCACGTCCGCGTTCCCGACGGCCCAGAAGAACTGCCACACCGCCACGGCGCCGAACAGGTTGCCGCCGATCAGCACCGGGCGGCGACCCACCTTGTCGCTCAGCGCGGCGAAAAGCGGCTGCGTCACCAGGGCGGTGGCGTACCCGAACACGACCGCCCACAGCATCGTCGAGGACGATATGCCCACCACGTGCGTCGCGTACGTCAGGCCCCACACCGGCACCACCGAGCTGATGACGATCAGGAAGGCCGCGAAGACTACGCGCACCACGTCCGCCGGCTGGTGCTTGAAGACCAGGCCGATGGGTGCCTTGGCAACCTTGCCCTGCTCCTTCTGCTCCCGGAACGCCTTCGGGTCCTCCAGGGTGCGGCGGATGACCACGCCCACGATCACGATGACCGCGGAGGCCCAGAACGGCACCCGCCAGCCCCAGGCCATCATCTGCTTCTCGGGAAGCGCCGCCACCCCGATGAACGCCAAGGTGGCCAGGATGTAGCCCACCCAGATGCCGTTGATCATCCACGAGCAGTACAGGCCTCGGCGTCCCTCCGGGGCGTGTTCCAGCGTCAGGGACGCCGAGCCGGAGGCCTCGCCGCCCACCGACAGGCCCTGGAACAGGCGCAGCGCGATCAGCGCGGCCGGCGCCCACATGCCGATCGACGCGTACGAGGGAAGGCAGCCGATGAGGAACGTCGCCAAGCCCATCACCATCAGCGTGATGATCATGATGTTGCGGCGCCCGAACCGGTCACCGATGTGACCGGCCAGGAATCCGCCCAGCGGGCGGGCCACGTACGCCACGCCGTAGGAGCCCAGGCTCAGCAGCAGACCCATCGCCCCGGCGTCCGGGAAGAACACCTGGCTGAACACCAGGGCCGAGGCCGAGGCGTAGATGTACATGTCGTAGTACTCCAGCGCAGAGCCCACGAAACCGGCAGCGGAGGCCTTCTTGCCCTGGCTGAGGCCGCCCTTGCCGGAGGCGGTGGAGGCAGGGACCGCGCCGGGCTTCAGCGGCACCCCGGTCACACCCGAGGGAGAGACGGGTGACCTGTTCGTCGTTGACATGGTGCGTCGTCCTGTTCGTCGGGAGTCGCGCGTCGTCGCACGCCTCGGTGTCAGTAGTCCGCCCGGCCGCCCGAGGCGTCGTACACGAACCCGGTCGTGAACGAGGCCTGGGGCGAGACGATGTAGGAGACCAGGTGCGCGATCTCCTGGACGGTGCCGAAGCGGTGCATCGGGATCAGGGACTTCTGCACCTCCTGGCGCTCCGGCGTCATGCCCTGGATCAGGGGCGTCTCCACCGACGCCGGCGCGACGGCGTTCACCGTCACGCCGGAGGCGGCATACTCCTTGCCGACGGCCTTGACCATCCCGATCACCCCTGCCTTCGAGGCCGAGTAGGCCGCCATCTGCGGGTTGCCCTCCTTGCCCGCCACGGAGGCGATGTGCACGATCCGTCCGTAGCCGCGCGGCAGCATCAGCTCCAGCGCCGCCCGCGTCACCGTGAACGCACCCCCCAGGTTGAGGTCCACGATCCGCTCGAACGTCTCCTGCGAGGTCTCCACCGTCGGGGCGACCGGGCCGAGGATCCCCGCGCAGTTCACGACGATCTCGACCGCCCCGAACGCCTCCTCGGCACCCTTCAGCGCCGACTCCACCGACGCCACGTCCGTGACGTCCACCGGGCCCGTCATGCCCGCCACCTCGTCGCCCCACGAGGCCGACGGCAGGTCCAGGGCCAGCGTCTTGATCCCCCGCGCGCGCAGCGTCTCCACGATCGCGGCCCCCATGCCGCTGGAGGCGCCGACCACGACCGCGTGCTGCTCCTGCGGAGCCCCTTCGCCCCGGCCCCGGCCACCCGGTTCGCGCTGCTGATGATCTGCTGCCATGTCGCTCTCCCTGTGAACGTCGCCCGCTGTTCACCGAGGCGCCGCTGCCTCTGCCCCGGGATGGTGTGACGGTAAGCTCACTTGCGGTGGTAGCAAAGCGTTCGCGAAAAAGTTGCGATGAGCGCAATGAGCGCGTAGCGGGTGCCGAGGAGGCCTTCCGTATCGCTGGGTGGCCGCACGGTGGCCGGGGGAACAGCGGCGGCGGTTCGTCGTCAGAAGTGCAACGCACCCTGGGCTCGGTCCCGGGGGCGCTCGAGCGGATCAAGCACCCACCACTGAACGAGCGCCCCGGTGACCTCAGTGGAACGGGGACGCAGCGAAGCGGGTGACGGGCTGGAGGACCCACACCCCGTCACGACGCAGAAGAGGCTGGCGGCCATCCAGTACCTGATGCCCGGCGAGGACGCCCCGAGCACCGCCACACCCAGCACGCCTTCCGCTTCTTCATCGAGGGCTCGGGCGTGTGGACGGTCGTCGGCGGCGACCCGGTGCCGACGAACCGCGGCGAACACGGCACCGGACCCCCGCTGAGGGGACCCGGCGCCGCGGATGCTTCGTCGCAGGCCGCTCCGTGCGAGTCGAGAAGGTCTGACGGGACGCCCGCACCTCACTGCGGCCGCTCGCCGGCTTCCCGAGCAACCCGTTCGTCAAACGGCATCCACCGCACGTGTTCAGCCCTGTTCAGCCACACCGCGGCCCGAATCTCCGCAGGTCACAGCCCCGCCAGGGAAAACTCCTGAAGCGGGTGTCGCAGGTTCGAATCCTGCCGGGGCACAACGTGTTACCGCTCTGACCTGCATCGGAGCATCAGAAATGCCCCTCGGAGCAAATCTCCGAGGGGCATTTTGACCTTTCATGGGAGCACATGGGAACGCGCCGTTGGGCAGCGTGCTCCGTTCGACCGCCCTTCGGACACGGCAGCTGTAGTTCCGCTCATGGTTGGTCGTTGAGAGCGTGTCGGCGCTGGTGGCAGGATTGCGCGGCGGCTTGATGGCGGCGGCGCCAGGCCATCCAGTGCAGGACGTGTTCCGCGTCCCGGACGGGTGGCGTGAGGACGAACGCCCTGAGGAGACGGACGACGCTTCGTTGATCTCCAAGAACAGCGTTTGTCGACGGTTTCCGGAGGCAGTTGGTGATCAACCGGC
Source organism: Streptomyces sp. NPDC088817 (assembly GCF_044750345.1). Classification (NCBI taxonomy): domain Bacteria; kingdom Bacillati; phylum Actinomycetota; class Actinomycetes; order Kitasatosporales; family Streptomycetaceae; genus Streptomyces; species Streptomyces sp. NPDC088817. Next base: position 221,344 of record NZ_JBIVJN010000002.1, read on the forward strand.
TCTGGAATGTGGATGAGAAATGACGGCACTGCGTGGATGCGAACGTGGGGACGGCCAGCCGCCCGAAGGGCGGCTGGCCGTCGAGGCAGGTAGCGGCAGAGGCCAGTACCTGTTTCTGATCTCCGGTGGCCGGATGAGACAGTGCAGCCCTTGATGTTCGCGCGGTTTCGACCGGTGATTATTCACTTGACCCGGTCCGTACGGTGTTCGAGTGAAGGACACTCTGATCGACGAACTCCGCACCGCGTATGACGCCCAACTCCGTGGTGTCACCCCGCCTGGCGGCAGCGCCCGCGTCGAGAAGGACGGCCCGTTGACCCGTGTCGTCGGTTGGCACCGTGGCTTCGTCACGGGCCCATGCGACCTCGGTGTGTACGGGGCAGAACTCGACACGCTCATAGCGCGGCAGCGTGACTTTTACGCTGCCCGTGGTGAGGCGGTCGAATGGAAGACTCGCGCTCACGATCTCCCCGCCGACCTCACCGACCGACTCACCGCGGCCGGCTTCGTCGCCGAGGACAGCGAGACCGTGCTCATCGGGCAGTCCGCAGACCTTGCCGCCGACCCCGTCCTGCCCGACGGCGTGACCCTCCGCCGTGTCACCGCCAGATCAGACCTCCAGCGCATCGCCGCTCTGGAGAGCACCGTCTGGGGCGAGGACTGGAGTTGGCTCGCCGACGACCTGGCCGCCCGGATCGAGAACGCCCCAGAGAACACCATCGTCCTCGTCGCCGAGGCACGCACCGAAGTCGTCTGCGTCGCCTGGCTGGTGTTCAATGACGGCGTCGACTTCGGCGGCCTCTGGGGCGGCTCAACGCTCAAGGAATGGCGCGGACAGGGCATCTACCGGGCCATGGTCGCCCACCGAGCCCAACTCGCTGCTGCCCGCGATGTCCCTTACGTCTACGTCGACGCCTCAGCCGACAGCGCCCCGATCCTCACCCGCCTTGGCCTGCACGCGGTCACCACGACGACACCGTATGTCTGGTCGCCCTGAGCTCAGCCGGCCTTGGAGGGCTCGTCAGCTCGTGCGCGGGTACTGGCGAGGCGGTAGGAGTCGGTGCCGGTCTCGATGATGGTGCCGTTGAAGGTCAGGCGGTCGACAATGGCCGCGCAAAGGCGGGGGTCGGTGAAGGTCTTGGTCCAGCCGCCGAAGGACTCGTTGGAGGCCATGGCGACGCTGTTCTTCTCCTCACGCTCGGTCAGGACCTGGAACAGCAGTTCGGCGCCGTGCCGGTCGAGTTCCACGTATCCGAGCTCGTCGATGCAGAGCAGGTCGACGCGGCCGTAGCGGGCGATGGTCTTGTTCAGCTGCTTCTCGTCCGCAGCCTCGACCAGCTCGTTCACCAGCTTGGCCGCGAGCGTGTAGCGGACCCGGTAGCCCTTCATCGCGGCCTCGGTGCCCAGCGCGATGAGCATGTGCGACTTGCCGGTGCCGGAATCGCCGATCAGGCAGAGCGGCTGGCTCTTCTTGATCCACTCGCAGCTGGCCAGGGTATGGATGGTGGCCGGGTCGATGTTCGGGTTGGCGTCGAAGTCGAACGTCCGCAGCGACTTCTCCCGCGGAAAGCCCGCCGCCTTGATCCGCCGCTCCGAGCGGCGGCGGGCCCGGTCGTCGCACTCGGCCATCAGCAGCTCGGCGAGGAAGCCACGGTAGGTCATCTGGTCCTTCATCGCCCGGTCGGCGATCTCGGGGAACTCGTTGCGGATCGACGGCAGCCGCAGAATGCGGCAGGCGGAGTCGATGGCGGCGTCGGCGGCCTGCTCGGTCAAGCCGCGCTGGCGGGGCAGGGTCACTGTGCTTCTCCCTCTCGGTGGTCACCGCCGCTGGCGCGACGACGTAGGAGCAACTGGTCATAGGGGGTCACCGACGGCAGTGGCCTGGTGTCCGGCGGGAGAGGGGACAGCTTCCACTCATGCAGGGACGTCACGTTCGCCGACGCTTTGCCGGGCGACGGCCCGCCTGACGGCGCGGGCTCGGTCTCGGCCTGGGCGGCCTAGCGGGCCTCCAGCGCGACCGCGTCGGCGGTCATCGCCCCGGCCCGCAGGGCCACGGCCAGGCCAGCGACGATGTGCTCGTGCGGCAGGTGCCGGCCCAGCAGCAGAACCTCGATCAGGGCCCGGGTGCCGTCCCGCTCACCGTGGACCTTCTGGGCCTGAGCCCACCAGGCGTCGTGGACCGGAGTGAACCTGCCCGCCGAGCGGGCCTGTTCCAGGGCGGTCGAGTGGGGAAACGCGCCGGGCTTGCGGACCAGGACCTCCAGGTAATGATCCAGGTCCAGGCGGACGGCGCCCGTGGCGATCAGCCTCTCGTGCCGTGCCACCTCCACGTTCTGGTCGTAGACCACCAGGTGAGAAGCGTGCAGGACGACCCGCACCCGCTTGCCGATCAGCCGGATCGGCACCGAGTAGCGGTTGGTGCGGACCGGGATCCGGCCGTAGCGGTCGACCCGCGGGGTGAACAGCCGGCCCGTCTCGAACGGCTCCTCGGGCAGGGGCATCAGCAGCGGCTGCTCGAGCGCGAAGCACTCTTCGACCTTGCGGACGGCCGGTGACACCAGCGGGGCGGATGACTACGGCGGCGTAGCGCACTTCACGCGCGGAAGCGGACAGTCAACGTCCCCGTGCCGCAGGAACAGCCACCGCGTACCGGAGCGCCCCGGCGGTCGCCGGACCGAGACGTCGCTGCACGCGCTCCAGGCGCCGTGACACCCCTTTCGCGCAGTGTCCTGAACAGTCCCGAACACCTCTGGCCGTTGTCACCGACCGCAGCCCGGCGAAGACTCTGTGCTGCCCCGGCCGACCCGGACACCTGGCCGGCCGACCGGTGGGGCGCACCCCGCACCGCAGGGAGGACCGCCAGGTGCGGTCCGGCGCCCCGGCGCAATCGCCAGAGAAGACCCGACGGAAGGGACGTCACACCATGAAGACCGTACGCGGGTTGGCTGACCGCATGCTGGAGCGCCTGGTGCCGCAGGAGACGGTGAGCGCGTGCACCGGCTACTGGATTCCCCGGTGCATCACCGGCTCGTGCGCCAACTACAGCAACTACACGCAGCGCGTCTGGTCCTGCGACCTCAACAGGCGCGAGTTCCTGTTCTGCGGCTGCTCGTAAGCCGGGGCCTGCTCGGACTCCGTGAACCCCTGCGGAGACACAGGGCAGTCGCCCTCCCCTCGGCTCCTGGCGCCGTCACCTGCCGCCACCGCCGAGGGGGCTGCTCCACCTCGGGCACCGTGCACACTCGTCCCGTGGCCCGGCCCGAGCCAGGGCCGGGCCACGGATCTCTCCCCAGGAGACCCAATGGAGTTCGTCTCGGCATTGAGCCAGGCCTCGCTGGTCCTCGTCTTCGCAGCAGCTGTCCTCGGCAAGATCAGGAACACGGCGTCGTTCCTCGCGTTCAAGCACGCCGTGGCGACACTGGGTCGGGTATCCGCCGCACGGGCGGGTGTCCTCGCGGCAGGAGTCGTCTGCGCGGAAGCGACGACCGTGCTGCTCCTGGCCGTTCCATGGCCGCACGGCGACCAACTGCCAGCGGTGATCGGTCTCCTGACGGCGATCAGCTTGCTGGCCTCGTTCACCTACGCCGTCGCCCGCGCTCTGCGTGCCGGAACACGCGTGGCCTGCCGGTGCTTCGGCGCCTCGGCCGGCCCTGTCGGCCCGCCCCAACTTGTACGCAACGCCGTGCTCCTTGTGGTCGCGGTGGTGGCCATCCCCGGAGTGGCGGAGAGCGGACACCTCTCCTGGCAGGCCCGGTTCGCCGCCTGGCTGTGCGGGGCGACGGCCGCTCTCGTCCTGGTGGTCGGAGACGAACTGGTGACGCTGCTGCGGCCCGTCCCCACCTCTCCGACCGGTACGAGCATCTGATCCCTCTACCGAGAAGAGGCCGACCATGGTCTACCTGGCCATAGCCCTCGTGGTTGTCGCCACGCTCTGCGCACTGGACCTTATGCTGACGCTCGCGGTCCTTCGCCGGCTCCGGGACCGGTCCTCCGCCGTCCCGGTCCTCACCAAGGAGGGCGGCATCTCCGTAGGCACGGTCGTGGCACCCTTCAGCACCCGGTGCTCCGAGGGCGTGCGGCTCACGGAACGCGATCTCACCGACGGCGCCGTGGTGTCGTTCTTCACGCCGGGCTGCCAACCGTGCCGGGACAAGCTGCCCCTCTTCGTCGAGAAGGCCACCGCACTCCAAGGCCGCCGCCAGGTGATCGCCGTCGTGGTGTCGGGCAGAGGCGAGCAGCAGCACGAGGAAGAGGCCCGGGAGATGACCGAGCAACTCGCGTCCATGGCACGGGTTGTACGGGAGGAACCCGACGGCCCCTGCACGACCGCGTTCGGAGTCAGTGCCTTCCCCTCCCAGTTCGCCGTCTCGGCTCCGGACGGGGAACCGCCCACGGTGGCCGCCGTCGGGGACTCGGTCCTCAACGCCGTACCGGCCGGGCGGGCATGAGCCCCGCCCCGGGGACCGCCGCACCGCCCCGTACGGCGCCGCTCCACCGCGCCGTGATGCCGGCCCTCGGTCTTGCCGTCTGTGCCACTCCCGTCATGATGACCGGATATCTGGCAGTGACCCTGGTCTCCGCCGCAGCACCCGTGGTGGTCACCTGGCTGGTCAAGGACATCCTGGACGGGCTCGCGGCGGGCACCGGCGTACGAGAGGTCTTCGCCCCTGCCTTCTCACTGGCCCTTGTCGGCGCGGTGATGGCATGCGCCCCCCAGCTCACCGGCTACCTTCAGGCCAGGATCACGCGCGCGACCAGCCTTCTCGTCCAGGAACGACTGCATGCCTCCGTCGACGGATTCGTGGGACTGCGCCGCTTCGAGAACCCGGAATTCCTGGACCAACTCAGGCTGGCGCAGCACGCCGGCGGGCTCGCCCCCTTCCAAGTGGTCCAGGGGTTGGCGGGCATCGTCCGCAGCTCCGTCCTCCTCGTCGGTTTCATCGGTTCCCTCGCGGTCCTGCATCCGCTGCTCGCCGTCGTCGTGTCGCTGTCCGGCGCCCCCGTGCTCTGGGCGGAGGTCATGCTCAGCCGCCGGCGTGCCGTCACCTTCTGGGAAATCAGCCCCACCGAGCGCCGGGAGCTCTTCTACGCAGCGCTGCTGTCGAGCGTCGAGGCCGCGAAGGAGATCCGGCTCTACGCCGCGGGGCGCTTCCTGCGGGAGCGTTTGCTGGCCGAGCGCCGCAAGGCCGACGCTCTCCGGGAGCTGATGGACCGCAAAGAGCTGCGCGTGCAGTCGTCTTTGCAGGTCGCGGCCTCCGTCCTGGCGGGGACCGCACTGCTGTGGGCGGTCGAGTCCGCCGCACGGGGAACCATGACGGTCGGCGACGTCTCCCTGCTGCTGGCCGCCGTCCCGGCCGTCCAGAGCGGCATCGGCGGACTGGCCAGTGAGACCGGGCAGGCACACCACTCCCTGATGATGTTCGATCACTACGTCACCGTGGTGGGGCTCGGCCCCGACCTCCCTACCCCCCGTCGCCCCACCCCGGTCCCGCCCCTGCGTGACGCCATCGAACTGCGGGACGTGTGGTTCCGCTACGAGGAGGGGATGCCCTGGGTGCTGCGCGGCGTTGACCTGCGGATCGAGGCCGGGAAGGCCCTGGCGCTCGTGGGGGTCAACGGCTCGGGGAAGTCGACGCTGGTGAAGCTGGTATGCCGGTTCTACGACCCCACCCGCGGCCGCATCCTTTGGGACGGCACCGACCTTCGCGACATGGAACCGTCGGAGCTTCGGCGACGCATCGCGGCCACCTTCCAGGATCCGATGCGCTACGAACTCACCGTCCGGGAGAACATCGGCATCGGTGACTCGAGCGTCCTCGACACACCGGGCCGGTGCGAGAAGGCGGCAGGGCTGGCGGGCCTGCACGAGGACATCGCACGGCTGCCGCACGGATATTCCACCCTCCTCAGCCGCACGTTCTGGGCCGAGGACGACAACGCATCCGGCGTGCAACTGTCCGGGGGGCAGTGGCAACGGATGGGCCTGGCAAGGTCGTTCCTGCGCACGGACGCGGACCTGCTGATCCTCGATGAACCGAGTTCCAGCCTGGACCCGGTCGCCGAGTACGAGATCCACACCCGGCTGCGGGCCCGCCGCGCCGGACACACCAGCGTACTGATCTCCCACCGGCTCGGTGCGGTCAAGGACGCCGACACCATCGCGGTCCTGGAAGGCGGGCAGATCACCGAACTCGGCGACCACGCGCACCTTCTGGGCCGCGGCGGCACCTATCACCGGCTGTTCACGCTCCAGTCCCGTGGCTACCGCGAACGGACGGACGACACCGCGGGTGAGGAGGCCGACGTGACACACCCCCTTCCCCTGCTCGGCCCGGGCTCGTGAGGCGGGCGGTGAAGGGGCGCTCCGTGTGCGCGGTGGCAGTGGCCGTCACTGCGTTCACGGCCCTGGTCCCGGCGGCGGCGTTCCTGCTCCGCCGCCGCTGCAACCTGCTCGACGTCAGCGGCTCCAGCATGCTCCCCACCTACTGCGATGGGGACCGGCTCCTGGCGCTCAGGGTACCGACACGCCTGGTACGACGGGGAACGGTCGTCGCGATCCAGATGCGAGCGGCGGCCGACCCGGCCGGCGCGGACGAGGAGGACATCACCCCCGGAGACACCCTGATCACCTCCATGATCAAACGCGTCGCCGCCCTTCCCGGAGACCGGATACCGGGGCCGCACTCCTCAACGGACGTCGTCCCTGCCCGGCATGTGTTCGTTGTGGGTGACAACCACGAAGCCAGTTACGATTCCCGCCATACCGGGCCCGTGCCGGTCGATCTGCTCACCTCGGTGGTCCTCTGCCGGATCCGCCGCGGCGCCATCACGCGGATCGCGGACCACAGTGCGGGGTGAGGCCGACGGCCGCCACCCGCCGCTCGGGGTGGGATTATGGGCCCGAGCCGCCCTGGGCCGTCCGCGCCGCCGCAGCCGTGTCGCGAGCCTGAGCCGCGGCCACATGGTCACCGGCCATCGCATGGGCCTTCGCCAGGGTTTCGAGGCCGGTTGCCAGCCACGTCCGGGCGCCGATTTGCCGCCACAGCGCCACGGCGACCTCGGCGCGTCGACGGGCCTGCTCCGGACGGCCGACCGACAGCTGCGCCTCCGCCAGCGCGTACAGCGTGGCCGCCTCACCCCACAGGTTGCCGAATTCGCGATACGCCCACAGGCTCCGGGCCAGCAGCCGGCGGCCCTCGCGGGGGGCGCCCTGGCGCACCAGGACGTCCCCGAGCCAGCAGGTCGCGTGAGTGGCGCCGAGCCGGTCGCCGAGGTCCTCACTGATCGCGGCGGCCAGCCGGAAGGAGTCGGCGGCAGGGGCGTAGGCGCCGAGGGCGCGATGACTCTGCCCCAGACACCGCAGGGCCTGTGCCTCGCCGGGCCGATAGCCCTCGCTCCGGCTCACCTGCAGACACTCCGTGAAGCGCTCCATGGCGGCCTCGACACGGCCATGCTCGAGGTCGATGACACCGATGCCGTTGGTCGCGTACACGAGACAGTTGACGTTGCCGGCTGCCCGGGCCAGCTCGACGGCCTCTTCGAACCGCCGCACGGCCGCGGCGTACTGGCCGAGGAGCCGGTGCACGTACGCGAGCCCGGCCGTGGCACTGGCCCGGTACGACGGACCCAGCCCCTCGGCCAGAAGCAGGGCCTGCTCGAAATGGGCCAGCGCCTCCGGATAGCGGTCGAGGATGGTGGTGAGTTCGCCGAGGCAGCGGTGGAGCTGAGAGGCGCTGCGCTTGTCCCCGACGTGCAGCGCCGCCTTCAACGACCGCTCCTGCAGCCGCTCCCAGTCGTCGAAGTGACTGCCGACCTGGAAGAGCGTCGTCAACGCTGTGGCCAGCCCGGCCGCCGGTGCGATGTCCGCTCTGTCCAGTGCCTGGTCCGCCACACTGATGAGGAACTGGCGCTCCTCGGTGAACCAGGCCAGGGGAGTGACGAGGAGCTGGTCCGTGTCCGTGGGGGAGAGCCACCAGGAGACCAGATCAGTCTGAGAGACGCCTTGGAAATCGACGCTGAGCGTGTCCGCGGCGAGGTCGGCGAGGTGGAGGCTCGTGCCGAGGAGCCGGGTGAGGGCCGCGGCGCGCTCCTGCCGACCGACCTCGCTCCGGGCCCGCTCGCGGCCGAGCACTCGCACCAGGTCGTGCAGCTGATAACGGAACCCCGTCGCGCCACCGGCCCGGACCCCGACGAGATGCACCTCCACCAGGTCATCGAGCACGTTCTCTGCTTCGGACAGCCCCACACCCAGTAAGGCGGCAAGGGCCCAGGCACCGAAGTCGGCCATGGGCAGCAGCGAGAGCAGGTGCAGCGCGTGCTGTGTCGTCGGAGCCATTCCCCGGTAGGTCAGTTCGAGGCTCGCCCTTACGGCGATGTGCCCGACGGCCAGCTCGTCGAGCCTGCGCTGCTCGTCGGCGAGCGCCCGGGCGACCTTTTCCAGCGGCCAGTGCGGCCGCGCGGCCAGGCGGGCCCCGGCAACCCATACCGCGAGGGGAAGCCCGCCGCAGGTTTCGACGATGGAGTGCGCCGAGTCGGGCTCCGCGGCAACCCGTTCGAGGCCCAGCATCTCGCGCAGCAGGGCCAGCCCTGTCGCGGAGTCGAGTACGCCGAGGGGGAGCCGGTGCCCGCTCATGTCGGCCAGCGTGGTCCGGCTGGTGACGACGGCGGCGCAGCGTGCGCCGTTGGGAAGGAGGTCGCTCACCTGCCGGGCATCGGCCGCGTTGTCCAGGACGATCAGCGTCCGCCGCTGGGCCAGCAGGGTGCGGTAGAGATGGACGCGGCTGGTCATTCTGGGGGGCACGGCGCCTCCGCGTACGCCGAGCGCGCGGAGGAACGCCCCCAGGACCGTGAACGGCTCGGCCGGTTCGTCATCGAACCCCCGCAGGTCCATGTACAGCTGGCCGTCCGGGAAGCGTGAGGCCAGCAGGTGCCCCGCGCGTACGGCGAAGGTCGTCTTGCCGACACCGGCAGGGCCAGTGACCAACAGGATTACCGGGCCCGGTCCCTCCCGGTCCAGCACCCGACATCCCGTGCTCAACTCGTCCTGCCGACCGGCGAACAGGGGCTGGTCCGCCGGAAGCAGGCAGGGCACGAGCCGCCGGCCGGTCCCCCTGCCCTCATCCTCGTCACCGCGCCCGGCGGCGGGGCCCGGCAGCGCCTGGGACGACCAGGGCACGTCCTCCGCTCGTGCGGAGCTCTCCCGCTGGGCCAGCGCCGCACGCAACTCGACCCATTCCTCCACCGTCGCCGGGTCACAGCCGCACGCCCGGACCAGCGCCGCCACCACGTCCTCGCTCGGTAGCGATCCCCGGCTGAGCGCGCTCGCCAGGGTGCTCACCGGCAAGTGGTCGCCGACCTTTCGAGCCTTGCGCTCCAACGCCCGGTAAGAGAGGCCGGACCGGTTTTTCGCGGTACGCAGCAGGACGACGAACTCGGCGGCAGTCCGGGCGTTGAGGGGCACGGGTAACGGCGTAGTCACAAAAGGGAAGGCTACTCATTCCGGTGAACGCCCGACCAGCCTGCGATATCAGCCAGACCCGCATCCCGCACGCCACTCGTGCTGCGACTACTCGCAGGTCGCGGGCCCGTGGAATGCGCGGCGGGAGTCCGCCGTCTCCTGGTGCACCCGGCCGGAAGTCGCACACCTTCTCCTCCGACGGCAGCCGCACCAGCGACTGCACCAGGGCGCGTATCGAGTCGTGATCAATCTGTGGGTTTCGCCCTCGTGGCGGGGTCTGGACCGGTAGACCTTCTTGCGTGACGCGAGTGCAACTGACTTACGAGACCCCCGCCCCCTGAGCAACCCGTGTCTTCGTCGGACGGCATCCACCGGCACGTGTTCAGCACACATGGGGACGGGAAATACCGTGAACCCGTGAAAACCACGGAGGAGCGTTTCCCCTGTTCAGACACACCACGGCCCGAATCTCCGCAGGTCACGGCCTTGCCCGGGGAAAACTCCTAAAGCGGGTGTCGCAGGTTCGAATCCTGCCGGGGGCACAACGCGTTATCGCTCTGACCTGCATCGGAGTATCAGAAAGGCCTCTCGGAAGTGATCTCCGAGGGGCTTTTTGGCCTTGCATGGGAACGCATGGGAACGCGCCGTCAGGCAGCGCCCTCCGTGGGAACGTCGCCTTCGCCTTCCGTGGGAACGACGGGCGTCTCCTCCGGTTCCTGGGTGGCACGCGTCACCACCCGCATTCAGCACCCCGGCGTCCCGCGGATCTACGACGCCGTACTCGACGAGTCGTACGAGCGGCTGTACCTGGTGCTGGAACTCGCCGACGGGATCCCGTTCGGCGACTGCGTCGACCCCGACCGAGCCGCTGCCAGTGTCCTGGGCAGCCGCGGTGACAGCGCAGGTGTGCACGGTGCTGTCCCATGCGCACGCCGTCCCGGTCGTCCACCGGTACCTCAAGCCCACCAACACCTGGGCCAGGTGACCGTCGCCCTGCAGGGGTTCGAGGCCGTCCTCCGCCGGGTGCGGGCCGTGGACAGCGACGCCTGCGACGAAGCGATAGAACTGCGGCGCGCCATCGGATTCCTGGAACTGTCCGAGGGACGACTCGTCGAGGCCCGGCGGATGCTCCAGCCGCTCCACGCCGACATGTGCGTGGCAGCATCTCGGCGCACGGGCGGGCTTTCGAGCCCTCATCCTGACGGGGATCGTGCCGCCCGAGGTGCCCCGAGGCGGCCGCTCGTGTAAGCAGGAACTCCTGGCCCTGGAGCGAGGATGCAGGCGGTGGAGGCGGGCGTGGAGCAGCGATCGGTCGCGGATCTCGACGATCTCACGGCGTTCCTGGCCCGGCTGGCCGGTCTGTTGCTGCGCTCGTCCGGCGAGGGCGCCCATCTCATCGAGCGAGCCGTGACCGACAGCGCCCGTGCCTTCGGCGGCGACGCGTCCCTGCTGCTGGTGCCGGAGGCGGCGACGCTCACGGTCACCGCGGCGGACGGCGGTACCCGCACCGTCATCGTGCACGGCTTCCCGGAGGTCTTCCGCCTCGACCAGGTCGCCGCGCTCAAGCCGTTCCTCGCCGAAGTGCGGACAGCCCGGACCGGAATCGCGGAGGCCGACCGCAGACTGATGGAGATCGAGGCGGCGCCGCCGCCGTACCCGTGGTGGCTGAAGTTCCTCGGCATCGTGCTGTTCGCGCTGGGTTTCGCACCGTTGATGCAGCCCACCTGGTACGAGATCGCCACCACGGCCGTACTGGGCGCGCTCGCCGCGGCTCTCGCGGTCACCGCCGACCGTGTGCCCCGGCTGCACCGGTTCCTTCCGCTCGCTGTGTCGACGGCGGTCTCCGTCGTCACGATCGAGCTGTTCGCCAACGACCCTGCGCACGGCGGTCCCGTCCTGCTGATGCTCCCGGCACTGTTCTATTTCATTCCCGGCGACTACCTGAGCGCGGCGACCGCCGAGCTGGCCGCCGGTCTGATCACCACCGGTGCGATACGGCTCGTCTACTCCGTCTTCCTGCTGGTCCAGCTGTACGTCGGCGTCCTGCTCGGCGTCCTCTTCGCCGGCGCCTCCCCGCATGCTTTCTTCGATGTCGCCGCCCACTCCGATCTGCCCCGGTGGGCGCTGTTTTTGGCCTGGATCGTCTTCACAGCGGGCACCGTGCTCGCCTTCGCGATCCCCTTGCGCTTCTTCTGGCCGCTGCTCCTGCTCGTCTACGTCACCGTCGGCGTGCAGTCGGCACTCACGAAGCTCGCCGGGGAGACGGGCAGCACCTTCGTCGCCGCGGTCGTCCTCGCCGCCGCGGCCACGCTGATCGCGCGCGGGCCGCGCCGTCCACCCCGGCTGATCCTGATCCTGCCCGGCTTCTTCACGCTCACCGTCGGCTCGCTCGGCATGCGCGGCCTGACCACTTTGGTCGGCGGCTACGTCGAGGGCTTCCAGGACCTGCTGAAGCTGGTGACGATCGTCACCGCCCTCGCCATCGGCCTCGTGGTCGGCGAAGCACTCACGCAGGGGCACAGCGAAACCTAGGCGAGGCGGCACCATGACCCGCGCACCGGCAGCCCTCACCGAGCAGGACCACGCGGCCCGCATGAGCCGGGCCGCCCGCAGCGCGGCCGACGCCGGTCTCACCTTCCTCAACATCAGCCTCAACGCACGCACCGAGTGCCCCTGGCGGTCCGGGTGGAAGCAACTCGGCCGCACGACGCCCGACTGCTGACCACAAACGGATCGAGCATGGGCGGAGCCGGCCACCCTGTGCGGTAAGGCACCGGACAGCTACGCTGCGGGGCTTTCAGCTGCGCGGCTGGATCACCTCGCTCCGCGGCCTCCACCACCGCCATAGGATCACGGCTTCTCACTGCGCGGCCTGCGAGCCGCCGTCGATGGGGATGGTCTGTCCGGTGATGGACTTGGCGCTGTCTGAGGCGAGGAAGAGGGCCAGTGCGGCGATGTCGTCGGGGTCGGTGAAGCGTTTGAGGGACTGGATGCTCAGGGCGTCGGCGGTGACGTCCGCCAGGCTGCGGCCACTGGCATCGGCCCGGCCCTGCAGGACCCGCTGGATGCGCTCGCCGGCGACGGCGCCGGGGGCGATCGCGTTGACGCGGACGCCGACGTCGCCGAGTTCGATGGCGAGGGTCTCGGTGAGGCCGATCAATCCTCGCTTGGTGGTCGCATAGGGGCTGCGGTTCGGGTAGCCGTAGCGTCCGCCGACGGAGCTCATGATGAGGATGACGCCGGCGTCGGACTTCTTCAGGAAGGGGATGGAGAGCCTGGTGACGTTGAAAGTGCCGGTAAGGTTCACGGCCAAGACGGCTTCCCACTGATCGGGGTCCATCTCCTCCACCGGGCTGGTGGGGCCGGCGATGCCCGCATTGTTGACCAGCACGTCGATACCGCCGAGGGCGTGGACCGCGGCCTGGATGAAGGCCTCGACCGAGCGCCGGTCGGACACGTCGCAGACTGCCGCGGTGATCCCCGGATTGGCCTCGGTGACCTGTCCCAGGGCCTGTTCGTCGATATCGCAGATGTGCACACGGTCGCCGTTGGCAGCAAACGCCTTGGCCGTCGCGAGTCCGATGCCGGCGGCTCCCGCCGTCACGACAACCCGTCGTCCGCTGTTCATGCGGGTCCTCCTGTGCGGGATCAGTTGGGCTCGGCCCGGCGCCAGGTGAGGACCGAGTTGACGGTCTTGCCACTCGACGTGATGGGTGATGCGGTGCTCAGATGCAGCGTGTCGCCCTCAACCCTCACCCCGCGCGGTTGCGTCTGGCCGGTCCAGTTGGGGAACAGGGACACGAACATGGAGTGTGTGAGGGTCTGCTTCTCCTCATCGACGTGGAAGGGTCCCGAGTAGGCGATGTAGGAGGTCGCCTCCGCCGTGTACTCCTCTGTCGTGCCATCGAACCAGTCCCCTGAGGCAAAACCGGGACGGTCGGGCCTGGACAACTGCGCGGACATGTACCCGTCCGGGGTGTACATGATGATGCCCTGCGGTTCATCGCCCAACGGCTCGAACGGCTCGGAACCGTCCACCGGGATCTCCCGGTACGACACCAGCTTCCACGCACCGATCAGCCGATTGCGCAGGCCTTCAGCCATCACCACCTCCATCGATCAGTGTGCCGTTCCGCCGCCATCACGGCACCCGTGATCCGGCGCCCACGGTCGGCGAAAACCCGTTCGCCCTACCGCCGCGAAAGCACATTCCGCCTTCGAGCTGTGCTGGGTCCAATCCGACAGCCTGCTCGGTATGGCCAGTGACTGTTGGATTCAGCCCACCCGTGAAGATGATTTCAGAGCCAGCCGGAGCGCGCTCGGCCCGCTACTCCGTACGTTGCGTCGAGGATCTCCTCGACGGCGGTGGGGGACGTCTGGACCAGCGAAGTGATGACGGCCCCGGCGGCCGGCTGCCCCGAGGGCAGTGAGCCGGTCCTGCCGCCGCTGTGGATAGCGCGCCCAGAACGCGGATGCTGTTACCCCCAGTGCAGTCTGAGGCGGTCTCCGAGTCAGGTGGTTCCACGGAAGACATGTAGGGCATCACATGTTTCTGGGAGGCAGCACGGAGAGCACGCGCACGATGTGATCGCGAAATTCCTCCATGAAGCGCTGGAGAAACTGTTCCATATCGCTATTGGCGACCTGGCCATCGTCCGTGAATACCTCCGGGTTGAATCTGATGTAGGCCTCGGGTGCGTTCATTTGTGGAGAGTTGCAGTAGCTGAGGACACTGCGAAGGCTCTGCTGGGCGATGGCCGTCCCGATGGCACCGGGGGAGGCTCCGATTACCGCGGACGGTTTGTGGGTGAATGAATTGTCTCCCCAGGGGCGGCTGGCCCAGTCGATGGCGTTCTTCAGAGCGCCGGGGATTGACCGATTATATTCCGGGGTGACGAATAGAATGGCGTCGGCGGAAGAGATCGCAGTTTTGAGCCTCCTACCTTCGCTGGGGAAGTCACTGTCGTAATCGTAGCTGTAGAGCGGGAGGTCGTTGATCGGGATCTCATTGAACTCCAGGTCCGGTGGAGCCAGTCGGATCAGGGCCTTGGAGAGTGTTCGGTTGATGGATTGAGTCGCCAGGCTTCCCACGATGTAGCCGACCTTGTACGTGGCCATTTCTCCTCGATTCGATGCGTGCGCCGTACATTCGCCCGGCCTCTCGCCGGAAGCGGGCGCACTTCCTGCGAGTGCACGAAATCACGGTCGCTGGTAATCCGCCTTCTAGGCTGATCCAACCGGAGGAGCACGCGTCACGGTGCCGTTACTGAGGTTAAAACTCGTGGAGTCGTAGGGGCTGGCGGGCCGTGGTCCGCTGCGGTATCACCGGGGCATGCGGTATCCACAGGGTGGCGGGCTGACCGCCGAACGGCATCAGTTTCGCGAGGGGTTACGGCTTCAGGCGGCTGAGCGGTTCGCCCGGGGCGAGGCGAGCTCGGTGATCGCCAAAGACCTGCGCGTCAGCGTCCGCTCGGTGCAGCGATGGCGACAGGCCGTGGGAGGAGGGCGGTCCACGTGCTCTGCGGTCGCAGGGGCCGGCGTCGCTGCCGAGGCTGAGCGAGAAGCAGTTCGCACAACTGGAGGCGGAGCCGTCCAAGGGACCGGCCGCACACGGCCCGGAGGACCAACGCTGGACTCTGAGCCGTGTGAAGACAGTGATCGGCCGGTGCTTCCACCTGACCTGCACGATCCAGGGTGTGCGCAAGCTCCTGGTGCGTAACGGCTGGTCCTGCCAGGTCCCGGCCCGACGCGCGATGGAGCGGGACGACGACGCCGTCGCCGGGTGGGTCAACGAGGCATGGCCTCGCGCGGAAGGCTCGCGGCGGCCCGTGGAGCCTGGCTCGTCTTCGGCCGGTACTCGGCCGGGGCCGCATGCTGGCTTGTTCTGCCGCGCCTGCCCCGGTCAGGTTGCCGGTGACATTGTTCAACGGGCGCCGAAGTCGGTGCGGCCCTCGTATGACGGGCCGCGTACCGTCAGTGTGAAGGATGTCCCCGACGCGCGCATGCGGTGGAACGGGTGCCGGGCCGCAAGCGGGGCCTGGCCGTCGATGTGCTGGGCGTGGTCATCGCCGTCATCGTCCTCGCCGCGAACACTCACGACAACGCCGCGGGCATCGTCCTGCTGGACCAGGTCGCCGAGCACGTCGGCGGCACCGTCGAGAAGGCCCTGGTCGACCAGGGCTTCAAGAACCAGGTCGTCGCGCACGGCGTCGACCTGGGCATCGACTCGTCGAACGCAACCCGCAGGACACCGGCTTCGTCCCGCAGCCGAAGCGGTGGAGGGTCGAGCAGACCTACGGGATCCTGATACTGCACCGGCGCCTGGTCCGCGACTACGAACACCGCCCGGCTTCCTCCGCCCCCCGCGTCTACTGGGCGATGACTCACGTCATGGCCCGCCGCCTCACCGGCGCAAACACTCCCACCTGGCGCGATGCGCAGGCGGCGACCGCGTGGACATCCAGCCCCTACTCGAGGCTCTCGACGTCCAGGAGAATGCCGCGCAGTCCCTGGCCGACGACCTGCGAGGAACCCGCCCTCTGAGCACGCTGCAGCGTTGCGGTGGCCTGTGAGGCACGGCAGCGCACGTGCACAGGCCGGCCCGTCCAGGTCAGGCAGTACGCCTCGCAAGCGGGGCGTCCGCCGTGACCGTCTCCATGAGCCGCCCGGCCTCCTCCTCCGTGGCGGCGGGCGGCACGACGAGCAGGTCCCAGCGGCCGTACCCGGGAGCGAGCAGGCAGATGGTGTGTTCGGCTCGCGGCAAGTCCGTCCGGCGCAGGTGCACCTTCTGGTCCTCGATGAGCATCCCGTCCCCGGACAGCGACCACATCGCCCCGTTCACCAGAACGCTGCTGATGTGCCCCCAGCGGTGCGGCAGCCCGGCGAGCAGTCCGGGGAGCTCGGCGGTCAGGTCGTAGGACCTCGGCCACCAGGCCCCGTCGATACGACGGGCGGAGCCGTCATGGAAGGTCTGCTCTCCCAGCCGGAGCCGGGCGGAAGGCGGGTGAAGCGAAAGGGTGGTGGTCATGAGGACTCCTGGGGCGGTAGGGGTGGGGGACTCGCCACGGTCGGGGGTTCGGCGGGCGACGGCCCGCCCGGCGGCCACACGCATTACGCCGTCTCGCCCGGATGTGTCCGGTCGACCGGCGGCCTGCTGGCCTCCAGCCAGGGGCGGAGCGAGCCGGCGCCCCGCTCGGGGTCGAGCGTGAGGTGCAGACGCGTCCCTCTACCTGACGGGAACGCCGGGTAACTGCGTTGCTCGCCCCCTGCGAACAGCAGCCGGAGAGCGTCCGCGACGTGCCGGGCCGCTTCGGCGTCCATGGAGACGATGCGGACCTCGACCCTGCCCCCGGCGGGAGGGGCATCCAGAACGTCCAAGGTCAGGGATGAGTACGGTGAGTGCAGGGATTCGGTGGTCATCGGGCGGAACCTGTCCCGGGCCGGAAACGGCCCGTGAGGTGTCACGCGGCCCCTACCGAGCCGCGCGCCGAGGACGAGACCAGCCCTGTCACCGGTGTACGAAGTACCCTCGACCCTCCCCACCGTACTCCTGGCACCCTCGGCGCAGCCGCTTCCCGTCGCAGGCGACGTAGGGTTGACGTACCGAGGGCACCACGCACTCCGGCCGCCGCGCCGGGCCGTCCTCGGCGAGAGACGAACCCGGGCCGCCCCCAGCGGTCGGCGCGGAGACGGGTCGGCATCATGTCCGCCGCGGTCGAAGCAACTCCACGCAAGCGCATCATGGCTGGGGCCGCGCTGAGCACCCGCGCTGGTCCACGCCCCAGGGGAAGCGTGATGGCCTTTCCCCGGCTGGACATCCGTCGGCGGAACCGAGGGGAGCGGACGCAAGTCACGCTCGCCGGTGACATCGGACCGGCCACGACGCCGCTGCTGCGGGCCGCATTGGAGCAGTGTCTGCTGGACGGTGTCACCGTGATCGACATCGACCTGGCCACGGTCGGCTCCTGCGACGCCAGGGGCTTGGACATCCTCCTGTCGGCGTCACGGCGCGCCGGCCGGGTTCACGCCTCCCTGCGGCTGCACCACCCGTGCGCGCAGATCACCCAGCTCCTCGCCGTCACCGGATCCGCTTCGCTGCTCCTTGCGGCTCCCGTGAGCCCCGTTCCGCCCGCCGCACCCGGCGACCTCATGAGTACCGCGCCGCGGGCGCCCGAGGACCCCGCTCGTCGGCCGGATCAGCCGGTCCTCAAGGACGCGATCCGCCTTCGCCGGCTGACCCGCTGGCAGGCCGAAGACATGCGCGAGGACATCGCGGACCTGGCCGCGGAGTCTGTCGCGGACACCCCCGGCGAGGCGTACCACGACCGTGGAGACTTCCTGCGCCGCTTGGCGGTCACGGCCCACCGCCCCGGCTTCGCGCTGCTGGTCGCCGAGACGACGGTGCTGGTCGGTTGCGCCTTCGGTTTTCCGGTGGGCCCTGACGGCTCCGGCCGACGGGGGTTCGACGGAACGCTCCAGGAGACCATCCAGCGGCTCACCTCCCGCGCGCGGTTCGTCGTCCTCACCCAGGTCGTGGCCCATCCGCACGCTCAGCACCGCGACATCGCCCGCCGCCTGCAACAGCGTCTGCTCGCAGACCTGCACTCCTCCCTCGGGGTCACCCTGCTGCACCCTGCCGACCAGGCAGGACAAGCCTCCTTCTCGTCCTGGGGCTGGCAGAACATGGGTGAGGTCGTCGGGCTGCCCGGCCCCGTCGCCCCCTGCGTGCTGAGCCTGCCTGCCGAAGGGCTTGTCCCCGGCACGCCGATGATGTGACGGAGGGACGATGAGCCGGCGTTCGTACCGGCCTCGGCGGTCACGCCACCCGTCGCCTGCCGTACGAACGTATCTCCGCGCAACGGCTGCGCACCGCGCCGCCCGCGACGGCCGGGAGTAACCTGGCAGGTACCGAGAGCTTTTCGGGCGCGCGACCACGGCGGCGCCGTTCCCGGCGAGTAACAGACACGGGCAGCCGCAAGCCGCCCGGGACGGGACCGCACGATGGACGCCATCACCAAGCCCGCCGAAGATCCGGCACCAGCTGACGGACACACCTACCGGATGCCCTCGCCCCGGCTGCGCCTCACGCGGGACGTCGGCCACGGCCCGCTGGACGGAGCGTGGTGGCCGCGCTGCGACGCACTGGAGCTGGAGCTGCCCGCGCTGGTCGGCTCCTTGGATCCGAGCGTCGGCACCGTCACCCACGTCACCGTGGGGACCGCCGCCTGGCCCGATGCCCCGCAGAAGGTGATGGCGCCCGGGCATGTGATCGAGGTGGTTCTGACCGACCTCGCCGCCGAGGCGCATGCCATCACCGTGGACTGCGGCACCGTGGGACGCTGGGAACTGCTGGTGATCCCACCGGACGAGCCGGCCGGAACGGCTGCCGGGTTGCTGATCGCTGCCGCCGACCCCGGGAACTCGCTGCCGGCTCCGCGCCTGCTCGCACTCGCCGAGCGCGGCCCCGACGGCCAGGACACATGGGAGTCGGAAGGAGGAGCGGGACTCAGATGAGCAGCCCGATCCGGTGGGGCTCGCGCGTGCCCGTGCCGATGCGGACGTCTACGACCCCTTGATGGAGCGATGACACCGACAGACCCTGCGTCGTCCCAGTCCGCCGGACAGCCCGGCCCGTGGCGGGTGAGTGGATGACGACCGGACGGCGCGCGGACCGCTCCGAGAGCTTCGGGGAAGCTCTGCTGGGCGAGGTCCTCGATCGCGCGCATGAACTGCCGCCCCATCTCATCGGGCCCTTGGTCGCCGACGTAATGGAGCGGCTCGGGGGCCGCCGACCGCAGGTGCTGCTGCAGGACTACGGACAACTGCTGCTGGTGCCGCTGCCCGGCGACGGCCTCACGGGGGGCGAACCGCTGGTGATCGACGACTCCGAGGCGGGCCGCTGCTTTCTCGACGCTCACCCCGTCGAGCTGCCCGAGGACGACGGCGTGCGGGTCCACCTCCCGCTGCTGGACGGCGGCGACCAGGTCGGGGTCATGGCAGTGACGTTGGACAGCGTCGATGACCACGACCGCCGCATACTGCGCAGGATCGCCGGCCTGGTGGCCGACCTACTGGTGACCAAGCACGGCTACTCCGACCTTTTCTTCGGTGTCCGACGCGGTGAACCGATGAGCGTCGCCGCGGAGATCCAGTGGTCCCTGCTGCCACCGCTGGCGATGATCATGCCTCGCATCGCCGTGGCCGGGATCCTGGAACCCGCCTACGACGTTGCGGGGGACAGCTTCGACTACGCCCTCAACGGAGACACCCTCCACGTGGCCATGATCGACGCGATGGGCCACGGCCTGGACGCAGCCACGATGGCCACCGTGGCCATCGGTGCCTACCGCCACGCCCGCCGCGCCAGCACCGGGCTACCGGAGATCTACGGCTTCATGGACCGCGCTGTGGCGGACCAGTTCGGCCCCGAGCACTTCGTCACCGCGCAGATGCTGCAGCTGGACACCACGACGGGGCATCTTCAGTGGGTCAATGCCGGGCACCCGTCACCGATGCTCGTCCGTGATCATCGAGTAGCCCTCCGGCTGACCGGTCCGACGACCCTCCCTGTCGGCTTCGGCGGTCCGGAGCCGCAGGTGTGCGAGATGAAGCTGGAGCCGGGGGACCGCCTCCTCTGCTTCACCGACGGACTGATCGAGGAACACGCGATGGGTGAAGAGCAGTTCGGAGAGGGCCATCTGATCAACTGGGTGAACCAGTTGGAGAGAACCGGCCGCGGGATCCGGGCGGTGGCGCGCGCCTTGTCCCATACGCTCAAGCGGGCGCGGGGCGGACACACCACCGACGACGCGACGCTGCTCCTGGTGGAGTGGCGCGGCTGACTCACCACTGTCGTCCGCACGTCCGCCGGCCTCGGCCGAGGGACGGCTCGTCAGTCCCGACTGCCCCTACCCGCTCCCGGTGTCGATGAGGATCTGTTCCGCCTGGCTGATGTTGTCGGCCCGGACGGCCTGGGCCATCGCGGCATGTGCGGCTGCTGGTGTCGCGTGCGGCGGGACCACCAGCAGCGAGAACACGTCCTGGTCGCCCCGGGTGATCAGGACGGTGCCATCGCCCACCGGGAAGGAGTCGATGTGCACCACCCGGTCGTCGACGACGATCCGCGTCGGGAGGCCTTCCCAGGCCGCGGCGTCCAACCCGACACGCGTCACGGGGCCGAGATGTGCGATGAGGGCGCTCAGCAGCCCGGGCAGCTCGGCACCGATGTCGCGCGGCCGCGGCCACCACGCACCGTCCAGGACTCCTTCACGCGACTCCGTCGTCCCCAGCCGGAGCAGCGCACACCCCGGCCGCACGGCCGCGTGAACACCACTCGGCAGATGCCGGGAAACAGGGGGTGAGCCGGAGCCGGTCATAAGGGACCACCCGTCTTCCAGAAACGGTGCGAACACGGGACTCGCCTCGTCCCTTCCACCTACTCCGTGTAGCCCCGGGAGCCGGAATCACCGGGATCGGCCCGACCCCGGTGATTCCGCGTCGACGGGAGGAACCGCAGTCGCGGCATTACGCTTCAGGAAAGGGGCGTATGCGGAAGTGCAGCGGCAACCGGACGCCGGACGTTCCGAGCAGTGGCCGCATATGTCCTCAGCGCCACCGCCCGCAGGAGGGGACGCGTGGATGACAAGCCATTGGCCTCCGCGGGCAACACCTGGGTCCGCCTCGTCGCGGCGACCGGAGGCCCCTCATGGCGTCGCCGAGGTCGTGCGCCGCTGCTCACCTCGACCGAGCAGCGCAGCTGCCCCACCGGCCGCGCGTCCCGTCTCCGTCTCACCCATCGACTGGCGGACACGCCTCACAGCCCGCACAGTCCTGGCCGGCATCCAGTGGATCAGCCCCCGTCAGCGCCCGCACCGTCGGCCACGAGCCCGAGAGCGACAGCCATGACGACACTCCGTGAACGCAAGACCTACCGCAAAGCGATTCTCCGAGCCCTGTACGGGGCAGTCGAACGCAATCGCCCCCAGGTCAGCGGATCGACGCTCCGTGACGAGGTCCGTCTTCCCGACGCGGACCTCTCCGCAGCCTGCGCCTACCTGGCCGACGCAGGCCTGATCATGGTCGACTGGACATCGCACAAGACTCCCGCCACCACCTCGCTGACCCATGAGGGCATCCGCTTCATGGAGGAGGAAGAAGATTCGGCTGCACCCCCTCAGGGTGACTGACGTGGCGCCCGGGTCGGGTCAGTCCGACCACCTGGTGACCACCGGCCGTCGCGCTCTTCGCTGGGGATGTGGCCTTCATCGCGGTAGTGGAGTCTCGGCACGTTCACCATTGCGCCACCCGCTGACGACGGTGGCAGCGGTATATCTCCCGTCGACGGAGGTCATAGGGTTGTGAGCGGAAGTGCGCGGCAGGAAACGCCGTGCCCGCGGAGAGCGATATCCGTGTCCGTCACGGCAGTTGTAGTTCCGGCGTCTGTGCTGCAACGGAGCTTCCGCAGGAGCCGCCAGCATTTGAGGGTGGCCATGGCGCGTTCGCCGAGGCTTCGGATCTTGGCGTGATCGCGGTTGTGACGCCGACGTCATCCACGCAGACCTTTGCCCCGGAACGGGACGCGGACAGCAGGACCTGCTCCCTGATACGCCTTGTCCGCCCAGCACTTGATGCCATCGGCGGCGGGAGCGGCGGGAATGCCGTGGGTCCGGGCCGCGGTCAGATCGTGCGCGGCCCCGGGTAGTGCCTCCGAAGCCAGGGCTTGCCGCTTCGGCCGGACCGGCACCCCAGCCTGGACGAAGCAGCAGGCCGACGGCGCAGGGTCTGGTGCGGGGACCCGGTCTCCAGGTACCTCTCCCGCAGTATCGACTCCAGGCTGACGTTCGCGGGCATCCCGCACCGGGCGATGCGGCGCGCCTTGTGCCGCGGGTCCGAAGCGGCCGGTGAGCGGGGCGGCATGGCAGGCTTGAAGCCTGCCGTGTGAACGTCCGACGTCCCGGAGCGCTGAGCGTGGATCAGTTGGCCCTGCTGTTCGTCGTGTTGCTGGGGGCCGTGATCAGCGTCCCGGTCGGCGACCGGCTCGGGCTGCCCGCGCCGGTCCTCATGACGCTTTTCGGGATCGTCCTGGCGCTGCTCGACTTCGTGCCGAACGTCGACATCCCGCCCGCGCTGATCCTGCCGACCCTGCTGCCGCCGCTGCTCTACGCCGCCGTACGGCGCACCTCCTGGCGGCAGTTCGCGGCGAACAAACGGCCGATCTTCCTGCTGGCCGTGGCGCTGGTGTTCGTCACGACCTTCTGTGTCGCCTTCGTCTCGCACGGCATCGTGCCGGGGCTGTCCGTCGCAGCCGCCGTGGCCCTGGGCGCGCTGGTCGCGCCTCCCGACCCGGTCGCGGCGACCGCCGTGGCCGGGCAGCTCGGGCTGCCGCGCCGCCTGGTGTCGATCCTGGAGGGCGAGGGGCTGTTCAACGACGTCACGGCCATCGTCCTCTACAACGTGGCCATCGCCGCCGCCGTCAGCGGGGAGTTCTCGGCCTGGCGGGCCGGGCTCGACCTGGTGCTGTCCGCGGTGGTGGCGGTGGTCGTGGGCCTGGCGGTCGGCTGGGCCGCGAACAAGCTGCTGGGCCTGCTGGGGGACGCGACGCTGCAGATCGGGCTGACGCTGCTCGTGCCGTTCGCCTCCTACGTGCTGGCCGAGGAGCTGCACGGCTCCGGGGTCCTCGCCGTGCTCACCACCGCGCTGTTCCTGGCCGAGTACGCCTCCGACGCCGACGACGTGATGACCCGGCTGGCCGGGCACACCGTCTGGGACGTCGTGGACACGCTCGTCACCGGGGTCGCGTTCGGACTGGTCGGCCTGGAGCTGCACAACGCCCTGCGCACGGCGTCGGGCCGGTGGGGCGAGTTGCTGGGCTGGGCGGGCGTGGTCGTGGGCGTGGTGGTGCTCGTACGGCTGGTGTGGCTGCTGCCGGCCACCTGGCTCACCAAACGGCTGCACGCGCGGCGGGATCAGAACGAGGACATCCCCACGACCTGGCGGGAGACCGTCGTCATGTGGTGGTCCGGGATGCGCGGCGTGGCCTCGGTGGCGCTCGCCCTGGCCATTCCGCTGAAGACGGACAGCGGCGCGCCCTTCCCCGACCGGGACGAGATCGTGTTCATCGCCTTCGCGGTGATCATGGCGACGCTCGTGGTCCAGGGGCTCACGCTGCCGTGGCTGGTGAAGTGGCTGGGGGTGCGGGCGGACACCGAGCGGGAGAAGGCGTTCGAGGAGGAGCTGGCGGCGCGGGCGGCGAAGGCGGCCAGGCGGCGGCTCCGGGAGATCGAGGAGGTCGAGGACCTGCCTGAGGAGGTGGCCGAACAGCTGCTGCGGAGGGTGGCCGACATCGGGCTGCGAATCAGCCCGCAGCTGGGGGACGAGGAGCGCAGGGAGAGCCATGACAAGCGCGTACGGAGGCTGAAGCGGTTGCGGCGGATCCAGAGCGAGATGCTGAGCGCGGCGCGGCACGAGGTGCTGGCGGCGCGCAGGGAGCCGGGGGCCGACCCGGAGATCGTCGACCGGGTACTGCGCCACCTGGACGTACGCAGTCTGCGGTGAGCCGCGCCCGGCGTACGGGCCCGGACGGTGCCGACCGCGTAACGCTCCTCCACCAGCCGCGGCAGCCCCGCCCGCTCGATCACGCTCGTGCGGTCGTGGATGCCTGCGCAGATCGACGCGTTCACCTCCTTGCGGACCGCCGGGAGGTACTTTCCCGCAGGGTCCGACAACGAGCCGTCTGTCGCGCAGCGGCGCGCCAAGACGCTCTGTCAGAGAGTGGGGCAGGCGCTGACAGTGCCCTGCCTCGGTCGCTGTGTGGCTGGCTGTGAGGAGCCAGCCCCGTCTCGACGGGGATCTCCGTGGGGACGGCGCGTGGGGACGGCGGGCCCTTGGGATGCCCGAGCCGCGAGGATGGTGCCGATGCCGCGCCTGCCCGCGGTCAGGTTGCCGGTGACGATTGTTCAACGGGCGCCGCCGTCGGGGTGCAGGACGACCTTGGTCCATCCGTTGTCACGGGCGTCGAAGTGCTGGTAGGCCTCGGCGGCCCGGTCCAGCGGGAGCTCGTGGGAGACGATCCAGGACGGTGTGGCCTTGCCCTGCTGGATCAGGTTGCACAGCTGGCGGTTGTAGGCCTTGATATTGGCCTGCCCGTTGCCGACCGACTGGCCCTTGAACCAGAACAGGCCGTAGTCGAAGGCGAATTCACCGTGCTGGTACAGCTTGTCGGGGCTGCCGGGGTCTTGCGGGATGAAGATGCCGACCACGCCGATGGTGCCGGTGAACTTCACCGACTCCACCAGGTTGTTCAGCGTCATGTTGGGGTGCTCATGGCCCTGGGGGTCATGGGCCTGGTAGCCCACGCACTCGCAGCCCCGGTCCGCCCCGAGCCCGTTTGTGTGCTCGTTGACCTGGTCGACGGGCGAGGCCTTGGAGTCGTCGATGGGAATTGCCCCGATCTGCTCGGCCAGCGCGAGGCGGTCCGGGTGGCGGTCCACGACCATAACCTTGGATGCGCTCTTGAGGTTCGCCGACAGTGCGGCCATCAGGCCGACCGGGCCGGCACCGTAGATCACCACGGTGTCACCGGGCCGTACCTTGGCCAGTTCCGTGCAGTGCCAACCGGTGGGGAAGACGTCGGAGAGCATCACGTAGTCGGTCTGCCGCTCCCGGGCCTCTTCCGGCAGGACCAGACAGTTGTGGTCACCGTAGGGCACGCGCAGCAGCTCAGCCTGCCCGCCGCTGTACGGGCCCATGTCGGCGAAGCCGTAGGCGGCACCAGCCGTCTTCGGATTGTCGGCAGTGGTCAGGCAGAACGCGGTCAGCCCCTGCTCGCAGTTCCGGCAGAAACCACAGCTGATGTTGAACGGCAGGCAGACCAGGTCCCCGACCCTGACCCGGTCGACCCCGGCGCCGACCTCGGTCACCTCCCCCAGGTTCTCGTGGCCGAAGATCCGTCCCTGCTCGAAATCGGTGCGGCCCTCGTACATGTGCAGGTCCGAACCGCAGATGTTGGTGCTGGTGATCCTCACCAGCACATCGGTGGGCCGTTCGATGCGCGCGTCGGGGACATCCTTCACACTGACGGTACGCGGCCCGTCATAGACAACAGCCTTCATGGCTTCCCCTTCGATTGCTTCACCACGCGATGGCCGGCATCAGGAGCCGCGCGGGGGAACAGGTCACTCTGGACGACTCAGGCGACGGAAACCGGCACGCCGGCTCGTCCCGCTCAGGCGCCGGAACAATCCCGCGCTCCGCAACGCCCTCGACCTTCGGTGACCACTACCGCACCACCGCTCTTCCACCCTCCCACCCTCATCAGGCGTGTCAAGCCGCGGTCCGGAAGTCCCTGTGGAGCCTGTCCGTGGGACGTCCGGGTCCCAGTGTCGTCGACGGGTGTTGGAGGCGGGCCTTGTCGCCCCCAAATGGTCTGCGGTGCTCACCTCTTCGACGACGCAGCTGGTCTCGGCAGGCTGTCCTGCCCTCGTTCCCACGGGCTCATGGGGCCCCTCAT
Organism: Streptomyces sp. NPDC088817; assembly: GCF_044750345.1. Taxonomy (NCBI): domain Bacteria; kingdom Bacillati; phylum Actinomycetota; class Actinomycetes; order Kitasatosporales; family Streptomycetaceae; genus Streptomyces; species Streptomyces sp. NPDC088817. The sequence continues at coordinate 247,308 of NZ_JBIVJN010000002.1, forward strand.
GGGAACGTCATGGGAACGTCATGGGAACGGAAGGCCATGCAAAGGCAGGGAATGATCAGGGGGCGGTGTTTTCGGAGGTGGCGCCGGCGCGCGGGACGAGCCGTGCTGCGGCCTCGGCGATCACCGGGTCCGCCTCAGCCTCGGAAAGCGGGCTCGTGCAGGTGTCGGCCGTGACGGCGGTCGAGGGGAGGGGTGGCCGAACATCGGGCCCCATCGGGACTCAGCCGCAGTGAGCCGCCGCACACCGGGCGACTTGGGCCATCACTTCCAGAAGACCAGCCGCTACGTGATCCAACACCGAGTCCCTGCCGGCGCATTGCCCTACCGGGCAAAGGTGAGCAGCATACGTTTGTGATCAGGCATCGCCCCGCGATGAGACAGGACCATCATGGCAGTTGAACCACGGCACGACGCGCGTCGGCTGCGTGTGCGTCTGCGCGGCTACGTCCTCGCCGTGCCGATCCTCGCTGGGGTGGCGGTCATAGGTCACCGGTGGGTGCCTGAACCGTGGTCAGCAAGCGTAGAAACCGCGCTCTTCATACTTGCGGCATCCGTGATCTTCGGCGAGATCCGCGCCTGGCGACTCCGTCGTATCCACCGTATGCCGGACTGAGCGGAAATCAACGGGCAGTCCTTCGGCCGCTTGATCTCCGCGGCCTCCTCCGAGGTCACCCCGGGACGCCGGCCGGTGTCGACTTCAGCCTTGCGGACCCACGTCCGCACCGTCTCGGCGGAACCGATGCCCAGCCTCACGGCGACCGCCTTCATGGCGCCCCACTCAGTCGGGTAGTTGGGGCGGACCTACGCGACCATGCGCACCGCACGCTCACCAAGCTCTGCAGGGTAAGGGGAAAGATGCGCGTCTCGCTCTCGCGCCGCGCGTCACATCCGCGCAGGGCCGGTGCCGCCCGGCCCTGCGCGGTACGCTCAGCCGTCGGTCGGGGCTGCGGCGTGCGGTCCGCCGTCGAGCATGCGGTCCACGACCCGCGCTGTCGCGAGACCGTCCCCGGGCTCGCAGAAGTCCCTTATGAACTGAGCGTACTTCTCCCGGTACTCCGCTTCGACGGCATCGACGTCGCGCAGGGCCTTGACCAGGTCTTCGGAGGTCTCCAGCAGCGGGCCGGGCGCCCGGGTGGTGAGGTCGAAGTACAAGCCGCGCAGCGTGTCCCGGTAGTGCTCCAGGTCGTAGGTGAAGAACAGCACCGGCTTACCCGAGTGCGCGAAGTCGAAGAACGCCGAGGAGTAGTCGGTGACCAGTACATCGGCGACGAGGTACAGGTCGGCGATGTCCGGGTAGCGGGTGACATCCCACACGAAGCCCCGGCCGGCACCCGGCACGTTGTCATGGACCCTCGGGTGCTTGCGGAAGAGCAGCACATGGTCGTGACCGAGTTCGGCCTGGGCCGCGGCCAGGTCGATCCGCAGATCGAGTTTGTACAGCTTGCTCGCGTGCTTCTGGTCTTCTCGCCAGGTAGGTGCGTAGAGCACCACCTTCTTGCCCTCGGGCAGGCCGAGCCGCTCCCTGACCCGCGCGGCCCGCGCGTCGCGGTCGGGGGCGTGGAAGACGTCGTTGCGCGGATAACCGCTCTCGAGCATTTCCCCTTCGATGGTGTACGCCCTGCGCATGATCTCTGTGGTGTACGCGTTCGGGGACACCACGAAGTCGAACTGCCGGTAGCTGTGCGGCAGGCTGGCTATATAGGCGGGATTCGACTTGGTCGTGCCTTGGAGGTCCTTGCCGATCTTCTTCAGCGGCGTGCCGTGCCAGGTCTGCACGACCCGCTGCCCTGGGCGGGTGACGAACCAATCGCCCACCGTCGTGTTGACGACGATGTAGCGGCTGCGCGCCAGTGCCTCGTACCACTCGCGGCTGCCACGGCCCACCACGCGCGCTCCCGTCGGCATCTCGGGCAGGCCCCCGTCCTGGGTCCAGATGTGCTCGACGTCGACCCCCCCGGCGCACCAGCTGGACTCAGCCTGCGGTCGTAGCTGCGGGGAGGCTCGGCGACGTCGCACGTGACGGGCAGGTCCACGGACTGCCCGACGCGCCGGAAGCTCATGGAGCCGTGATCACTCGCTTCAGAGCGGCACCCGGCCGAAGTCGCTACGCGGACCTCGGACAGCCTCTGCGAGCATGCCGGAATGAGCATCGAGAGTTCGGCGCACTCCCGTCGAGGGCTGAGCGCCCGGAGACTTGCTGAAGATCGATGCCGATGGCCTGTTCCAGACCGAGCGGCGAGGCCCGAACCTCTGCGTCCAAGCATTCGGCGAGCCGCCCTTTGCCGCTGAGTCGCTGGAATCCCTGATCAGCGCCTTCGTCCCACTGGGTGGCCGTGTGGAGGCGCCTGCCGAGCGGCGGTTCATCGTGGTGACGGTGCCGGTCGCCGCCGGATTCCCGGCCGTCGAGGCCGTGATGGAAACGTGGGCAGCAGGCGTGGGCGTGCTGCTCGACGCCCACGACGAGGTCGCCCGAGGGGAAACAGCACCGCGTGGCAGCGTGGCGGTCGTCAGCCAGTCGCCTTGGTGATGATGCGTTCCATCTCCCCTCGGTCGAAGGCCCGCAGAGTCGTGGAACGGATGTTGCCCACCCCGCCGAGGTGCAGGAGTGCCGCGGTGGCGGTTTCGTCGTCGGGTGCCTCGACGACGGCCACGAGGTCGTACGGACCGACGGTCCAGTAGATGTTCAGGAGCTTCGCCCCCATCTTCTGTGCCGCCGCGCCGAAGGTTTCGGCGCGCTTCGCGGTGTCCTTGTACTCTCGGACGCCCTGATCGGTCCAGTTCATCAGAGTGATGTACGTCGGCATGCTCTCCCACCTTCACGAGGAAACACATCGCGAGGTCAATCCTGGGCATGGGGGCCGACACCTGCCCGGGATACGCACCCGAACGAGCGATACGGCACCTGCAGACGGCCAAGCAGCAGGGCCGGTCCGGGAGGGGGCTCCTCCCGGACCGGCCCTTCGTCGGCTGCCCGCCCCGGCGGAACGGGGCGTCCGGTCAGCGGTCGTACTCGAGGCTCTCCCCGCCGCTCTCGCAGGTTCCCGGGCCGGTCGTCACCGGCGGCCGTTCCTTCAGGATCCGTCGCGCGCGGACCTCTCCCCAACTGGTCTCGTACCAGGACGCCGTTGCCGGACCCAACCCCTCCGCCAGGGGGCCGAGGACGCAGGACCGCATGGGCTCTTCCAGCCTGTCCAGAGCCGGGACCGCGTCCGCCGAGAGGCCACGCGCGTAGTCCAGGTCGAACTTGTGGGTGTTCTCGTACCGCCGCACGTTGTTCTCGGCGATCAGCCCGTCGGGAGAGGCCAGGCCGAAGGCGAGGGCCCCGACGGCGGCCGACGCGGCGACCGCGCGGGGCAGCCAGCGTGCGCCCCAGACTCCGGCGGCCATGATCAGCAGAATGACCAGGCCGAGCCACAGTTCCATGGTCACGACGGAGATCCGCAGCCGCGTCAGCCCGTACGCCTCGACGTACATGCCCATGCGCCGTACCGCCGAAGCGACCACGACCAGGGTGAGTGCGCAGAGGGTGCCGAGGACTCCCCGCACCAGGTTCCGGTCACCGGGCCCGCCGCGCGGTGCCCAGCGCAGCGCGAAGACGATGACCAGGAGCGTGAGGAGCGTCGCGAACAGGAGTTGCCAGAAGCCCTGCCGCGCGTACTCGGAGTAGGTCTGGCCGGTCTTGTCCAGGACAGCCTTGTACCCGCCGAAGAGAACGGCGAGTTGGATGGCGTTGAAGACGGCGAACAGCACGCACAGCACGAGCAGGGGAAGCGCCCACTCGGCCCGGCCTCGTGCGCGGCCCGGGCTTGCCTTGAAGCTGTCCCACCGCAGAGGGGCGGCGGCGGTGTGTGCCGCCGCGAGGGCGCCGAAGAGCCCGAGGGCGAACAGCACCAGGCGCCAGGGGCCGTCGCCGACGGACGTGTCCGGGACCAGCTTGCTCAGCAGGTCGGCGAAGGCCGCGTCGGCCCCGGCGAACAGTGCGCCGAAGACGAGAAGAAGCACGGCCGTCACGGCAAGGGCGCGCAGCGCGGAGCCCAGGTTGCCGGAGGCGTTGCCGGCACGGGTGCGCACTCCTCGCCAGCCCCAGACTGCGCCCTTGGGCAGCGAGTCGACCAGTCCCAAGGGGCTGAGGACGACGCCGTACCAGGACCGCGAGCCGTGGAGGGCGAGCGAAGCGAGGCCGATGGCGGTGGCCACGGCGAGGAGGGAAGGCCACTCGGCGGCGCGGACCGCCGGAACCAGCAGGAGGACAAGTCCTCCGCTGCCCCAGGCGAGCGTCCAGGGACGGGCTTGTACGCGGCCTGTCTGGCGTGCGGCGAAGTATGCGGTGACCGCGGCCGGCAGGGCGACGAGGAACAGGTTGGCGCCCACGCCGTCGTTGAGCAGCAGCATGCTGAGCACGCCGGTGGCGAGTGCCGCCCAGAGGACGGCGGTGTTCACAGTGGAGGGCGGTTCGCGGTGCAGGGCGGGGAACGAGGGTTTGTAGAGGTGGGCGCCCTCGTACAGGGAGTTGGCGGGAGTGGGCGGGAGGTGCGGCGGGAACCCGGCACCGACGGCGTCGCCGGGCCGCGTGTCCGTCGCCGCGCGCGACCTGCCCTCCGGTAATGTTCCCGCCCGCTGTGCTTCTCCCGTGTCCGCGGCCTTTCCCGCCGGTATTCGCCCCGACTGCCGGGACCGCTCAGGCGGTTCGGCGGGCGCAGGTGGTTTCTCTGTCACAGGGACCCCCTCCCAACCGGCCCCGGAACGCACGTACTCGGGTACGTCGAGCGGGTACCGGTGTCGCTTGCGAAGCCGGCCGCCATGATCGACAGCGCGGCGTGCCCGCAAGGGTAGCGGGGGCCACGGGGACTTCCGCGCTCGCACGGCTCCCGAGGGCATGACGGATCCGGCGGCCTGCCGGGCGGGGTTGCTCAGTCTCCGGGTCCCGGTTAGCCGCCGCCCTGCCGACGGCCGGACGGAAAGCCGCCGGACCGACCCTGAGTTCCCAGGGTGGGTTTCTCGTCGAGCACCAGCATGATGTGCTCGTGCTCGCCGTGCCGGACCGTCTCGGTGCGCCGGAAGCCGTGCTTCTCCAGCAGTCGTACTGAGCCGGTGTTCCCGGCGAAGGGATCGGCGTGCAGGGGACGGGCCTTCTCCTGCTCCAGGAACAGCGCCAGGGCCCGTGTGCCGATCCCCCGACCCCAGTACTGCCTGCCGAGCCAGTACCCGATGAAGCGCCGGCCCTCACTCCACCACGCCACCACGTTGCCCGCCAGTTCTCCGTCGACGGTGACGGCCTGCACGAAGACGGTGGAATCCCCGAGAACCTTCGTCGTCCAGTGGGTCATGAAGGTCTCCCGTTCCCGGGGAGCGAACTTCGACCGCTGCACGGCCTCAGGATCGTGCTCCTGCGCGAAGAACTCCTCCAGGTCGGCCGCTTCGACGTCTCGTAAACGCACCTGATCACTCATGCCTACGGAGTCTGCCACCAGCCACTGACATTCCCGGGAGGCCGAGGCTTCCGATCCGTCGCCCGCCGCGCTTCGGGCTCTCGGCGCAACCTGCGGCAGGTTCGGAGAGTCGGCCCCTCCATGACCGAAAACCGTACGCAGCGCAGTCTGAGGTTGCCGCCCGCCGTCTCCACGGCAGCAGGCGCCGGCACTCTGATCATCGCCGCCGTGGCGAGTTGGAGCAGCCTGCTGCTGGTCGTGCGGGGGCAGGTGATCCCCGGCTGGGGCGTGAGTGCGGTTCTTCTTGTTCTGTCGCTCGTTCTCCGATGGGTCCTCATCCGGAAGGGCCGCACGGCGGGTGCTTCGGGGCTCTCGCAGAAGCGGGCCACGTGGGCACACCTGGGGAACACGCTCCTGATCACTACGGCGGTGTTCGGCACGGCATGCGGAGCGATCGACGACCTGATCTCGAGCGCGAAGTACCACGTGCTGCGCCCCGAGGGGCCGGGGGGCTGCACGGCCGTGGTGCGGGAGACGTCCTTTCTCGTGATCGGCACTGGCGAGGTGTACGCGGTGAGGCGCACCGGCCTGGCCCTGGGCGAGTCGGGGTCCTGGGCGGTCGACGACGGCTACCGGCCCTTCGACGCAGGCACGTACGAGTTGGAGTGGGGTCGGGACGGCGGTCTTCTGCAGATCAGCGGTACGAGCACCGATCCGGTCCTCCGTGGAGGGTTGACCGACATCGACTGCGGATGGTGAGGCCAGCCCATGGAACATGGGTTCGCAGTGCCCGCGCCGTACGACCTGGATGACCTGATATCCGAGCTCGCGGCTCTCGGTCGCCGGACGACGCGGCGCTTGCGGGGACCAGTCCGACGGGTCATACCGGCCCCCGCCCATATTGCACAGCGTGTACACATCAACTGTACGGGTTGCGCGTTGATCATCACCTCTCGCCCGGCAAGGGTGATGTGACCGGGCGCCAGCCGAGCGGGCGCCCGGTCACGCGCCTGAAAGGAACAACGTGGAACCGATCGCTTCGCTGTCCGGGATCGCTCAGGGTTACGGCCGACACCAGGTGATCACGGGACTCGACTGGGATCTCGGCGTGGGGGTTTATGGACTTCTGGGCCCCAACGGTGCCGGAAAGACAACGCTTCTCCGCACCCTTGCCACGGTCGCGCCTCCCCAGGAGGGGGACTCTGGACGTCTGCGGCAGGACGGTGCACTCCGAGCGGACGGCCAGGGCTGTTCGCCCCATGATCGGCTACTTGCCTCAGGAGTTCGGATACTATCCGTCCTTTTCTGTCTACGATTTCGTCAGGTACAGCGCGTGGCTGCGTGGAGTTCCTGACCGTGAGGCTGTCCGGGCGGGTGTGGGGATGGAGATTTTCCTGGATCCTTCCCCTGGTCACCCTGTTCCCTCTGACGTACTGGCAGGTCGACGACCTGGGGCGGTTCCGGTAGTGGGACTGGACGGATCAGCCCGGATACTCGCTCCCCTGCTGGGGGATCGCAATGGGCAGCCTGCTTGTGGGTGGGGGCGCGATGGCGCTGACTCCGTGGCGCGTTACTCGGCTGCGGCGCGCATTTCAGCGGAACAGTTAGCGGGCAAGGAAACCACCTGCGGAGCGACGTGTCATCGCCTTGATGTCTAACAGCCCTAGCATCGAGCTCATGTCGGTACGTGAACGCAAGGAACGTGAGCGGGCCAGTCGCCGGCGGATGATTGTCTCCACCGCTCGCAAGCTCGCCGAGGACCATGGGTGGGACGCTGTCACGACGCGTCGGCTCGCTGAGCGGATCGAGTACAGCCAGCCCGTGCTCTACAGCCACTTCCGCAGCAAGAAGGAGATCGTGGGGGCGGTTGCGCTGGAAGGGTTCGCCGAGCTGGCGATCGCGCTGCGCGCCGCCGTACCCGAAGGGCCCGCCGTCCGGGAGACCGTGGCGGCGGTGGCCCGCGCCTACACCGACTTCGCCGCGCGCAATTCCGCCCTGTACGACGCGATGTTCAGCCTCGACAACGGCCTCCCCTTCGCCGGCGAGGCCACGCCTCCCCCGCTGCGCGAGGCGTTCCAGGCGCTGCTGGATCCGCTCGTCGATCACGCACATCCCGATGAGCCGGGGTTGTACGTGGACACGTTCTGGGCCGCGCTGCATGGGCTGGTCATCCTGACCCGGGCGGGCCGGCTGCCCGCCGACCACGCCTCCGACCGCATCACGCTGCTGGTCAGCCGCTTCGTTCCCCGCTAGTGCGGCGGCCGGGGTGCACGGGCACTCGGCCGGGCTGGCGCCGGCCGTGGCGGAGGGCCTGTTCTCGGTCCGGCTGGGCTGCGGGGCGTGCATCTGCGGTAGGGCGGGCGTGAGCCACCGCGTGTTCGGGTGCGGGTCCGTGGCGGTCGCCGCCGACGGCCGGGTGCCTGCTCAGTTCCCGGGCGTCTCCAACTCGGCCAGCCTGGCGAGGATGCGCCTGGGGAGTTCCGCGGCCGTCAGCCGGTACGGGCTCCAGCGGTCCTTCGAGTCGGCCTTCATCGACGCCGAGAAGCGGAAGCGGCCCTTGCTGTTGGGCTCGGTCACCATCTCGCCGAACGTGCCGCTCGGTATCAGCCAGGCCGTCGTCACCGCCCCCAACTCGACGTCCACGGCGACGAAGAGCATGTCCAGATCGGCCCGAGGGTGGAAGGTCTGCGACCGGACGAAAGCCATCAACCTGCCCTGCTGGACTTGTACTCCGGTGGACATCCGGGCCTTCACCTGCACCGCCAGGGTCGCTGAGCCGCCCCGCCGGTGGAAGACGAGATCCACTCCCTCGTCGTCGACCAGCGAGGTGGAGACGTTCAACTCACCGCGGGTGGCCAGGATGCACGAGGCCGCGACCAGGTACTCGGCGGCCTTTCCCATCCGTGCGGCGGCCGGGCTCTTGTCCAGGTACTCCTCGTCGTCGCTCATGGCGGGAATCTACCAACGGCCCCTGGGGGCAAGGTCGTTGTTGTCGCGGCTGTTCGCCGTCATGCCATACGGCCGCGACGGTCGGAGACCGGTTGGCGCCTATCGCCTCGCTGAACCGAACCGGTACGGACCCGGGTGTCGGGGCCGTACCGGTTCGGGGCAGGGGGTGGTTACTTGGTGAAGGCGAAGTACTTCCAGGCGCCGTGGGTCGTGGAGTTGACGTTGTCGCCCGAGGAGCCGTTGATGTACGACGAGCGCATGCGGGCGCGGATGCCGGCCTCGCCCGGTGCCTCCAGGCTCACGGCCGACTTGCCGCTGGTACCGAGGGCGAAGTACTCGTAGCCCGAGTCGTACCACTTGCCCTGGTAGTACACCTGGAGCTGGAAGCGCTGCTTGCGGCCCGGGTAGTAGGTCATGGTCGTGGTGAACAGCGGGTCGGTCTTCTTGTGGAAGTAGTAGTACGTCGTGGAGCCAATCTTGCCCGTCTTGTACTGCTTGGAGACGGCGGTGGAGACCTTGACCTGGGCGTACGCGGTCGACTTGACGGTCTTCGCGGCATAGCGGGCGTCGCCGCTGAAGACGGCGCTGACCGTGGTGTCACGGGTCATGCTGACGGTCGCCGACAGGTTGCCCTTGGAGTTGACCTTGGCCGTCTTCAGCAGCTTCTTCGGCTTGTCGGGGCCGAAGGGGTCCGCGTAGATCGAGACGGTGCGGTTCTTGTACGTCGTGCCGAGGTGCGCGGTGAAGGTGACCTTCTTGCCGTACGCGTACAGCTTGCCCTTGTTGTTCAGGGTCAGCGTGGCCGCCTTGCGGGAGACGTCCACCGCGCCCGAGGCGGAGGCGGGCATGTGGGCGGCGTCGCCCGCGTAGGTGACCTTGTAGGTGACCTTGCCGCCGGCGGGCGGGGTGTCCGTGAAGGAGAAGCTGCCGTCCGCCTTGGTCTTGGCGGCGGCCAGCGCCTTGCCGTTCGGCGACTCGACGTCGGTGCGGGTCACCTTAAGAGCGGTGCCGGCGGCGGGCAGGGTCTTCGAGGTCAGTTTGCCCTTGACGGTGAGCGCCTTGGCGCGCTCCGACTTGGCGGGGACCGACACCTTGAGGGTGGGCAGTTCCTTGGTGGGGTCGGTCAGGGCGCGCAGGGTGTGGACGCCGAAGGTGTTCACGGAGACGGCGAAGACCCGGCTCGAGTCGGGCGCCCAGGCCAGCGCTCCGTCCACCAGGGTGTCGGCGCCGCTGCTGTTGCCGGTGTTGGGGAAGTCGTACTCCCGCACCGGCACCGGGTCACCGGGCCGGTGGATGTGGACGTCGGGGTCGTACCAGGAGAAGCTGCCGCCCGCGATGGTGCCGTCGGGCGCGACGCGCACGGCGTTCGGGTACGGGCCGACGGGGTAGCCGGGCCGCTGGGTGAGGTCGGTGGCCGAGTAGGCGCCGATGCTGTAGCCGGGGCCCCACGAGGTGAGCACCTGACTGCCGTCGGGCATCAGGTCCAACTGCTTGACGCCGCTGCCCATGTTGCCCTCGGCGCGCAGGGTGGCGCCGTCGGCGTCGACGTCGTACACGGCGAGCATGGAGCCGTTGCCCGCCACCAGGACACCCGGGACGGCCGGGTCGGCGGCCAGCAGCGTCCCGGCGCCCGGGTAGGAGCCGGCGTCGCCGCGCTGGGCAAGGTGGATGACGGGTTCGGGGCCGGAGACGTCGAGCGAGCCGAAGTCGCCGTCGTAGGAGAACCAGATCCGGCCGTCCACGTCCTCCAGGTCGTCGGGCGCCGCGTCGACCGGGTAGCTCGCGGTGCGGGTGTACGTCCCCGTCTCCACCGAGACGATCCGGTGGTCGTTCTTCACGGCGGCGTACACCTCGCCGGAGTCGGCGGACAGCGCGAGGCCGGTCACGCCGGAAAGACCGCTGAGCGTCGCCTTCACGGTGCCCGAGTAGTCGGTGACGAGGATCTTGCCGGCGTCAGGGTCGGAGATGTAGACCCGCTGGTGGACACCGTCCACGACCATGTCGCCGACCGAGTTCACCGGAAGGACCTTCGCGGAGTCGGCCGCCGCCGGACCCGCCATGCCCGTGGCCAGGGCCACGGAACTGAACACGACCGCGAGTGCCGTCGCGGCCGAGATGCTACGCCTGCGCACAGTGATGGAACCCCCACAGAAGAAGCCCGGTCCTCGCCGGGCGGAAACGGACAGGCCGCGTGTCCCCCCGCGCACCGGCTTACGGGTGCGTGGACGCCGCCGAAGCAGCAGCGTATGGCATGTCAGCGACAATCGCCGACCGGATATTCGGGTGCGGACCCGGCCCCGGCCTGCGAGGACCGCGACCTCAGCGGTCTCGCGGGGCTTCATCCGGGGCGGTGGCCGTCGACCTGTCGGTCGCGGGGCGTGTCAGCCCAGGATGCGTACCGGGTCGCCGGACAGGTAGGCCTCGATGTCTTCCACCGCGTCGCCGTAGTACGTCGCGTAGTTGGTCCGGGAGACGTAGCCGAGGTGGGGGGTGGCGAGCAGGCGTGGGGCCGTGCGCATCGGGTGGTCGGCGGGGAGTGGTTCGATGTCGAACACGTCCACTCCGGCGCCGGCGATGCGGCCCTCGTGCAGGGCGGCGAGCAGCGCGTCCTGGTCGACGATGGCGGCGCGGGAGGTGTTGATCAGGTACGCGGTGGGCTTGAGGAGGGCGAGTTCGGTGGCTCCCAGCAGGCCGCGGGTGCGGTCGCTCAGTGCGAGGTGGACGGAGACGAAGTCGCTCGTCGAGAGCAACTCCTCCTTGGATGCGGAGAGTTCTACGCCCACCTCGTCGGTGCGCTCCTCGGTGAGGTTCTGGCTCCAGGCGCTGACCCGCATCCCGAAGGCGAGGCCCACCTGCGCGACGCGGCTGCCGATCTTGCCGAGCCCGAGCAGGCCCAGGCGGCGGCCCTGAAGATCGGCGCCCACAGTGGACTGCCAACGGCCACCCTCGCGCAGCGCGTTGCTCTCGGTCACCAGGTTGCGGGCGAGGCCGAGCAGCAGCGCCCAGGTCAGTTCCACCGGCGGCGTGGAGGAGCTGCCCGTGCCGCACACGGTGACGCCGCGGCGCTCGGCGGCGGCGTAGTCGATGACCGAGTTGCGCATGCCGGAGGCGACGAGCAGCTTCAGGCGGGGCAGGCGGTCGAGCAGCGTGGCCGGGAAGGGGATCCGTTCGCGCAGGGTGACGACGATGTCGAAGTCGGCGAGGGCACCGGCGAGTTCGTCCTCGTCGACGGGGTGCTCGCGGAACGTGACGATCTCCACCCGGTCCTCGACCGGGCTCCAGTCGGCGGAGGCGAGGGCGGCGTCCTGGAAGTCGTCGAGCACGGCGCAGCGCAGGGGCATGTCAGTGGTCTCCGTCGTCGTTCGTCGTTCGTCGTTCGTGCTGATCAGGCTCCTCGATGACACCGCCGTCCGGCAAACCCGATGGACCACGTGCGACGAGGGCCCCTACTGTCGGGCACGGGCCAGCCGGCCTCAGGGACGACCACACCCGAGACGATCAGAGGTGCCATGACGGACGCCACCGACCCCACCGCTCCCGCCGCCGGTTTCGCGGACATCCCGACGACCACGCTGGCCGACCTCCTCGGCCGGGCGCAGGTCATGGACATCGGCATCCGCCCGCTGTGGTCGCCTGTGCCGCGCGTGGCCGGGCCGGCGTTCACCGTGCGGTGCCCTCCCGGTGACAACCTCATGCTGCACGCGGCCATTCACCGTGCCGCCCCGGGCTCCGTCATCGTCGTCGAGTCCGGCGACCTGGACTACGCCCTGGCGGGCGGCAACGTGTGCGCCGTGGCTCAGCGCCGCGGTGTCGCGGCCTTCGTGCTGGACGGTCTGATCCGCGACCTGGGCGAGGTCCGCGAGGCCGGCTTCCCCGTGTTCGCCCGGGGCGTCATCCCGATCCCGGGCGGCAAGATGGCCGTGGAGCCGCTGAACACCGAGGTGACCTGCGGCGGGGCGAAGGTGAGCGCCGGCGATGTCGTGGTCGCCGACGAGGAGGGCGTCGTGGTCGTCCCCGCCGCCCGCCGCGGGGAGATCCTCGCCGCCGCACGGGCCAGGCTGGCCAAGGAGGCGGACGAGACCCTCGACGCGTGGGAGGCAGCCCACCGCGCCCGTGTCAACGGGATCCTGCGCGAGCAGGGCTTCGAGGAGTGACCTCCGGCGCGGGCCGCGCGGGAGGTCAGCGCAGCTTCAACTGGGCGTAGACCTTGCCCTTGGTGTCGTGGACGGTGACCCGGGACACGTAGTCCCAGGAACCGCCGCCGGATTTGACCTCGGCGACGGCGTACCAGACACCCCATCCCGGATCGCCGGGCAGCTCGATGAGCTTGCCCCGCACCGTCCCGTCGGCCGTTTCGGCCTCGACGCTGGACGCGGTGCCCTTGCCGCCGTAGTACAGGCCGGAGAGGTAGACGCGACTGCGGTCGCCCTCGGACTGCACCCCGACTCCAGGGGTGTTCCGGTCGATGTTGCCGTCGGCCACGCTCCGGAACTGCGGCTCGTCCGGCGTGGAAGGCGTCGTCCAGTACTTGCCCTCCGCCGTGAGCCACAGCTCGAAGCCGGGGGCCGCCGTCACATGCTCACCGGGGGCGACGACTCGGGGCGTCGGGGCCGGGGCCGCCGAGGAGGCGGACGGCGAGGGCGCGACGGACGCGGGCGCCGCGGGAGGCGCGTCGTGGGCGGCGCCGGGTTCCGTGCCTCGCAGCACGACCACGGCCAGCGGGACCAGCAGCAGCCCGCAGCCCGCGCCGAGTACGGCCGTCCGCCGCCTGAGCCGGATCCGCCGCCCCCGGCGCTCTACGTCCGCCAGCGGCAGCGGGGGCGGCCTGAACTCGTGTGCGGCCTCGGCCAGTGCCTCGCGCAGCCATGCGGCCTCGGCCTGTCCCGGACCTGACTCTGCTTCGGTTCTGGGGTGGTTCATCAGCGGGCTCCGGTGACGGGGTGGGAGCGGTCGGAGGCGTCGGAGGCGTCGGAGGAGGCGGGGGATGCGGAGGAGGCGGCGAAGGCCTCGAAGGCCGGGTGGGAGCGCAGAGCCGCGAGGCCGCGCCGCGCATGGGTCTTGACCGTTCCGAGCGAGCAGTCGAGCACCTCGGCGATGGCGGTTTCGGGAAGGTCCTCCCAGTAGCGCAGCACGAGCACCGTCCGCTGCCGGGCGGACAGTGTGGCGAGCGCCTGCGTGACCGCGGCGCGGCGCTCGACGGACTCGGCGTGGCCGTTGTCCGGCTGGTGCACCCGCTCGGGCAGGAACGGCATCAGCAGATGCGTGACACGTCTTCTGCGGATCCGGCTGAGGTTGTTGTTGACGAGGGAGCGTCGTACGTAGAGGTCGACGTCGTCGGGCGGGATGCGACCCCACCGCGCGTACACCTTGGCCAGGGTGGTCTGCACGAGATCCTCGGCTTCGTGGTGGTCGCCGGTGAGCAGCAGGGCGGTCCGTAGCAGACGGGTCCAGGCCGCACTGGCGTAGGCGGCGAAGTCGGTGCTTCCGGAGGAGGCTGCGAATCTCTCGTACTGCGGCACGAAGGTCCCTGTGGGTCGGGTACGGGGAGGAGGAGAGCCGGGGCGCTCCGGGGGCGGGGGCCGCGCGGGCCCCCGCCCCGGGAGGTCAGCGCAGCTTCAACTGGGCGTAGACCTTGCCCTTGGTGTCGTGGACGGTGATCCGGGACACGTAGTCCCAGGAGCCGTTGCCGGACTTGACGTCGGCGACGGCGTACCAGGCGCCCCAGCCGGGCTTGCCGGGCAGCTCGATGAGCTTGCCCCGTACGGTCCCGTCCGCCGTCTCGACCTCGACGCTCGACGCAATGCCCTTGCCGCCGTAGTACACGCCGGAGAGGTAGACGCGACTGCGGTCGCCCTCGGACTGCATCGAGACGCCGGGGGTGCTCCGGTCGATGTTGCCGTCGACCACGCTGCGGAACTGCGGATCGTCGGGCATGGAAGGCGTCGTCCAGTACTTGCCCTCCGCCGTGAGCCACAGCTCGAAGCCGGGGGCCGCCGTCACATGCTCACCGGAGGCGACGATCCGGGGCGTCGGGGCGGTCTTCTTCGCGGTCGGCCGCAGTGGCGTGGAGGCCTGGGCCTTCGCGGCGGAAGCGGCCTGGGTCTGCGCCGTTCCCGCCTGCGCGACCGTGGCGTGCGGTGCCTTCGCGGGTACGGCGTACGCGGCCGTGGCCGTCCCCGCCACGGCGGCGACGGCGGCGGCGCAGGCCAGGTACTTCAGCGTCCGTTTCATGAACGGGCAACTCCTCGTGGAACACGGACCCCAGGGGGATCCGGAACGGCTGGTGGAAGGAGGGCGCCTCTCCACCCGTTCAAACCCCGTCGGGACCGCTTCCGGATGACACCCACGCGAGATTTCTTCGCGAAGTGGCCGGCCGCGTACGCCGACGCGCGGCCTGGCGCCGGTCCCGCCCCGCTCGGCGCGCGGTGGTGATAATCGTCGGGTGAACGGCGGTGAGGTGCGACGGCGGCTGCTGGGCGATCTGCTGGCGGTCGGGGCGCCGTACGGGCTGGCGCTCGCCGGTGCGGACGCGGTGCGGGCGCACGGGCTGGTGGACCGGCCCGGCCGGGACATCGAGGTGGCCACCGAGAGCCCGGTCGGGGCGGGCGACATCGTCACGGCGGTACTCACCGGCCTGGAGCAACGCGGCTGGCGGGTGCGGACGTCGGAGACGGAACCACTCGCGGCCCGGCTCGTGGTCGGTGAGCCGGGGGTGGGCGGCCGGGAGGCTGGAGCCGGGACCGAGACCGGGACCGGGGCCGCAGCCGAGGCCGGGACCGAGACCAGGGCCGAGACGGGCGCCCGGCCCGCAGCCGAGACCGAGGCCCGGACCGAGACCGAGGCCCGGACCGAGACCGAGGCCCGGACCGAGACCGAGGCCCGGACCGAGACCGAGGCCCGGACCGAGACCGAGGCCCGGACCGGGACCGAAGCCGGGACCGAGACCAGTGCCACGGAAGAGTTCATCGTGCAGGTGGTCAAGGAGGTGCTGTGGCGGCCGCTGGAGGTGGGCGAGTTCGGGCCGGTTCTCTCCCTTGAGGACCTTGTCGGAACCAGGGTGCGCGCACTGGCCGGGCAGGGTCTCGCCCCCGATCTCGTCGACGTCCACGCCGCCGCCGACCGGTGGAGCCACCCGGAGCTGGAGGAACTCGGCCGCCGACACGCCGGTGACGTCTTCGACCTCGCCGATCTCCAGACCCGCCTCGTCGGGTCCGAGTGGATCGACGACCGTGAGTTCGCCGCCTGCGGGCTCGGCGACCGGGCGATCGCCGAGCTCCGCCGCTGGGCCCAGGAATGGGCGGACGACATCGGCGAACGGCTCGCGGAGTCCGCGGCGCCACCCGACGACGAGTGACGCCGACCCCCACGACCGACACCGACACCGACACGCTCGCCCACGCCGACGCCGACTCCTACGCGTGACGCCGACTCCTGGGGCACACGGTCAGCCGGTGATCACCGTCACCCCTTCCGGCGCCGACACCTCCACCGATCCGTCCCCCGCCACCGCGATGTCCAGCCGCTTCCCCCCGGCCTCCAGCCCGGTGACCGTCAGCGGACCGTAGGCGCGGGCGAAGCCCTGGGCGACCGTCACGGTGCCGGCCGGGATGTCCGCGCTCAGGCCGAGGGCCGACTGGAGGACGAGGACCGAGGACGCCGCCGCCCACGCCTGGGGCCGGCAGGACGCCGGATAGGGCGCGGGACGCGGCCCTGCCTCGGCGCCGTGGCCCGCGAAGAGCTCGGGCAGCCGGGCCTCGAACGCCGCCGACGCCGTCAGCAGGCCGTCCGCCAGCGACGCCGCGGCGTCCGGGAAGCCGGACCTGACCAGGCCGTGCACGGCGATCGCGGTGTCGTGCGGCCAGATCGAACCGATGTGGTAGCCGTACGGGTTGAAGCCCGCCGCCTCGCCGCTCAGCGTGCGCAGACCGTGCCCCGAGTCCAGGTCGCCGCCGGAGAGCCGGGCGGCCAGGAGGGCGCTCTCCTCGTGGTTCAGCAGCCCCGTTCCCAGGAGGTGACCGAAGCCCGAGGTGACCGAGTCGGCCGGCCTGCCGTCGCCGTCCAGCGCGACCGCCGGGTACGGGCCCCCCTCGTCCTCCACCCAGAAGCGCTCGCGGAAGCGCGTGGCGAGACGGTCCGCCCACTCCTCCCACTCGTCGGCCCCCGGGCGGCCGAACGACCGCAGCAGCGCCGCTCCGCCGCGCGCGGCCTCGTAGGCGTACGCCTGCACCTCGCACAGCGCGATCGGCGGGCGGGCGAGGCTGCCGTCGCGGTACCGGATGGAGTCGCCGGAGTCCTTCCAGCCCTGGTTGGCCAGGCCCCGGCCCGACTGGTCGACGTACTTGAGGAAGCCGTCGCCGCCGGCCTCCCCCTGGTCGCGCATCCACGCCAGCGCCGACTCGGCGTGCGGCAGCATCCGCTCGACCTGCTCCGGCGCCAGGCCCCAGCGCCAGGCGTCGTGGAGCAGGGAGATCCACAGCGGGGTGGCGTCGACCGTGCCGTAGTACACCGGCGGGAGCGAGAACGTGTCGCTGAACGACGAGGTGTCCCGCCGGACTTCGTGCAGGATCTTGCCCGGCTGCTCCTCGGAGGCCGGGTCGTCGACGCCGCCCTGGCGACGGGCGAGGGTGCGCAGGGTGCCGGCCGCGAGCTCGGTGCCGAGCGGGAGCAGCATGCGGGCGGCCCAGAGCGAGTCGCGGCCGAAGAGGGTCAGGAACCAGGGCGCGCCCGCGGCGAGGAACTGGTCCGGCCGGTCCCCCGGCGAGCGCGGGTCGGTCAGGCGCAGCCGGTCCAGGTCGGCGAGCGACTGCTCCAGCCACCGGTCGAGGCCCCGGTCCGCGCTGCGCAGGACGGGGGTGCGCCACGGCAGGGAGCCCGCGGGGGGCGCCGGGAACTGGTCGCCGTCCGCGTGGGCGGCGGTGCAGCGCAGGGTGACCGTCCACGAGGCGCCCGGGTCCAGGGCGATGTCGTACGACAGCCGGCCGGCCGGCACGTCCAGCGTGTCGGGCGCGGGCTCACTGGCCAGGCGTACGGCGAACCCGTCGCTCGCCCAGGACAGTTCGCCGGTGCCGGCGGCCCGCGCGGGTGCCGCCTGGGCCGGGCGGCCCGACTTGACCTGCTCCATGGTGGCGAGGTCCGTGCCGGCCGTGACCGTCAGCCGGAAACGGACCGACCGCGTGCCCGCGTTGGTGACGTCGAGGACCTCTTCCAGCCCTCCGGACGTCGTGGTCCGGCGGCGGCGCAGGGCGACCGCGGGGTCGGCCGTCACCTCTCCGAGGCCCCGCAGGATCGACCGGAAGTCCGCCCGGTCCGCCCCGCGCAGCCCGTGTCCGACGGGCGCCAACGGGACGCCCTCGGCCGTGACGGTCAGCCGCGAGAGCGCCCGGCGGTCGCCGTGGAAGAAGCCGTCCGCGCCTCCGTCGAAGGCCCCGTCGGCGCGTGAGATCACGAAGCTGGGGGCGTGCAGCGTGACGACCGCGTCGTGCAGGAACGGCTGAAGGCCCTCGGTCACCGCGGGGGGCGGCGTGACCGAGCCGTTGGCGTCCGGGGTCTTGACAGTCGAGTCCAAGGGAGTAGAACCTCTCAGCGTTTGATCGTTCCAAAGACATTAAGTGACTCGTCGGAGCGCTGACAATGCTTTTGGAACGCTAAAACTGCTCCTCGTTCCCTCTGCACGCCGGAGGCCGCAATGCCCCGCTCCAGCAACGACCCGCCCGCCAGGGGCGGTCCGGTGACGCTCGCCATGGTCGCGCGCCGGGCCGGGGTCTCCCCGCAGACCGTGTCGAACGCGATCAACTCGCCGGACCTGCTGCGTTCCGAGACCCTGGAGCGGGTCCGCCGTGTGATCGACGAGATGGGCTACCGCCCCAGCCGCGCCGCGCAGACCCTGCGCACCCGCTCCAGCAGGCTGATCGGATACGGCATCCAGCCCCTTCCGGCCAGCAGTCCCGTCCTCGACCGGTTCCTGCACGCCCTGTCGCAGGCCGCCGACGAGGCCGGGTACCGGATCCTGCTGTTCGCCTGCCGGCCCGGCACTCCGACGCTGGACGGCTACGAGGAGCTGCTTGACCAGCACGAGGTCGACGGCTTCGTGCTCAGCGGCACCGAGCACAACGACCCGCGCCAGGCCTGGCTCGCCAAGCGGGGCGTGCCGTTCGTCGCCTTCGGCCGGATGTGGTCGCGGCGGCAGATCGGCGACTGGATCGACGTCGACGGCGCCTCGGGCACGGACGCCGCCGTGGAGCACCTGATCGGTCTGGGGCATCGCAGAATCGCCTTCCTCGGCTGGGGGCGCGGCTCCTCCGGCGCCGGTGACGACCGGGCCGAGGGCTGGCAGCGGGCCATGAAACGGCACGGGCTGCCGACGCGCGGGCGGCGCGCGCAGAGCGTGAACGACATCGACGCGGCCCGCGCGGCCGTGAAGCCGCTGCTCGACGCGGGGGCGACCGCGGTGGTCGCGGCCAGCGACATGCTGGCGCTCGGCTGCTACCAGACGCTGCGTGAACGCGGGGACGCCCCCGGTCGGGACGTCGCCGTGGTCGGCTTCGACGACTCGCCGACCGCCGAGCTCCTGTCGCCCGCGCTGACCTCCATCGCCCAGCCGCTGGAGGAGGTCGGCCGGGAGTGCGTACGACTGCTGCTGGCGCGGTTGGCGGCGCCTGACGCGCCGCCCGAACGCATCCTGCTGCCGCCGTCCCTGGTCGTCCGGGACAGCACCCGGGCCGCTCCCGCCGTGACCGCGACCACCGTCTGACGGCGGGCCGACGGGCTGACGGGCTGACGGCCCAAGGACCCGATGGCTCAAGGGCCCGACAGTCCGACGGACCAAGGCCCCCGACAGCTCGACGGCTCGACGGCCCAACCGACTGACGGACTTGGCGGACGCCGGTCACCCCCGGCGAGCACCGTCCCGACCGGAACCATCCCGGCCGGCCGTCCCGATCAGCACGATCCCGGCCGGCACATCCCGGCCCCGTCCCGGTCGGCACTTGCCCGACCGTCCCCGCCCCGACCCGGGCCCGTCCCGGTCGGCACCGTCCCGACGATCCCCGTCCCCACGGGGTCCTTCCCCGTCCCCACCGTCCCCACCGCCCCCATCCCGCCCCGACCCGCCCCCCTCCGTGTCGGTCCAACCGCCCCCGGCCCAACCCGAGTTCTCCTCGCCTCCACCCCGGCCGTCCTTCGTGCCGCCGGGCGGAGTCGTACTCGTACTCACCATCCCCGAACCCCGGAGGAAACCATGTCCCACCGTACGGCCGCCACGGCCCTCGCCACCTGCGCGGCACTGCTGGTCACCGCGGGCTGCTCGTCGAGTTTCGGCGGCGACAAGAAGACCGAGCAGGACACCGGCTCCCACCAGAACCTGCGGGTGCTGATAGCCAGTTCCGGCGACGCCGAGACCAAGGCCGTCAAGGAGGCGGCCGCCGCGTACGCCAAGCAGTCCGGCAACACGGTGACCGTCGACGTCGCCAAGGACATGAACCAGCAGCTCGCCCAGGCGTTCGCCGGGCACAAGCCGCCGGACGCCTTCTACGTCAACTCGGACCAGTTCGCGAACTACACCAGAGGCGGCTCCCTGTACGCCTACGGCGACAAGGTCAAGGACGCCGACGACTTCTCCGAGCAGCTGCGCGCCTCCTTCACCCACGACGGCAAGCTGGTGTGCCTGCCCAAGGACACCTCCACGCTCGCCCTGGCGGTCAACACCGACCTGTGGAAGAAGGCGGGCCTGACCGAGAAGGACTACCCGGCGGACTGGGACCAGCTGAAGAAGGTCGCGGGCAAGCTGACCGGGAAGGGTGCGACCGGTCTTGTCGTGGGTGCCGAGCACGCGCGGCTCGGCGTCTTCATGAGGGAGGCCGGCGGCTGGATGACCAACGCCGACCAGACGAAGATGACCGCCGACAGCGCGCAGAACGTGCAGGCGCTCCAGTACGTGCAGTCCCTGCTGAAGTCCGGCTCCATGAAGTACGCCAGCCAGGTCGACACCAACTGGGGCGGCGAGGCATTCGGCAAGGGCAAGGCCGCCATGACCATCGAGGGCAACTGGCTCGACGGCGCCATGAAGGCCGACTACCCCGACGTGAAGTACAAGGTGGTGCCGCTGCCCGCCGGTCCGGCCGGCCAGGGCACGCTCGCCTTCAGCCAGTGCTGGGGCGTCGCCGCCGAGAGCGCCCACCGGGCGGCCGCCGTGGACCTGGTGACGTACCTCAACTCCAGCGCGCAGCAGCTGAAGAACGCCGACGCGTTCGGTGTGATGCCCTCGCGCACCAGCGCCCTGGCCGAGTACGCGAAGCAGAACCCCGCGGCGAAGGCGTGGGTCGAAGGCAGCGCCTACGCGCAGGGCCCGGTGACGCTCGCCGGATTCGACAAGGTGCTCGGCCAGTTCAACACGGACCTCGCGGGGCTGGCCACCGCCGACCCGAAGAAGATCCTCGCCGACCTCCAGCGCAACGGCGAACACGCGCTCACGAAGGGCAACTGACCCACCGTGTCCGTGCGTACGTCACACCACCCCGGGCCGGAGCCGCGTTCCCGCGCCGGCCAGGGGTCCCGTACGGCCGGCCCGCCGGGCGAACCTGACACGCCCGGCGGGCCCGGCCCGAAGTCGGCGGCACCCGCCCGGCGGGTGGGGCGCCGCTCGGAGGGCGCCTGGGGCTGGCTGTTCGTCAGCCCCGCGGTGCTCGTCCTCGGCCTGTTCCTGGTCCTGCCGACGCTGATGGCGCTGTGGGTGAGCCTGCTGCACTGGGACGGGCAGTCCAACCCGTTCAGCGCGCAGGCGGACTTCGCCGGCCTGGACAACTACCGGGCGCTGCTCACCGATGACGGCCTCGACCGCACCCTGTTCGCGACCTCGCTGCGCAACACCGTGTACTACGTGCTGCTGACCGTGCCGCTCCAGACCTTCCTCGCGCTGGGTCTGGCGCTCGTCGTCAATCAGCGGCTGCTGCGTGGCCGGGGCGCCCTGCGCACCGCGTTCTTCTTCCCCTCCGTCACCAGCTCGATCGCGGTCTCGACGATCTTCCTGTTCCTGTTCCAGGGCAGCGGTGCCGTCAACTCGGCGCTGTCCTGGATCGGGGTGAAGGGCCCGAACTGGTTCAACGACCCGCGGGGAGTGCTGTCCCTGCTGCTCGGCGGACTGGGCGTCGTCGACACCGGCCATCCCTCGGGTGTGCTGGCCGACCACTCCTTCATGGGGCTGTCCTGGTTCGAGTGGCTGTCGGGGCCGTCGGTCGCGATGTGCACGATCATCCTGCTCGCGGTGTGGACGACCTCAGGCACCTTCATGCTGATCTTCCTCGCGGCGCTCCAGGACGTGCCGCGCGAGCTGGAGGAGGCGGCCGCGATCGAAGGCGTCGGTCGCCTCCAGATGCTGCGGTACGTGACGCTGCCCGCGCTGCGGCCCGTGCTGTTCCTCGTGCTCACCCTCGGGCTGATCGCCACCTGGCAGGTCTTCGACCAGGTGTACGTCATGAGCCAGGGCGCGCCCGGCAACACGACGCTCACGCCGGCCTTCCTGTCCTACTCGACCGCGTTCGACGACGCGGACTTCGGCCAGGGTGCGGCCATCGCCTTCATCCTGCTCGTACTGATCCTGACCATGACGGCCCTGCAACGCTTCCTGCTGCGCGAGCGTGCCGCCCGTCCCCGGAGGAACCGATGAGCGCGCATTCCACGGCCGCCCGGGCGCAGGGGCGTCCGGTGCTCGGACGTTTTCCCCGGCCCCTGCGGATCCTCGGGTACACGCTGGTGGTGGGGCTCGGGCTGCTGTACGTCCTGCCGTTCGCCATCCAGTTGGCGACCGGGTTCAAAACGGATCCGGAGGCGGCGGCCCATCCGCTCGGGCTGTTCCCCATCACTCCGACGATCGCCGCCTACCAGCGGCTGTTCGGGATCAGCCAGGCCGGGGACGCCGTGCCGTTCCCGCGCTGGCTGGGCAATTCGGTCTTCGTCACGGTCGTCATCACCTCGGGGCGGGTGCTGTTCGCCTCCATGGCCGGGTACGCGCTGGCCCGGCTGCGCTTCCCGGGCCGCACGCTGCTGTTCGGCTTCCTGCTCACCGTGATCGCGGTGCCGCCGATCGTGCTGCTGATCCCGCGGTTCCTGGTGCTCAACGCCTTCGGGTTGTTCGACACCTACGCCGCCATGATCCTGCCGCTGCTGGTGGACGCGACGCAGGTGTTCATCATGAAGCAGTTCTTCGAGTCGATCCCCCGGGAGGTGGAGGAGGCCGCGCGGGTCGACGGCGCCGGTGTCTTCCGGACCTTCTGGTCGGTCGTCCTGCCGATGGCCCGGCCGGCCCTGATCACCGTGACGATCCTGGCCTTCCAGGGCTCGTGGAACGAGTTCACCCACTACCTGGTGGCCACCCAGTCCAGCCAGTACGAGACCCTGACCACCGGTCTCGCCCGCATGGTCTCGGGCGGCCTGGGCGGCGGCACCCAGTACCCCCTGAAACTCGCCGCGGCCCTCCTGTCCACCCTCCCCGTGGCCCTCCTCTTCTTCTCCTTCCAACGCCACTTCGTCCAGGGCGCGAACGCGGGGGCGGTCAAGGACTAGGACGACCGCACCAAGCCACCCACCGAGCGGCGTGGACCCTCCGCGCCGCGGCGGGCGGCACAACCCGCCGCGCCGCCCATAACGTTTCTGCAGGTCAGCGCGGGCTTTTCGCGATCACCTGGGACGGTGAACCGGACGGGAGCCCCGCAACCCGCCCGACCTGGGCGCGGTTGTCCTCCGTGATTGGCAAGAGGCCATCAGGAGGGGATCACCATGGTCATTCCGCAGGTCGCGCGTCTCATCACCGTCCTGGGCGCCGCCGTCGCGCTGGTTTTCACCTCGGCGACGGGCGCCAGTGCCGGCGCGGTCGGCTCGACACCCGTGCGGACCTTCGAGTACAGCGTGGGCGGCGTGACCATGAAGGTCCCCACGGGCTGCATGTTCACGCACATCATCCGAGGCAGCGCACTTCGGATCACCTACCAGAACGCCGGCGTCGACTGCGCCTTCGTGGGGGCGCTCAGCAGTGGCTTCTGCAACTGGCGGATCGACTTCACCTACGCCGACACCGGCAACCGCACCTACCGCACCTCGCGCGGCAGGACGCACGACGAGTGCAAGATCGACCCCATGCGGAGCAACTCTCCTCAGACGCTCCCTCGTTATGGCAAGACATGCGCCCACCTCCACGTCAACGGCGTGCGGCGGGTCAGTCAGTGCCATCACGTCACGAAGTGAGCCAAGTATGAGCGAGCAGCAGCGGCAGCAGGGGAAGGCGGCTGGACCGGCGGAGGAGCGAGCCGACACGGTGCGGCGGCGGGCCGGACTTTGCGGCTTCCTCGTCGGGTTCGGTGTCGTCCTTGCCTTCTTCGCCTTCTTTCCCGGGTTGCCGCATGTCATCGACTGGGGTGCTCTTCTTGTGGGGTTGGGGGTTGGGGGGCTTGGGTGGTGGGGGTGTCGGGCTTGGGTGAGGCGGGGTTATCGGGGTTAGGGCGGCGGGAGGCTGCGGCGAGGGTCAGGGTGATCGCTGTGGAGGCCGCTGCTGTCGCCGTCATCGCCGTGGCCGGGGACGTGAGTTGGGCGATCGTGCCGGCCAGGGCTGCGCTCGCGCCCTGAAGGGTGAGCATGCCCGCGGAGTGCAGGCCCAGGGCGTGGCCGGCCAGTTCGTCGGGGGTCGAGGCCATCAGGCGTTCCTGCTGGACCAGGCTCGCGCCGAAGCCGACGGAGGCGAGGGTCACCAGGCAGGCGGCCACCGGTACGGGCGGGTGGAGGACGAAGAGCAGGTACGGGGCGGCCAGGAGCAGGAGCAGCGGCGTGGCCGCCCGGCGGCGTACCGCCGGAGGCAGCAGGCGGCCCACCGCCACATCCCCGGCCAGCATCCCGAACGCCGCGCACGCGAACAGCGTGCCCGCCGCCGCGGGGGTGTAGGACACGTACAGGGACTCGCAGCCGACCACCAGGCCGTTGGGGAGCCACAGGCCCAGGTAGGTCAGCCGGCGCGGACGGGACGACCACAGCAGGGCGTTGGTGCGCCAGGTCGCCGAGATGGACGGGCGCCCGGAGGTGCGCGGACGCCGCCGGGTCAGGCCGAGGCGGAGCACCGCCGCCGCCACCGCGTACAGCGCGGCGGACAGCAGCAGCGAGACCCGCGGTGACAGGGCCGCCACCAGCAGCCCGCCCGTCGCGAAGCCGATGATCTGCATAACGCCGCTCATCATGTTGAACACCGAACGCCCCAGCAGATAGCCGTCCTTGGACAGGATCTCGTTCAGCAGGCCCCAGCGGACTCCCCCGCCCAGGGATGCGACCAGCCCCTGCGCGAGGATCACCGCGAAGACCGCCCACAGCGCCAGGCCGGGCACCGCCAGCAGTGCCGTGCCCGCCGCGAAGGACAGGCAGACGCCCACCAGCGCACGCCTCGGCGGCAGCCGGTCCGCACCGGACAGGAACAGGGTCGCGCCGAGCACCTGGGCCAGCGAGGGCCCGAACATGCTCACCGCCGAGAGCAGGGGCGAGTCCGTCGCCCGGTACACCAGGGTGCCGAGCGCGAGTCCACTCGCCGTCTGGGCCACCGTCTGCGCACAGGACGCGAGGAAGAGCGGAGTGAACTCCGGGGTGCGGAAGAGTTGCTGGTAGCTGCGCATGCGCCGGAGTCTCCGGCGGGCACGGGGCCGGTGGTTATTGTTTCGCACGGGCGCGAAAGCTCGCCGGGGGGAGAGTCCATGGGCTGGTGGCAGATCAACGCCGACACACTCGCCGGGAGCCGGTTCGTGCTCTCGCCTCTCGCGGAGACCTTCGCGAGCCTGGAACTGCTGCACGCGGGCGCCGGCACCCACCCCGGCGAACAGGCGTGGCTGCGCGCGCACCTGCCCGCCTACCGGCGGCTCCTCGCCGGCGACCCCGTCACCGCGCTCCTCGTCCGCGCCGGACTCGG
Organism: Streptomyces sp. NPDC088817; assembly: GCF_044750345.1. Classification (NCBI taxonomy): domain Bacteria; kingdom Bacillati; phylum Actinomycetota; class Actinomycetes; order Kitasatosporales; family Streptomycetaceae; genus Streptomyces; species Streptomyces sp. NPDC088817. Next base: position 272,616 of record NZ_JBIVJN010000002.1, read on the forward strand.
CCGGGACTGGATCGCCGACTTCCTCACCCCCACACCCCTGGACGAGGAGTCCTTCGAGGAAGGCGTCGAACGGGTGCGCGCCACCGACCCGGCGGCGGCCCGCGCGCACCTGCGGACCTCGCTCGCCGGACCGCTGCCGCCCGCGCTGGAGCGGGACGACCTGCCCGAACGCGCGGCCCGGCTCCTCGAGCACGTCTGGGCGGAGACCGTACGGCCCTCCTGGACCCGGCGGCGGCACATCCTCGAAGCCGATGTCGTCGCACGGACCGCGCAGGTCAGCCGGGGCGGCTGGGCCGCGGTGCTGGACACCCTGCGGCCGGGCACGCGCTGGCTCGGCGAGAACCGGTTCCAGGTCAACCACACGAGTATCCGCCGCGGGAGATCTCCGGCGCCCAGCTCGTCTTCGTGCCGGTCACCCCGAAGGCCGGCTGGGTGGCGTGGGACGAACCGCGTCGCCGCTACGCCGTCGTCTATCCCTGCGCCGGCGCCCTCGCCGACACCGACGCGCGCCGCGCCTCCGTACCCACGGGCCTCGGGGCCCTGCTGGGCCGCGCCCGCGCCGAGGTCCTGCTCCTGCTCGCCTCCCCCCTCAGCACCACCCAGCTGACCGCCGTGACCGGCCAGACCCTGGGCTCCGTGGGCCGCCACCTGCGCGTACTCCTGGACGCGGGCCTGGTGGAACGCCGCCGGGCCGGACGCTCGGTGCTGTACTCACGGACCGGCGCGGGCCAGGTCCTCGTCGAGGCGGCAGCCTCGGAGGCAACGGTGCACAGTTAGCATCCGCTCATGACGACTTCAGACAGCAGCAGCGCCCTGGCCCCGGACTCCCCCCTGGCCGTGGAGATCGGTGCCCTTCAGGGCGGGGCGGCCGGACTCGGGCAGTACGCGGGGCAGGTCGTGCTCATCGTGAACGTGGCGTCCAAGTGCGGGCTCACCCCGCAGTACGCCGGACTCGAACAACTGCACGAGCGGTATGCGGGGCAGGGCTTCACCGTGCTCGGCGTGCCGTGCAACCAGTTCATGGGGCAGGAGCCGGGCAGCGCCGAGGAGATCGCCGCGTTCTGTTCCGCCACCTACGGCGTCACCTTCCCCATGACCGAGAAGGCCGAGGTGAACGGGGAGGGGCGCCACCCGCTCTACGAGCGTCTGACCGGCTTCGCCGACGCCGAGGGCTACACCGGGGACATCCGCTGGAACTTCGAGAAGTTCCTGGTCGGACGGGACGGCAAGGTCGTCGCCCGGTTCTCCCCGCAGACCGCCCCGGATGCCACCGAGCTGGTCACGGCCGTCGAGGAGCAGCTCGCCTGACGAGCCCCGTCCCGAGAGGTGAACGGTTCGCCGGCCCTGGGCCGAGGCTCCCGGGCCGGCGGACGGTCACTTCTTCAGCTCGTCGGGACAGGGAGTGCCGCGCGGGAGCTGGTACGGCGCCGCCAGCCGGTACGTGCCCGGCTTCGGCGCGAGCAGCTCGGTCCACTTGTCGCCCTCGCTGTCCTGCTCCGTCTCCATGAGGCAGCCGTTGACGTTGTCGTACGTCTTCGGCTCGCCCTCGGCGCGGTGCTTGGAGGCGTCGGTCTCCTGGGGCGCCTTGAGGCTCTTGCCCTGGTCGTCGACGAGGCTCAGCCAGGGCGAGTACGGGATGCGGATGAGGATGCGGCCCGCCGTGCGCACCTGGAGGGTCATCTCGCCCTGCTCGGCGCGTTCGACGACCGCGTCCGGCTCGGCGAGCGGCGCCGGGTCGGTGACCTTGAAGAGCTGCCAGTTGGCGTCGCCCCAGATCTGCTTCAGGTACGGCATGCCCTCCTGCACCAGCGCGCGTTCGCGCTCGGCGCCGTTGCCGTCGACGTCGCCCTTGGGCAGCACCACGTAGTGCACCGCCCACCGCTGCAACCAGTCGTGGTAGTTCGCCGAGTTGAGCGTGTCGTCGTAGAAGAGCGGGTTGCGCTGCATGTCGGCCTGGCGGTTCCAGCCGCGGGCCAGGTTCACGTAGGGCGCCAGCGCGGAGGCCTCGCGGTGGGAGCGGGCGGGGACCACCTCGACGCGGCCCTTCTCCGCGCCGGCCCGCTGCAACTGGTTGACCAGGGGGGCCAGCTCGCGCGCCCAGGAGGCGGCGGGGGTGGTGTTGACGGTGTCGTCGACCGACTTGAACCCTATCCAGCCGACGAAGCCGACGACGGCCACCACGATCGTGTACCAGGTGCGCGAGCGCGGCACCGCGAACGGCAGCGCCGCCACCAGCACCACCCCCGCGAACAGCATGGCCAGCCGGGTGATGTTGGAGCCGATCTGGGAGCTGATCAACCAGACCATGACGACCGCCAGGCCGTACACCGCGGACGTGATCCGGACCGTCTTCCAGTCCCGGGGGACGAGGACGACGGCGAGCACGGAGTAGATCAGCGGCAGGATCACCGAGGCGAACGCCATCGGCTGGGTGCCGGAGAAGGGGAACAGCCAGGCCGACACGGCCACCACCGCGGCCGGGGCCAGGCCGAGCGCCCAGGCACCCGGGCGGCGCTTCTGGAAGAACAGCGCGACCGCGATCAGGCCCACGAACAGGCCCGCCACGGGCGAGGACATGGTGGCGAGCGCGGCCAGCGGGGCCGCGACCAGCGCCTTCGCCCAGCGTTTGAAGCGCCAGCGGTGCGGCCAGCAGAACACGGCTGCGACCGCGCCGAGCGCGAACATCGTGCCCAGGCCGAAGGTCACCCGGCCCGACACCGCGTTGCACAGCAGCCCGAAGACACCGGTCAGCGCGGCCCACAGGGGGTTCCTGACCGAGCGGCTGCGGATGAGGACCAGCATCAGCAGGCCCGCCGAGACGGTGCCCGCGATCATCATCGTCGTCCGGACGCCCAGCAGGGACATCAGGTACGGCGACACCACGCTGTACGACACCGGGTGCATGCCGCCGTACCAGGCGAGGTTGTACGCCGAGTCGGGGTGCCGGCCGACGAACTCGGCCCAGGCGTCCTGCGCCGCGAGGTCGCCGCCACTGTTGGCGAGCGTGAAGAACCAGACGACGTGCAGCAGGCCCGCCAGGGCGGTGACGGACAGCACGGGGTGCCGCAGCATCCGCTCCCGGACCGCCATGACCGCGGCGCGGGCGCGGGAACCTTCGCCGCCCCGCTCCCCGTCCCGGTCGCCGCCACGACCGTCCCCCGACCTGTCCGCCGGGCCGTCCTGCCGTCGGTGGTCGTCGTTCGTGTCCGTCGTCGACCCGCCTATTCGCGGTCCGTCCTCCGGGCGGCCCGGATCGGCGTCGTCGGCACGTGTCGGATCCGCTGTGGCCACCTGACGGCTCTCCCCGTGTCCTGTTCTCTGTTCGCAGCCGGGTCCCGCGACCGGCGACGTGTCCGTTTCGTGACGCTAGCACGCACCCCGCCGGGCCAGCTCCCGGGTGGGGCTGCCCGACGGGGTGGGCGGGGGCGGCGACGGCCGCCGGAACGGTGCGGAGATCAGCCGACGCGGGTCAGCTTGGCCAGGAAGCCCGGCTCGGCGAGGTCGTCCTGGAGGGCCACGGGCACCTGTACGGCGCTCTCCGCGCCCTCACCGACGGTGAGCATGCCCACCTCCGTGCCGGCCTTCGCGGTGTGCGGCAGCGCGTCCTTGGTGGTGAGGGACAGCTTCAGCCGCAGGCCGCCCCAGCCGACCGCGGTGACGTCCTTGGTGACGACGACCGGCGTGTGACCGCCGAGCCGGTCGTCGACGTACCCGACGACGTCGCCCTTCTTCAGGATCTTCGCCGAGGTCGGCACCTTTTGGGCGGCGAGCAGCGCGGTCTTGCTGACCGCGTTGACCAGGTCGAGGATCGACTGTGCCTTGTACTGGCTGAGGATCGCGCCGACGATGGTCACCGACCGGCCGCCAACCTCCTTGCGGGCGGCGAAGAGCAGGTTGCCGCCGGCCGCGGTGGTGGAGCCGGTCTTGATGCCGATCGCGCCGATGGTGAAGGGCAACTGGTTGTAGTTGGGCCAGTTCTTTCCGGTCGGGTCGGTCCAGCTGGCCGCGCTCGTGATGGCCACCATGGCCGGGATCCTCATGGCCGCGGTGCCGAGCTTCACCTGGTCCTCGGCGGTGGAGACGGTGGTCTTGTTCAGGCCCGAGGGGTCGGTGTACGTCGTGTTGGACATTCCGAGTTCCTTGGCGGTGGCGTTCATCTTCTTGACGAACTCCGCCTCGGAGCCGGCGTCCCAGCGGGCCAGCAGGCGCGCGATGTTGTTCGCGGAGGGGATCATGACGGCGGACAGGGCCTGCTTCTCGGTGAGGAAGCTGCCGGCCTTGACGTTGTCGAGCGTGGACTCGCCGTCCTTGCTGTAGCCGGCCTCCTTCTCGGCCGTCGGGTCGACCTCGATCTTCGGGCCTTCCTCGCCGGGCTTCAGCGGGTGCTCGCGCAGGATGATGTACGCGGTCATGGTCTTGGCGACCGAGCCGATGGGGACCGGCTTCTGCTCGCCGAAATGGTCCATCGTGCCGACGCCGTCGACGTCCATCCAGCCCTGGCCCTCGTCCGGCCAGGGCAGCTTCACCGGGTCGCCGTCGAAGGTGTAGGTGTCCTCGGCGGTCAGCGCGAGGCTGGTTTCCGGCAGCGGACGCACGGACTGCACGACCGCAAAGACGATCAGCAGGAGGATGACCAGCGGGGTCCAGATCTTGACGCGGCGCACCGTGGTGCGCAGCGGGGTCTCCGGGGGCGGCGGAGTGTTCGTGAGCTCGGCCAGCAGGTCCAGCGGAGGCTTGGGCGGCAGCGGCTGCTGGGTGGTGCGCTCGGGGCCGAGCTGCGGGACGGCAGCCGTGGGGGCCGCGGGCGCGGGCTTGGGCGCGGACGTCGGTGACTGCGGGGGCGTGGGCGACTTCGGGAGCTGCGGCTTGCGGGCCGGCGGGGCGTCGAGCGGCTTGAGCGCGACGAACTTGCTGGTCCGCTCCGCCTCGGCCTCGGGGGCCTGCTTCTTGGCACCGCCCAGCTTGAGCATGGTGGTGGGCTGGTCGACCTGGGGCTTGGCGGCACCGCCGAGCTTCAGCATGGTGGTGGGCTGGTCCACGGGCGGCTTCTCACCCGGACCCGCGTCGCCCGCGGGCGCCTTGTCGTCCTCGGCGCGCTTGCCGTCGCCGTCGCCCTCGTCGCCGTCCCGGTCGTCGTCACCGGCCCCGGAGGCGTCGTCCTCGGCACGCTCGCCGTCGCCGTCCTCGGGCGCCTCGGCGTCGTCCTCGGGCTCGGCCACGGCCTTGGCACGCTCGGGGGCCTCGGACGCGGTCCCGGCCTCGGCGTCGGCACGCTCGTCGTCGTCGTCGAAGGAAGTGTCGGCGTCCTCCGCGTCGGAAGCGTCCACCGCGGCCTCGTCGGCGCCCTGGGGCTCAGCCCCGTCCTTGCCGCGCGCGGCGCCCTCGGGCTCCTCCGCGTCGCTCTCGGGCGCGGCCCCGGCCTTCGCAGGCTCGGAGTCGTCGGCGTCGTCGGAGTCTTCGGCGTCCTCCGATGCCTCCGTCTCCTCGGTGCCGGCCCCGGACGCGTCCTCCGCGTCCTTCCCGTCCGCGTCGGAGTCCACCCAGGCGGCCACCGCCGAACGCAGGCGTGTGTTGCCCGCCCCGTCGGTCTCGTCGCCGTCGGCGGCGGCCTCGGAGGCTTCCTCCTCGCTCTCCGCGGCGGCCTCGGTGTCATCGACGTCGTCGACGTCGGTCTCCGTCTTCGGATCCGTCTCCGACTTCGTCTTCACATCCCGTACCGAAAGCACCCGAGTGGCCGTGTCGACCCCGCCGCGCCCCTCGGAACCGCCGGACGCGCCGGACGCGCCGGCCCCGTCCGGCTCCCCGGTCAACGCGAGGCGGGGGTCGCCCGTCTCTTTCCTGGACTCGGGAACCGAGTCCGCGCTCCCCGACGTCGTTCGTGCCGACGACTCGCGCTGCTTCGACCTGTCGGGGGACTCGCCCGCCACCGATGCCTCCTCATGTGCCGCACGCCCAACGTGCCGCTACCGAACCGTGAATCACGATCTGAACCGCCACCCGGACGACGCGGCCGAACCCTTGGCCGTACCGCTGTCCGAACCATGTACCAGTGTCCTGTGTACGGGCCAAACCCACGCGGTAGACGAGAACGACATAGCTACCGGTTCCCTTACGAACCGGTCACGCACCCTCGACAGACCAATGTGAGAGGGGTCACCCTGTCTTTCATCCACGCGGGGAGGCATGGATGGGCAGGAGCCGCAGAACACTTCCGGAGGAGCTTCTGCTGCTGGCACTGGACCCGGCCACGGGTACCACTGCACAGCCGCAGTCGCTCGACCTGGGTCTGGCCGGAGCACAGCTAGTGGAGCTGGCGCTGGCCGGACGGATAGCCCCAGACGGGGATCGTATCGCCGTGGTGGCGCCACGGCCGACAGGAGATCCAACTCTGGACTGCGCGTTGGAGTTGCTGCGAAGGCGCGGCGCTCCGGTACGGGCCGTCCACTGGATCGGCGGGCCGCGTCTCGGGCTCCGCCAGACGTATCTCTCGCATCTGGAGCGGTGCGGCATGGTGCATGCCGTGGCCGGCCAGATGTGCGGGGTGCTGCCGACAACTCGCTACCAGGCGACGGACACCGAGATCAGCCGGGAGATCAGGGCCCGGCTGGACTCCGCGATCCGCACCGGCGTACCGCCGGACCCGCGGACCGCGGCGCTCGCCGCGCTGGCGCACGCGGTCGGCCTCGGCAAGCACCTGTACCCCGGCAACGAGGGACGGTCGTCACGGTCCCGGCTCAGGGACCTGATCCGGCACGACCCCATGGGCGGCCTCGTGGCACACGCCGTGATGGACGTCCAGAACGGCGTGGGGGCGCAGCCGCGCCGCGGCGCGGGCGCCAGGCCCGCGGCGGAACCCGCTCGCGGCGTTCCGATGCAGCCACGCCGCGGCTCCATGGCCCGTGCCGTGGCCCACTGAGCCACGCGGCACAGCGCCACGCCGCACAGCGCCACACCGCACGACGCAGCACCGCACGACGCAGCACCGCAGAGCGACAACGCCGCACCGCAGTCCCCCGTCCCGGAACGACGGTCCGGGAGCCGCAGGTTCGACAGGAGCGGCGGGACCGTACACCTCGTACGCGTCCCGCCGCCCTCGCGGCCACGTCCGGGTGCACAGCGCGGTGCCGAACTGACGTGTACCCGCTGCATATCCGGCGTTTTCCAGCGGTAGTAAGCCCCTTGGTGGCAATCTGCTCAGCAGCAGATACGCAAAGTAGAGGCATGCGGCCGGAGGTGCACGTCCCGTGGCGTCCAATGTCAATCCCACTGTCAGGCGACGCCGATTGGGCCAGGAGTTGCGCAGGCTGCGTGAACTCAAGGGCATGACGGCCGAGGAAGTGGCCGAGAGGCTGCTGGTGTCCCAGTCGAAGATCAGCCGCCTGGAGAACGGCCGGCGCAGCATCAGCCAGCGTGACGTCCGCGATCTGTGCGGGGTCTACGAGGTGGAGGACCACCGGATCGTCGACTCGCTGATGCAGATGGCCAAGGACTCGCGCCAGCAGGGCTGGTGGCATTCTTTCGGCGACATCCCCTACAGCGTCTACATCGGCCTGGAGACGGACGCGGCCAGCCTGCGGATCTACGACCCCCAGGTCGTTCCCGGGCTGCTGCAGACCCGCCAGTACGCGGAGGCGCTCATCGCGGGCGCCCTGCCGGAGACGGCGCCCGCCGACATCGAGAAGCGGGTGCAGGTCAGAATGCGCCGGCAGGAACGAATCTCCGCCGCCGAGAACCCGTTGCGGCTGTGGACGGTCCTGGACGAGGCCGCCCTGCGCCGGGTCGTCGGCAGCCCCGCCCTGATGCGGGACCAGTTGGAGCACCTGGTCGAGCAGACCCGGCTGCCGCACGTGACCGTGCAGGTCATCCCCTTCGAGATGGGCGCGCATCCGGGGCTCAACGGGCAGTACGCGATCCTGGAGTTCCCGGACACCGCGGACTCCAGCGTGGTCTACATCGAGGGCGTCACCAGCGACCTGTATCTGGAGAAGGCGAACGACGTCCAGAAGTACAGCGTGATGTACGAGCACCTGCGCGCGCAGGCGCTGAACGTGGAGCAGTCACGGCAGTTCATCGCGGAGATGGCGAAGGGGCACACGCGCTGAGCGGGCTGTTTCGCTTCCGCATTACGGCAATACGGCTTGAAGGTGCCGCACCGTACACCTTCACCAGGCCAATGCGGAAGACTCCATTGGAATATGCCATCCATAAGGATGAATCGTCGCTTCGGACTCGGAGTGCGGCGGGTAGCGTCGATCACGCCATCGAGCAACAACGGTGGCGCAAACCACTCCACTCGCAATCCGGAGCAGAAATGGCAATTCGTCAGGGCGTCACGGAGACGTGGACCAAGTCCTCGTACTCCACGGGCAACGGCGCGTGCGTCGAAGTCAAGTCACCGGTGGTCGCGGCCATGGCGGTCCGTGACTCCAAGGTCCCCGCGGGCCCGGTGCTCGGCTTCCGCGCCGACTCGTGGAACACGTTCGTGACGTCGCTCAAGGCTTGAGAAGACAACCGCACGACAACTGCAACAAGCACCAACTGATGGGCCCTCTCGACGAGTTCGCCGTCCTTGCCGAGGGGGCTCCGCTTGTGTCTCGACGTCGGCCTCGCACTCATTCATACATGTGAACGAAGGTCAGCAAGTCGAACATCTTTACCTCTCCTTGACCTGATGCTCGCTTGTCGTGCCCACTTCATCGAACCCACGATGAGCGGGCACTTCGCGACCTTCCTCGCCCCTACCCCGTTCAGGCGAAGTGCCAACCAGCTGGGCGGAGTTCACAAGGCGGACCCTGGAAGGGAGCCATGAACCCATGAACGGTCTCGACTGGGCCGTGCTCATCGGCTACTTCGGTGTCATGGTGGCCATCGGTGTCTGGTCCCACCGGCGCGTCGGCGACGTCAGCGACTTCTTCACCGCGGGCGGCAGAATGCCCTGGTGGCTGTCGGGCATCTCGCACCACATGTCGGGCTACAGCGCGGTGATGTTCACCGGTTACGCGGGCATCGCCTACACCTACGGCGTCACGTCCTTCGTCACCTGGTCCTTCCCCATCGCGCTCGGCATCGCCATCGGGTCGAGGCTGTTCGCCCCGCGCATCAACCGGTTGCGGTCCCGGTTGCACATGGCCTCGCCGCTCGAATACCTCAAGAACCGCTACAACCTGCCCACCCAGCAGGCCCTCGCCTGGTCCGGGATGCTGCTGAAGGTCGTGGACGTGGCCTCCAAGTGGGCCGCCATCGCCACCCTGCTCTCCGTGTTCACGGGCATGTCCCTCAACCACGGCATCCTGATCACCGGCGTGATCACAGCCGTCTACTGCACCATCGGCGGCCTGTGGGCCGACGCCCTCACCGAACTGGGCCAGTTCGTCATCCAGCTGCTGGCCGGCATCACCATGTTCGTGGCCGTGGTCGCCGAACTCGGCCCGCACGGCGGCTTCTTCGGCGTGTGGGACGAGCCGGCGCTGCACGGCCACGCCAAGCCGCTGGTCGGCCCGTACGGGACGGTGTTCCTGCTCGCTTTCCTCTTCATCAAGCTGTTCGAGTACAACGGCGGAATGCTCAACCAGGCGCAGCGGTACATGGCCACCGCGTCCGCCCGTGAGGCCACCCGCTCCGCGCGGCTCTCCGCCGTCCTGTGGCTGGTCTGGCCGCTCGTCCTGTTCTTCCCCATGTGGATGTCGCCGCTGCTGGTCCACGCGCAGAAGCCGGACGGCTCCGACTCCTACGCCCTGATGACCGAGCAGTTGCTGCCGCACGGCCTGCTGGGTCTGGTGATCGTCGGCTTCTTCTCGCACACGATGGCCATGTGCTCCTCCGACGCCAACGCCATCGCGGCCGTCTTCACCCGGGACATCGCGCCCGTCGTCTCCGCGCGGGCTCGGGCCTGGAACCAGCGCAGCGGGCTGGTCGCCGCCCGGCTGACCACGGTGGTCTTCCTCGCGCTGTCCATGGCGGTGGCCACGCAGGTCAACTCGCCGACGTTCAAGGACATCATCACCGTCGTCATCAAGTGGGTCGCCGGTCTCATGGGGCCGATCGCCATCCCGATGATGCTGGGCCTGCTCCGCCCGTTCCGCCGCTCCGGTCCGACGGCGGCGCTCACCAGCTGGGCGGCGGGCCTGCTGGCCTTCTGGCTGGTGAACTACCCGATCAACTGGAACGTCGACGGCGGAGTGCCGTTGCAGTACCAGGTGTCGGTGCCGCTCGCGGTCTCGCTGGTCCTCTACATCGGCATCGGCTTCGCCAAGCCGGAGGACACACCGGAACGCCTCGCGGTCATCGAGAAGGTCAACACGGACGGGGACGGGGACCCGGCGGCGGCCGCCGCGGTACCGGCCCCGGCGGACGCCGGCGACGACGTGGTGGGGAAACAGCCGTAGCGGCGCGCCCGTACGGCTACCGGGTCCCGCGCGGATAGCGTGCCAGCCACGCCGGGGAGGACCCGGTGGGCCCGTGCAGCGCGGGTCCCTGGGTCATCTCCATCGCGAAGTCGTCCGCCAGGACCAGCAGAGTGGGACGGCCCTCCAGCTCGGCCAGCCAGGCCGGCGGGAGGGCCGTCTCTCCGTGCAGGGCGCCGAGCAGCCCGCCGGTGAGGGCACCGGCCGCGCCGGAGGACCCGCTGTGGTTCACCGCCAGGCACAGACCGTGGCGTACGTCCTCGCTCACCAGCGCGCAGTAGACGGCCACGGCGAGCAGCCCCGCCGCCGTCCCCTGCCCCGCCAGTTCCTCCACCCGGTCCGGGGTCGGCATGCCCTGCCGTACCGCGCCCAGCGCGTGCTGGAGGGCTTCCGACACCGGCTGGTGACCGGGGCGTGCGGCGAGCAGTGCCATCGCCTTCTGCACGGCGCCGTCGAGGCTGTCGCCGCGGGCGAGTGCGTGCACGATCACGGCGTAGGCGCCGGCGGCGAGGCAGGCGGTGGGATGCCCGTGGGTCTGCGCCGCGCACTCGACGGCGAGCTGCGTGACGAGCTGCGGCTCCCAGCCGACGAGCAGCCCGAAGGGCGCCGACCTGGCGACCGCCTCCGGACCGGCCTCGGCGGGGTTCTTGGGCGACTCCAGGGTGCCCATGGTGTCGTCGCCGAACCCGATCAGCAGCGGCCTGCTCGGAGCGCGCCGGGCGTACAGCCACTCCTCGCGGGCCAGCCAGCCGTCCTCCTCGCGCCGCTCGTCCGGCCCCCAGTCGCGCTGGGTGGCGGCCCAGCGCAGGTACGCGCGGTGCAGATCGGTGGGCGGGTGCCAGGCGCCGGTGTCGCGGCGGACCTGCGCCCGGATGAGCCCGTCGACGGAGAACAAGGTGAGCTGCGTGACGTGCGTGACGGCGCCGCGGCGGCCGTGGGCGGGCACGAGGTCGCGGATCCCCTCGGGTCCGTGGGCCTGCCTGATCGCTCCGAGGCCCAGGCAGTCCACCGGCGCCCCGAGCGCGTCCCCCATGGCCACCCCGAGCAACGTCCCCCGCACCCGGCTCCGGAAGTCCTGCTGCTCGCCACGCCCCCAGAGGCCCCCGGACGTCGCACCCACGCTGAGACCTCCCGGCAGTTACCCGTCCGTACGCCCAACAGTTCAGCACAGTAATCGAACAGGAACGGTCTGTTCAGGGGATGGACCGGTGAGGGAGGTGTGGCGAAAGCAATCCGAAAGCTTCAGCCAAAGGACTGGACAACGGCCTCAGTCGACCACCTGAGGATCACGGAAGTAGTAGACGACCGTCACCCCCATGCCTGGCGTATGGGTGCAGACGACAGTGATGGCCTCAGCCGAGTCACGGGCGAGCGGTGTCGTATAGGTGTATTCCACGGATGGGGGCCGCCAGCCGGGGATCTCGCGACCTGCACCCGGCTCACGGCAAATGACCGCGAGCGCGTCCCGGACGACTTCCCGTTCCCCCTCCGTCGGACTGCCGAACGCCTTCCTGGCGAGCTCGGCCTCCTCCAACGGGACTTCCCTACGTGCCGTTTCCTCCGGCTCGAGCGTCCTCGAGAGCCACCATGACCTCGGGCGAGTTTCTGATCAGGATCCGTTCCAGCTCACGCAGCCGGGCGGCCCGTTGCGGGTGCCGTTCGATCGCCACGAACACCGCCCAGGAGTGCACGAAGGCCTTCAGTGGCGCGAGGCTCTGTGTCTGCTGCGCGTTCGTCGTGGCCTCGACCAGGTGCTGCGTCAAAGCGGGAATCCGGGCCGGAGCGATGCGCGCGATCTCCGCCCGCAGTGCCTCCGGTGTGAGCTCAGGCTTGGGCGTCAGGCTGCTTGTCAGCAGGCGGGAGTCGTGGGCCCGGAGGCCGGCCGGCAGGTCGCTCGCCGTGCGGGGTGCGGGCGGGGCGGCCGGACGAGCGGGCTCGACGGGCCGGGCGGCCTCGGCACGCACCGGCTTGTTGTACGAGGTCGTTCGAGTCGTCATTCGGCCCGATTGCACCACGTTCACCTCGCCGCGCCAGCCGAGCCGGGCATATTCACTCCGCCGGGTGATCGACGGGGGCGGTGGGGGTGGGTTCGGTTCTTTCCCCGGTTCTTTGGTCTTTGGCGTCGGGCGCCGCCGGGTCACCGGTCTCCGCGACGCGGTGCGAGTTCGGCCCAGACCGTCTTGCCGCGGGCGGGGGCCTCGGTGACGCCCCAGCGGTCGGCGAGCGCGGCCACGAGCAGCAGGCCCCGTCCCGACTCCGCGTCCGCCGCCACCGGGTCCGCGATCCTCGGGAGCCGGTCCCCACGCGCGTCGGTCACCTCGATACGCAGGACGCCCTCCCCGTGCAGCCTCATCACCAGCCGGAAGTCCCGTCCCCTGACCCGCCCGTGGAACGCCGCGTTCGCCGCCAGCTCCGCCACGATCTGCACCGCGTCCGCCAAGCCCACTCCCCAGTCGTCCAGTTGCCGTTCGGCCAGCAGACGGGCCAGTCGCGCACCTCTGCGCGTCGCGGAGAGCTGCACGGCGAACTGGGCCCGCGGAGCAGCGATCGGCAGGGGGAATTTCTTACTCATGTCACCCAGAGTCGTCATCCATCCCTAGGCTGAACAGCCATCATCGCGGTACGCAACGTGACTGTACGAACGCACTGCGGAGTCGTCCGGTTCGTACATCGAAAGGGGAATCCCATGGAGGACGAAGAGGCCGAGGCCGTACTCAGGACGGTCGGCCGGCAGATCAAGATGTGGCGCGAGGCCGCCGGGCTCAAGCAGGGCGAACTCGGCGCCGCCATCGGGTACGGCGACGAGATGGTGTCGTCCGTCGAACGCGGACGCCGCATCCCCAAGCCCGACTTCCTCGACAAGGCCGACGAGGTGCTCGGCGCGGGCGGGAAGCTGTCCGTGATGAAGGCGGACGTGGAGCGGGCCCGGTACCCCAAGAAGGTACGGGACTTGGCGAAGCTGGAGGGCGAGGCCGTCGAGTTGGGGACGTATGCCGCTCTCCATATCCACGGGCTGCTTCAAACACCGGAGTACGCCGAGGCGTTGTACGGAATGCGACGTCCTGCCTACACGGAGGACGAGATCGAGCGCCATGTCGCCGCCCGTATGGCGCGCAAGGCCGTCTTCGAGCGCGTGCCACGGCCGCTGATCACCTTCGTCCAGGAAGAGGTGACGCTACGGCGGCCGTTCGGGGGCAGAATGGCGCTACGGCGGCAGCTCGAACACCTGCTGGAGATGAGCGAGTTGCGGCATGTCGAGATCCAGGTGATGCCCACCGACCGGGATGACCACGCGGCCATCATGGGCTCGTTCCGGCTGCTGAAGCTCCAGGGAGGCAAGACGCTCGGGCACTCGGAAGGCCAGCTGCACGACAGGGTGATCACTGATCCACGGGAAGCCCAGATCCTCGAAATGCGCTATGGCATGATCCGCGCGCAGGCTCTCGCGCCCCGGGAGTCACGGGCGTTCATCGAGAAAATGTTGGGAGAACTGGCATGACCCCCGCGCTGGAGTGGTTCAAGAGCAGCTACAGCGGCAACGACGGCCCCGACTGTGTCGAGGTCGCCATATCCGCCCCCACCCCCTCCCCCGCCGCCGTTCACGTCCGGGACTCCAAGGACCGGGACGGGGCGCGGATCGTGTTCGGGGGTGCGTCGTGGAGCGCGTTCCTCGATGACGTCGCTAGTTGACGACCTCGACCCTCGTCCCCTGGTCCGCGAAGGTCCACAGGGCCGTGCCGTCGGGCTTGCCCATGCGGATGCCGCCCGTCTTGGCGTCGGCGGCGGCCGGTGGGGGCGAGGCGCCGTCCACGGCGTTGCTGAAGGCGATGAAGACGCCGGACTTGCCCGCGAAGTACATGATGTGCTCGATCTGGACGCCGTCCGAGCCGGTCGTCGAGGGGACGCGCTGGGAGATCACGTACGCGCCCGGGTCGGGGCTCACCGTGCCCGGCCAGACCGGGAAGGTGCGGGTGGGTTTGTCGCTCTCGTCGACCAGCCACACCCGCTTCTGGGCGAGGGCGTAGACGATCCGGTGGCCCACGCCCGAGTCGGCCGGGACGGCCGGCGGAGCCACGGGCTTGGGTTTGGGCTTGGCGGAGGGGCTCGCGCTCGCGGAGGACACGGGTCGGTGGGCGGCGGTCGGGGCCGTGGGGTGGGCACCCTGGTCGGCCTTCGCCGCCAGTACGGCCACCGCCGCGACCGCGCCCACGGTCAGGCCGCTGACCCAGGCCCACGAAGGTATTCGGGCCGCCATGGGCACGCATCTCCTCGGTGCTACTCGACCCCTCCGGCGGGGGTCGGATCATCGTACTGCGAGCTGCGTCTACCTCTGTTCAGTCCAGCACCGGCAGCAGGTCCGGCAGGTGGCCGTCCGACGCGGCGGCCGCCCGCTGCCGTTCCTCCGGGACCTCGCCGTAGAGCGTGGTCCTCGGCTTCGCCGGGCGTCCGGTCGCCGTCGCCACCGCGACCAGGTCCTTGACGGACTTGTAGGAGCCGTAGGAGGAGCCCGCCATGCGGGAGATCGTCTCCTCCATCAGCGTGCCGCCGAGGTCGTTCGCGCCGGAGCGGAGCATGTCGGCGGCGCCGGCCTCGCCCAGCTTCACCCAGCTCGTCTGGATGTTGGGGATCCAGGGGTGCAGCAGGAGCCGCGCCATCGCCGTGACCGCGCGGTTGTCGCGCACGGAGGGGCCGGGCCGGGCGATGCCCGCCAGGTACACCGGGGCGTTGGTGTGGATGAAGGGGAGCGTCACGAACTCCGTGAAGCCGCCCGTCCGCTGCTGGATGCGGGCCAGGGTGCGCAGGTGGCCGAGCCAGTGGCGGGGCTGGTCCACGTGGCCGTACATCATCGTCGACGAGGAGCGGATGCCCAGTTCGTGGGCGGTCGTCACGACCTCGATCCAGGTGGCGGTGGGCAGCTTGCCCTTGGTCAGGACCCAGCGGACCTCGTCGTCGAGGATCTCCGCCGCCGTGCCGGGGATGCTGTCCAGGCCCGCCGCCCTGGCCTCGGTCAGCCACTCGCGGATGGACAGGCCGGTGCGGGTGGCACCGTTGACGACCTCCATCGGGGAGAAGGCGTGCACGTGCATGCCGGGGACGCGTTCCTTCACCGCGCGCGCGATGTCGAAGTAGGCCGTGCCGGGCAGGTCGGGGTGGATGCCGCCCTGCATGCAGACCTCGACCGCGCCGACGTCCCATGCCTGCTGGGCGCGGTCGGCGACCTGGTCGAGGGAGAGGGTGTAGGCGTCGGCGTCGGTGCGGCGCTGGGCGAAGGCGCAGAAGCGGCAGCCGGTGTAGCAGACGTTGGTGAAGTTGATGTTCCGCGTGACGATGTACGTGACGTCCTCGCCCACGACGGACTTGCGGACGTCGTCCGCGATCCGGCAGAGCGCGTCCAGGGCCGGGCCGTCCGCGTGCAGCAGTGCCAGGGCCTCGTCGTCGGTGAGCTTCGTGGGGTCGTCGGCGGCCGTGCGCAGGGCCTGCCGTACGTCGGTGTCGACGCGTTCCGGGGCCATGCCGGGGGCGGCGGCCTCGCGCAGGGCGCCCCAGTCGCCGTACACCTCGTCGAAGTCGCCGCGGCGGTCGGCGGTGCGGCCGTCGGTGTCGATGGTGCGGTGCAGGTCGGTGCGGCCGGTGGCGGTGAAGGCCTCGTCGGGCTCCTGCCAGGGCCGGCCCTCGGCGACCGCGTCCGGGCGGGCCAGGCCCGTGGCGGGGTCGGCCAGGGCGCGGACGTGGGGCAGCAGGCGCGGGTCGAGCCAGGGTTCGCCGCGGGTGACGAACTCGGGGTAGACGCAGAGCCGTTCGCGCAGTTCGAAGCCCGCGGCGGCGGACTTCTCGGCGAGCTGCTCGATCCGGGGCCAGGGGCGTTCGGGGTTGACGTGGTCGATGGTCAGGGGGGAGACGCCGCCCCAGTCGTCGACGCCGGCGCCGATGAGCCGTTCGTACTCGGCGTCGACCAGGTTGGGCGGGGCCTGGAGGCAGGCGGAGGGGCCCATGATGTGCCGGGCGACGGCCACCGTGGCGACCAGTTCGTCGAGTTCGGCGTCGGGCATGCCGCGCATGGCCGTGCCCGGCTTGGCGCGGAAGTTCTGGATGATCAGTTCCTGGATGCCGTGGTGGGCGCGGGCGACCTTGCGCAGGGCGAACAGGGACTCCGCGCGTTCCTCGTACGTCTCGCCGATGCCGATCAGGATCCCGGAGGTGAAGGGGACGGAGGAGCGGCCGGCGTCCTCAAGCACCCGCAGCCGTACGGCCGGTTCCTTGTCCGGGGAGCCGTGGTGGGGGCCGCCCGGCTCGGACCACAGCCGGCGCGCGGTCGTCTCCAGCATCATGCCCATCGAGGGGGCGACGGGCTTGAGGCGCTGGAAGTCCGTCCAGGTCAAGACGCCCGGGTTGAGGTGCGGCAGCAGGCCGGTCTCCTCCAGGATGCGGATGGAGACGGCGCGCACGTAGGCGATGGTGTCGTCGTAGCCGTGCGCGTCGAGCCACTCGCGCGCTTCCGGCCAGCGGTCCTCGGGCTTGTCGCCGAGGGTGATCAGGGCTTCCTTGCAGCCGAGTTCGGCGCCCCGGCGGGCGATGTCGAGGACCTCGTCGGGGGACATGAACATCCCGTGCCCGGCGCGGCGCAGCTTGCCCGGCACGGTGACGAACGTGCAGTAGTGGCACTTGTCGCGACACAGCCGGGTCAGCGGGATGAAGACGCTCTTGGAGTAGGTGATGACGCCGGGACGGCCGGCCGCCTCCAGACCGGCGTCCCGCACCCGGGCCGCGGAGGCGGCGAGGTCCTGAAGGTGCTCGCCCCGCGCCTGGAGCAGCACCGCCGCCTCGGCGACATCGAGCGCGACCCCTTCCCGGGCACGTTTGAGCGCACGACGCAGCGAGTTCTCGGTGGGACCGGTTCCGGAGACCACGGAAGTCGTCATCCTTCGAGCATACGGTCGCGGTCACCAGGGCCGATCAAGGAAGGACCGGCCGGCAACGCGGTGGTCCGGCCGCGGACCCGGACGGCGCACTCCCGTCGTGACGGCCGCCTCCGTGGCGCCTACGTTGGGAAGCGTGACCTTCGCGAGGGGCCCGGACGGCGGGCAGGTGACCCGGGCGGTCCGGGGGACGCTGGCCCCGGGGGCGGCCGACTACGTGTACGTTCCCGTCGACGTTCCGGACGGGGTGCGGGAGATCAGGGTCTCGTACACCTACGACCGGCCGGCCGTTCCCGCGGGCACGCCCGGCAACGCGCTGGACATCGGCATCTTCGACCAGCGCGGCATCGAGCCGGGCGGCCGGGGCTTCCGCGGCTGGTCGGGAGGGGCGCGTTCGGAGTTCTTCATCCGCGCGGACGACGCGACGCCTGGGTACATCGCGGGGCCGGTCGGCGCCGGGGTCTGGCACATCGTGCTCGGGCCGTACACGGTCGCCCCGCAGGGCCTGTCGTACGCGCTCGACGTCACCCTGACCCACGGCGCCCCGGGCACGGCCGTACCGCCGGTGTACCCGCCGCAGTGGGCCAGGGGGCGGGGGCGGGCCTGGTACCGGGGGGACTGCCACCTGCACTCCTGGTACTCCGACGGGCGCCGCACCCCCGCCGAGATCGCCGCCCGGGCCAGGGCGGCCGGCCTCGACTTCATCAACAGCTCGGACCACAACACCCACGCCTCGCACGCGCACTGGGCGGACCACGCGGGCGACGACCTGCTGATCATGCTGGGCGAGGAGGTGACGACGAGGAACGGACACGTCCTCGCCCTCGGCACCGACCCGGGCACCTTCGTCGACTGGCGCTACCGGGCGCGGGAGGGCCGCTTCGCCCGCTTCGCCCGCGAGATCCGCCGCGCGGGCGGCCTGGTCGTGCCCGCCCACCCGCACGCCGGCTGCGTCGGCTGCGCCTGGAAGTTCGGCTTCGCCGAGGCGGACGCCGTGGAGGTGTGGAACGGGCCCTTCACCCCGGACGACGAGATGGCGGTGGCCGCGTGGGACGCCACGCTCGTGGCGGCGGCACACGGGGACCGTCGCCCGCTGCCCGCGATGGGCGGCAGCGACGCCCACCGGCCGCCGGACTCCGTGGGCCTGCCCCAGACGGTCGTCCTGGCCGACGACCTCACCCGGGAGGCCGTCCAGGACGGCATCCGCGCGGGCCGCTCGTACGTCGCCGAGTCCCGGCGCGTGTCGCTCGCCTTCACCGCGACGGCGGCCGGGGGCGAGCGGGCGGACATCGGGGAACGGCTGCGGGTGGCCCCGGACACCCCGGTGACGGTCCGCCTCGACGCCTCCGGCGTACCGCGCTGCACGGTCCGTCTCGTGACCGACCAGGGAGTGCTCCTCACCAGCGACCCGTTCCCCGTGTCGGGCTCGGGTGCCGTCGAGTGGCGTACGACCCCGGCGTACGCGGCGTACGTACGGGCCGAGGTGCGCCATGAGACCGCGGTGGGGCCGCTGCCCGGTGTGATGGCGGCGCTCACGAACCCGATCTTTCTGGGCACGGGCGGACACGACTGACGGGCGGTCGGCGCCCGCTCGCCCGGCCGTCGGGGCAGAGAGCGTGCGGAGAGGATGTGTGGGCCTTGTGTCGTGCGATGTGCGGGGCTGTGATCGCCGTCTCGGGAGCTGACGCATCTACCGTGAACAAGGCAAACTAGCCCTGATTGTTGAC
This sequence comes from Streptomyces sp. NPDC088817, assembly GCF_044750345.1. NCBI lineage: Bacteria > Bacillati > Actinomycetota > Actinomycetes > Kitasatosporales > Streptomycetaceae > Streptomyces > Streptomyces sp. NPDC088817. The sequence goes on from NZ_JBIVJN010000002.1 coordinate 291,663, forward strand.
GGTTCGGCAGGGGGCCAGGGGGCAGCGATGGAAGGTGTACCGCGAGTGCCTGAGCAGCGGTGTCCCGAGCAATCGGCGACGCTGCGCTTCAGCGTGCTCGGCCCGGTGCGCGCCTGGCGCGGAGAGCAGCCCCTTCCCACCGGTTCCCCGCAGCAACGCGCCCTGCTGGCCGCGCTGCTGCTGCGCGAGGGCCGTACCGCGACCGCGGCCGAGCTGATCGACGCGCTGTGGGGCGAGGAGCCGCCGTCGCAGGCGCTGGCGGCGGTGCGGACGTACGCCTCCCGGCTGCGCAAGGCGCTGGATCCCGGGGTGCTGGTCAGCGAGTCCGGCGGATACGCGGTGCGCGGGACGGACGAGGGCGCCCTTGACCTGGCCGAGGCGCAGGAGCTCGCGGCGCGCGCCGACAAGGCCCGGTCGGCCGGTGACCTGTGCCGGGCGCGCGAGCTGCTGCGGCGGGCGCTCGCCCTGTGGGACGGGGAGCCGCTGGCCGGGGTGCCCGGCCCCTACGCGGAGGCACAGCGGGTGCGCCTGGAGGAGTGGCGCCTGCAACTCCTTGAGTCCTGCCTGGACATGGACCTGGAACAGGGCTGCCACGCGGAGGCCGTCTCGGAGCTGACGGCGCTGACGGCGGCCCACCCGCTGCGGGAACGGCTGCGCGAACTGCTGATGCTGGCGCTGTACCGCAGCGGCCGGCAGGCGGAGGCGCTGGCGGTGTACGCCGACACCAGACGCCTCCTGGCCGACGAGCTGGGCGTGGACCCCCGCCCCGAACTGCGGGAACTGCAACAGCGCATCCTCCAGGCCGACCCGGCCCTCGCCGAGCCGTCCTCCCCGGTGGCCGAACCGGCGGTGGTCGCCGTACGTCCCGCGCAACTCCCGGCGACCGTGCCGGACTTCACGGGCCGCAGCGCCTTCGTGGCCGAGCTGAGCGAGGTGCTGGGCTCGGCCGAGGGCCGGGTGATGGCCGTGTCGGCCCTGGCCGGGATCGGCGGCGTGGGCAAGACGACGCTCGCCGTCCACGTGGCCCACCAGGCGCGGGCCGCCTTCCCGGACGGCCAGTTGTACGTGGACCTCCAGGGCGCGGGTGCGAGAGCGGCCGAGCCGGAGACGGTCCTCGGCTCCTTCCTGCGTGCCCTCGGCACGGCGGACTCCGCGATCCCGGACTCCCTGGAGGAACGCGCGGCCCTGTACCGCTCGGTCCTCGACGGCCGCCGGGTCCTGGTCCTGCTGGACAACGCGCGGGACGCGGCCCAGGTCAGACCACTGCTGCCGGGGACGGAGGGCTGCGCGGCCCTGATCACGTCCCGGGTGCGGATGGTGGACCTGGCGGGCGCGCACCTGGTGGACCTGGACGTGATGAGCCCCGACGAGGCGCTGTCCCTGTTCACGAGGATCGTGGGCGAGGAGCGGGTGGCGGGCGAGCGCGAGGCGGCCCTCGACGTGGTCGCCGCCTGCGGTTTCCTGCCCCTGGCCATCCGTATCGCGGCGTCCCGGCTGGCGGCGCGCAGGACCTGGACGGTCTCGGTCCTGGCGGCGAAACTCGCCGACGAGCGGCGGCGGTTGGACGAGCTCCAGGCGGGCGACCTGGCGGTGAAGGCGACGTTCGAGCTGGGCTACGGGCAGTTGGAGCCCGCGCAGGCGCGTGCGTTCCGGCTCCTGGGCCTGGCCGACGGCCCCGACGTGTCCCTGGACGCGGCGGCCGCCGTCCTCGACCTGCCGGCGGACGACACCGAGGACCTGCTGGAGTCCCTGGTCGACACCTCGCTCCTGGAGTCGGCGGCGCCCGGCCGCTACCGCTTCCACGACCTGGTCCGCCTCTACGCCCGCGCCTGCGCGGAACGCGACGAACACCCGCCGGGCGAACGCGAGGCGGCGATGTCGCGGCTCCTGGACTTCTACCTGGCCACGGCGGCGCACGTCTACGCGATCGAACGCCCCGGCGACCGGCTGGTGGACCACCTCCAGCCGACGGAGTACCCCGGGCTCCGGTTCCCGGACCGCCGGAGTGCCCGGGACTGGCTGTACCGGGAGGCGAACTGCCTCCTCGCCACCGCCCGCCGGCCCGCGGACCTGCCGTCGATGCTGCGGCGGTCGATCGACCTGCTCTGGGCGGCGCTCGACATCTCCGAGTCGGGGGCGAACTCCAGGGAGTACGAGGCCACGGCGAAGGCGCTCCTTGACGAGGCCCGGCGGCTCGGCTCGGCCCATGCCGAGGCGCGGGCGCTGATGACGCTGGCCCACGCCCATGTCGACGGCGGCCGCTTCGAGATGGCGGACCAGGAGGCGGAGCAGGTGATCCGTCTCGCCCGGCAGGCCGACGACCTCCTGCCCGTGTGCTGGGCCCGCAACGCGCGCGGCATCATCGCGCTGTACCAGAGCCGCAACGCGGACGGGGAGGAGCACCTCTCCGAGGCCATCCGGCTCTTCCGGATGCTCGGCGACCGCCCCGGCGAGGCCAGCGCGCTGTGCAACCTCTCCCGCATCCACCTGGCGACCGGCCGGACCGGGAGCGCGGTCGCCCTGGCCCAGCAGGGCATCGACGTCTACGACGCCATGGGCAACTCGATGCGCGGCGCGAACGGCCGCTACGCCCTGGGCATGGCGCTCACCCAGAGCGGCCGGCTCGACAGCGCCGCGGAACGGCTCCTGGAGGCCCTGGACGTCTTCCGCGACAGCCGTCAGCGGCTGTGGGAGGGCATGACCCTCTTCCGCCTGGCGGAGGTGGACATCGCCGCGCAGCGCCCCGCGCACGCCGCCGCCAACGCCGAGATGGCCCTGACGGTGCTGCGCGGCATCGGCGGTGAGTGGCGGCGCGGCAACGTGCTCACCGTGCTCGGCCACGCCCTCACCCGCGTCGGGCAGACGGACCGCGCCCGGGTGTGCTGGCGGGAGGCCCTGCGCATCTACGAGGAAGCGGGCTCGCCCGAGGCGGGCGCCGTGCGCGAACTGCTGAGCCCCGTACAGGCGGCGTGAGGCTCGCGCGAAGCCCCCGCGGGCCCGTTCATCGTTCGTTTATCACCTCGGGCCATTCTCAAGGCAGTCGGTCCTTCGCGTCGGGGGGCGCGGGGTCGGCTGAGGAGGGAACGGGGGACCTCGCACTGGCGAACCAGTGTGAGCGGCCCAGGAAGGCCCGTCCGGCCACCCTCGGGGGAGTGACCGGGCGGGCTTCGCCGGACCATCGACGAACACACCGAGTGGAGCAAGGACATGAGCGACAAGCCGGTCATCAAGCCCCAGGACATGCACGCCACCGGCACGACGAACGCCGAGGCCGCGGCCGGTGCCGCCCAGTCCGCGGGCGACGACGTGACCACGCAGGACATGCACGCCACCGACGAGCCCGTCACGACGAAGGACATGCACGCCACGTCGGAGCCGTTCAAGCCGACGAAGTAGGCCTCGGCACACGAGAACCGGCCGCGGTGGCACCGAGGGGGAGCCGCCGCGGCCGAGGTGTGTCCGGGGGCGGGTCGGGCGGTGGTGGGAGCCGTGGGGTCCGCCCCGCCGGGGTCACCCGGTCGGCGCAGTGGCGGGCCGGTGCGGCTCGCGTGGCGACGGGGTCGCACGCGGAGTAGCGTCATATGCGCCGGCGGTGACGGAAGCGAAGCCGGTCAGGACCGACGGCCGTCGTCCGAGCGCCCCTTCCGCGCATCCCGTACGGCGGCCGTCACCCCACCGCCCCGGCGCGGGGTCAGGTGGTGCGGGCGGTGCCCGTCCCCTTCTCCGCGTCCAGGGCGTACACGCAGCGGTCCTTGCTGCACGCGTACACGACCCCGTCCCTGACCACCGGCGAGCCGGTGATCTCGCCGCCGGTGGCGAGCTTCCAGCGCAGCCGGCCGTCGTCGGCCTTGAGCGTGTACAGCAGGTGGTCGGTGGAGCCGAAGTGGATACGGCCCTCGGCGACCGCCGGGGCCCCGACGATCTCGCCGCCCGCCTGGAAGCGCCACTTGGGCGTGCCGGTGACCGCGTCCAGGGTGTACAGGCCCCGTCCGCTGCCGACATGGACGTGCCCGGCGGCGACCAGGACCGGGGCGACGGAGGCGCGGGACTCGGTGGCGATGCGCCAGCGGTCGCGGCCGTCGGTGGCGTCGAGGGCGTAGACGGTGCCGAGGTAGTCGGCCAGGTAGACGCCGCCGCCGCTCACGGACGGGCCCGGCGCGAAGGCCGGCGGGCAGAGGAAGACCGCGGGCGCCTCGAAGTGCCAGCGGACATGGCCACTGGCCACGTCCACGGCGAGCACGCGGGTGCCGGCGCAGACGTAGACGTAGCCGTCCGGGGCCGGGGTGACGCGCACCGGCACGCCGCCGCAGGAGGCCGCGTCGCCGATCGGGTAGGACCAGCGCTCCTCGCCCGTGCGGGCCTCCAGGGCGCGCAGGCGGGCGTCCTGCCAGACGTACACCGTGCCGTCGTGGACGACGGGGCCCGCCTCGGGGGACTCGAAGTCGGTCTGGCAGCCGGAGATCTCCCACAGCTTCTGGCCGCCCGCGGCCTCCCATGCCTGGACGCCCCCGCCGCGGGTGCCGGTGACGACCGTGCCGCGGTCGGCCTTGAGGGAGTACACCCAGGCGTCGGTCTGTACCCGCCACAGGTCGGTGCCCTCGCGGGCGTCCAGGGCGAACAGGGTGGGCCCGTCGGAGGCGTGCACGCGGCCGTCGGCGACCGCCATGGACCAGGCCACGTCGCGGGTCTTGAAGCGGCGGCGGCCGGTGGCCACGTCCAGGGCGTGCACCTCGAAGGAGGTGACGTAGACGAGGTCGTCGGCGACGGACGGGGTGCCCCAGACGTCGTTGGACATGCGGAAGCGCCATGGCCGCCACCCGGCCGGGGTCTCCGGCGGCGCGGCCGGTACGGCGGGGTCGGCGCCGTTGACGCCGGGGCGCGGCCTGGACCAGGTGGCGGCCAGACCCGCCTCGGGCGGTGGCGCCTTGACGGCGGCGGCACGGGCGTCGGCGACGCGCGGACCGGGTCCGATCGGCACCTGGGCGCCGGCCAGCCGCACGGGACCGGAGTCGGGGACGCCCACGGGCGCGGGTGGGGCCGGGGCCGGGGCCGGGACGGCGGGGCTGTGCGAGGGCGGGGGCGGTACGGCGGCGCGCGGGGCGGGCGGCAGGGCCAGGCGGCCGCCGCGGCGGGACTCGATGAGGCCGACGGCCGGCTCGGGCAGCCAGGCGGAGGCCGTCCCGCTGTCGTCGGAGCCGGAGCCGAACAGATGCGGCGCGAGCTGGGCCTGGAGGTCGGCCGGCTTGGGCCGGGCGGTGGCCTCCATCTGCATGCAGGAGTCGATCAGCGGACGCAGCTCGTCCGGGAGTCCCTCCAGGTCGGGGCCCTCGCGCAGCAGCATGAAGACCGTCTCGACGGGATTGGCGCCATGGAAGGGCGGGTGCCCGGTGGCGGCGAACACCAGCATCGAGCCGAGCGAGAAGACGTCGCTGGCGCCGGTGACGCTGCGCGAGTCCTTGGCCTGCTCCGGGGACATGTACGCGGGCGTGCCGACGGCGACGTTCGTCATGGTCAGCCGGGTGTTGGAGACACCGGAGGCGATACCGAAGTCGATCACGCGCGGCCCGTCCTCGACGACGAGGACGTTCGACGGCTTCAGGTCGCGGTGGACGAGTCCGGCGCCGTGGATGGACTGGAGGGCCTCGGCGACGCCCGCCGCCAGCCAGCGCACCGCCTGGGCCGGGAGCGGACCGCACTCGGTCACTATCTCCTCGAGGGAGGGCGCCGGGACGTAGGCGGTGGCCAGCCACGGCACGGCGGCGCGCGGGTCGGCGTCGACGACCGCGGCCGTGTAGAAGCCGGAGACCGCCCGTGCGGCCTCCACCTCGCGTGTGAAGCGGACCCGGAAGAGCTGGTCCTCGGCCAGCTCGGTTCTGACCGTCTTGATCGCCACACGCCGGCCGGACGCCGAGCGTGCGAGATAGACCAGCCCCATGCCGCCGGCACCCAGCCGTCCCAGCACCTCGAACGGCCCGATCCGCCGCGGGTCGTGCTGCGTCAGCTGATCCACCACTTGCCTGCCACCTCCCCGTACGAGCCGCGCCACCCACATATGTACGCGACCGAAGTGCAGCGTCTCACCACCGCACCGCCGTGGCGGCACGGACCCTGATTCTTCCTGTCCGGCGCACAGGTTGCGAACCCGGCGACACATCGGGATGTCACGCCGCAAAACCCCCTCTTCCCGGTCGGGGGGCGGATTTCACCTCTCCGATCGCCTCTCCCTCACCTCTCCAGGAGGGCGAAGGACGCCCCCTGATTGTCGGCGACGACGGCGACGGTTCCGTACGACGTCCCGAAGGGCGGCACCTGCACCCGCCCGCCGAGCCGGGCGACCGTGGCGAGGGCGGCCTCCAGCTCCGCGACCCGGAAGTGGACGAGGAAGTGCGGCGGCATCTCGGCCGGGAAGACGTCGGAGACGGCGGCCCGGCCGAATTCCGGCTCGGCGCCCGGCCCGAACAGCGCGTCGTGGAACAGTCCGCCGTAGAAGACGTTGGCGGTCTCGGTGTCGCGGGCGTAGAGCTGGGTCCAGACGAAGGTGCCCGGCTCGTGGCGTCTGCCGAAGCCCTGGTGGCTGTCCGGCTGCCACAGCCCGAAGACGGCGCCCTCGGGGTCGGCGGCGAGGGCCGCCAGGCCCAGTCCGTCGACCCGGGCGGGCGGGATCACGATCTGCCCGCCGCCGGCCCGGATCCGCTCGGCCAGCGCCCGGACGTCCGGGGTCGCGAAGTACACGGTCCAGACGGTGGGCATACGGCCGTCCGTCTTCGGCGAGAGCGCGGCGACGGGCTCCCCGTGCAGCCGGGCCGGCACGGAGGCGCCGTACGTCTCCTCCGCGAAGCTCCACCCGAAGAGCTCACCGTAGAACCGCTTTCCCGCCTCGACGTCGGGAAGCTGCGCGTCCACCCAGCAGGGGACGCCCTCTGTGCTCGCGGATGCCCTGTTTTCGGCCATGTCGCCAAAGTAGCCGGGTCACGCGCGGCCCGCAGACCAGGCACACCAGCCTCTGAGAGCTCATGCACCCCATTTGCAGTCGGCCGAATCGCGCTCCGATCACTGCTCGGTAAGCTGACGACATGACAGGACAAGTGCGTACCGTCGACGGCCGCGTGGCCGGTCGACGTGGGCAGGCGACCCGGCAGAAGCTGCTCGACTGCCTCAGCGAGATGCTCAGCTCCTCCCCCTACCGGGACGTCAAGGTCATCGATGTCGCCAGGAAGGCGGGCACTTCACCCGCGACCTTCTATCAGTACTTCCCCGACGTCGAGGGCGCCGTTCTGGAGATCGCCGAGCAAATGGCCGCCGAGGGCGCCGGATTGGCCGAGCTGCTCGAAGGCCGGTCGTGGACCGGCAAGGCCGGCTGGCAGACGGCGCAGGAACTCGTGGACGGGTTTCTCGAGTTCTGGCGCCACAACGACGCCATTCTGCGCGTGATCGATCTCGGTGCCGCCGAGGGCGACAAGCGCTTTTACAAGATCCGTTCGAAGATCCTGAACTCCGTGAACAACTCCCTGGCGGAATCGGTCACCGAACTCCAGTCCAAGGGCCGGGTCGACAAGGACGTGAATCCGGCCGCGATCGCCGGTTCGCTGGTCGCGATGCTCGCGGCGGTCGCCTCGCACCAGAAGGGCTTCGCCCCGGGGGTGAAGCAGGCCGAACTGAGGCCGAACCTGGCGCTCCTGGTGCACCTGGGAGTCACCGGCAAGAAGCCGACGCGATAGCCCGCACCCCGGCCTCGGACTCCGTCCAGGCCCCAAGTCCTGTCAGGCAGGCGGCGGTCCACCCGGGTGGACCGCCGCCTGCCGCCATGTCGGGGGAGAGACGCGAGAGGCCTCAGACGCGGTCGAGCCAGACCACGATGCCCGTCAGGTCGTGGAGGACGGCCGCGACGCCCGCCCGGACGGCGGCGGCGCAGCGTCCGGCGGTGAACGACTCCGGGTCGTACGTCGAGGACATGCCGAGCCCCTCGCCCCGGAAGGACGCACCGGACCAGTCGACCGCCGTGACGTTGTGGGTGGGTTCGGCCAGCTCCGCGCCGACGACGAGGAACTGCTGCGACAGATGGCTCGCGGTGACCACGGCGAGCGGGTCGACGAGATCGTTGCCCGCGCCGACGACCAGGTCCGGGCTCATGCCGATGGCCCGCTCGATGGCGGGAACGAGGTCGTGGGGGCCGTCGGCGGTCACCGTCCTGAGGTCGACGTGCTCGCTCGCCGCCCAGTCCCGCACCGCCGACACCATGGCCCTGGTCGGACGGTCGTCGCCCGCGGTGAGCAGCACCACGCGGTAGCCCTTCGGCGGGTGCACGTCCCTCCAGGAACCGGGCCGCGGCGTGACCGTGGCCTCCGGGGTGGGCGGGGCGGAGGGGTCGGTGAACCCCGCGCCGAGCATACCCACGGCGGTGGGCTTCGCGTGCGGCTGTGACCAGTCGTCGCCGGAGCCGCATCCGGTGACCAGTGCGGCGGCCGCGACCAGCGTGGCAACGGCCCGAAGCGGGGAGCGCAAGGCGATCGTCCTCCGAGTGAAGGTGGGTGCGCCGCCATCCTGCTATCCGCGACCGCCGCGGGTCGCCCCCGGGAGCGCCGATGCGGGGGTTGTTTCTCAACGGTTCGCCGACGGGCCGGAGTTTGTTCACCGATGACATGCACCGTGCACGGGAAACCCCAAGGAGCCACCATGTCATCTCGGGTTCGCCGCGCCCTCGTCGGAATCACCGCGGCAGTGATCGCCTTCCTGGGCCTCGGGCAACCTGCCTCCGCCCATGGATTCTCGTCCGTCGTGTACGTCCACATCACGGGCGGCGACGGCGGCCGCGTGCGCACGGTGCTGGAGCTGGAGTACGACCTCTTCGTCGTGTCCGCCGCCGACGCCGAGCACGACGACCCCCTGTTCCGGGCCGGCACCGCCGCCTTCGAGGCGGAGGACGCCCGGGCGCAGGCCGCGGCGATCGAGTCGCACTCCGACTCGGCCGTCAGGTACGTCACCGAGCGTTTCTCGGTCGGCGCCCGCGGCAAGGCCTGCACACCGTCGCGGGCCGGCGACGTCACGATGGGCCGACGGGAGGGCGTCCCCTACGCCTCCCTGCCGCTGGAGTGGGCCTGCCCCGCGGGGGACGGCGACCGCGAGGTGCGCAGCACGCTCTTCCCCGGCTCCGAGGGCTATGTCCGCGACACCAGGACGATCGCGACCTACGACCTCACCGGCATCTCCGGCAGCGCCGCGCTCGACGCCGGCCATCCGTCCTTCTCGATCAGTCAGTCGTGGTACGAGCGATTCTGGGAGTTCTTCCGCCTGGGCGCCGAGCACCTGCTGACCGGTGTCGACCACATCCTGTTCCTGCTGGCGCTGATCGCCGGGTCCCGCCGCCTGCGGGAGATCGTGCTCGCGGCCACGAGTTTCACCCTGGCCCACTCGGTGACGTTCCTGCTCGCCGCGCTCGGCCTGGTGGAGGCGCCGGGGCGGATCGTGGAGCCCGTCATCGCGCTGTCGATCGCCGTCGTCGCCGGCTGGCACCTGTGGCGGCTCCGGCGCCACGACGACCGGGCCGCCGTCCTCGCCGGACCGGCGGAGCAGGGCCCGTTGGGCCTGGACCGGGCCGGATGGCTGCGCCTCGGGGTCGTGTTCTGCTTCGGCCTCGTGCACGGCCTGGGGTTCGCGGGCGCCCTGGGGATCGACGAGCCGTGGTCGTGGACCCTGCTGTGGTCCCTGCTGGTGTTCAACGTCGGTATCGAAGCGGTGCAGTTGGGGATCATCGTGATCGTCTTCCCGCTTCTCGCGCTGCTGCGTCACCGCGCGCCGAGGGCGGGCATGTGGGCGACCGGCGCCCTGTGCGCGGGGGTGGCCGCGATGGGTTTGGTGTGGTTCGTGCAGCGGGTGCTCGAAGGCTGAGAACAGCCCAGGTCTAGCGGGAAGTTCAGCTGATCCCAAGATCGCATTTGCGATTGATTTACCCAATCCGGAGACCTTGATGGCCTCCACTCCATGCACCTCCGTGCACCAAAGGAACGAATCTGATGATTTCGAGACCCTCCTCGTCGGCCTCCGGGTCGGCGCGGCGCCGCGTGGCCACGGGTACCGCCGCGGCATTCCTGGGCCTGACGGTGGCCCTCGGCAGCGGCCTGGCCTCCCCCGTCCAGGCGGCCGAGACCAGCACGTTCACCGGCATCATCCTCGGCGTCGGCGCCAACGAGTCCCAGCGCACCGTGACCTGGTACTCCTCGGCGGACACCACGCAGAAGGTCCAGCTCGCCCCGACGGCGCAGCTGGACAAGGGCGAGTTCCCGGCCTCCGCCATCACCTTCGACGCTCTCGGCGGGGAGAACATCTCCACCAGCGGCGGCTACAACCGCCACGCCACGCTCACCGGTCTCCGTGAGCACACGGCCTACTCCTACCGGGTCGGCTCCGAGGGCAACTGGTCCCCCGCGTACTCCTTCAAGACGCAGGACTTCAAGGGCGACTACGACTTCCTGTTCTTCGGCGACCCGCAGATCGGCTCGTCCGGCAACACCGCCAAGGACCAGGCCGGCTGGCAGGACACCCTCGACGTCGCGCTCGGCGCCAACCCGGACAGCGAGCTGCTGGTGTCGGGCGGCGACCACGTCGAGACCGCCAACACCGAGTCCCAGTGGAACGCCTTCCTCGCGCCCAACCAGCTGCGCCAGTACCCGTGGGCCGCCACCATCGGCAACCACGACGTCGGCGGCAAGGCGTACGAGCAGCACCTCTACACGCCGAACACCGACCGCTCGGCGCCGCTGTACTCCAACGGCCAGCCGGCCTCCAACACGTCCGGCGGCAACTACTGGTACATCTACAAGGATGTGCTGTTCGTCGACATCAACAGCAACAGCTACGCCACCAGCCAGGGCGGCGGCGGCGACGCGGCGCACATCGACTACGTCACGGACGTCATCAAGAAGCACGGCTCCGAGGCCAAGTGGAAGGTGCTCGTCTTCCACCACGCCATGTACTCGCCGGCGTCCCACGCCAAGGACTCCGACGCCAAGGTCCGCCGCGGCGACCTGCCGGCCGCCTTCTCCAAGCTCGGTGTCGACCTGGTGCTGGCCGGCCACGACCACGCCTACTCGCGCAGCTACCTGCTGAAGAACAGCGAGAAGCAGAACAAGGACGAGCAGCCCGGCGCCGCGGACGTGTACCCCGGCCCGGGCGGTGTGCTGTACGTGACGGCCAACTCGGCCTCGGGCTCGAAGTACTACGGCATCACCAAGCCGGACACCAGCGGCACGAGCGGTGCCGGCAACGGTGCCGACCCGCTGAACCCTGGTAACTACTGGTACAACTCGGTCCAGAACCAGGAGAACGTCCGCAGCTACGTCAAGGTCAAGGTCCGCAACGACAGGCTCGTCGTCGAGAACCTGCGCAGCGGCACCTGCGCGGCGCCCAACGCCGCGGTGGAGCTCGGCCAGTCCTCCTGCGTCAACACGCCCTCCGGTCAGCCGGTCGGCTCGGTCGTCGACAAGGTCACCGTGCACCCGTACCACGGCGACGGCCAGGACATCCAGGTGAACGTCCCGAACGCCGCCCCGGGCGAGTTCGGCTGGACGATCGACGGCTACAACGGCCTGGTGGACCTCGGCACCGCCAAGGACCACGACGGCGACTACTTCCAGGCCACCGGCAGGATCAACCCGATCCTCGTGTCGGACAGCCGCCGTTCGCTCGCCCCGTGGTCGATCTCGGCCAGTGTGGGTGACTTCAAGGACGCCGACAAGGTGTTCTCCGGCGCGTACCTCGGGTGGAAGCCCAACGTGCTCGAGGAGGGCGCCGGCGCCAAGGCCAGCGGGGAGGTGGCCTCCGGCTACGACGGCGGTGCGGGTCTGTCCGTCTCGCGCGGACTGGGCTGGGCCGACCAGGGTCACCCCAAGGGCAAGGCCAAGCTGGGCGCCGACCTGGATCTGAAGATCCCGGGCAGCGTCGACAAGGGCGCCTACCGCGCCACCCTCACGATCACCGCTCTGAGCAGCTGACCGTAACCGCTTGACCAGGGGGGTGGGCACCTTCCGGTGCCCACCCCCCGCCACTCGTTCCAGACCCGCACCAGACCGCCCGAGGACCCCGAGATGCCCCTGCCCGCAACGCGCCGGAAGACCACGGTCACCGCACTCGCCCGCACCGCCGCCCTGGCCCTGCTCCTGGCCTTCGCCCTCACCGGGCTGCGGGCCACCCCGGCCGCGGCGGACGGCGGCGACGTCACCTGGACGGTCAGGACGGCGCCGAACACCTACGGTGCCGACCGGTCCAGCTTCGGCTACGCCGTGAACCCCGGTGGACGCGTCGAGGACGCCATGGTGGTCTCCAACCGCGGCAAGTCCCCGCTCACCCTGGCCGTGTACGCCGCCGACGGCTTCACGACCGACACCGGCCAGCTCGACCTGCTCACCAAGGACAAGAAGTCCGTCGGCGTCGGCGCCTGGGTGCACGCCGACCGCGCGAGCGTCGTCCTCAAGCCCGGCAAGTCCGTCAAGGTCCCCTTCACGGTCACCGTGCCCGACAACGCCACGCCCGGCGACTACGTGGGCGGCGTCCTGACCTCGCTGCGGCAGTCCGACGAGGCCGAGGGCATCAACGTGGACCGGCGCCTCGGCATCCGGGTCAAGCTGCGCGTCAGCGGCGACCTCAGGCCCGCCCTGGCGGTCGAGAACCTGCGCGTGGACTACTCCGGCTCCGCCAACCCGTTCACCACGGGCGACGCCACCGTCACGTACACCGTCCACAACACGGGCAACGCCGTGCTCTCGGCCCGGCAGTCGGTGTCGGTCTCGGGCCCGTTCGGATGGCTGAGCGCCGAGGCGGGCCGGATCCCCTCGCCGCCCGAGCTGCTCCCGGGCGAGAGCTGGAAGATGAAGGTGCCCGTGCACGACGTGGCGCCCGGCGTCGTCCTGACCGCCACCGCCACCCTCACCCCCCTGCTCACCGACGCGTCGGGCTCCACCACCGCGCTCGACCCGGTGACGGGCACCGCGCACGGCTGGGCCGTCCCGTGGACGCTGCTGCTGCTCCTCGTCCTGGTGATCGCGATCGCCGTCGGGGCGGTCGTCCGCGCCCGCCGCGTCCGCGCCCGGCGCAAGCTGCGCGAGGACGCCCGTGTGCGGGACGCGGTCGAACAGGCGCTGCGCGAGAAGCAGACGGCCGAGGACACCGACGAGGCCGACGAGGCCACGGACGCCCCGGACGCCCCGGAGGCCCGGAAGAGCTGAGTCCCGCACGGGGCGGGCGATACTCGGGGCATGGAACCGGATCTTCACGAGCTGCTGGCGTCACTTCGCGTCTGGGACCCGGAGTTCACCGAGCTGCCCGCCCTGGACCCCGCGACGGCACCCGCCACCCCGCTGCCCCTCTTCGCGCGGTGGCTGACGGAGGCGGCGGCGGCCGGGCAGCCCGAGCCGCACACGATGTCGCTGGCGACGACGGACGAGGAGGGTCGGCCCGACGTCCGCGTCGTGATGCTGCACGGCGCGGACGCCGACGGCTGGTCCTTCGCCACCCACGCCGGCAGCCGCAAGGGCCGCCAGCTCGCCGCGAGTCCGCACGCCGCCCTCGCCTTCTACTGGCCGGTCCTGGGCCGCCAGGTCCGTGTCCGGGGCCCGGTCACGACCGCCCCGCCCGAGGAGGCGCACGCGGACCTGCACGCCCGCTCGACGGGTGCCCTGGCCGCCGCCCTCACCGGCCGGCAGAGCGAGGTCCTCGACTCCCTGGACGAACTGGCCCGGGCCTCGGAGTCGGCCTGGGAGCGGGCCGCCGGTGCCCCGGACACCGAGGTTCCCTCCTGGACCCTCTACCGCCTCCGGCCCACCGAGGCCGAGTTCTTCCAGGGCGACGCCCGGCGGCGCCACGTACGGCTGCGCTACCGCCGTACGCCGGACGGCTGGGCGCGCGAACTGCTGTGGCCCTGACCCGGCTCAGCCGAAGTCGTACATCGCGAAGTCGGACACCGGCCGGTAGCCGATCCGCTGGTAGAGGCCGTTGCTGGTCGGGTTGGCGAGGTCGGCGAACAGCAGCACCTCCTCGGCCCCCGACTCCAGCGCGGCCCGGCTGACCTCGACCGTGACGGCGCCCGCGTATCCGCGCCCCCGCAGGTGCGCCGGTGTGTAGACCGCGACCACCCGCACCTGTCCGGCGACCTTCGGGGTCGTGCCGGCCATGGCTACGGGCGTCCCGTCCGGGTCGTGCCAGAACATGACGTCGCCGCGGCGCACGCGCTCGTCCGCCCAGCGCTCCGGGTCCTGGACGCCCGGCTCGCCGATGGCGACCGAGAACTCCTCGAACCACCGGGCCAGTCGCTCGCGGTCCGCCTCGCCCGCCACCTGGGCCCGGCCCGGCGGGACCGCCCGCGGCACCGTCAGCTCGCCCAGCCGGTAGAGCCGCATCCGCTGCCGCAGGCGCACCTCGGCGCCGGTGATCCGGCGCCAGGCCCCGGCGAAGGCTGCGGCGGTGTCGCGGTCCGCGGTGACACCGGACACCTCGTGTCCCGCGCCGGCCAGCCGGGCCGCCAGCGCGGCGGCCTCCTCCTCGGTCAGGGCGGTGAGCAGGAGCGGATGGGGCGGCGTGCGGAGGAAGGCGGCCCGCGTGCCCGCCCCGCTGTCCCCGTCCAGCAGGCCGAACTCGGGTGCGGCGTCGCCGTAGAGCCGGTCGCCGCTCAGGCGCAGGTTCTCCGCCACCGTGAGGAGGACGGTGTGCGGTGCGGGCCGCGAGCGGAGGAACTCCCCTCCGCGCGCCAGGAATCGCTCGACGTCGTCGGTCAGGTGCCAGTCTTCGGTGGTCGTCCCGGAAGTCATGCCCCATGGTCCCGTCCGAGGCCGTCCGGCGCCCGCGAATTTACGGGGCGTCCGGCTCCGGGTCCGTGGCCAGACGCGCGTGCAGGTGCGCGTCCCGGAAGGCGTCCCGGCGGTCCGGCTCGAAGATCGCGCCGCGCATCGTGCCCTCGTGCCGGAAACCGCAGCGCTCGGCGACCCGGCAGGACGCCCCGTGGCCCACGGCGTGGTCCAGTTCCAGGCGGTGCAGGCCCAGTTCACCGAACGCCCAGTTCGCCACCAGCCTCAGCGCCCGGGTCGCGACCCCGCGACCGCGGGCCTCGGGCAGAACCCAGTAGCCGGTCGTCGCGGCGCCGAGCGGCGGGCGGATGTCGTTGACGCCGATGTGCCCGAGCGTCGTGCCGCTCCCGGCGTCCGCGATCAGGAAGGACGCGGCCGTGCCCTCCCCCGCGCGCAGGGCGCGTACCCGCAGCGAGTCGCGGGCGCCGGTGAGGTCCGTGACGGGGACGAGCGGTGTGTTCCAGCGGCGGAACTCCGGGTCGGTGATGCCGCGCAGCCACGACTGCGCGTCGGCGTCGGACTCCGGATCCCACGGACGCAGCAGCAGCCCGTCCCCCGAGATCCGTGCCGTGGCGAGGTTGCGTATGTCATCCAGGTCGGCGGTCACCGGCCCATTAGACACCTCACGACATCCGGCTCGCACAAGCGTTCATTCGTGATCAATCCGCAACCGATACCAGCCTTGACCGAGTCCCCTCAACCGGTCGGGCGATTACTCTCATGCCCATGACCGACTCGACCACCGTCTCCGCGGCGCGGCACGCCGACCGTCCCGTCTACGTCATCGGCGGCGGTCCGGGCGGGCTGGCCGCCGCGCAGGCGCTGCGCGCACGGGGAATACGCGCGGTCGTCCTGGAGAGGTCCGACCGGGTCGGGGCGTCCTGGCGGCGGCACTACGACCGGCTGCGCCTGCACACCACCCGGCGTCTGTCCGCGCTGCCGGGGCTGCCGATGCCGCGCCGGTTCGGCCGGTGGGTCGGGCGCGACGACGTGGTGCGCTACCTGGAGAAGTACGCCGAGCACCACGGTCTCGAGATCGTGACCGGCGTGGAGGTCTTCCGCGTCGAGCCCGCGCCGGACGGCACCGGCTGGCTGCTGCGCGCCTCCGGCGGACGGGAGCTGACCGGCGGCGCGGTGGTCGTCGCCACCGGCCACAACCACACGCCCCGCCTGCCCGACTGGTCCGGCCGGGAGACGTACCAGAGCGGGCCCGGCGAACTGGTGCACGCCGGGGAGTACCGCAACGCCGGACCGTACGCCGGGCGTGACGTGCTGGTCGTCGGTGCCGGCAACACCGGCGCGGAGATAGCCGTGGACCTGGTGGAGGGCGGGGCCGAGCGGGTACGGCTGTCGGTGCGCACTCCCCCGCACATCGTGCGCCGGTCGACGGCCGGGTGGCCCGCCCAGTACACGGGCGTGCTCGTACGGCGGCTGCCGGTCCGGCTCGTCGACGTGCTCGCGCGACCGGTGGCCGGGGTGAGCGTGCCGGACCTGTCGGCGCACGGCCTGCCCCGCCCCCGCACCGGCCTGTACTCACGGGTCGCGGAGGGCGCGATCCCCGTCCAGGACGTCGGTCTCCTCAACGCGGTCCGCAAGGGCAGGGTCGAGATCGTGGCCGCCGTGGAGGGCTTCGAGAACGGCAAGGTGCTCCTCGCCGACGGCACCCGCGTCCAGCCGGACGCCGTCATCGCCGCCACCGGCTACGTCCGTGCCCTGGAGAGGCTGGTCGGCCATCTGGACGTGCTCGACTCCCGTGGCAGACCGGTGGTCCGCGGTCACCGCACCCCGAAGAACGCGCCCGGCCTGTACTTCACCGGCTTCACCAACCCCATCAGCGGCATGCTCCGCGAACTGGCCCTGGACGCCGGGCGGATCGCCGGGGCCATCGCGAAGGAGAACGCCCGCAAGGACGGCCGCAAGGTCTCCCGGCTGCCGGCCTGATCCACCTGACGTGCCGACAGGCACGTCGGTGTTTCACGCGGCCGCGGGGCTCAGGATCCCCGGCCGCCGCCGGATCACCAGCGCCATCAGGGCCGCCGCGGCGCACAGCGCGCCCGAGGCGTACCAGACCACGTCGTAGGAGCCGAAGACGTCCCGCGCGAGACCGCCGAGGTAGGCGACCAGTGCCGCGCCGACCTGGTGGGAGGCGAGCACCCAGCCGAAGACGATCGCGCTGTCCTCGCCGTAGTGCTCCCGGCACAGGGCGAGGGTGGGCGGCACGGTGGCGACCCAGTCGAGACCGTAGAAGACGATGAAGAAGATCATCGGCGGGTGCACGGTCGGCGCCAGCAGGATCGGCAGGAACAGCAGCGAGACACCGCGCAGCGCGTAGTACACGGCGAGCAGGCGACGCGGTTCGAAGCGGTCGGTGAACCAGCCGGAGGCGATGGTGCCGGCCACGTCGAACACGCCGATGACCGCGAGCAGCGAGGCGGCCGCCGTGATGGGCATCCCGTGGTCGTGGGCGGCGGGCACGAAGTGGGTCTGGATCAGGCCGTTGGTGGAGGCGCCGCAGATGGCGAAGGTGCCGGCCAGCAGCCAGAAGGGTCCGGTGCGCACCGCCGAGGACAGGACGGCCAGGGTGCGGCGGGCGGCCCCGGGCACGGGCACGGGCTTCGGTACGAACTCGTCGGCGCCGTACGGCTTCACGCCCACGTCCGCCGGGTGGTCGCGCAGCAGCAGCCAGACGAAGGGGACGACGGCGAGGGCCGCGAGCGACACCGTGACGGCGGCCGGGCGCCAGCCGTGCGACTGGACGGTCCAGGACAGCACCGGCAGGAAGACGAGCTGGCCGGAGGCGGAGGCGGCGGTGAGGATGCCCGTGACCAGGCCGCGCCGCTGGGTGAACCAGCGGTCGGTGACCGTCGCGGCGAAGGCCAGCGCCATCGAGCCGGTGCCGAGGCCGACCAGCAGGCCCCAGCACAGCCACAGTTGCCAGGCGGTGGTCATCCACACGGTCAGACCGGAACCGGCGGCGATCACCACGAGGGCGGAGGCGACCACCCGGCGGATGCCGAAGCGGTCCATGAGCGCGGCGGCGAAGGGCGCGGTGAGCCCGTACAGCGCGAGGTTGATCGAGACCGCGGCGCCGATCGTTCCCCGCGACCAGCCGAACTCCTCGTGCAGCGGGTCGATGAGCAGGCCGGGCAGCGAGCGGAAGGCCGCGGCGCCGGTGATCGTGACGAAGGCGACGGCGGCGACGAACCATGCGCGGTGGACACGGGCGGCACGGCGGGGGGACGGGGTGCGGGCCGCGGTGGCGGACGCGGGTTCGGTTGTCTGGCTCACACCGTAGAGCTTCCGGCAACGGCCCGGACCTCCCCCACTGGCCCGAAGGACAGCATTCGCTAGGATCGGGCCATGGACCAGGCCACGGACTTCCGCCCGCACCGCGTCGCCGTCCTCGCCCTCGACGGGCTGCTGCCCTTCGAGCTGGGCATCCCGCACCGGATCTTCGGGCGGCCCCTGGACGCGTCCGGACGGCCGTTGTACGAGGTCGTCACCTGCTCGGTCCGGCCGCCCGGCCCGGTGGAGACGGACGCCGACTTCTCGATCCACGTGCCGAACGGCCCCGAGGTCCTGGCCACCGCCGACACCGTGATCGTCCCGGCCTCTTACGAGCTGGGCCCGGTCTACGAGAAGGGAGTGCTGACCGGGGAACTGGCCGCCGCCCTGGCGCACATCCGGCCCGGCACCCGGCTCGCCTCCATCTGCACGGGCGTGTACGTGCTGGCCGCGGCGGGGTGCCTGGACGGGCGGCGCGCCGCGACGCACTGGGCCGACGCCGACCACTTCCAGCGGGTCTTCCCGCGGGTCCGGGTGGACGCGGACGTGCTCTTCATCGACGACGGCGACGTACTGACCTCGGCGGGCGTCGCGGCCGGGATCGACCTGTGCCTGCACATGGTGCGCCGCGACCACGGCACGGCGGTCGCCGTCGAGGTGGCCCGGCGGACCGTCGTACCTCCGCACCGCGACGGCGGCCAGGCGCAGTACATCCACCGGCCGGTGCCCGACGCGCAGCTCGCCACCACGACCACCGCGCGCGCGTGGGCGCTGGGCCGCCTGCACGAGCCCATCCGGTTGCAGGACATGGCCGCGCGGGAGGCGATGTCGGTACGGACCTTCACCCGGCGCTTCCGCGAGGAGGCCGGGATCAGTCCCGGGCAGTGGCTCACCCAGCAGCGCGTCGAACGGGCCCGGCACCTGCTGGAGTCCACGGACCTGTCCATGGACCGGGTGGCCCGGGACGCCGGCTTCAACACGGCGCAGTCGATGCGGCAGCATCTCCAGGCGGCACTCGGGGTGACCCCGACGGCCTACCGGCGGACCTTCCGGGTGAGCGGATCCGCTCGGGCCGAGGACGGGTTTCAGGGCCGGGAAAGTTTTCCACAGCCTGTGGACGCGCGTTAGGCGTCCCGAAGGGCGGGGCGGGTCCGGCTGGCGGCGCGCCCCTGCCCGCCTCCCCAACGGCAGCGCGCGCCGCCCTCCGATCCCGGCGCACCGGTCCCACCCCCTCGGACCCTGAAGGGACCGGTCGGCGCCGACATCACGACCCGCACTCGTCGAGGACTTCCGGTGCCCCAGCCCTCGTCGTCCCCTCGCGGCGAATCGCTGAGCACCAGCGTGATCAAGCGGACACGAGGCGTCAACACCGCCCTGTCGATTTACCCGTTATGCCCCCTCGCAACGGGGCGCGCACAGAAGCATCTCCCGGCGCACGGCCTCGCCACCGGAACAACGGGGCTACGGGCCTTCGGGGCTACGGAGCTACGGACGACCGGGGCTACGGACCTTCGGGGCTACGGGCGACCGGGACTACACCGCCCCGTAGGCGAGCCCGCCGTAGGCCCCGTACCCCCCGTACGCCAAGCCGTCGTATGCCGAGTTGGTGCGGCCGCAGTTCGCCGGCACCGATGTCTCCGCCGCGTCAACCGCCGTGACACAGCGGTCGAGTTCGCACCAGATGCGCTTGCCCACGCCCTCCGGGCACCAGCCCCACCGGTCGGCGAGTCCGTCGACGAGGGCGAGGCCGCGGCCGCCGGTCGACTCGTCACCGGGACAGCGCGGCACGGGGGCCCGGGTGCTGACGTCGGCCACCTCCAGACGCACGGTGGCCGCCCCGGCCGGCCCCCCGGACAGCAACAGCCGCAGCACGGCCGGGCAACCGGTGTGCACCACGGCGTTGGTGACCAGCTCGGAGACGAGCAGGACGAGGGTCTCGGCGAGCGGCTCGTCCGCCGCTATTCCCGACCCGGCGAGCCGGGAGCGGGCCCAACGCCGGGCACGCCCCACCTCCGCGGGGTCGGGCCGGATCTCCAGCTGCACTTGAAGCACCTGCACCGTTCACACCATCCGAACCGGCGGACACACAGCCTCGCGCCTCACGAGGCCACGATCGTAGCCATTTTCTGCATGGCCAGAACAACAGCCAGAGCAAGCGTCACGGAACGTGACTCCCTGGAGGGACAGCATGGTTGACGTACCGTCACCGCAACAAGCGCTTCGGGCATATTCCCGCGCGAAAGAGTACCCGTGCGGCATACTGTGCGACGCCCAACACGGGACGGCTCGGGCTCGGAACCACTCGCATCCCACACAAGGTACCCGAGCACGGCGGCGACTCCGGGACGTGACGAGTCGCGCGCGGGACACCATCCGGCGACGACGCTCCGTGATCACCGAATGCCACGATCGGTGACATTCGCCTGCCGGGGGCCACGCTGCCGAGGCCGCCCGGGACCGTCGACGTCACCGCGCGCGGGCCCGGCGTGCGGCGGCCGCGGCACCGACCGGCGTTCCGAACTGCTCGTGCGCCCGGGCGTGTTGCGCGACTCGGCCGGTACGCGCGCGAGAGCCCCCTCGGTGGGGCGGGGCGCCGCCGAGGGGGCTCAAGTACGGTTTTCGCGCAGGTGGTTGGGGGCGGGAGAGGCCGACGCTACTCGGGGACGGTGAAGTAGCGGGCGAAGGCAGGCACGATCTCCTGCTCGCCCACCCTGCCGTCGCCGTCGGTGTCGAGCGCGGCGGCGATGAACCCGGCGGCCCCCTCGGGCACGCCGAGCACCCGGAGCACGCGCACGGTGTCCTCGATCGTGGCGGCGCCGTCGCCGTCGGCGTCCGCGACGGCCAGGGCGGCGTGCAGGAAGGGGCGGGCGATCTCGGCGAACCGCTCGGGGTTGTCGCGCAGGCGCTTGACCGCGCCGGTCACGAACTCCTCGCGGGTGATGCGCTGGTCGCCGTCGCGGTCGGCGATCCCCGCCATGCCCTGCCAGAAGGCCTCAGCGCCCGCGTACAGGGCCTGGCCCTTGTCGGAGCGGGCGGCGGTGGCGAACTCGGCGAGCAGCGAGCGGGCCGCCACGTTGAAGTCCTCGCGGTCGATGTAGCCGTTGCCGTCCTGGTCGAAGGTGGCGAACCGCGCCGCGATCCTGCGCTCGTACTCGCTGCTGACCATGTCTTACGGGCCGCCTTACGTGTGGGGTTGCGTCTGGCAGGGAGCGTACGACGCGCGGAGCGCTCCGGGGCGCGAACACCACGGTCGGGCGAGGACCCGGCGAATTCCTGGACAACGGGGAGTTGCCCATGAGAGACGGTGAACGCCGGGGCGGACGGCCGGTCAGGCGGACAGCGGCTCGTCGTCCACCGCGGCCGCCAGGTCCGCGTAGACGTCGAAGAGACGCCGGACGCCGAGCGCGCCGAGGACCCGGTTGACGTGGGAGCCGTCGACCGCGCCGCGGGCCGGGAGGATCAGGCGCAGCCGGCCCTGGCAGGAGCGGATCAGACGGCGGGCGGCTATGAGCACGCCGACGCCGCTGGAGTCGCAGAAGAAGACCTCGGAGAGGTCCAGGACGAGATCGTGCCGTCCCTGGGCCACCACCTCGTGCACTCTCTGACGCAGGACCGGCGAGGTCACCAGGTCCAGTTCACCGGCGACCCGGAGCACGCTCCACTCGCCCTGTTCGTCGTCGGTCACCTTGAACGCCACGGCCCGCCCTCCGTCAGCCGGAACTTCCCCGGAGCCGCCCGGAAGCGGAACCAGTCCCTACGCTTCTTTCCGCGCGGCTGCCCAGCGGCCGTTCCCCCAAACGCCGTACAGCAAACCGAGACCGATCCACCAGGGGCTTGTTTCAGTCAGCTTCGGTCGTGTTCTATCCGAGTTGACCTGAAAGCGAAAGGCCAGGCGGGACAGAAGGGGCAAGTCGCCCGACAGATGCCATAACCTCACTCGCTCCCCCTGCCACCAGGGGCTCTTCAGGGGGCGCACATTGTCATAAAGGGGCGTGCGCTGTCGGACGTGCCGACTACATTCGAGATGACCACGTCGGACACGCTGGACACCGTCGGACGCACGGTCGGATACGCAGCAGACACGGAGCTGGACGGGAACGGGCCGGGGCGCGGGGCGCGGCACGGCCGGGCGCGGAGGGGGCCGTATGGCGAAGAAGGACGCACCGCCCCACTGGGACCGCGGCATGCGGGAGCGGCTCCTGCGGGGAGAGGCGGCCGCCCTCGGTGAGCTCTACGACCGTTTCGCCTCGCTGGTGCACGGCCTCGCCCACCGGGTCCTCGGCGACGAGCAGGCCGCCGTCCACATCACCCGCGAGGTGTTCGCCCACGTCTGGGAGCACCCCGACGCCTACGACCCCCGGCAGGGCCCGCTGCGCGCCTGGGTGGCCGGGCTGACCCACCGGCTCGCCGTGCAGCGGCTGCGCGCCACCGAGACCGCCGCGCTGGCCCGCGGCGGGCCGGGCTCCGCCGAGGAGCTGGAGCACAGGGTGTGCCGCGCCTCCGCCGCGGCCCGCGCCGACTACATCGTGCACGCCATGCCGGCCCCGCTGCGCGCCGCCCTGGAACTCGCCTGCTTCCAGCGCCGCGACTACCGGCAGACCGCCGCCGACCTCGGCGTCACCGAGGACGAGGCCCGCCGCCGCCTGCGCCTCGGCCTCCAGCTCCTGTCCACCGCGCACCACACGGACATCCCCGGCGCGCCCTCCCAGTACGGAGGCGCCGCATGACTCCGAACGACCCCCGGGAGCCGGCGGGGCCGGAGGACCGTGGCGGGGCGGCGCACCAGTTGCTGAAGTCGCTGCTCGGGGCGTGGGCGCTGGCCGCGTGCTCGCCGGAGGAGACGGCGGCCGTGGAGGAGCACCTCGGCGAGTGCGGCACGTGCGCGGAGGAAGCGCTG
This sequence comes from Streptomyces sp. NPDC088817, assembly GCF_044750345.1. Classification (NCBI taxonomy): domain Bacteria; kingdom Bacillati; phylum Actinomycetota; class Actinomycetes; order Kitasatosporales; family Streptomycetaceae; genus Streptomyces; species Streptomyces sp. NPDC088817. The sequence continues at coordinate 314,676 of NZ_JBIVJN010000002.1, forward strand.
GGGCTGCGGGAGGCGGCCACCCTGCTGCACCGGCCCGACACCCTCGACCTCGACCCGGCGCTGCGCACCCGGGTCCTGGAGGGCTGTCTCGAACGGCGGCCGCCGCACATCCCGGTGCCCGGCTGGGCGGCGCCCTACGACGCCGAGACCGCCCGCCTGGACGCGCTGCTCCAGGACATGGGCGACGCCGAGTGGGACGCGCCGGTGCGGCTGCGGTGGTTCGAGGGCGAGGACGCCGCCGGCCGGAACACCGGCGTCGCCGGGGTCATCGCGCACCTGATGAGCGTCGACGGGCTGGTCGCGGTGGCCCTCGGCCTGGACGACCCGCTCGGCGACGCGGCCTCCGCCGCCGACGGCTCCACCCCAGCGGCGCGCACCGAGGCGTACTGGCGGGCCGCGCACTCCCCGCCGGCCCGTTCGGTGCGGGCGCCGTGGCGGGAGCAGACGCACGACCTGGTCCGCGCGGTCTCCTTCGCCGCGAACGGCGTGCAGGAGCCGTCGGTGCCGTACGGCGCCTTCGCGCTGCCGCTGCCCGACGCGATGCTGGACCGCGCCTTCGAGTGCTGGGTGCACGCGGAGGACATCGCGGAGGCGGTGGACTACCCGTACGATCCGCCGGCGCCGCGCCATCTGCACCGGATGATCGACCTCGCCGCGCGGATGCTGCCGGGGGTGCTGGCCGCCCGGCGGCAGGCCGGGCTCGCCTCCCCCGCCCGGGCCCGGCATCTGGTGACCGCGGGCGATCCTGGGCGCAGCCTGCGGCTGGAGATCGAGGGGCTGGGCGGCGGCCAGTGGCTGATCCCGCTCGACTCGCCCGGAGCGGTGGGCTCCGCGGACCACGAGGTGGCCCATGTGGCGCTGGACGGCGTGGAGTTCTGCCGCCTGGCGGCGGGACACGTGACCCCACGGGAGGCAGCGGCCGGCCAGCTCGGCGACCGAGAGGCAATACAGGACGTCCTGTGCGCGGCGGCCTCCCTCAGCCGCATGTGAGCCCCGTGCTAGGCGAAGATCACCGTTCGGCGTCCGTTCAGCAGGATTCGGCGTTCCGCGTGCCACTTGACCGCGCGGGCCAGTGCCTGGCACTCCACGTCACGGCCGATCGCGACGAGCTGGTCCGGGGTGACGTTGTGGCTCACCCGCTCGACCTCCTGCTCGATGATCGGGCCCTCGTCGAGGTCGGCGGTCACGTAGTGCGCGGTCGCGCCGATCAGCTTCACGCCCCGGGCGTGCGCCTGGTGGTACGGCTTGGCGCCCTTGAAGCTCGGCAGGAACGAGTGGTGGATGTTGATGATCCGGCCGCTGAGCTGCTTGCACAGGTCGTCGGAGAGGACCTGCATGTAACGGGCGAGGACGACCAGTTCGACCTTCTCCTCGCGTACGAACTCCAGCAGCCGCGCCTCGGCCTCGGACTTGGTGTCCTTGGTCACCGGGATGTGCTGGAAGGGAATGCCGTACGAACCCACCAGCTCGGCGAAGTCGGTGTGGTTGGACACCACCGCCGCGATCTCCACCGGCAGCGCTCCGATCCGGGCGCGGAAGAGCAGGTCGTTCAGGCAGTGCCCGAACTTGCTGACCATCAGCACGACGCGCATCTTCTCTTCGGCCCGGTGGATCTGCCAGTCCATCCCGAAGGAGTCGCCGATCGCCGCGAAGCTGGCGCGCAGCTTGTCCACCGTCACCGGAGCCTCGGCCGAGAAGTGGACCCGCATGAAGAACAGCCCGGTGTCGTGGTCGCCGAACTGCTGGCTGTCCTCGATGTTGCAGCCCGTCATGAACAGGTAGCTGGACACCGCGTGCACGATGCCCTTCTTGTCCGGGCAGGAGAGGATGAGGACGTACTGATCGGCCTGCGCCGCGGCGGCTCGGGAGGACTGCTCGCTCATGCGGGACAGCGTCTCACGTCCGGGCCCCCGCACGGTGCGTCGTCCGCTAAGCGGAACGGGTCATGATCCGCAGCACCTCCAGGCTGCGGGGCGGCGTGTCCGGGTCCTCGCCGTCGCTCGCCGCGAGGCGCACATGCGCGTCACGGGCCGCCCGCACCGCCTCCGGCCAGGCGTCGTGGTCGAGATAGGCGGACACCGGCGCGTCCGGTCCGACCTGGTGCATGATCCGCAGCACCCGCAGGACCGCGGTGTCGACGAGCGCCGCCTCCTGCGAGTCCCGGAAGATCGTGCCGACGTACTTCTCGGCGGACCAGTTGTCCAGCCAGGTGTCCTCGACCAGGCGGTAGACGGCGTCGGTCACGTCGCCGTACCCTTCGACGCCTGCCAGCCAGACGTTCCGCTGGAACACCGGGTCGGAGAGCATGTGGAGCGCGGAGCGCACATTGCTGCGCCAGCGCCACCACGGCATGTCGTTGAGTGGCATGCCGCCCATGGTGGAGGAGCGACGGCCGCGACGGGAAGAGTTCTCCGAACCTTGCACGGTCACCGATCGTACGTTCCCCGCCCCAGGGGCCCCACCTGCCCCCGTAATTCACTCATACGTCACCACTCATTGACCGAGAGTCATCAACGGGTTGGTGATGTGACGGAATCGTGCGGAGCATGACCGGCAGGCAAAGCTCCCGTGGCCCGTTCCTCTCCACCCTCACCCGGTCCGTGAGAAGGACCCTGTCGCCGGCGGGGGTTCTGCTGGCGTGCGCCTCGCTCGCCGCCGGCTGCGGCGTCGTCCCCGGTGCCACGGGGGGCTCGGGGGACGGCTCCGTCACCGTGATGACGTGGGCGCCGCAGAACACCCGGGCGACCAACAAGCCCGGCATGCCCGCCATGGCCCGCGCCTACGCCCGCTGGGTGAACTCCCACGGCGGTATCGCCGGCCGCAAGCTCAACGTCCTGACCTGCAACGAGGGCAACGACAGCGTGGGCGCGGCGAAGTGCGCCCGGCGCGCCGTGAAGGAGGACGCCGTCGCCGTCGTGGGCTCCTACAGCCAGTACAGCGACTCCTTCTTCCCGCCCCTTGAGGCCGCCGGCATCCCGTACATCGGCGGCTACGGCGTCACCACCGCCGAGTTCACCCGCGCCCTGTCCTACCCGGTCAACGGCGGCCAGCCCGCCCTGCTGGCCGGTCTGGGCAAGGAACTCGCCGCGCACTGCGGCCCGGTCACGCTGATACGGCCCGACAGCATCGCGGGCGACGAGCTGCCCGGGCTGCTCAACGCGGGACTGCGGGCCGGCGGCCACGAACCGGCCCACGACCAGCGGGCCGCCGAGGACGCCACCGAGTACTCCGGCCAGGCCGATCAGGCGCTGCGGCAGTCGAGCGCCGACCCGGCGCGCGCGGGCTGCGTGATCCCCGCCCTCGGGGAGCGCACGAACATCTTCATGGACTCCTTCCGCCGCACCCGCGACGCCTATCCGCAGGTGCGCACCGCCGCCGTGCTCGGCAGCGTCGACCAGACCGTGATCGACGCCAGCGGCGGGAAGTCCGGCCCGTACGAGGGCTCGTACCTCACCGGCTGGTACCCGGTGGCGGGCGACTCGCGCTGGGACCCGATGAAGAAGGTGATCAACGAGGCGGCCTTCGGCGACAACCGCCTCGACCCGGAGGACGCCGGGGTGCAGACCACGTGGGTCGCCTACACGGTGCTCCGGGCCGTCCTGGAGCGGATCGGCGACGAGGAGGTGAGCGCCACCACCGTGCGGCGCGCCCTCGACGGCGGACTGGAGGTCCGCACCGGCGGGCTGACCCCGCCGCTGCGGTGGCGCCTGTCCGACCTGCTCGCCTCCACCGGCCTCGCCCGCCTCACCAACGCCGACGTGTCCCTTCAGACGGTGCGGCAGGGCCGGCTGGTGCCGGCCACAAAGGGCTTCGTCAACGTGGCCAAGACGCTGGAGGACGCCGGCTGAGCCCGCGTCCTCCGGCGCCGTCGGGCCTCAGAGCTGGGTCGGCTGGCGCTGGGTGAGGCCGTACGTCTGCGCGATCGTGTTCCAGAGCTGGGCGGCCTTGGCCTTCTCGGCGCTGGCCGTGCCGCTCTCGCGGTCGCCGGCCTGGGTCTCACCCGTGTACCGGGCGTGGCCCTTCTTGCAGCCCTTCTTGCCGCCGACCTGGTCGGCCCAGGCCGCGTAGTGCCGGTCCGCCGACTCCGAGGCCTGCCAGGCCTTGGTCAGCGCCGCCGTCAGCTCGGGGTTGCCGGGGAGCTTGTCGACGGACAGCTCTCCCAGACGGGAGACGAGGCCCTTGCGCTGCTCGGCCGCGGCGCGCAGGTCGGAGGCCGCCTGGCCGAGGTTGTCGCAGTTCTTGACGTCGGCCACCGCCTTGATGACCGAGGCGCGGCTGCTGCCGCTGTCGGCCAGCAGCTTGTCCAGCGCGACCGCCTGCTCCTTGGCCGGGTCGGCGGCGGGCGCGGCGGAGGCGTCGTCGTTGGCGGGCGCGGTGGCCGCGACGGGGGCGTTGTTGTCGCCGTTGTCGGCGTCCCCGTCGCCGCCGCTGAGCAACGCCCCGGCGCCGATGCCGAGGACGGCGATCCCGACGCCCACGGCCGCGATCACCGGCACGCGCGAGCCGGTGCGCCGGCCTCCCCGGCCGCCGTCGTCGTACCCGCCGGGCGGCGCGGACGCGGGCCGGGCGGGCGGCTGGTCGGGCGGGCCCTGCTCGTAGCGGGGTATCTGCTGCGTCGACGGGGCGCCGCCGCCGGCGTCGTTGCGGAAGAGGTTGTCGAACTCGGCGGGCGTCTGCCGCCCGCCGCCCTGGGCGTCCACGGGCGCGATGAACTGCGTCGCCTCGGCGTCGGGGTGACCGGGCGCGGCGCCCTGGGGCAGCTGGCCCGGGTACGGGACGGGGCCGCCGCCCGGTCCCTCCGGCGGCAGGGCTCCCGGCCCCACCGGCGGGATGAGCTGCGTCGCGCCCTCGTCCACCCCCGCGCCCGGCACGGGCGGCAGGAACTGGGTGACGCCCTCGTCCGCGGAGCCCGCGGGGACCGGCGGGATGTACTGCGTCGCACCCTCGTCGGCGCCCGGCACCCCGTACGCGGGCGCGCCCGGCTGTGCGGACTGGCCGGCGCCGTACGGACTGCCGCCCGCGGGCGGCAGTCCGTGCCCGGCGTGCGCGGAGGCGCCGTAGGGGTCGGCGCCGGGCTGCTGGTACGGGGCGTTCTCGGGGGGCAGGGGGCCCGCGCCCGGGTGCTGCGGGGCCTGGCCCTGCGCGTCCCACTGGCCCTGCGCGTACGGCTCCGGGGAGCCCCACTGCTGCTGCCAGCCCTGGTCCTGCTGCGGCGGATGCTGCTGGTCGGGGCCCCACGGCTGGCCCCAGGCCTGACCGCCGGCCGGGTTCGCCGCCGGGGCCTGACCGCTCGCTCCGGCCTGGTGGCCGCCCGGGCCGCCGGTCATGCCCGGCAGCAGGGGCTCACCACCGTCGGAGGGCAGCACGATGCCTTCGTGCGCGGGTCGCGCCGAGGGCTCCTCGCCCTGTCCACTCTGCGTCACCGGGACTCCTACGAATGGGGGACCTTCGGAATCGTCGGCTCACGCTACCGGGTCCCCGGAGCCCCGTGCCACGCAGCACGGGACGAGACCTCCTTCCCTGTGACCGCAGTAACAAAACCCGCCCGCCGCGCGCTGTTTATTCCCGGGTCTCACGGCGGGCACCGGTTCACGCCGCCACCCGTGTCTCCAGCCGCGCCCCGAACTCCCTTACCACCGGCTCGTCCCGGAACGGCTCCAGGCGCTGCTGGAAGTCCTCCAGGTACTCCGCGCCGCGGTCGGAACGCAGCGTCCGCAGCAGCTCCACCGCCTTCAGCCCGTTGCTGCAGGCCTGTTCGACCTCCCGCTGCTGCACCTGCGCTGTGGCGAGAAGCACATAACCGATGGCCCGCCGCCGCGCCCGCGACGCGGGATGCCCGGCCAGCGCCTCCTCCGCCGCCCGCGCGGCCGCCTCCGCCTGCCCCAGGTCCCGGTGGCAGTGCGCCAACTCGTCGGCGAGATACGCCTCGTCGAAGTGCGCGATCCACGCCGGGTCGTCCCCGGAGTGCGGTTCGGCGGCCTCCAGCGCGCTCACCGCCCGCCCGGCGGAGAGCTGCGCGGCCCGCGCGTCGCCCAGGAGGGCGTGGCCGCGCGCCTCGGCCGCGTGGAACATCGCCTCCGCGCGCGGAGTCACCCGACCGCGCGCGCCCTCCTGCGCCGCGCGCGCCAACTGGGCGATCTCCCGCGGGTTTCCGAGCTGCGCGGCGAGGTGGCTCATGGAGGCGGCCAGCACATAGCCGCCGTAGCCGCGGTCCCCGGCCGCCTGGGCGAGGCGCAGGGCCTGGATGTAGTACCGCTGGGCCAGGCCCGGTTGGCCGGTGTCGACGGCCATGTACCCGGCCAGCTCGGTGAGCCGGGCGACCTCGGCGAACAGATCGCGGCCCACCGCCTCCCGGTAGGAGCCCGCGAGCAGCCCGGAGACGACGCTGTTGAGGTAGTGCACGACCACCGGGCGCACATGCCCGCTGCCGTGGCTGTGGTCCAGCTCGACCAGCGCCTGCGTCATGGCCCGTACGGCGGCCACGTCGGACTGGCCCACCCGCGACCCCGCCGCCCGTGCCACCTGCGGGTCCGGCGCGGAGATCAGCCAGTCACGGCTCGGTTCGACCAGCGCGGAGGCGGCGACGGCGGAGCCGGACAGGAAGTCCCGGCGGCCCACGTCGCTGCGCCACAGCTCGCAGACCTGCTCGATGGCTCCCAGCACCGTCGGCGAGAACTGAAGACCCACGCCCGAGGCGAGGTTCTTGCCGTTGGCCATGCCGATCTCGTCGATCGTGACCGTACGGCCGAGTTTGCGGCCGAGCGCCTCGGCGATGATCGCCGGGGCCCGTCCGCGCGGCTGCTGTCCGCGCAGCCAGCGCGCCACCGACGTCTTGTCGTAGCGCAGATCGAGACCGTGCTCGGCGCCGCACATGTTGACCCGGCGGGCCAGCCCGGCGTTCGAGCAGCCCGCTTCCTGGATGAGCGCCTGCAGCCGTTCGTTCGGCTGCCGCGCGACGAGAGGCCTGGCGGCCATGGCGTTAACCCCCTGAAGCTGCGGTGCCCGCTCACGCACCGAGTTGACGGCTCTTGCGCGGCCGGACGCGATCCGCGCCCCGGCGAAAAGTTCCGGCCGTGAAGATCGATGCCCCGTGGACATACCGAAAATGCGGGACATGTGAGGATTGCCGGGGTGAAGGCGGTTGCCGCCCCCCACGGCTCTACCCAGCGCCCGCCGGCGATCCTCCCGCGCGCCCCCACACATGCACCCATGCGCCCCGAGCACGGGAGGGTGCTCCTCCCCGGCGCGTCCGACCACCCGACCCGCCCGTAACTCCAGGTGGGCGCGGCAGTTGAGTGGGGCGTGGAAGAGACGATCGCGGGCGCGGAAGCCGCACACAGCGCCGGCCGGGTGGCCGGTCACGTCCCCCAGCAGCGCGGGGAGTCGCTGCCGGAGACAGCCGTTCGCTACGCCGAGGAACGCCACTGGGACGTGTTCCCCGGCACCTGGCTGGTGACGGTCGGCGGGGTGCAGTGCTGCTCCTGCGGGGACCCGCGGTGCGGCGCGCCCGGCGCGCACCCGGCGCGCGAGGGCTGGGCGTCCCTGGCGACCGGCAGCGCGAGCACGGTGCGCGGGATGTGGCAGCGGCAGCCGACGGCGTCGATCCTGCTGCCCACGGGCCGTACGTTCGACGCGATCTCCGTGCCGGAGACGGCCGGGTTCCTCGCGCTGGCCCGGCTGGAGCGGCTGCGGTCCGCGCTGGGTCCGGTGATCCTGACCCCCGAGCGGCGGATGCAGTTCTTCGTGCTGCCGGGCGCGTCCGTGAAACTGCCGGACCTCCTGCGGCGGCTGGGCTGGTCGCCGGCCTCGCTCGACCTGGTCGCGCTCGGCGAGGGCGCGTACGTGGTGGCGCCGCCCACGCGGTACGGCTCGCGGGCGGTGCAGTGGGCCTGCCGGCCGACACCGGCCAATCGCTGGCTGCCGGACGTCGAGGAGCTGGTCCCGCCGCTGGCGTACGCGTGCGGCAGGGACCGGAGTTAGGCGTCTCCGTCCCGTTCCCGCTCCGGCCCCGTGGCGGCCCGCCCCCGCACGGTGGAGTCACGGATCAGCACGGTCCCACACCCCTGGTCAGGGTGTCCCCCGTAGGGTTCGTGCTGACGGAGGGAGCAGTGACAGTGGGTACAAGCGCCGTACGCGTGCAGGGGCTCTGGAAGCGGTTCGGGCAGCAGGTCGCCGTCGCCGGGATCGATCTCGAGCTGCCCGCCGGGAAGTTCATCGGGCTGGTCGGGCCGAACGGAGCCGGGAAGACCACCACGCTCTCCATGGTCACCGGGCTGCTGCGGCCCGACCAGGGCACCGTCGAGATCGCCGGGCACGACGTGTGGCGCGACCCGGTGGCGGTGAAGGCGCGGATAGGCGTGCTGCCCGAGGGACTTCGGCTCTTCGAGCGGCTGTCGGGTCGCGAACTGCTGTCGTACTCAGGGAGGTTGCGCGGGCTGCCCGGGGACGAGGTGGACCGGCGGACCACGCAGCTGCTGGACGTGCTGGACCTCGCGGGCGCGCAGCACAAGCTGGTCGTCGACTACTCGACCGGCATGCGCAAGAAGATCGGTCTCGCCTGCGCCCTGCTGCACAACCCGGAAGTCCTCTTCCTCGACGAGCCCTTCGAGGGCGTCGACCCGGTGTCCGCGCAGATCATCCGCGGCGTCCTGGAGCGGTACACCGCCTCCGGCGCCACCGTGGTGTTCTCCTCGCACGTCATGGAACTGGTCGAGTCCCTGTGCGACTGGGTGGCCGTGATGGCCGCGGGGCGCATCCGCGCCCAGGGCACCCTCGCCGAGGTGCGCGGCGAGGCCCCCACCCTTCAGCAGGCGTTCCTCGAACTCGTCGGCGCGCAGGGCCGGGACGCCGGTTCCGACCTGGACTGGCTGGGCGGCGGTTCCCGATGAGCGCCGTGGCCCCCTCGATCACGCCCGTCGTCGTACGTCTGAAGCTGTCGCTGCTGCGCAACGGGCTGAGGCAGTCCGGCGACCGGCGGGCCGCGTTCATCGCGTCGGCCGTCGTCGCGCTGGTGTTCGGCGCGTTGCAGATGGCGGGCCTGATCGCGCTGCGCGGCCATGCACACATCGGCTCCGTGACCGTCCTGGGCGTGGCCGTGCTCGCGCTGGGCTGGGCGGTGATGCCGCTGTTCTTCCCCACCGGCGACGAGACCCTCGACCCGACCCGGCTGGTGATGCTGCCGCTGCGGCCGCGACCGCTGGTCGGCGCGCTGCTGGCGGCGTCCCTGGTCGGCATCGGGCCGCTGTTCACGGTGCTGCTGCTGGTGGGCTGCGTGATCACGGTGGCGCACGGGGTGGCCGCGTCCGTCGTCGCGGTCCTCGCCCTCGTCCTCACGCTGCTGGTGTGCGTGGCCCTGGCGCGGGCCGTGGCCGCCGCCAACATCCGCCTGCTGACCAGCCGCAAGGGACGGGACCTCGCGGTGCTGAGCGGACTGGTCGTCGCGGTCGGGGCGCAGGTCGTCAACTTCGGCATGCGGCGCCTCGGCTCGGCCGGTCTCGGGCAGCTCGACCCGGTGGCGGACGTGCTGCGCTGGCTGCCGCCCTCGTCGGCGGTGGGCGCGGTGGACTCGGTGAGCAGGGGCTCCTACGGCGTCGCGGTAGCCCAGCTCGCGCTGACCGCGGCCGCCCTGGCCGCCCTCCTCGCGCTGTGGGCGCGCAGCCTGACCCGGCTGATGACCACGCCCGACTCCTCGACCCTCCAGCCCGTCGACGCTCCCGCGCGCGGCCGGGCCCGCGAGGGCGGCGGCCTGGCCCGGTGGCTGCCGGACGGCCGGACCGGCACCGCCATGGAGCGCAGCCTGCGCTACATCTGGCGCGACCCGAAGACCAAGGCGGCCTGGGTGACCGCGCTCGCCATCGGGCTGATCGTCCCGGTGTTCAACGCGGTGCAGGGCACCGGCTCGCCGTACTTCTCCTGCTTCGCCGCCGGGATGCTCGGCATCCAGATGTACAACCAGTTCGGCCAGGACACCTCCGCGTTCTGGCTGGTCGCGCTGACGATCTCGGCCCCGCGGGACGCCTACGTCGAGCTGCGCGCGCGGGCGCTGGCGCTGCTGCTGATCACCCTGCCGTACGCCACCCTGGTCACGGTGCTGACGACGGGCCTGCTCGGCGAGTGGCGCCGGCTGCCCGACGTGCTCGGTCTGTCCTTCGCCCTGCTCGGCGCGATGCTGGCGACCGGGGCGTGGACGTCGGCCCGCTTCCCCTACTCCATCCCGCAGGAGGGCCACAAGAACGTGGCTCCCGGTCAGGCCGGTCTCGCCTTCGTCTCCATCTTCGGCGGCATGGTCGCGGCGGCCCTGCTGTGCCTGCCGTTCATCGCCCTGGTCATCTGGTCGAACGTCAGCGCCGGCGGCGAGAGCTGGAGCTGGGTGCTGCTGCCGGTGGGCGCGGCCTACGGGGCGGCGATCACGCTGCTCGGCCTGCGGCTGGCGGCTCCGCGCACGGCGGCCCGGCTGCCGGAGATCCTCACGGCGGTGAGCAAGGGCTGAGCGGGCCCGGGAGGGGCCCGCTCAGCGCAGGCGCGCGGTCACCACGTGGACGGTGAAGCCGCACGGAACCCGCCCGTCCGGCCCGGCGAGCCCGGCCGCCTCCCCTGGACGGCAGTGGGCACGGTGGGCGGCGTGGCGGGAGCCGCGGGGGCGGCGCTCATCCGGTGAGCACCGCGTCCAGGAAGGGTTCGATGGCCATGCGCCACGCCTCCGGCTGGTCGTAGTGGACGAGGTGACCGGCGTCGGCCACCTCCGCGTACTGGCCGCGCGGCAGGACGCGGACCATCTCCTGTGCCTCGGCCCGGCCGAGCTCGCCGTCGAGGCCGCGGACCACGAGGGCCGGGCAGCGGACCTGGGCCAGCTCCTCCCAGTGGGCGTCGTACACCCAGGCCTCGCGGGAGGTGAGCATCTGCTGCGGTTCGAAGACGGGGCGCCAGCCGTCGGCGCTCTCGTGCATCACCTCGGCGTAGAACTCCCCGCGGGCCGGGTTGGGGCGCTCCACCCATGGGTCGTCCTCGCCGAACCACTTCCGTACGTCGGCGAGGGCGGCGAAGGGCACCGGCCAGGCCCGGAACCAGTCCTCCCACTCCCGCTGGGAGGCGGCGCCGAGCGCGGAGGCCCGCATGTCGCAGATGATCACCGCCCGCACCAGGTCGGGGCGGCGGGCGGCGAGCTGCCAGGCGGTCAGCGCGCCCATCGCGTGCCCGATGACGACCGCCGGGCCGAGGCCGAGCTGTTCGAGGGCGGCCTCGGCGTCCTCGACGTAGGCCTCACGGCCGTAGGCGGCCTGTGGTGTCTTCTCGCTCTGGCCGTGTCCGCGCTGGTCGAGGGCGACGGCGCGGTGCCGGCCCGAGAGCCAGCGGGCGGTGTCGGCCCAGTGGGAGGCGCGACCCATGAGACCGTGCAGTAACAGCACGCCGTCGGACCGCCCCGATCCGTCGGGCCGCCCGGCTGCCGGCTCCCTCCCCTGCCCCGGCACGGCCTTCGGGGGCTCCGCGAACTCCCAGGCGGCGAGCCGTACACCGCCCGACCCGGTCACGTCGATGCGCCGCACCATTGGTCCTGGCACCCCCCTGGAACCGTGTTCAGCTTCCGTATGCCGTCGTGCACATTCTGTAGCGCGCACGGGCCGTGGGACCCGCACGCGGACACTCAGGCTATCGAATACGTATTCGAAAACGCTGGCCCTGCCGTCAACACCCCTCGTTCGAGTGACGCCTGGCCAGGATTGATCGCCGCTCCCATGGGGAGATCTTCAACGGGAGGCGGACCACTCGGGGAAAAGAGGTCCGAGGGGGACGACCCTGAGAGCTCGGGGCTCCGGGTCGCCGAAGGGGAGGACGGGCCCCGGCGCCGCACGGCGCCGGGGCTCTCCCCATGTCTGCGGCACATCTCCCCACCCCTTCGGTCCCCATGCCTCCCGGCCCAGCCTCGCACGCCCGGCGCCCGCGCGCTGCGCTTCGACGCGCTGAACCACGGACGGGGGAAAGCGGCGAGCCGGACGGGCGGCCGGCTCAGCGCTTGGCGACGAACACGTGGGAGGCGACCTCCGCGTCCAGCTCCGCCGCCTCGCCGCTGCTGCCGACCAGCACCCCGCCCGCCGACTCCGTCACGCTGACCACCGAGCCGGGCTGCACGCCGGCGCGGCGCAGCGTGTACATCAGCTGCGCGTCCGTCTGGATCGGCTCGCCGATCCGGCGGACGACCACGGTCTTGCCGTCGGAGCCCGCGTCCAGGTCGGCGAGCGACACCATCCCCTCGTCCAGGAACGGGTCGGCGCCGTCCTTCTCGCCCAGCTCCTCCAGGCCCGGGATCGGGTTGCCGTACGGCGACTCGGTCGGGTGCCGCAGCAGCTCGAGCACCCTGCGCTCCACGGCCTCGCTCATCACGTGCTCCCAGCGGCAGGCCTCGGCGTGCACCTGCTCCCACTCCAGGCCGATCACGTCGACCAGCAGGCATTCGGCGAGCCGGTGCTTGCGCATCACGCGCGTGGCCAGCCGGCGGCCCTCGTCCGTGAGCTCCAGGTGCCGGTCCGGCGCCACCGAGACCAGGCCGTCGCGCTCCATCCGCGCGACCGTCTGGCTCACCGTCGGCCCGCTCTGGTCCAGGCGCTCCGCGATCCGGGCGCGCATGGGGACGACGCCTTCCTCCTCCAGCTCGAGGATGGTGCGGAGATACATCTCCGTGGTGTCGATCAGTCCGGACATACGTGCCCCTCGATTACCTCGGCCGGGAGCCTGACGGCTCCCCGGCGCGTGCGCTGGCCCTGGAGTCAATTCTGACGCATCCCACTGACAACCGGGCGGCCCGCGCGAAACGCGGACGACCCGCGAGCTGGGTCCCTCCGCCTCGGCGGAGGAGCCGGCCGGACGTACCGGCAGCTCGCGGGTCGGGTGACTGCTTGAAATTGGGCCGGCCGCACGCTTCTGTCACGCGCTGGTCCGGCACCGCACAGGGTGGGGTGACGGGCCGCTAGCCCGCAGCCACCTCACGCGTCCGGGTCTCACTCATCTACCGGATCACCTCCCTTCGTGTGTGCACAACACCCTAGGAAGCCGACCGGCGATACTCAACAGGTTTTATCGAGCACAGGTTTTCCGAGCACAGGTTTTTCCGAGCGCGGTGGGGACGCCGTCGCGCCCGGCCCCCCTCTCATGCGGTCAGGCGGGGCCGTCGTGCGACAGAAGGGCCAGGTCGAGGGAGGTGGCGATGCGGGCGGCCACGTCCTCGGCGTAGGCCGCGTCGGCGCGTTCGAAGGGGGTGCGGGCGGAGCCGCGCAGGAAGGTCACGACGCCGAGCGTGCGGCCCCGGCTGCGCAGCACCGCGCACAGGGCGTGCACGGCGTCCCCCGGCCACTGCCGGGCCTCGGCCCACTGGCGTGCCCGGTCGGCCGGCACGGTCCCGGCGGAGGCGCTGACGGAGCCGGCGCGCTCGACGCACTGGAGGGCGGGGTGGCCCGTTCCGTAGCGGACGGGCAGCCCGGCCCGGCCGGTGAGCAGGCTGGGCCCGGGACCGCCGGACGGGGTGGCCGCGACGCGGACCAGCCGGACCGGGGGCGCCGTCCCGGAGTCGGCCGGGACCACGCCGGCCAGACGGTCGGCCGGGGCGGCCCCGCCCGTCACGCGGTCGGCCGGGGCCACGCCCGCCACACGGTCGATCAGGGCGTGGTCGGCGAAGCCGGCCAGGGCGAAGTCGAGGTGGACCGTGGCCGCCTCGGCCGGGTCCTCGCACTCGGCGGCGGCGCGGGCGGCCCGGTGCAGCTGGTTGCCGCGGAACCGCAGCAGCGCGGCCTCCTGTTCGCCCTGCTTGGCCTCGGTGACGTCGGCGAAGAGCCAGGCGACGCCGAGCGGCACCGGTTCCTCGGCGAGCGGCGAGGCGAGCCGGACGAACCCGCTGCGCCAGCAGCGCCGCCGGTCGCCCTCCGGGGTGCGTACGCCCACCCACAGCTCGGCGGGGGCGGGCGGGGCGCCCTCGGCCAGGACATGGGTGAGCGCGCTCTCCAGCTCCTCGAGACCCTGGGTGAGCAGTTCGCCGAGCGGCCGGCCGAGGGCGGCCGCGCGGCCGGTGCCGAGGGCCTGGGCGGCGTAGGCGTTGACGACGGCGGGCCGCAGGTCGGCGTCGACGAGGACGACGCCCCAGAACGCTTCCTCGAACAGGGCCTCGCTGAGCGCGATGGACCGCTCCAGGTCGATCTGCGCGTGCACCTCGCTGAAGGCGCAGTACAGGCCGGCGGGCTTGCCGTCGGGCCCGTGCACGGCCGCCGACTGGGTCCGCACCAGGACCCGGCCGCCGTCCTTGGTGAGCAGCGCGAACTCGTGCACCTGGCGTCCGGGGGCGTGCATGGCGGACATCAGCCGCCCCTCGACCTCCTCGGCGTCCGCGCTGCGCACGGCCCAGCCGGCGAAGCCGTGCCGTCCGACGGCCTCGGCGGCGGTCCAGCCCAGGATGCGCTCGGCCTCGCGGTTCCAGTGGGTGACGACGCCGTCGGCGTCGAAGGCGCACAGGGCCGCGTCCATGCCGTCGAGGAGGGCGGCCAGCAGATCGGAGCCGTCATGCATGTCGGAGCCCCGCGGGCCGTCCCGCTCCGGCTCGGGCTCGTCGGGCCCCAGTTCGTCGGTGGCCCCACTACGCCGGGAAGCACTCACCTGGACCCCCTGCAGGCTGCGTCCGCACGTACGGCGCGTCGTTTCGCTCACTGGTCATCATTCAACTCGAACGTGACCCAGCACACACCGGGTTCCCAGAACATTGAAGGAATTGCCGTCCGCGGAAATTCCCCGCGACGGACTCGACAGGGGGACGGGTCGATCGCGGGGCGGGTCGATCGGTGCGGGTCAGTGCCGGTAGAAGATCCGGTCGGCGTACCGGTCGAAGACCTGGGCGTTCCACTCGTGGCCGCCGTCGACGTTGCCCGAGCGCAGCAGCGGCGGTTCGACGCCGCGGTCGGCGAGGACGCTCGCGGTGGTGGCCATGACCGCCTGGAGCAGGGCGGAGGTCACGACGGTGGAGGCGGGCGCGAAGGGGGCCGCGACGGTGTCGAGGGTGAGTTCGGCGTCGCCGACCGCGATCTTGGAGTCGAGGACGATGTCGCAGTGGTCCTTCAGGAACGTCCCCGAGGCGTTCCGTGAGGTGGTTTCGGTCGCGTAGGCCACCGAGGTCACGCCGACGACCCGGACGCCGAGGGCGCGGGCGCGTACGGCCATCTCCACGGGCAGGGCGTTGCGCCCGGACAGCGAGATGACGATCAGCGCGTCGCCGGAACGGAGCGGGGAGGTGTCCAGGACGGCGGAGGCGAGGCCGTCGACGCGTTCCAGGGCGGAGCCGAGGGTGGCGGGCACGACGTCGACGCCGACGGTGCCGGGAACGGCGAGCAGGTTCATCAGGGCCAGCCCGCCGGCGCGGTAGACGAGGTCCTGGGCGGCGAGGGAGGAGTGGCCGGCGCCGAAGGCGAACAGGCGGCCGCCTGCGGTCACGGTGTCCGCGAGGAGCGTCCCGGCCGCCGCGATCCGCTCGGCCTCCTCGTCCCGGACCCGCTGGAGCAGGCCGATGGCGGCGTCGAGGAACTGGCCGGCCGGCGTGCGGTCGCTCATGCGTGGTCCGTCCCTTCGGGGCGACTGTGTGTCGCGGATCACGGTGAGGTCTGGACCAGAGCCGTGTCAATACGGCGCCGCCCATGACAGCGCCGCCTCAGGGGCTCAGCCGCTCCACGCGCCAGCCACCGTCCTGCTCGGCCACGTACCGCAGGCGGTCGTGCAGGCGGTTCTCGCGGCCCTGCCAGAACTCCACCGAGCGCGGGGCGACCCGGAAGCCGCCCCAGTGCGGCGGGACGGGCACCTGCTCGCCCTCGGGGTAGCGGTCGGCCAGCTCGGCGTAGGAGGCGTCGAGCTCCGCGCGGCCGGCGATCACCGAGGACTGGGCGCTGGCCCAGGCGCCGAGCTGGGAGCCGTGCGGGCGGGTGCGGAAGTACGCGGCGGTCTCGTCGCGGCCGGTGCGGCGGGCCACGCCCTGGACGATGACCTGGCGGGCCATGGGGTGCCAGGGGAAGAGCAGGGAGACGTACGGGTTCGCGGCCAGGTCGCGGCCCTTGCGGGAGTCGTAGTTGGTGTAGAAGACGAAGCCCTGCTCGTCGAAGGACTTCAGCAGCACCGTGCGGGAGCTGGGCCGGCCGTCGGCGTCCGCGGTGGAGACGACCATGGCGTTGGGTTCGAACAGCCGGGCCTCGGTCGCGGCCTGCTGGAACCAGCGGGCGAACTGGGCGACGGGGGTGGTGGCCAATTCGTCCTCGGCCAGTCCCTCGGCCCGGTAGTGCATGCGCATGGAGGCGAGGTCGAAGGGTGCGGTCTCACCGGCTTCTCGGTCGGTCACGCGGTCATCCTGCCGTATCCACCGGGCGCCCCTGCGGGGTACCCTCGCCGCCCACCGGGATCGAGCATGGCACTGAGTGCCGCTCCACTCCCCTTTTGTGGCACTCGGGGTTATGGTGCTGCTGTCGATCCGGTTGGGTGACAGCCCACCGCGCGTCTGTCGCACCCTCTCCCGCACAGACCACAAGGAGCCGCCTGATGTCCGACTTCGTACCCGGTCTCGAAGGGGTCGTCGCGTTCGAGACGGAGATCGCCGAACCGGACAAGGAGGGCGGCGCCCTTCGGTACCGGGGCGTCGACATCGAGGAACTCGTCGGTCAGATCTCCTTCGGCAACGTCTGGGGGCTGCTGGTCGACGGCGCCTTCGATCCGGGCCTGCCGCCCGCCGAGCCGTTCCCGATCCCCGTGCACTCCGGTGACATCCGCGTGGACGTCCAGTCGGCGCTGGCCATGCTCGCCCCGGTGTGGGGCCTGAAACCGCTGCTGGACATCGGTGTGGAGCAGGCGCGCGACGATCTGGCGCGGGCCGCCGTCATGGCGCTGTCGTACGTCGCCCAGTCGGCGCGCGGGCAGGGCGTGCCGATGGTGCCGCAGCGGGAGATCGACAAGGCCCGCTCCATCACCGAGCGGTTCATGATCCGCTGGCGGGGCGAGCCGGACCCCAAGCACGTGGCCGCCGTCGACGCGTACTGGACGTCCGCCGCCGAGCACGGCATGAACGCCTCCACGTTCACCGCCCGCGTCATCGCCTCCACCGGCGCCGACGTGGCGGCCGCCCTGTCGGGCGCGGTGGGCGCCATGTCCGGCCCGCTGCACGGCGGCGCGCCCTCCCGGGTCCTCGGCATGATCGAGGAGATCGAGCGGACCGGGGACGCGGAGGGCTACGTCAAGAACGCCCTGGACCGCGGTGAGCGGCTGATGGGATTCGGCCACCGGGTGTACCGGGCCGAGGACCCACGCGCGCGCGTGCTGCGCCGCACCGCCCGGGAGCTCGGCGCCCCGCGCTACGAGGTCGCCGAGGCCCTGGAGAAGGCCGCCCTGGAGGAGCTGCACAACCGGCGGCCGGACCGGGTGCTGGCCACGAACGTCGAGTTCTGGGCGGCGATCATGCTGGACTTCGCCGAGGTGCCGGCGCACATGTTCACGTCGATGTTCACGTGCGCGCGTACCGCGGGCTGGTCGGCGCACATCCTGGAGCAGAAGCGCACCGGCCGCCTGGTGCGCCCCTCCGCCCGCTACGTCGGTCCCGGCCCGCGCGGCCCGCGGGAGATCGCGGGCTACGACAACATCTCGCACTGACCGGGCGCTTCACCGCGCCCGGCCGGCACGCGCGGCATCACGGCATCACGCGGGGCTGAGCAGCTCCGCGTGGTGCCGCTGGGCCACCAGCGGGTGGGCACGGACCTTTCCCTTCAGCTCGTTGAACCCGTACTCGGCGAACAGCGGGTTGCCCGGGTCGTCCGTGACACCGGGCGCGGTGGAGGCGTGCGGGAAGGGCAGCGGGGCGACACGGGCGTCCAGGCGCGGGTTGTAGAAGAACGGCACCGAGAACCGCTCGGTGGCGCCGGGCGGGGAGACCACCCGGTGGTTGGTGGCGACGAGGTAGCCGTTGGTGGCGACCTCCAGCAGCTCACCGAGGTTGACCACGAACGCGCCCTCGATCGGCGGCACGTCGTGGAAGAGCCCGTCCGCGCGCTGCACCTGGAGCCCGCCTATCCGGTCCTGGAGCAGCAGGGTGAGGAAGCCGTAGTCCTTGTGGGCGCCGACGCCCTGGTCGGTGCCGTCGCCCGCGCTGCCCGGGTAGCGGACCAGCTTCAGATGCGGGTGGGCGTGGTCGCCGAAGACGGGGTCGTAGAAGCCGGCGGGCGCGCCGATGGCGGTGAGCAGTTCGTGCAGCAGCCTGCGGGCGACGGCGCCGAGCCGGTCGATCCAGGCGAGCGCGGCGGTGCGCAGCTCGGGCAGCGCGGCCGGCCACTGGTTGGGGCCCTGGAGCCACCAGTACGCGGGCTCGCCGGGGCCGGGGACGCGGGCGGGCCGCTCGGCGCCTATGTCGAGCTGGTCGCGCCAGTCGCGGGCACCGCCGGTGCGCTCGTCCCCGGTGCGCGTGTAGCCGCGGAAGTGGGGCGAGTTGACGTTGTCCAGGGCGAGGCGGTCGGCCTCGGGGAGCCGGAAGAAGGCGTGCATGGCGTCGAGCAGCGCGTCGGTCTCGGCCCGGGTGACGCCGTGCCCGACGAGCTGGAAGAAGCCCACGTCGTGGGCGGCGCCGTGCAACTGCTCGTGCAGCAGCGCCCGTTCCCGGGGACCGCGGTCGGCCGCGGCGAGGTCGATGATGGGGAGCTGGTCGTACGACGGGTTCGTCGCCGTGTTCGTCATGGGTCACGTCCGCAGGGTGTACGGGTCCCGGGCAGCCGCCGTGGGTGGGCGCGCGGCACGGGTTCCGGAGGAGAGAAACCGGGTGAGAGGTGCGGGGCGATCGGCCGCCGCGGAAGGGCCGGGGTCAGGCGGAACGCCGACAGCCCATGCTCGTGACGCGCACGTAGTCCACGTGGCGGCGTCGCACGAGCGGCAAGAACATGCGCACAGGGTACTGCGGGGCGTGCGATACCGGTGTGGCCCGGTTCACGCGGTGGCCGGACCGCGGCCCAGCGCCTCCTCCAGCAGGGCCGCCCACTGGGCGACCACGCCTTCGCGGCGGGCGGTGTCGTCGGTGAGGAGGTTGGCCAGGCCGAGGCCGCGGGCCATGTCGAGGAGGCCCTGAACGGTTTCGCGGGCGCCGGGGCGGGCCTCGTCCGCGCGCAGCAGCTCGACCGCTATCCGGTGCGTCTCCCGGCCCACGTGGGCCTCCAACTCGGTCACCCGCGGACGTAGTTGGTCCTCGTTGGAGGCGGCCACCCACAGGTGGAGCGCGGCGCGGAAGAGGGGCCCGGTGTAGAGGTCGACGAGGGCGGTGACCACGGCCCGCCGGTCGCCGGCCGCGCCCTCGGGGAACAGGTCGCGCAGGGCGGTGGAGCGTTCCTCGGCCACGTACTCGACGGCGGCGGTGAACAGGTCCTCGCGGGTGGGGAAGTGGTGCTGGGCGGCGCCTCGGGAGACGCCGGCGCGTTCGGCGACCACCGAGACCGTGGAGCCGGCCCAGCCGTGTTCGGCGAGGCAGGCCACGGCGGCCTGCAGGAGCCGCTGCCGGGTGGCCCGGCTGCGGTCCTGCTTGGGGGCGCGTTCCGCGCGGTCGTGTGTGGTCACACCGCCCATTCGGGATCCCGTCGTTCGAGGAAGGCCGTCATGCCCTCGCGCGCCTGCGCGGAGGAGAACAGCCGGGCCGAGAGCGCGGTCAGGGCGGCCGCGTCCCGGTCGAAGGCTTCCAGCACCCTAGCCGTGAGCAGTCGTTTCGTCTCGGCCAGCGCCTGGGGCGAGGAGCGGCGCAGACCGTCGAGGATCGGCTCCAGTACGGCGTCGGCGTCGTCACCGGCCGCCGTCAGCAGGCCGGTCCGTACCGCCTCGGCCGCGTCGAACCGTTCCCCGGTGAGGCAGTGGCGGGCCAGCGCGCGCGGGTCGGCGCGGGGCAGCAGCGGCAGCGAGATGACCGCGGGGGCCACCCCGATGCGGACCTCGGTGAACGCGAACGAGGCCCGGTGCGAGGCGACGGCGATGTCGCAGGCCGCGAGCAGCCCGAGACCGCCCGCGCGGACGTGTCCGGTGACCCGGGCGACGACCGGCTTGGGCAGTTCGACGATCTGCCGCAGCAGGTCCACCAGCGCCTCGGGCCGGGGAGGGTCGCGCAGGTCGGCTCCCGCGCTGAAGGTGCTGCCGGTGTGGGTGAGGACGACGGTACGGACCCCGTCGTCCTCGGCGCAGTCGGCGAGCGCGGCGGCCAGTCCCCCGACGAGCGCCGCCGACAGGGCGTTGCGGTTGGCCGGCGAGTCCAGGCCGAGCGTCTCGACGGCACGCGCGCGTGTACGTCCGATCAGGGTCATGGCCGCTGCTCGCACTCGCCGCGGATCATGGTTCCTCCTCGCTTCCGGCGGGCGGGTCAGTACGACTTGGGCAGGCCCAGGGTCTGGTGGGAGACGTAGTTGAGGATCATCTCCCGGCTCACCGGGGCGATACGGGCCACACGGGAGGCCGTTATCAGCGAGGCGATCCCGAACTCGCGTGTGAGGCCGTTGCCGCCGAGGGTGTGCACGGCCTGGTCGACGGCCCGCGCACAGGCCTCACCGGCCGCGTACTTGGCCATGTTGGCGGCCTCGCCCGCGCCCACGTCGTCGCCCGCGTCGTACAGGCGGGCCGCCCTGTCCGTCATCAGGCGGGCGAGTTCCAGGTCGATGTGTGCCTGCGCGAGCGGGTGGGCGATGGCCTGGTGGGAACCGATGGGGGCGTTCCAGACGGTGCGTTCGCGCGCGTACTCCACGGCCCGGCCGAGCGCGTACCGCCCCATGCCGATCGCGAAGGCGGCCGTCATGACGCGCTCGGGGTTGAGCCCGGCGAACAGTTGCAGCAGGCCCGCGTCCTCCTCGCCGACGAGCGCGTCCGCAGGCAGCCGCACCTCGTCCAGGATCAGCTCGAACTGCTTCTCGGCGGCGATGAGTTCCATGTCGATGGGGCGCCGCTGGAAGCCGTCCGCGCCCGGCGGGACGATGAACAGGCAGGGCTTGAGGCGGCCGGTGCGCGCGTCCTCGGTGCGGCCGACGATCAGGACGGCGTCGGCGATGTCGACGCCGGAGATGAACACCTTCCGGCCGGTGAGCACCCAGTCGGCGCCGTCGCGGCGGGCGGTGGTGGTGATCCGGTGGGAGTTGGAGCCGGCGTCGGGTTCGGTGATGCCGAAGGCCATGGCGCGGGTGCCGTTCGCCAGCGGGGGCAGCCAGACGCGCTTCTGCTCCTGGGTGCCGAACCGGGCGATGACGGTGCCACAGATGGCGGGCGAGACGACCATCATCAGCAGGGGGCAGCCGGCGGCGCCCAACTCCTCCAGGACGATGGCGAGTTCGGTGATGCCACCGCCTCCCCCGCCGTATGCCTCCGGCAGGTTGACGCCCAGGTAGCCGAGCTTGCCCGCCTCCGACCAGAGTTCGGTGGGGGGACGCCCCTCGGCGACCGTGCGAGTGAGGTAGGCGCGGCCGTAGCGTTTGCCGAGGGCCGCTACGGCGGCGCGCAGGTCCCTGTGTTCCTCGGATTCGGTGACGGGGGTCATTGTCGTCTCCCGGGTGCGAGTTGGTTGTGGTTGCTCGCGCTCACGCGGCGGAGCCGCATATCGATGCAGCCCCGCGCCCCTAAGGGGCTTGCACTACCGCCAGTAGTGTGCCGGGCTCGACCTGTTGGCCAGGGGTGGCGTGCAGGGCCGTGAGTGTGCCCGTTACCGGGGCCTCGATCCTGTGTTCCATCTTCATCGCCTCCAGCCACAGCAGTGGTTGTCCGGCGCGTACGGCGTCGCCGACCGCCACTCCTTCGGCGACGCGCACGACGGTGCCGGGCATGGGGGCCAACAGTGATCCGGGGGCGTGCAGGGCGACGGGTTCGGGAAAGCAGGGCAGGGCGGTGAGCGCGGTCGGTCCGGCGTACACCCGCTCGCCGTAGCGGGCGATCCCGTACCCGCGCCGGACACCGCCGGCTTCGAGCACGACCCGGTGCGCGTCCACGTGCACCACCCGCACCCCCACGGCGTCGGGGACCGGGCCCGTACGGGTGTGCCGGTAGCGCACCTCGTGCTCCGCGCCCGCCATCAGGTACCGCTTGACCTGCGGCTGCGAGGGCAGGTTGCGCCAGCCGCCGAAGCGGGAGCGGCCGTGCGCGTCGGCGAGCGCGGCGGCCAGAGGCGCGTACGGGTCGGGGGCGGGCGCGGTCAGTTCGGCGAGATGGCGGTCGTAGAAGCCGGTGTCCATACGGCCGGTGGCGAACTCCTCGTGCCGCAGGGACCGCACCAGCAGGTCCCGGTTGGTGACCGGGCCGTGCACGGCGGCCCGCTCCAGCGCGCCGGCGAGCTTGCGCAGCGCCTCCGCGCGCGTGGGCGCGTGGGCGACCGCCTTGGCGAGCAGCGGGTCGTAGTGCACGCCGACGGTGTCCCCGTCGCCGTAGCCGGTGTCCAGGCGGACGCCGGGAACGGACAGGCGGTGCAGGGTGCCGGTCTGCGGGGCCCAGTCGCGGGCCGGATCCTCGGCGTACAGGCGGGCCTCGACCGCGTGCCCGCGCGCGGCGGGCGGTTCGGCGTCCAGGGCGTGCCCCTCGGCGACACGGATCTGCAGGGCGACCAGGTCCACCCCGAACACGGCCTCCGTGACCGGGTGTTCCACCTGGAGGCGGGTGTTCATCTCCAGGAAGTGCGCACGGCCGTCGGCCACCAGGAACTCGACGGTGCCCGCGCCGGTGTAGTCGACGGCCCGCGCGGCCCGTACGGCCAGCTCACGCAACTCCCGCTCGGTGTCCGCGGGAAGTCCGGGCGCCGGGGCCTCCTCGACGACCTTCTGGTGGCGCCGCTGGAGGGAGCAGTCGCGCGTGCCCAGCGTCCACACGGTGCCGTGGGTGTCGGCGAGGACCTGCACCTCCACGTGCCGCCCGCCCGCCTCGCCCCCGAGGTACGGCTCGGCGAACACCTCGCCGTCGCCGAAGGCGCTCAACGCCTCGGCGCGCGCCGCCTCCAGTGCGGCGTCCAGGTCCGCCGGCCGCCGTACGATCCGCATCCCGCGTCCGCCGCCGCCCGCGGCGGCCTTCACGAGGACCGGCAGGTCGGCCTCGGTGACCTCGCGCAGCGGCGGCACGCCCAGCAGCTCCTTGGCGCGGGTCTTGGACGCCATCGCCTCGACGGCGTCCGGCGGCGGCCCGATCCAGACCAGGCCCGCGTCGAGCACGGCCCGTGCGAAGCCGGCGTTCTCGGCGAGGAAGCCGTAGCCCGGGTGGACGGCGTCCGCGCCGGCCGCCACCGCCGCCTTCACGATCAGGTCGCCGCGCAGATACGTCTCGGCGGGTGTCACGCCCGGCAGGCGCACCGCGAGGTCGGCCACGCGCGTGTGCAGCGCGTCCTCGTCGGCGTCCGAGTGCACGGCGACCGTCCGGATGCCCAGTTCGGCGCAGGTACGGAAGACACGGCAGGCGATCTCGCCCCGGTTGGCGACGAGCAGCGTGGAAATCAAGGGATCCCTCACATCCGGAAGACGCCGAAGCCGCCGCGCGCGCCCTCGAAGGGCGCGTTGTGGACGGCCGACAGGCACAGGCCGAGAACGGTGCGGGTGTCGCGCGGGTCGATGACGCCGTCGTCGTACAGCCGCCCGGACAGGAACGCCGGCAGCGACTCGGCCTCGATCTGCCGCTCCACCATCGCGCGCAGCGCGGCGTCCGCCTCCTCGTCGTACGGCTGCCCCTTGGCGGCCGCCGACTGCCGGGCCACGATCGACAGCACGCCCGCGAGCTGCTGCGGCCCCATGACGGCGGACTTGGCGCTGGGCCAGGCGAACAGGAAGCGGGGGTCGTAGGCCCGTCCGCACATGCCGTAGTGCCCGGCGCCGTAGGACGCCCCCATGAGGACGGACAGGTGCGGGACGCGCGAGTTGGACACCGCGTTGATCATCATCGCGCCGTGCTTGATGATCCCGCCCTGCTCGTACTCGCGGCCGACCATGTAGCCGGTGGTGTTGTGCAGGAACAGCAGCGGTATGTCCCGCTGGTTGGCGAGCTGGATGAACTGGGCCGCCTTCTGCGACTCCTCGCTGAACAGCACGCCCCGGGCGTTGGCGAGGACGCCGACCGGATAGCCGTGCAGGGTGGCCCAGCCGGTGGCCAGGCTCGTCCCGTACAGCGGCTTGAACTCGTCGAAGTCGGAGGCGTCGACGATCCGGGCGACGACCTCGCGCGGGTCGAAGGGGATCCGCAGATCGCCGGGGACGATCCCCAGCAGCTCCTCCTCGTCGTACTTCGGCGGCGCCGCGGCGGGCGGATCGGGGTACGCCTTGCGGTGGTTGAGCCGGGCGACGACCCGGCGGGCCCGGCGGAGGGCGTCCGGCTCGTCGAGGGCGAAGTGGTCGGCGAGGCCGGACACGCGCGCGTGCATCTCGGCGCCGCCCAGGGACTCGTCGTCGCTCTCCTCGCCGGTGGCCATCCGCACCAGCGGCGGACCGCCGAGGAACACCTTGGCCCGCTCCTTGACCATGATCACGTGGTCGGACAGGCCGGGGACGTACGCACCCCCGGCGGTGGAGTTGCCGAAGACGACGGCGACGGTCGGGATGCCGGCCGCCGACAGCCGGGTCAGGTCCCGGAAGACGGCACCGCCGGGGATGAAGATCTCCTTCTGGGACGGCAGATCGGCGCCGCCGGACTCGACGAGGCTGACGCACGGCAGCCGGTTGGCGAGCGCGATGTCGTTGGCCCGCAGCGCCTTCCTCAGGCTCCACGGATTGCCGGCGCCGCCGCGCACGGTCGGGTCGTTGGCGGTGATCAGGCACTCCACGCCCTCGACGACCCCGATCCCGGTGACCAGCGAGGCGCCCACCGTCCAGTCGCTGCCCCACCCGGCCAGCGGCGAAAGCTCCAGGAACGGCGTGTCGGGGTCGAGCAGCAGCTCGATCCGCTCCCGGGCGAGCAGTTTGCCGCGCCGCCGGTGCCGGTCGACGTACTTCGCGCCGCCGCCCGCGAGCGCCTTGGCGTGCTCGGCGTCGAGTGCGGCGAGCTTGCCGAGCATGGCCTCGCGGTGGGCCCTGTACTCGGCGGATCCGGTGTCCAGGGCGGTGGAAAGGACCGTCACAGGAGGGCCTCCGGTATGTCCAGGTGGCGGGAGCGCAGCCATTCGCCGAGGGCCTTGGCCTGCGGGTCGAAGCGGTGCTGGGCGGCGGCGCCCTCGCCGAGGATCCCCTCGACGACGAAGTTGAGGGCGCGCAGTCCGGGCAGTACGTGCCGTGCCACGGCCAGCGCCCGGCTCTCGGGCACGAGTTGCCGGAACGTCCCGGTGGTCAGCGCGTGCGCGAGCCATCGCCAGCCCTGCTCCGAGCGCGCCCACACGCCGACGTTGGCGTCGCCGCCCTTGTCGCCGCTGCGCGCCCCGGCGACGAGTCCGAGCGGGGCCCGCCGGGTGGGTCCGTCCGGGAGGGGCTCCGGCAGCGGTGGCCGTTCCACGTCCGCGAGTGCGCGCGTCCGTCCGGGCGGTGGCACGGAGACACGGCGGCCGTCGGGGAGCACGGCCACCTGCTCGACGGCGTCCTGGGGGACGTACACCGCCTCGAAGACGCCGTAGGGCGTGCCCTTGCCGGGCGGCGCCGGCATGTGGAAGCCGGGGTATCCGGCGAGCGCCAGCTCCACGGCGGCCCCGCTGAACGCCCGTCCGACGGCCCGCTGGTCCCGGTCCCGTACGACCAGGCGGAGCAGGGCGCTCGCCGTCTCCTCGGTGCCGGCGTCGGCCCGGTCGGTCCGTACGAGGTCCCAGCGCACCTCGGCGGGGGCCCGGACGGCGGCTTCGAGCGCGTCCCGCATCTGCCGGCGCACCAGTTCGGCCTTGCGCTCGATGTCGAGGCCGGTGAGGACGAAGGCGACCTCGTTGCGGAAGCCGCCGAGGCGGTTGAGGCCCACCTTGAGGGCGGGCGGCGGCGGCTCCCCGCGCACGCCCTCGACGCGCACCCGGTCGGGCCCGTCCTGGCCGAGCCGTACGGTGTCCAGCCGGGCCGTGACATCGGGGCCCGCGTACCGGGCACCGCCCGTCTCGTACAGGAGCTGGGCGGTCACCGTGCCGACGTCCACGACACCGCCCGTGCCGGGGTGCTTGGTGATCACGCAGCTCCCGTCCTCGTGGAGCTCGGCGAGCGGGAATCCGGGGTGGCGCAGCCGGTCGAGGGGGTGGTCGGCGAAGAAGGCGTAGTTGCCGCCGGTGGCCTGGGCGCCGCACTCCAGCACGTGCCCGGCGACGACGGCGCCCGCCAGCCGGTCGTACTCCCCCGGCCGCCAGCCGAAGTGGGCGGCGGCGGGCCCGGTGACCAGGGCCGCGTCCGTGACCCGCCCGGTGACCACGACGTCGGCGCCCGCGCGCAGGCAGGCGGCGATCCCGAAGCCGCCGAGGTAGGCGTGGGCGGCGAGGGGGGCGTCCCCTGCCGGGGTGTGTCCGGGGGGCCGGGGGAGGCCGGCGGTGAGGTCGTCGCCCTCGACGTGGGCCACGCGCACCGGGATCCCGAGCCGCTCGGCCAGCTCCCGCAGCCGGTCGGCGAGCCCGGCGGGGTTGAGTCCGCCCGCGTTGGTCACGATCTTCACGGACCGCTCGTGGGCGAGTCCGAGGCACTCCTCCATCTGCCGCAGGAAGGTGCGGGCATAGCCGGCGGCCGGGTCCTTGAGCCGGTCGCGGGCCAGGATGAGCATGGTCAGCTCGGCGAGGTAGTCGCCGGTGAGGACGTCCAGTTCGCCGCCGGTGAGCATCTCGCGCACGGCGTCGAAGCGGTCGCCGTAGAAGCCGGACGCGTTGCCGATGCGCAGCGTCATCCGGCGGCCCCCTTGGGCGGCCGCCCTCCGCCGGGAGGACCGGCGAAGGCCTGGGCGATGTCCAGCCAGCGGTCGGCGTCCGGCCCCTCGGCGCGTACCGCGAGGTCGGCGCGGTGGGCGCGCTGGGTGACCAGGAGGCAGAGGTCGAGGGCGGGCCCGGTGACGCGCTGCCCGGCGTCCTCGGGGCCGTACGTCCACAGCTCCCCGGAGGGGCCGCGGACCTCCACGCGGAACGCCTCCGCGGGCGCGGGCAGCCCATGCGCCCCGAAGGCGAAGTCCCGCGCCCGCACCCCGATGCGCACCACATGTCTGAGCCGGTCGGTGGGTGTGCGCACCACACCGAGCGCGTCGGC
Organism: Streptomyces sp. NPDC088817; assembly: GCF_044750345.1. Classification (NCBI taxonomy): domain Bacteria; kingdom Bacillati; phylum Actinomycetota; class Actinomycetes; order Kitasatosporales; family Streptomycetaceae; genus Streptomyces; species Streptomyces sp. NPDC088817. Next base: position 341,825 of record NZ_JBIVJN010000002.1, read on the forward strand.
CACGTCCTGTCCGTGCGCCCAGGTCTCCATGAGCCGCCCGGTCGCCATGGAGGCGGCCGACATGGGCGGCCCGTACCAGGGGAAACGGGCCCCGGGCGGCGCCGCCCGCAACGCCCGGTCGAGCGCGGCCCGCCCCTCCCGCCAGCGCGCCAGCAACTCGTCCGACGGCAGCCGCGCGCCCTCCTCCGCCCCCTGGTCGACGAACGCCGCGGGGGCGGCGAGCGCCTCCTCGACCCTCGCCCCAAAGCCCTCCGGGTCGGTGACGGCGAGCAGCGCGGACCGGTCGGTCCAGGCGAGATGGGCGACCTGATGGGCGACGCTCCATCCGGACGCGGGCGTCGGCCGCCTCCACTCCCCGGAACCCAGCCCGGCGACAAGCCGATCGAGCTCGTCACCCTCAGCCCACAGATCGTCGAACACCAGCGCCGGATCGACCATGCGGGGAGCATGACAGCGCACCCCGAAACAATCAAGCATGCTTGCATGAATTCACGGTCGTCGCGCGACACCGACGACCGCTACCAGTCAGGCGATGCGGCGCCGGGGAGCGGAACCCGTCAGGGGTGCGCCTCCGGAAGCGGGATCGGCGCCTTCGCTCGGTTCACCTGAGTGCGGACCGCGCCCATGCTGGCCGCGATGACCAGGACGATGGCCGTGGCCTGGAGGGCGGAGAGGGACTGGCCGAGGATGAGGAAACCGGCCGAGGCGGCGAGGGCCGGTTCCAGGCTCATCAGGATGGCGAAGGTGGGGGCGGGCAGGCGGCGCAGGGCGAGCAGTTCGAGGGTGTACGGCAGGACGGAGGACAGCACGGCCACCCCGGCGCCCAGGGCGAGCGTCGACGGGACGATGAGCTTCGACCCGGACTCGGCGATCCCCAGCGGCAGGAACAGCACCGCGCCGACCGCCATCGCCAGCGCCAGCCCGTCGGCCTGCGGGAAGCGTCGGCCGGTACGGGCGCTGAAGACGATGTACGCCGCCCACATCACGCCCGCGCTCAGCGCGAAGGCGACACCGACGGGGTCGAGGCTGTCGAAGCTCCCGCCCCCGAGCAGGAAGACACCGCCCAGGGCCAGGGCGGCCCACACGAAGTTGATCGCGCGGCGCGAGGCCAGCACCGACAGGGCGAGCGGGCCGAGCACTTCGAGGGTGACCGCGGGGCCGAGCGGGATGCGCGCGGCTGCCTGGTAGAAGAGGCCGTTCATTCCGGCCATCGCGACACCGAAGACGATCACCGTGCTCCAGTCCGCGCGCGAGTGCCCGCGCAGCCGTGGCCGGCAGACCAGCAGCAGCACGATCGCGGCCACCAGCAGCCGCAGGGTCACCACGCCGAGCGCGCCCGCCCGCGGCATCAGCGTCACGGCCACCGCGGCGCCGAACTGCACCGAGATGCCCCCGGCCAGGACCAGCCCGACCGGGCCGAGCGAGCCGAAACGGTTCGGGGACCCGGGCGCGGGCGCGGTGGCCGACGCGGAGGTGACCGGGGACGGAGAGGAGGGTGTGGCGGCGCTGGGCGTGGTCACGGGGCGGTCCAGATACGGGGCTAGGGGTTTGTGCATCGCGATGTACTGCTGGGTCCAGGGTAGTGGACGAGGTCAGGGGCGTGAAACCCGTTTGCCACTGTCCCCGATGACCCTTTCCGTGTTCACGGGAGCGCTGTACCCGTTCAGCCTCACGGCAACCCGGCGGTCACCCCCTCCAGCCCCTCCGCCAGCACTTCCGCCAGATGGCGGCCCCGCGCTCCGCCCAGTTGGTCCAGCTGGGTGCGGCACGAGTAGCCGTCCGCGAGGATCACCGCGCCGGCCGGAGCCCGCCGTACCGACGGCAGGAGCTGTTCCTCGGCGCAGGCGGCCGACACCTCCCAGTGGCCCTGCTCGAAGCCGAAGTTCCCGGCCAGTCCGCAGCAGCCGCCGGACAGCTCGCCGGTCAGGCCGGCCGCCTCGCGCAGGCGCCGGTCGGCCGCGTCGCCGAGCACGGCGTGCTGGTGGCAGTGGGTCTGCCCGGCGACCGGGCGGTCCAGAAGGGGCGGGGTCCAGCCGGGGGCGTGGCGCCCGAGGGCCTCCGCGAAGGTCAGCACGCGGCCGGCGAGGCGGCGGGCCCGCGGGTCCTCGGGCAGCAGCTCCGGCAGGTCGGTGCGCAGGGCGGCGGCGCAGCTCGGTTCCAGGACGACGACCGGCGCGTCGGTGTCAAGCACCGGTTCCATCAGGTCCAGGGTGCGGCGCAGCACCGCGCGGGCCCGCTCCAGCTGGCCGGTGGAGACGTACGTCAGGCCGCAGCAGACGCGGCCCCGGCCGCGCAGGACGGACACGGGGTTCAGCAGCGCGGAGCTTCCGTCGCCCACGGGGGGCCGGCGCAGGCGCAGGGTCGGCGGGAGCGCCACCCGCAGCCCGGCCGCCTCCAGCACGCGGACGGCCGCCCGGCCCACGGACGGCGACAGATGCTCGGTGAAGGTGTCCGGCCACAGGACGACAAGATCGCCCGCCCCCTCCCCCGCGTCCGCCGGTGCGTACGACCGCCTGCGCCACCATCGGGTGAACGGCTCGCGCGCCAGTCGCGGGATCCCTCGTTCGGGTGTGATTCCACCGAGCCGTTTCACCGCCGAGGCGAGCGGCCGCAGGCCGGCGAGCGCGTTCAGCAGTGGGGCGGTGCGCGTACGGGCGGCCCAGCGCAGCCACACCGGGAGCCACCCGAGGGCGTAGTGGGCGGCCGGGCGACGCCGTCCTGCGTAGTGGTGGTGCAGGAACTCCGCCTTGTACGTGGCCATGTCTACCCCGACCGGACAGTCCGACCGGCACCCCTTGCACGAGAGGCACAGGTCGAGCGCGTCCCGGACCTCGACCGACCGCCAGCCGTCGGTGACCAGCTCACCGGCGAGCATCTCGTGCAGCAGCCGGGCACGCCCGCGCGTGGAGTGCTCCTCCTCGCCCGTGACCCGGAAGGAGGGACACATGACCGCGGCGCCCGACACCTCGGTCGTACGGCACTTCGCGACCCCGACGCACCGGCGCACCGCCGCCGAGAAGTCCCCCCGGTCCGCCGTGTAGCCGAAGGCCACGTCGACCGGGCGGCGCGGCAGCACGGCGAAGCGCAGGTTCGCGTCCAGGGGCGCAGGACGGACCAGCATCCCGGGATTCAGCAGGTCGTCGGGGTCCCACACCCCCTTGACCCGCTCGAAGAGGGCCACCATCCGCTCGCCGTACATCACCGGCAGCAGCTCGGCACGGGCCTGCCCGTCCCCGTGCTCCCCGGACAGCGAACCGCCGTGCCCCACCACCAGCTCGGCCAGCTCCCGCGAGAACCGCCGGAACCGGCCGATCCCGGCCGGAGTCAGCAGGTCGAAGTCGATGCGGACGTGGATGCAGCCGTCCCCGAAGTGCCCGTACGGGGTGCCCCGCAGCCCGTGGGCGGCCAGCAGCTCCCGGAACCGCCGCAGATACGCGCCCAGCCGCTCCGGCGGCACCGCGCAGTCCTCCCACCCCGGCCACGCCTCCGTGCCGTCCGCCATCCGGGTGGCCGTACCGCTCGCGTCCTCCCGGATCCGCCACAACGCGCGCTGCGCGGCCGGATCCCCGACGATCGCGGCGTCCACGGCGTCGGCCGCCCGCACGATCGCCTCCGCACGCGCGCGTGCCTGCCCCGCCGTCTCCCCGCCCGTCTCCACGAACAGCCAGGCGTGCCCGCGCGGCAGCCCGGCCGCCGCGGACGGCACGAGGTCCCGTGCCATCCCCTCCACCGTCAGCGGCCGGTGCGGCAGCAGCCCGGCCGCGGCGTCGGCGGCGGCGCCCTCGTCGGCATACCCCAGCACGGCCAGCACACGCGCGCGTGGCGTCACGACGAGCCCTACGACCGCCTCCGTCAGCACGCCGAGGGTGCCCTCCGAGCCGCAGAAGGAGCGCGCCACGTCCGCGCCGTTCTCGGGCAGCAGGGCGTCCAGGGCGTACCCGGAGATACGGCGGGGCAGCCGCGGGAAGCCGGTCCGCAGCCGGGCGAGCTCGCCCTCCACCAGCTCCCGCAGCCCGTCCGGCGCCCCGGCCCACCCGCGCCCCGGCCGCAACCGCTGCCCGCGCGCGGTGAGCACCGTCAGCTCCCGCACACTGTCCGCGGTCGTCCCCCAGGCCACCGAGTGGGAGCCGCACGAGTTGTTGCCGATCATCCCGCCGAGCGTGCACCGGCTGTGCGTGGACGGGTCCGGGCCGAAGCGCAGCCCGTGCGGCGCGGCTGCCTCCTGGAGCCGGTCCAGGACCACGCCCGGCTGGACCACCGCGGTCCGCTCCCCGGGATCGAGCGCCAGCACCCGGTTCATGTGCCGGGTGAAGTCCAGCACCACCCCCGTCCCGGTCGCCTGGCCCGCGATCGACGTCCCGCCGCCCCGCGCGACCACCGGCACCCCGCGCGCCCGGCAGACCTCCAGCACCGCCGCCACGTCGTCGGCGTCCCGCGGAGCCACCACACCCAGCGGGACCCGCCGGTAGTTGGACGCGTCCATGGTGACCAGCGCCCGGGCGGTGACGTCGAACGCCACCTCCCCGCGCACGGCCCGGCGCAGCTCCGTCCCAAGCTCCGAAAGATCCCCGAGATCGGTCATGCGTCCAGGATGCACACGATCGATTTCGCGGCCGTCTCACCCGCCGGAATGCGTTTCACCCGGATTTCTCCGACCCGCTACTCTCCCGTTCGTGGCTGAGATCCAGATTCCCTCTGACATCAAGCCCGCGGACGGACGTTTCGGCGCGGGACCTTCCAAGGTGCGGACGGAGGCGCTGGACGCCCTCGCCGCCACCGGCGCATCCCTCATGGGCACCTCCCACCGTCAGGCCCCGGTCAAGAACCTGGTCGGCCAGGTGCGCGACGGCATCAGCGAGCTGTTCCGGCTTCCCGACGGCTACGAGGTCGTGCTCGGCAACGGCGGCTCCACGGCGTTCTGGGACATCGCGACCCACGGTCTGATCGAGAACAAGTCGCAGCACCTCACCTTCGGCGAGTTCAGCTCCAAGTTCGCCAAGGCCGCCAAGCTCGCCCCCTGGCTCGCCGAGCCGACCGTCGTCTCCTCCGACCCCGGCACGCACCCGGAGGCCCGGGCCGAGGCGGGCGTCGACGTCTACGCCTTCACCCACAACGAGACCTCCACCGGTGTCGCCATGCCCATCAGGCGCGTGGCCGGCGCCGACGAGGGCGCCCTGGTCCTGGTCGACGCCACCTCCGGCGCCGGCGGCCTCCCGGTCGACATCGCCGAGACCGACGTCTACTACTTCGCCCCGCAGAAGTCCTTCGCCTCCGACGGCGGCCTGTGGATCGGCGTGTTCTCCCCGGCCGCGCTCGAACGCGCCCAGCGCGTCCACGGCTCCGGCCGCCACATCCCGGAGTTCTTCTCGCTGCCCACGGCGATCGACAACTCCCGCAAGAACCAGACGTACAACACCCCGGCGCTGGCCACCCTCTTCCTGCTCAACCAGCAGCTGGAGTGGCTCAACGGCCAGGGCGGCCTCGCCTGGTCCGCGGCCCGCACCAAGGACTCCTCCTCCCGCCTCTACACCTGGGCGGAGGAGTCCAAGTACGCGACGCCGTTCGTCACGGACCCGGCCAAGCGCTCCCAGGTCATCGGCACGATCGACTTCTCGGACGAGATCGACGCCGCCGCGGTCGCCAAGGTCCTGCGCGCCAACGGCATCGTCGACACCGAGCCCTACCGCAAGCTCGGCCGCAACCAGCTCCGCGTCGCGATGTTCCCGGCCATCGACCCGGCGGACGTCGAGGCCCTGACGAAGTGCGTCGATTACGTCATCGAACGGCTGTAGCGTCTCCCGCACACAGCAGCGAAGGGCGCCCGGCGAACAGCGGGGCGCCCTTCGGTCACCGGGACGAGGCGGGTTCTCCTGCCGCCGACGGAGGGTCCGATGAGTTTCCTCGCGTGGTTCATCCTGTTCGTCTGCGCCTGGATGGCCCGGTCGGCGTGGGGCACGCGTCACCTGCCCATGTGGCGGCGCGGACTGCCGGCGCTGCTGCTCGTCACCGGCGCGGCAGGCATCGTCCTCGTCGACAGGTACGGCCCCTCCTCACCCACGGCCTGGACCGCCAGGACCGCATGCGTTCTCCTGGTCCTCACGTCATGGGCACTGAGCCTGTGGGCACGGCGGAGCAGGCCCGGGGGGAGCCGCGCTTCGGGGGCGAGGCCGGCCTCACCGGTCCAGAGGGCAGGGCAGATCGAGGTCCGCGCGGTTCGGGGAGCAGGTCACCAGGGACAGCGAGAGGTACGCAGGACGTTCGAGGTAGAAGCCCAGCGACAGGTCACCGCCCGAGCCCAGCCGCTCGGCGGCGGAGGCGGCGAGTGAGGCCAGGCGACCGGCGTCGCGCTGTGCCTCGGACGCGAACCGGTGCGTGTACTCCGTCAGCCGGTCACCGAGCCACGCCGCCGCCTCTCCCGGATCCGGCCACGTGCCCCGGACCAGCGAGCGCGGCTTGAGGAGCCAGTACGCCGTTTCCAGCGGGGGCAGGTCGGAGGCCGGGAACTCCGCGGCCACCTCGCGGTACCGCTGGATCAGTTCGGGGCGGCTGCCGGGTGCGGGCGGCTCGGGATGGGGCGGACGCCGCAGCGCCTCCTGGTCGAAGCGCGCCTTCGGGCCGGTCCACAGATAGCCGTGGTGGTGCACCGGTGGTCCTGTTCGGTGTCGTTCGTTGTGCTGTCCTGGAGGTTGCGGGGACCCGGCCGGTCCAAGCGGGCTGACGCCTTGCCGGGACCGTCCGGGAAGTAAGTCGTTCAGATGGTCAGGCCGAAGCGCGTCGGGTCGATCCCGGCCACGCTCAGTTCCTCGGTGGTGAACCGCAACGGCGGTACGTCCGGTCGCTTGCTGTCGCCGAGGGCCCACGCGTCCTCGCCGATCCGGGCGAGGGTCACGCAACCCTCGGAGCAGGGGCCTCCGCAGGCCTTCACGAACGAGGCTCCGCCGAGGTCGAGGGCGTAGAGGTCGTTTCCGTTGAGCATGGCTGTTCCTTCCCGTTTCGCCTGAATGCGGCTGAGCAGTTGCTCTGAGTGATGACCGTAGGGCGAGAAGGGTCGGTCAAGGCGAGAATATTCGCCAATATTCTCCTGCGGTCACTCTGGATGCATGGACATTCACCCAGCGGAGCCGACAGGCTGTGCCGCGAACATCGGTGAGCCCCAAGGGGTGGTCGTACATGGCACGTAGGCTGCGGTTCAACGGGACCGGTAGTGACGTCGGCGGATGTCCGTCTCTGCATGAGGACTTGGACAGCGGAGAGATCGTCGTGCACGGACCTCCGCTGACCGACATCGAAGAAGTGGCGCAGCTCCAGCACCTCTCGGAAGGAGAGGTTGCGGTCGTGGTGCCGCGTGAGCTGCTGGAGGACTGGGCGCCGAAGGAGAGGACGCGGCAGGTGAGGACGATCGATCTGGACGAGTTCAACGGCTTGTTCGGCAAATTCGAGCACACCGCGTGGCGGTTGGAGACCCGTCGGCGGTACGCGAGTGATGAAGCCGGTGACCGCTGGGACCGTTTCATCGAGACGGGGAGTGTCGTCGAGGACTGGCCGGAAGGCTCGCCGGCCAGGGCGTTCCGGGACACGATCCGTGCGCAGACCGCACAGGGAAAGCGTGTCGAGCGGGTGCGAATCGTGGACCAGCCCCCCACTCCCGGGCAGCGATACCTCCTCGACGGCGCCAGGTGGAACATCGCGACCGGTGAGGACATCCGCAACATGCGGCGTGCCGACGCGGAACGACTCCGGCTCCCCGCCGAGGACTTCTGGCTGTTCGACAGCCGACTCATCGCGCTCTTGCGGTTCGATGACGACGATCAGCTCACCCATGTGGACCTCGTCACGGAACCGGCAGAGGTGGTGCGGTGCGCCATCATCAGGGATGCTGCTTGGCATCACGCCGCACCGTGGGAGCAGTTCACGGCGGAGATGCACGACGACGCGTAGGAGCAAGAGCGGGTACCGGTGAGCACGGACTATCAGAGAGCGCGCGAGGAACTGGGTGTCAAACTCAGGGAATTGCGCATCGAGAGCCCTGATGGCCGACTCACCGGTACGGAGCTGGCCCAGCGGCTGGGGTGGCCGCAGTCGAAGGTCAGCAAGCTGGAGAACGGCAGACAGACGCCTACGGACGACGACCTGCGGGCATGGACCGAGGCCGTCGGACAGTCCGCCGTGTTCCCAGAGCTGCGTGCCAGGCTGAAGGGTTTTGAAAGCCACATCCGTTCCTGGCGGCGTCAGCTTTCCGGAGGGCATGTCCCGGTCCAGGAAACCTGGAACACTCTCGTCTCCGGTGCCCAGACACTGCACGCGTTGAGCAACGCCGCTGTCAGCGGGATGCTTCAGACAGCCGATTACGCTCGGTGCGTCTTCGAGGGCCACTCCGCACTCCAGAATGCCCCTCGGGACACGGAAGCCGCAGTGCGCGCCCGCATGAGACGACAGGAGTGGCTCTACCGGCCGGGCAAGCGGTTGAACCTGCTCATGCACGAGAGCGTGCTCTGGGCTCGGATCTGCCCACCGGAGGTACTGGCGGCCCAACTCGATCGCCTGCTCGGGGTGGTGGGCATGGACACCGTGCGCATGGGGATCCTGCCGATGGACGGTGCCCTGCCGCTGGCGTTGGGCAATTCATTCTGCATGCTGGACGACCGCCTGGTCGTCGTCGAGGACTGGCACGCCGAGTTGTGGCTGGACGACGCCGAAACGATTGCTCTCTACCGGCAGGTCTGGGACACCTTCGCGGAGTCTGCCGTCTTCGGCGCCGACGCCCAGCAGGTGATCGCCCGGGTCCGCCGGGGCATCAGGTTCTGAGCATGCGAGGCCGCACCACGCCGCCGTCGGCTTGCCGCTAAAAGTCGTTCCAGATGCTTCCGTAGATGTTCTCAAACACCTCCACGGGACCATGCACGGTTGCCTTCAGGCCCTTCGCGATCCAGTCGGCAAGGCCGTTGGTGTCGCCCTTGTCGCCGAGCGCGGCCGAGAGTGCCAGTATCGGGGCGCCGATGAGGAGACCTGCGGCAGCGCCCGTCAAGTAGTAGAGAATGATTAAAGCTGAGACGGCAATCGCGACCGGCAGAGCGCACAACGAAATCAGGAACTTGATGGCGAACATGGCTCCCCCGCACGTCGTCGCAGATTGCGAAGTAATAGGGTAAAGCTACTTCCGCAGCGTGAATCCGACTGATCTGCAAATACGCGGACATGCCATCCGCGGCGATCCTATTCGACGTAGATCGCCTGGCTCAAGATGGTGGCTGCGCGTGGTCCGGGACCGCCCAGCACTCCACCTCGCGAGGGAACGGTACGTAGCGGCCGGCTCGGCAGCGCTTGGCTCAGCGGTGCCAGCAGGCCTTGTGCGGGCTCGGAAGGCGCCATACGTACGGATCCGGCGTCCGGACCTCCCGGGCGATGTCCCAGTCACTCACCGCAGGGCTGCTGGAGAGCAGGCGGGCGATCACGTCAAGAACCAGTCGGAACACGAATCCTCTCCTCCTCCGCGAGGGTGAACCGGGCCCAGACGCACTTCGCGTACGGCTCCTGCCGGCATCCCCATGCGTCGGACAGCGCCTCCACGAGAACTACGATCGCCAGCGTTGGCGCCGGAAGCGAGTGCGAGGCTCATCCGGGACATACTGCGGAGAACCGAGGAAGACTGATCGTGACCGAGGTTGTGGGCCCCTTCCGCAAGTCGTCGTACTCCGGGCAGCAGGGCAACTGCGTAGAAGTGGCCGGTACAACCGAACACGGCCGAGCCGTCCGCGACAGCAAGCGGCAGGATGGCCCCCTGCTCACCGTCTCCCGCGAGAGCTGGCAGGCGTTCCTCAGCCAGTTCTCGTAGGCATCGCACACACGAAGGGCGCCCGGCGAACAGCGGGGCGCCCTTCGGTCACCGGGACGAGGCGGGTTCTCCTGCCGCCGACGGAGGGTCCGATGAGTTTCCTCGCGTGGTTCATCCTGTTCGTCTGCGCCTGGATGGCCCGGTCGGCGTGGGGCACGCGTCACCTGCCCATGTGGCGGCGCGGACTGCCGGCGCTGCTGCTCGTCACCGGCGCGGCAGGCATCGTCCTCGTCGACAGGTACGGCCCCTCCTCACCCACGGCCTGGACCGCCAGGACCGCATGCGTTCTCCTGGTCCTCACGTCATGGGCACTGAGCCTGTGGGCACGGCGGAGCAGGCCCGTCCCCTCAGCGGCGGCCGGCTGACAGCGTGATCCTGGCGGCGACCGGAATGTGGTCGCTGCCGGTGGTGGGCAGGGTGCGGATGTCGGTGACTGTCGCCGAGCGGGCCATGACCTGGTCGATCCGGGCCAGCGGGAAGGCCGCGGGGAAGCTGAGCGCGAAGCCCCGTTCCGCCACGTTCAGCCGTGAGGTCAGTGGGGCCAGACCGCGGTCCTCCACCGTGCCGTTGAGGTCCCCCAGCAGGATCACCGTTTTCAACTCCTCTGCCGCGACGGCCTCGCCCAGCAGCCGGGCGCTCTCGTCGCGCCGGGCGGACGTGAGGCCGCTCGCCCGCACGCGGAGGGAGGGCAGGTGCGCCACGTACGCCGCGACCCGGCCGTGCGGCGTGTGCACCTCGGTCCGCAGTCCGCGGCTCCAGGGCTCCGTGATCCCACGGGGCTTGATGTCCAGCGCCCGCGCACCGGTCAGCGGATGCCTCGACCAGAGTCCGACGGTGCCCCGGACCTCGTGGTACGGGTAGGCGGCGGCGAGGGTCCGCTCGTAGACCGCCAGTGCCGGGGGCACCAGTTCCTCCAGCGCGATGAGGTCCGGCCCGGCGTCGGCCAGGGCGCGGGCCGTACCCGCCGGATCGGCGTTCTCGTCACTGACGTTGTGCTGCACCACGACCAGTTGGCGCGCGCCGGGCGCCGCCCCGGGCAGGAGCAGCCCGCCGAAGAGGTACGTCCAGGCCGCCACCGGCAGCAGCAGAGCCACCAGCGCCACGGCGGAACGGCGCAGCAGCGCCAGGGCGAACAGCACCACGACCACCAGACCGAGCCACGGCAGGAACGCCTCCAGCAGACTGCCCACGCGGCCCACGGAGTTGGGCACGGCCCGGTGGAACACCAGTAGCCCGGCCGTCAGCACCGCGAGCCCGGCAAGCACGCGCCCCCGCCGCCACACTGATTGGCGCCCCGCGCCTGCCGGCGCCTCCTGGCTCGGCGCGCTCCGCCCCACCCGGCGCCGCGCCCACGACGGCACCACCGCCCTCACCGCTGCCGCACCGCTGTCCGCCCGCCCCCGACCCACCCCGGCTCCCCCTCCGCTCGGCCTCTCCAACCAAGACGATCAGCCGAGTGGAACAGTTTCCGCCATCAGGGACTGAAAAGCGGCGCCGCCCATCCCTCAACCGCAAGGCGCCCGGCGTCGATCGCCCGGGCGCCTCGCCGTCGTCACGTCGCCGTGCAGCTCAGGGTCGGCGCACCTCCGCTCGCGGGTGTGCCCCCGAAGCCGAAGGAGGCCGAACCGCCGGCGGCGATCGCCCCGTTGTGGGCGGCGTTGACCGCCGTCACGGTCGCCCCGCTCTGGGTGTACGAGGCGTTCCACATGTTGGTGACCTTCTGGGACCCGCTCCAGGTCCAGGTCACCTTCCAGGACTTGATCGCGGTGGAGCCGGTGTTGGTCACCGTCACATCGGCGTTGAAGCCGCTGCCCCAGTCGCTGCTGACGACGTACGTGGCCCGGCAGGCCGCCTTGCCGCCGCCGTCACCGCCGCCGGTGCCGCCTCCGCCGTTGTCACCGCCCCCGGTGCTCGGGAAGCCCGGAGCCTTCACGGTCGCCAGGTAGCCGTCCTTGACCGTGTCCACCGTCTGCCAGTCGTCCTTCAGGATCCCGCCGGTGTCACCGGAGTTGGGGTTCCAGGACCAGAACGTCCAGTGGAAGGAGTCGCCGCCGTACGTCGAGGTCGGCCGCAGGTAACTGACCAGCGCCGACAGCCACTTCTGGTCCACCGTGGACTGGAGCGTGGTGCCGAACTCGCCGACCCACACGGGGGCGATGTTCTGCTTGAAGATGTAGCCCCAGTACTTGTCCCAGACGCCCGGCATGTTGCTGGGGAAGGACGGGTCGCTGAACCAGGTCTGCTGGGCGACGCTGGTGGCGTAGTCGTGGGCCGAGTACACGACCCGGTTGGCCACGTCGAGCCGCACCGGGTACTGGCCGACGCCCATCAGGTTGCCGCCCCACCAGCCGGAGACGCCGTTGAAGGTCTGGATGCCCTCGACGAAGATCAGCAGATCGGGGTTGACGGAGAGAACCGCGTTGCCGGCCCGCTCGGCGGCCAGCCGCCAGTCGGTCGCCTGGTCCCCGCAGCCCCAGCAGGCCGGGTCGTGGGGCTCGTTGTGCAGGTCGATGCCGATGACCGTGGCGTTGCCCTTGTAACGGGACGCCATCGACTTGAGGTTGGCGATCCACGTCGACTCGGGGACGGAGGCGGTGTACCAGAGGGCCGACTGGCCGCCCGAGTCCGGCCGGTGGCGGTCGAGGATGACCTTCAGGCCGTCCTGACCGGCGTAGGCGACGAGCTTGTCGATGACCTGGAGGGAGTTCAGCCCCTGCAGGTCGGCGTTCTTGCCGGCGGAGAAGTCGATGCTGGAGGGCACCGCGCCGGACTTGAAGATGTCGTCGCTGTAGGGCAGCCGGATGGTGTTGTAGCCCAGCGACTTCATCTGGTCGATCATGCTCTTGTAGTCGCGGGACCACAGGCCGTGGACGACCTGGTTGCTGGTCTCGAAGCCGAACCAGTTGATACCGGCGATCCGGACGGACTGCCCGGACGCGTCCAGGATCTGGCGTCCGCTGGTGTGCCAGTAGCCGGCGCCGCCCGCGGCGGGGGCCGCATGCGCGGTCGCCGGCAGGCCGAGTCCCAGGCCCAGCGGTAAAAGGAGCGCTGCCGCGGCAGCGCACAGCGCTCTTCGCAAGGTGCGGAACATGGTGCTGCTTCCTCCCGAGGGGGCCGCGGGACCGGAACGAGTGGGAGCGCTCCCACACACCCGCGCCTCCCAGTGGAAGGCAGGCGGTGACCGCCCGTCAAGAGCGCCGACGCAACAAACGCCCCAGCCCCCACACCGCGGCCACCACGACGGCCACCGCGGCGACGGTGCCCACGCCGAAGCGTCCGCCCCCGTCGGGACCTGCCCCGGTGGAACTCGAACCCCCCTGTTTGGAAGGCGACTTGGCGGACCCGTCGGCCTCCGGCGCGTCGCGCACCTGCACCGGGCTGCTGGAACCCTCGCTGCCGTACAGCAGCTTGGTGCCGTCCACGCTGTAGGTGACGGACTCCCCCTGCCTCTGGAGCGGGACGTCGAGCTGGCCCGCGCGCTTGATCCTGCCGCCGTTCCAGTCGTAGTGGATGCCGCCGAAGTAGCCGCGCACGGCGAGGTGCGTGCCGTCCGGGGAGAGGGCGGCGTCGGTGGCCCACAGGTCGACGGGGGCGATCGGCTTGAAGACGTTCGTGCCGGTGGGGGACAGTTCGGCCGGGCCCTCGTAGAGGTGACCGCCGTCCTCCTTCTTGTCGATGATGTAGACGCGGCCGGTCTTCGGGTGCACGACCATCGACTCGGCGTTGCGCGGGCCGTCCGAGTACTTCACGACGTACTGCGTGGCCCGGATCGTCTGGTCCTTGAGCTCCTTCGGCTCGGGCAGCCGGTAGATCCACACGTAGGGCCAGGTGCCGTCGAGGTTGTCCCCGATGTCGCCGAGGTAGATCTGGTTGCCGGGCCCGATGGAGATGGCCTCCGCGTCGCGGGGCTTGCCGATACCGCTGAGGGTGACGGTGGCGACGGTCTCGCCGGTCCTGCCGTCCACGGCGTAGATCTGCGGGCCGTAGCCGCTGTCGTTGTGCGTCCAGTAGACGCCGGGGTGCAGGTGCGAGGCCGCGAGGCCGCTGGACTCCTTGATCCGCGGGTCCTTAATCGTGAACCCGTCGTCGCCGTCGGCGGCGAGGGCGGCGGGCGCGGCGAGCGCACCCACGAGAAGGGCCCCGGCGAGCAGGGCGAACGGTCGGCGCATCCCCCAAGCGTGCCATCCCGCACGTGTGTTCACACGGCGCGGTGGGCCCCACGTCGCGCCGCTCCGGTCCGTCGTTCATGATGAGCGGATGCTCAGGTTCATGCCCGTCGGTGACTCCATGACGATCGGCAGCGCGGGCGAGCACACCTGGCGCTACCGGCTGTGGCAGCACCTGCGCGGGACGTACGGGGGCCCGTTCACGCTCGTCGGCCCGCGCGAGACGCTCTACGACAAGTCGGCGGACGCGCCGGACTCCCTCGCCTACGCCGATCCGGACTTCCCCCGCGCCCATCTGGCCGGCTGGGGCGAGGGCTGGGGGCACATGGTCCCGCTCATCGGCGACGCGGTGCGCGAGTGCCGCGCGGACGTGCTGCTGGTCTCGCTCGGCCTGATCGACCTGGGCTTCTACACGAACGCCGATCAGACGGCGGTCAACGTGGAGGCCTTCGTGCGGAGGGCGCGCGCCGCCAACGCGCGCGTCCGCGCGGTCCTGCTCCCGGTGATCCCGAACATCCGCGCCGCGGCCGACCCGCCCTTCGCCGCGCAGATGGACCGCTTCAACGAGCTGCTGGCCAAGGCGGTGGCCGACCTCGACGAGCCTCGCTCCCCGCTGCTCCTGGCGCCCAGGCCGTCGACGTACGACATCCACTCGGACACCTACGACGGCACCCACCCGAACCGGAGCGGCGAGCACAAGATCGCGAGCGCGTTCGCGGGGGCGCTGCACCGGGGGTGGGGGTGGGGCGGGCAGTACGAGGGCTGAGCCGCCCCGGGCTCCTCCTCCTGTCTCCTGGCATATGCACTGCCGCCTGTGTCCTGGCCGCCGACCGTATCGTTGTACTGCGCGGCTGTACTCGTCCGTGGGGCAGCCGGGGAGGAGCGCCATGATGACCGTCCTGGAGGACAGGATCGAGATGGCCGACGCCAACACCAAGCGTCTTGACGAGTGGTTCGAGCGTCTTGAGCGCATGCCCGTCCCCGAAGGATTCAGGGTCGAGATCGTCGGGGGCAACGTACACATGACGCCGCAACGCGACACCCATTGGGAGATCATCCGGCGGATCGTACGAGCGATCGAGGACAGGTTCGGGATGGACGTCAAGGTGTTCTCCGACGTTCGGATCGACTTTCCCGGCCGCGAGAACGGCTTCTGCCCGGACGTCACCAAGCTCAGTGACTCGGCGCAGAAGGACAGCGAAGGTCGATGGCGTCACGAAGACGTCGAGTTCGTCGCCGAGGTCGTCTCCGAAGGCACCGCGGCCAACGACTACGGCCCCAAGAAAGCCGCGTACGCGATCGCCGAGGTCCCGGTCTACGTCATCGTGGACCCCTACCAGGGCCGATGCCGCGTATACACGCAGCCCAAGGGGGACGACTACGCGATCGACACGAAGGTCGAGTTCGGATCCGACGTGGACCTCACCGACACCCCCGTAGGTCTCACCCTCCGGACCGACGAGTTCCCCCGCGACTGAGCACCGGCGTCGCCCCCGTCCACACCCCCTCTTGCGTCGAGCGCACTCCAAGACGTTGGCTTGTGGACCATGAAGTACACACAGCTCGGACGCACAGGACTCAAGGTCAGCCGACTGGTGCTCGGCACGATGAACTTCGGTCCGCAGACCGACGAGGCGGACAGCCACGCGATCATGGACGCGGCGCTGGACGCGGGAATCAACTTCTTCGACACCGCCAACGTCTACGGCTGGGGCGAGGACAAGGGCCGCACCGAGTCGATCATCGGCAACTGGTTCGCCAAGGGCGGGGACCGGCGCGACAAGGTCGTCCTGGCCACCAAGGTCTACGGGAACATGTCGCCGGACAACTCCAACGTCTGGCCCAACCACGACAAGCTCTCCGCCGTGAACATCCGGCGGGCCGTGGACGCCAGCCTCAAGCGGCTGCGGACCGACCACATCGACGTCTACCAGTTCCACCACATCGACCGGAACACCCCGTTCGAGGAGATCTGGCAGGCCGTCGACGTACTGATCCAGCAGGGCAAGATCCTCTACGTCGGCTCCTCCAACTTCCCCGGCTACAAGATCGCCCAGGCCAACGAGATCGCCGCGCGGCGCTCCGGCACCATCGGGCTGGTCAGCGAGCAGTGCCTGTACAACCTCGCCGAGCGGCGCGCCGAGATGGAGGTGATCCCGGCCGCGCGGGACTACGGCCTCGGCGTCATCCCCTGGTCGCCGCTGAACGGCGGGCTGCTGGGCGGTGTGCTCAGGAAGCAGGTCGAGGGCGGCCGGCGTGCCTCCGGCAGGTCCGTCGACGCGCTCGCCGACACTGCCATGCGCGACCGGATCCAGGCGTACGAGGACCTGCTCGACAAGCACGGTCTGGAGCCCGGCGAGGTCGCGCTGGCCTGGCTGCTCACCCGGCCCGGCGTGACCGGCCCGATCGTCGGCCCGCGCACCGCCGAGCAGCTCGCGTCGGCGCTGCGGGCGGTCGAGCTGGAGCTGAGCGAGGAACTGCTGACCGGGCTCGACGAGATCTTCCCGGGTCCGGGTCCGTCGCCGGAGGCCTTCGCCTGGTGAGGCGCCCGGCGGGCGCCTGCCGCGCCGGGCGGGCGGCCGTACCGGGCCCGGCGTCGGCCCTGTCCGCCCCGGCGGCCGCACCGGCCCTGGCGGCCGTGCTCCGCGTCACCTGCCGAGCGCGGCCGCCAGGGCGACGACGGCGAACATCAGCACAAGCGCACCGGCCATGATCCGGTTCCGGGTTTTCGGGTCCACGTACCCGAGACTAACCGGCCGCCCGCAGTGGCCAGCGGCCGACCGGTTCGTAGCGGGGCTGTTCCCCCGGCACCCCGGACACCGGCAGCAGGCTGCGGACGAGGACCAGCTCCCGCACGGTCCAGGCGCTGCTCGTGAAGTCGCGCAGCGCCTGGACGTACGGGCGTGCGTCCAGGCCGTCCCGGCTGCGCGCCACGGTCAGATGGGCCTTGTAGGGGCGGTGCTCCCCCATCGGCACGCCGGCCTTCCGCGCCGCGGCGTCCGCGCGCCCGGCCAGCAGCCGCAGGGCCGCCAGGTCGCCCTCCACCCCGGTCCACAGCGCCTTGCCCCGCCCGAACTGTCCTCCGCCGCGCAGCGCGAGCGAGAAGGTCCCGGTCCGGTGCGCGGCCTTCTCCAGGCGGGCCGACAGCGCGGCTACGACCTCCTCGTCGACCTCGCCGTAGAAGGCGAGCGTGAAGTGCCAGCCGGGCCGCTGCGTCCACCGCAGCCGGTCCGCACCGGGCAGCTTCCGCAACTCCGCGACCTCGTCCGCGAGCTCCCGGAGCACCTCCCGCGGCGGCAGCACGGCGGCGAAGAGTCTCATGCGACCAGTGTCCGCCACACAACCGGCCGCGACCTGGTCACCGTGCGTATCGTCGTACCGCGCTGCTGCATGCGACCAGGCAGCAGCGGCTACGCGCCAAGTACCCGCGCCAGCGCGTGAAGTCCGACGTCCGCATCGACTACCCCGGACACCTCAACGGCTTCGCGTCCGACGTCGTCGCCCTCGCCGAGGACGCCCGGAAGGACGAGATGGGTCACTGGCGTTCCGGGGACGTCGAGCTGGTCGCCGAGGTGATCTCCCAGGGCACGGCCAGGAACGACTACGGCCCGAAGAAGGACGCCTTCGCGGCAGCCGGAGTGCCGGTGTACCTGATCGTGGACCCGTACACCGGCACATGGCACCTGCACACGCTGCCGAAGGACGGCGAGTACCGGGGTGTCCTCAGCCTCGACTTCGGTGACGAGATCGACCTGAAGGACACCCCGGTCGGCCTCGTCCTCAAGACCGACGAGTTCCCTCGCGACTGACCCGTTCCCGCCGGACCGGACGCCCCGGGCTACGCCACCGCCGCCAGTTCCTTGCCCTGTTCGCGGGGGACCAGGTTGACCTGGGGGTGGCCGCGGTGCCAGGCGATGGAGAGGCGCAGTCCGCCGACGCGGGTCAGGACCAGGCCGACGGTGGCGGCCGCGGCGAGGGAGACGGCACCGCCCACGGCGAAGCCGACGCGGGCGCCGTAGGCGTCGGTGATCCAGCCGACGAGCGGCGCGCCCAGCGGCGTACCGCCCATGAACACCATCATGAACAGGGCCATCACCCGGCCGCGCATGGCCGGATCGGTGCCCATCTGCACCGCGGTGTTCGCCGTGACGTTGACCGTCAGGCCGAATATCCCGATGGGCGCCATCAGCAGCGCGAACAGCCAGTACGACGGGGCCGTCGCGGCGACGATCTCCAGCGCGCCGAAGGCCGCGGCGGCCGCGATGAGCACGCGCAGCCGGGCGGTGCCGCGGCGGGCCGCGAGCAGGGCGCCGACCAGGGAGCCGACCGCCATCACGGTGTTGAAGAGACTGTAGGCGCCGGCTCCGGCGTGGAAGACGTCGTCGGCGTAGGCCGACAGCCACACCGGGAAGTTGAAGCCGAAGGTGCCGATGAAGCCGACCAGGACGATCGGCCAGATCAGCTCGGGACGGCCGGCGACATAGCGCAGGCCCTCGCGGAGCTGGCCCTTGCCGCGCGGGGTGCGCTCGACGACGTGCAGCTCGCGGGAGCGCATCAGCAGCAGGCCGGCGATGGGCGCCACGAAGGACAGGCCGTTGGCGAGGAACGCCCAGCCGGTGCCCACGCCGGTGATCATCAGGCCCGCGACGGCGGGACCGATCAGCCGCGCGGACTGGAAGTTCGCGGAGTTCAGGCTGACCGCGTTCTGGAGCTGCTCCGGGCCGACCATCTCCGAGACGAAGGACTGGCGGGCCGGGTTGTCCAGGACCGTGGCCAGGCCGACCGCGAACGCGGCGACGTAGACGTGCCACACCTGGACCTGGCCGGTCAGGGTGAGCGCGGCGAGCGCGAGGCCGGTGACGGCCATGGCCGACTGGGTGACGAGCAGGGTGGGCCGCTTGGGCAGGCGGTCGACGAGGACGCCGCCGTAGAGGCCGAACAGCAGCATCGGCAGGAACTGCAGGGCCGTCGTGATGCCGACGGCGGCCGAGGAGCCGGTGAGGCTCAGGACCAGCCAGTCCTGCGCGATGCGCTGCATCCAGGTGCCGGTGTTGGAGACGACCTGGCCGAGGAAGAACAGGCGGTAGTTCCTGACCCTCAGCGAGCTGAACATCGAGGACTTGCGGGATGTGTCGGGGGCGGTGCGGGAGTCGTGGGTGGTCGGTGCGGGGGCGGAGTCTGCTCCGGATCCCGTACTCAAAAGGGTTCGCCTCCTTGGCCGGCTGCTCACTCGCCGAGCGGTACGTGTTCTACAGGTGCGCGAGCTTCTCCAGTACGGGGGCGGCGGCGCTCAGTCTGGCCCACTCGTCCTCGTCCAGACCCTCGACCAGGCCGGCCAGGAAGGCGTTCCGCCTGCGGCGGCTCTCCTCCAGCATCGTTTCGGCCTGGGCGGTCCTCGTGACCACCTTCTGACGCCGGTCCTCGGGGTGGGGCTCCAGGCTGACCAGCCCCTTGGCTTCGAGCAGCGCCACGATGCGGGTCATCGACGGCGGCTGCACGTGCTCCTTGCGGGCGAGCTCGCCCGGCGTGGCGCTTCCGCAGTTGGACAGGGTGCCCAGCACCGACATCTCGGTGGGGCTCAGCGACTCGTCGACCCGCTGGTGCTTGAGCCGACGGGACAACCGCATCACGGCGGAGCGCAGGGAGTTCACGGCGGCAGCGTCGTCGCCATGGGTGAGGTCCGGCATGTTCTTTAGCGTAACTCATTACTCTCGCTAAATACCACCGGGAACACGCCCTGGGCCCGTGACTCACGCCACTGAAGAACTCGTCACTCTTTCGGGTGATCCCAGTACGGAACATGACGCCTTGCGCGTATGGGTCCCGCGACCCTCGTGTCCATGGGGACCAGCGTGCTCAGCCTGCGCATGGACCACGAGCTGCTCGAACGGCTCAGGTGCCATGCCGCGAAAAGAGGAATGAGCGTCCAGGACTATGTCGTCAGGACGCTCATTCGGGATGACTTCGACGAACGGTTCCAGGCCGCCGTCGAGGAGACGGAGAGGTTCTACGGGGTCACCTGACCCGGGGATCAGGTCAGGCCGAGGGCCGGCATCAGGTAGTAGAAGGCGAAGACCGCCGCCACCACGTACATCGCCACCGGCACCTGCTTGCCGCGGCCCGCCGCCAGGCGCAGCACCACGAAGGTGATGAAGCCCATGCCGATGCCGTTGGTGATCGAGTAGGTGAACGGCATCATCAGCATCGTCACGAAGGCCGGGACGGCGATCGTGTAGTCCGCCCAGTCGATCTCCTTGACCGAACCGGACAGGATCAGGAAGCCCACCGCGAGCAGTGCCGGGGTGGCCGCCTGGGACGGCACCATGGTGGCGATCGGCGTCAGGAACAGGGCCACGGCGAACAGGGCGCCGGTGATGACGTTGGCGAAGCCGGTCCTCGCGCCCTCGCCGACGCCCGCCGTCGACTCCACGAAGCAGGTGGTGGCGGAGGAGGAGCTGGCGCCACCGGCGGCGACCGCGATGCCGTCGACGAAGAGGACCTTGTTGATGCCGGGCATCTGCCCCTGGGCGTCGGTCAGCTTCGCCTCGTCGCTGATGCCCATGATCGTGCCCATGGCGTCGAAGAAGGTCGACAGCAGCACGGTGAAGACGAACAGGACGCCGGTGAGCACACCGACCTTCCCGAACCCGCCGAACAGGCTGACCTTGCCCAGCAGGCCGAAGTCGGGGGTGGCCACGGGGCTGCCCGGCCACTTCGGGGTGGTCAGACCCCAGGACGGCACCTTGGCGACGGAGTCGATCACGAGCGCCAGGACGGTCATCGCGATGATCGAGATCAGGATCGCGCCGGGCACCTTGCGCAGGATCAGCGCCAGCGTGAGCAGCGCGCCCAGGATGAAGACGAGAACCGGCCAGCCGTTGAGGTGACCGTCGGCGCCGAGCTGGAGCGGGACGGTGGTGTGGGCGGCGTCCGGGATGCGGGAGACGAAGCCGGAGTCGACGAGCCCGATCAGCATGATGAACAGGCCGATACCGATGGCGATGCCCTTGCGCAGGCCGAGCGGCACGGCGTTCATCACGCGCTCGCGCAGGCCGGTGGCGACCAGCAGCATCACCACGAAACCGGCCAGGACCACCATGCCCATGGCGTCCGGCCACGACATGCGCGGCGCGAGCTGGAGCGCGACGACCGTGTTGACACCGAGGCCGGCGGCGAGCGCGATCGGCACGTTGCCGATGACACCCATGAGCAGCGTGGTGAAGGCGGCGGTCACGACGGTGGCGGTGACGAGCTGGCCGTTGTCGAGCTGGTGCCCGTACATGTCCTTCGCGCTGCCGAGGATGATCGGGTTCAGCACGATGATGTAGGCCATCGCGAAGAAGGTGGCGAAACCGCCGCGGATCTCCCGGGAGAGCGTGCTGCCCCGTTCGGAGATCTTGAAGTAGCGGTCGAGGGCGCCGTACGGGGGCGTTCCCGGCTGCTCGGGGGCGGAAGCCTTGGCGGTGGCCGAGGTGGACATGCGGGTGACCTCAAGGGTGCGGATGGGCAGGGGTTCCGGGCCGGACCGAGGAGCAGAACGGACGAACAACAGGTTCCCCCAGGTCCCTGTCGCGACTCTGTTGTGCGTTCCTACGAAGAGAAGTGGCCAGACTCGGACCGTTTCAGTATGAACATATGAAGCACAAAAGACCATCTCCGCGCGTAGACAGCGGCTCTGCCAGGGGCGGGACGCTTCTCGCCCACGCCCCGTAAGCTGATCCCCATGGCGAAGTGGACCCCCAAGCACGAGGCGCCGGAGCCCCTGGAGGGCCCCGTGGTCGCCACCATCACCGGCGGCACGATCGTGTGGTTCGTCCTCTTCCTGGTCCAGCTCCCCTTCTACGGCTGGTTCCACGACCACGGCCACACCTGGTGGGTGTGGACCTGCCTGGCCGGCGGCGGCCTGGGCCTGATCGGCATCTGGTACGTCCGCAAGCGGGACGCGGCCATCAAGCGGGCGGCGGCGGAGCGGGCGGGACTGCCGCACCAGTCGACGTCCGCGGAATAGGGGCCACCCTCAGCGGACGACGTCGGTGTCGCAACCGGTGTCGTCGAGCTCGGCCGCGAACGGGGCTCCCTCCCAGTCGCCGGCGACGGTGACGGCACGGGCTCCGCACAGACCGGCGATCCGAAGGCGCTCGGCCGCGTCCGCCGCGTCGAGCATCCCGCTGAGGTAGCCGGCGGCGAACGCGTCCCCGGCGCCCACCGGGTCGACCACGGCGACCGGCCGGGGCCGCTGCCGGTGGACGACGCCGTCGACGCACGCCACGCTTCCGGCGGAGCCGAGCTTGATCACGACCTGGTCGGGACCGAGAGCGGCGATGGCCCGCGCCTGCCGTTCGGGGTCCTTCTCACCGGTGAACAGCAGGGCTTCCTCGGTGGTGGCGAAGAAGATGCCGGCCTTGCCGAGCAGATGGCTCAGCACCGGGCGGGCCCGGTCCTCGTCCCACAGCCGGGAGCGGAAGTTGGCGTCGAAGGAGACGGTGACGCCGTGCTCCTCGGCGAGGCCGACGGCCCTGCGCACCGCGTCGGACGCGGACGCGCTCAGGGCCGGTGTGATGCCGGTGACGTGCAGGATCCTCGCGCCCGCGATCAGGTCCTCGTCGAGGTCGGCGGGCGCGAGGCGGGAACCGGCGCTGTTGCTCCGGTAGTAGGCGACCTGCACCCGGCCCGAGGCCTGACGGGTCTTGAGCATCAGGCCGGTCGGCGCGGGATCGCGCACGATCGAGGTCGAGACGGCCTCGGCGCGCAGCTCCCGGGCGATGAGCGCGCCGACCTCGTCCGTGCCCAGCCGGCCGATCCAGTGCGCGGCGCGGCCGCACCGGGCCAGCCCGATGGCCACGTTGCTCTCGGCGCCGCCGAAGCCGAGCCGCAGGGTGGGCTGCCGGATCAGCGGCAGGTCCGCCGACTGGGTGAGCAGCCCGATGGACTCGCCGAGGGTGACGACTTCCGGACCCATCGCGCTCACACCGCTTCCTCGATCGACGCGAACAGGGTGGCCGCGCGCCGGGCGATCACCGACACGTCGCCGTCGCGCAGCGCGCTGCCGGTGAGCGCGCCGCCCAGGCTGACCGCGACCGCCCCGGCGGCCACGTACGAGCCGGCGGTCTCCACGGTGATCCCTCCCGACGGAACGAAGGGGATGCCGGGGAACGGTTCGCGCAGGCTGCGCAGATGGCCGGGGCCGCCGGTGGCGGCGGGGAAGATCTTGACGGCGTCCGCGCCGAGGGCGTGGGCCCGCATGACCTCCGACGGCGACCAGGCGCCGACGATGCTCGGCACGCCGTGTCCCGAGGCGATCCGGGGGAGTTCGTCGACCAGGCCGGGCGACACGGCGAACGCGGCTCCGGCGTCGATCGCGGCGCGGGTGAGGGTCTCGTCGGTGAGGGTGCCGGCGCCGATCACCGCGTCGGCCGAGAACTGCCGGACGGTCCGTGCGAGGACGGCCGGGAAGTCCGGTGTGGTGGCGGTCAGTTCGATCGCTCGGACGCCGGCGCGTATGAGCGCGGCCACGGTGGTGGTCAGATGCTCGGTCGTCGCGGGCCGCAGCACGGCCACGACACGGGTCTCGGTCAGGGCCGGGGGCAGGGGCAGGGGGGCCGCCGATCGGGCCACGGAGCAGCTCCTTCTCACAACGGGGTGGTGGGGGCGGGTCCTGGTCGCCATCGACGAGGCAGGCTCAGGTCACGCCGTGGGTCGAGGGTGGTCAGCTGAACCTGGTGGCGCTCCGGCCGCGCCGCGCGAGCGGGCTCCGGCCGGGTCCGGCACCGGGGGCGGCCGTGGTCATCCGCGGCCTCCCCACTGCTGCGAGACGGCGCGGGCCGCCGCTGTCACGAGGGGCGCCACTTGCGGGATCCGCTCGGCCGGCAGGCGTTCCCCGGGCGCCGACACGCTGATCGCGTGGGTCGCGGCCCCGGTGGCGTCGAAGACCGGGGCGGCGACGCAGCGCACCCCTGCCTCGTTCTCGACGTCGTCGATCGCCCAGCCGCGGGCCCGGGTCCTCGCGAGCTCGGCGCGCAGCGCGTCCCCGTCGGTGATGGTGTTCGCGGTGCGCGGGGCCAGGCCGGCCGCGATCACCGCGTCGACGACGGCGGCGCCGGCGTGGGCCAGCATGGCCTTGCCGACGCTGGTGCAGTACGCCGGCTGGGTGCTGCCGACCCGCGACGCCATCCGCACGGGAAGCGGGCTGTCGACCTTGTCGACGTAGACCACGTGCGGGAAGTCCGCCGTGACCAGGTGGACGGTCTCGTTCGTCGACTCCGACAGGTCCTTCAGCACGTCGCGGGCGTCGCGGTGCGGGTCGTTCCCGGCCAGGTACACCTGCCCGAGCTGGGCGTTGCGCCAGCCGAGCCGGTACGCGCCGCTCGGCAGGACCTGGACGAACCGGGCGTCGACGAGCGGCTGCAGCAGGCGCAGCACCGTGGACTTGCTCAGGCCCTGCTGTGCGGCCAGCTCGGTGAGCGTGCGGCCGCGGCCCTCGACGTCGTCGCCGAGCGCGATGAGGATCCCGAGCGCCCGGCGCAGCGAGGCCGAGTTGTTGCGTGCGCCGGGGGTGGGGGCGAGCGGATCGGTCAAGACGAGCCTCCTCGTCGCGTCGGCGTGCCGGGACTCGCGCCGAGCGTGCCGAGCATCATAGGGCACACTCCGTGCAGTGCACAGCACTGTTCTGCACTGCGCAACACCGCAGGCCATGCCGCACAGACGCCGCATCCCGCCCGTACGACCGCCGGACGAGCCCCTCTCCTCCCCAGGTCGGATCTTCCGCCTCCCCGACGAGTGAAGCCGCACAACCGCACGTACCGTCGAATGCATGACGCACATCGACGCGGGCGCGGAACTCGACCCCGTGCACCCCGTGCCCGTGAAGGCGGTCCGGTCGACCGGACTCACCTCCGCCGAGGTCGCGGAGCGCATCGCCCGCGGCGAGATCAACGACGTGCCGGTGCGCAGCAGCCGCTCCCTGCCCGACATCGTCCGCGCCAACGTCTTCACCCGGTTCAACGCGATCATCGGCGTCCTGTGGCTGATCACCCTGTTCGTCGCCCCGATCCAGGACAGCCTGTTCGGCTTCGTGATCATCGCCAACACCGGCATCGGCATCATCCAGGAGTGGCGGGCGAAGAAGACCCTCGACTCGCTCGCGGTCATAGGCGAGGCCCGCCCCACGGTGCGCCGCGACGACACCGCGGTCGAGATCGCCACCTCCGAGATCGTGCTCGGCGACCTCATCGAGATCGGTCCCGGCGACAAGGTCGTCGTCGACGGGACCTGCGCCGAGGCCGACGGTCTGGAGATCGACGAGTCGCTGCTCACCGGTGAGGCGGACCCCGTCGTCAAACGGCCCGGCGACCATGTGATGTCCGGCAGCTTCGTCGTCGCCGGCGGCGGCGCCTTCCAGGCGACCAGGGTCGGCCGCGGCGCCTACGCCGCCCAGCTCGCCGAGGAGGCCTCCCGCTTCACGCTCGTCCACTCCGAGCTGCGCACCGGCATCTCCACCATCCTCAAGTACGTGACCTGGATGATGGTCCCGACCGCGATCGGCCTGGTCATCAGCCAGCTCGTGGTGAAGAACAACGACCTGAGGGAGTCCGTCGCCCGCACCATCGGCGGCATCGTCCCCATGGTCCCCGAGGGACTGGTCCTGCTCACCTCCGTCGCCTTCGCCATCGGCGTGATCCGGCTGGGCCGCAAGCAGTGCCTCGTGCAGGAGCTGCCCGCCATCGAGGGCCTCGCCCGCGTCGACACCGTCTGCCTGGACAAGACCGGCACCCTCACCGAGGGCGGCATGGACGTCACCGAGCTGAGGTCGCTGGACGGCTACGACGAGTCGTACGTGCGCAAGGTCCTCGGCGCGCTCGGCGAGTCCGACCCGCGCCCCAACGCCTCCCTCCAGGCGATCATCGCCGCCTGCCCGGACAGCGAGGAGTGGCGCTGCGTGGAGTCGCTGCCCTTCTCCTCCGCGCGCAAGTACAGCGGCGCCAGCTTCAGCGAGGGCGACGGCGAGTCCAGTACGTGGCTGCTGGGCGCCCCGGACGTGCTGCTGCCCGCCGAGGCCCCCGCGCTCGCCGAGACCGGACGGCTGAACGAGCAGGGCCTGCGCGTGCTGCTGCTCGCCCGCGCCGCCCGCGACCTGGACGACCCGGAGGTGGCCCGGACCGTGCGGCCGGCCGCGCTCGTCGTGCTGGAGCAGCGGCTGCGGCCCGACGCCGCCGAGACCCTCCGCTACTTCGCCGAGCAGGACGTCCGCGCCAAGGTCATCTCCGGTGACAACGCGGTGTCCGTGGGCGCGGTCGCCGCGAAGGTCGGCCTCGACGGGAGCGCCGTCGACGCCCGCGCCCTGCCCGCCGGGCGGGAGGAGATGGCCGCGGTGGTGGCCGGGGGCACGGTGTTCGGGCGGGTCACCCCGCAGCAGAAGCGGGACATGGTCGGCGCCCTCCAGTCGCGCGGGCACACGGTCGCGATGACCGGCGACGGGGTGAACGACGTACTGGCGCTGAAGGACGCGGACATCGGCGTGGCGATGGGCTCGGGCTCGGAGGCCACCCGGGCGGTCGCGCAGATCGTGCTGCTGAACAACAGCTTCGCCGTCCTGCCGTCCGTGGTCGCGGAGGGGCGCCGGGTGATCGGGAACATCACCCGGGTCGCGACCCTGTTCCTGGTGAAGACGGTCTACTCGGTGCTGCTGGCGGTGCTGGTGGTCTGCGCGCAGGTGGAGTACCCGTTCCTGCCCCGGCATCTGACCCTGCTGTCCACGCTCACCATCGGCGTGCCGGCCTTCTTCCTGGCCCTCGCCCCGAACACGGAACGGGCCCGGCCCCACTTCGTACGGCGGGTCATGCGCTACGCGGTGCCGGGCGGGGCGGTGGCCGCCGTGGCGACCTTCGTGACGTATCTGGTCGCCCGCGCCCACTACACGGGGCCGGGCGCCCTGGACGCGGAGACCAGCGCGGCCACGCTGACGCTGTTCCTGGTCTCGATGTGGGTCCTGGCGATCGTCGCCCGCCCGTACACCTGGTGGCGGATCGCGCTGGTGGCCTCGATGGGCGTGGCGTTCCTCGTCGTCCTGGCGGTGCCCGCGTTCCAGGACTTCTTCGCGCTGAGGCTGGAGGGGACGACGATGCCGTGGCTCGCGGTGGGCATCGCGGTGGTGGCGGCGGCCGTCCTGGAGTTCCTGTGGAAATGGACGGGCCGCCGCTTTTCCGTCTAGTGCGGTGACCGGGAAGCCGGGTGGGTTACTTCTTCACGCGGACCAGGTCACCCGCGGCGTTGACCGCCGGAGTGGTGGAGTTGCCCGCGAAGACGAAGCGGTAGTAGCCGTCGACGGTGGCCTTCGTGGTCGTCTTGAGGGCGCCCGTGGAGCTCGTCTTGACGGTCTTCAGCGTCTTGTAGGTGGTGGTGCCCTTCTTGCGGAACTGGAGCTTCACCGCCTGGCCCTTGTACGCCGAGTACTTGCCGCTCTCCCAGTTGGCACGGGTCAGCTTCCCGGTGACGGTGACGGTCTTGCCCTTCTTCACCGGCTTGGGCTTGGCGCTCGTGGTCAGCTTGGAGTTGCGCTGCACCAGCGTGGTGCCGAGGCCGCCCTTCTCGGCGAAACCGACCTGGCTCAGGTCGAAGTCGCGCGACATGGGGTCCTGGCCGTTGAGCGCGAAGGCACCGGCGCCCGCCCGCCAGGTACCGGCGTCGGAGTTGTCCAGGTCGCCGTCCGCCGGGTAGATGTCGATCTTGCTCTTGCAGTTGGCCGTGGTCTCCGAGGTGAGGGAGCAAGTGGCCGGGTCCTCGCCGAAGAGAACGTTCTGCGGCCTGTCGAAGGAGCCCTTGTAGAGGAGGGGTTCGGTGAAGAAGTCCTCGGCGGTCACGTCCACGTCGGCGCCGAACTTCATGGTGTAAGTGACCGTCGTGGACACACGGTTGGTGGTGCCGACCTTGAGCGCCTTGGCGACCTTGAGGTTGGAGAAGGTGACGTCCAGGTCGTACGGCAGCTCGTCGTCGCCGGCGACGCTGGCCCTGATCCCGGCCTTGGCGGTGGACGGCGCGTGGACGGCCTGGAAGACCTTCGCGGCGTCCGCGCGGTGGGTGGAGGGAGCGGCGGCGTGCGCGGCGGGCACGGCGAGGGCGGAGAGGGCCAGGGCGCCGGTCACGGCGGCCACGGTGGCTCGTATACGCATGCGTTCCCCAGGTGGAGAAAGGGGCCGGCGCCGGTCGTTCCTCACGGTCCGTCTTCGGCGCGGGGCCCAATGAAGGTGAAGTCTGTCTGACTCACGTGATCAGATCCCCGACCCGTGAAGAAGGTTGCACGGAAATCTGAATTTCCTGTGAGCGGCCTGTGAGTGCCCGGCCGCCACACCTGGGCGCCCGCTCCCCGACGCCGGCCCGGAGGAGTCTCCGGGCCGGCCACCCGGCGAGCGGGTTACTTCTTCACACTGACCAGGTCACCCGCGGCGTTGACCGCCGGGGTGGTGGAGTTGCCCGCGAACACGAAGCGGTAGTAGCCGTCGACGGTGGCCTTCGCGGTCGTCTTGAGAGCGCCCGTGGAGTCCGACTTGACGGTCTTCAGCGTCGTGTAGGTGGTGGCGCCCTTCTTACGGAACTGCAGCTTCACCGCCTGGCCGCTGTAGCCCGAGTACTTGCCGCTCTCCCAGTTGGCCCGCGTCAGCTTCCCGGTGACGGTGACGGTCTTGCCCTTCTTCACCGGCTTCGGCTTGGCGCTCGTGGTCAGCTTGGACAGGCGCTGGACGCTGAAGCTCTTGGCGTTGTCCTTCTGGACGTAGTCGCCGTCCGTGGCGGCGGCGATCGCCCACACCTTCCAGGTGCCGGCGACAGAGTTGATGAGGTTCTCCAGCGGCTTCAGGGTGAAGGTGGCCGTGCAGTTCGACGTCGTGGCGTTGACCTTGGTGCACTTGGCGGTGTTGTCAGCGCTGTTGGCGACCGCGCCGCTGTCGGCCTTCTCGATGCTCGGACCGTGGTACAGGATCGGCTGCGCGAAGTCGATGCCGGAGTCGTCCGTGGCGGTGAAGGTGACGGTGACGTTCTTGGCGCCCGTGGCGGTGACCACGACCGGCTTGCCGCCGTTCACGACGACATTGGAGATCTTGGTGTCTCCCTCGACCTCGTCGGCGTGCGCGGCCGGCACGGCGAGGGCGGAGAGGGCCAGGGCGCCGGACACGGCGGCCACAGTGGCTCGTATACGCATGCGTTTCCCCAAGTGGAGAAAGGGGCCGGCGCCGGTCGTTCCTCACGGTCCGTCTTCGGCGCGGGGCCCAATGAAGGTGGAGTCTGTCTGACTCGCATGATCAGATCCCCGACCCGTGAAGAAGGTTGCACGGAAATCTGGATTTTCCGTGCCCGCCCGGGCGGCGGCCGCGACCGGCCGCCGCCGGGGCAGAGCCGGTGCCGCCTACTTGACGTTGACGAGGTCGGCCTTGGCGTCGACCGCCGAGGTGGTCGAGTTCCCCGCGAACGAGTAGCGGTAGTCGCCGGTGGCCGTGGCCTTGGTCGTGGTCTTCAGCTTGCCCTTGGAGTCCGTCTTGACGGTCTTCAGCGTCGTGTAGGTGCTGGAGCCCTTCCTGCGGAACTGGAGCTTCACCGGCTGGGAGGCGTAGCCGCCGTGCTTCAGCATGATCTAGCGCGGAACCCTGGGCGTTCACGCCCGGGAGGAAGCGCTTCTCAAGATTGGGGTGACCCGCACGGGTGCACGGGTCCGCACTGTTGGCCTCAGCCGGGACGCTTCTGGTTCTCGATGTACTCCTTGATGATCGCCAGAGGTTCGCCGCCGCAGGCACCAGCTCGGTTTCGAAGTCGGCGCACACGGCCCGCATGATCTCTTCGCAGCGCGTAAGGATCTCGTCGGTGAACGGGCCGCGCCGGCACTTGGGCATGAAGACCAAGTGGGCATGGAGGGTATAGGCGACCGTGCGTCCCCCACGAATATTGGGGTTTGGCTCCCAGCGTGGTGACATAGATCAATTCAGTACGATGCCCGGTATGAAGGTCGTGACGCAGGTGAAGCTGATGCCGGAGGCCGACCAGGCCGCCGCGCTGTCGGCGACCCTGTGCACGGTCAACGACCTGGCGTGCCGGGTCTCCGAGGTGGCGTTCGCCCATGGTGTGCCGCGTGAGTACGAGCTGCGCAAGTACACGTACCCACGTCTCAAGGCCGAAGGGCTCGGGGCGCAGGCGGCGCAGGCGGCGCAACACGTGATCAAGAAGGTGCGCGATGCGTACACGACGCTGCACGCCAACATCCGTGCCGGAAACCTCGGCAAGCCGAAGTCGAAGCGCCGGATCAAGGCCGGGTCGAAGCCGATCACGTTCCGTCCCGAGGCCGCGCAGCCATACGACGACCGGTGTTTGAGCTGGCAATACGACGCACAGACCGTGTCCATCTGGACAACTGCCGGGCGCCTCAAGGACGTCCGCTTCGTCTGCTCCGCCGACGCGCTCAAGACGCTCCGCGAGTACCGCAAGGGCGAGGCAGACCTGATCGAGCGTGACGGGGTCTTCTACCTGACCGCCACCTGCGAGGTCCCAGAGGCCGAAACGTACGAGCCGGACGGCTTCATCGGCGTGGACCTCGGCATCGTCAACATCGCCACCACGTCCACCGGCTACCAGGCCGCCGGGCGCGGTCTCAACCGCTACCGCAAGCGTCAGCTTGCCCTGCGGGCCAAGCTCCAGAAGAAGCGCACCAAGTCCGCCGAGCGCCGCGTCGCAGACGTGCGCCGAGTGCGGCTACGTCGACAAGCGCAACCGTGTCGACCAGGGGCTTCTCATCTGCCGGGGGTGCGGGTCGTTGCCCACGCCGACCGGAATGCTTCCCACAACATCGCCACCCGTGGCGAGAGCGTGTGGAATGCGGGGCGTGAGTCACGCGTCCCTGCCACCCCATAGGGGTGCCTGGACGGAGGAGCCAACCCCGCGGCCAGTTGGGCGCTACCTCCAAACCCGGTCCTAGAGGGCCGGGTCAAGTTGACCGTCTCCCAGTTGGCCCGGGTGAGCGCGCCCGTGGCCGTTATGGTCTTGCCCTTCTTCACCGGCTTGGGCGTGGCGCTCGTGGTCGGCCTGGCGGCGCGCTGGAAGAGGAAGGATCCGGCCTTCTCCTTCCAGACGTAGTCCCCGTCGTTGGTGTCGATCCAGGCGTCGACGTACCGGCGACCGGCGTTCCTGTTGCTGAGGTGGTCGACCTTCGGGTCGACCTTAACCGAGCCGGTGCAGGTCGAGGTGGTGGCGTTGACACGCCCCCCGAGAGAGGGGCTATTTGGTATGCAGATTCAGTCGAACCAGCGATCCCGTGCCAGTTCCCCCGTCCGGGACGGGTCCTCCAGGAGGGCCGCGACCTCGAAGCGGCGCGGCCACTGGCCCGACGCCCAGGCGAGGCCGGCGGCCACGCCCTCCAGGGTGGCCGCGTGCAGGACGCCGTCGGAGGTGAGACGCCAGTCCAGCCCGGTGCCGTCGACGACCAGTTCCTCGTGCTCGACGTAGGTGCGGGGGGTACGCGCTCCGAGCAGGACCCGTACCGGCTCCGGCACGTCGTGCTCGGTGCCCTCGGAGTCGACCTCGCCGGTGACGGACTCGCTCAGCCGCCGCACCTGGAACAGCTCGGCCAGCTCGTCGGCCAGCGCGGGCCGTACGGGCAGCAGCGGGACACCCTCGGTGAACGGCAGCAGGTCCGGGGAGTCGCACACCACGGCGTCGGCGGCGTCCACGACCTCCACCCGGCCGTCGACCACGGCCCGCACCTCGTCCGGCAGGGTGACCTGTTCCGGGTCGAGTTCGGCCAGCGCGCCGTACAGGGCGTGCAGTTGGGCGGACGTCACGGGACGCTCGGGGTCGGCGAGCCGTTCCAGCAGCTCCGCGGCGCCGCCCGGCTCCTCGAGCAGCGCGGCGACGCTCGTACGCACGCCGAGCGCCCGCAGCACCTGCTCGTCGTCGAAGCCGGTGGCGTCGGCCTCCTCGTACAGCCCCCGCAGCAGCGGGTCGGAGCCGGCGGCGCGCAGACCGGCCGGGCGGCGCCCGCCGAGCACCGGGTGCCCGCGCAGCCACCACGCGGTGTACGGCCGGACGATCTCGTGGGTGCCGTCGGGCAGCAGGATCCGCACCGGCTGGGTGAGCGCGTCCCGCAACGGCGGCCGGGCCAGCAGCGCCAGCGCCAGGGGCCACTGGTCGTCGTCGACGAGGTCCAGGTCGCGCACGGCGACGATCTCGGTGGCGACCGGCGGCACGGGGGTGTCCGGGAACCGGTCGAGCAGGTCCTCGCACCACACGTCGACCGCGTCGAGCAGCCCGGGGTCGTCCGGTTCGGGGAAGTCACCTTCGCGCGGGTCGAGTTCGTCCGGGTCGAGGACGACGTCCGTGGCCCGCACCAGGGCGAAGTCGGCGAGCACACCGCACGCGGCGAGCGGCTGCTCTCCCCACTTCCCGGCCAGTTCGGCGTCCACGGCCGGGAGTTCGCCCTCGCGCATGAGGCGGGCGAACGGGCTTCCGGGCAGGACGAGTTCGCCGGCCGGGGCGAGTTCGCCGTCCTCGTCGGGCAGCGCGAGCGCGCCCAGCCAGGGCTCGTCGCCGGGTTCGAGTCCGGCGTCCCGGACCAACGCGAGGACGGTGTCGGCGAGTTCCTCGGCGTCCGGGGTGTCCTCGTCCCATCCGCCGGTGTCCTCGTCGAGGGAGGCGGCGACGGCGGCCCGCACCTGCGGGGTGGTGAGCACGGCACGCGGCGTCGCGGGCAGGGCGCCGAGCTTCTCCAGGAGGGGGTGGACGGCGTCCGGGTGGGCGACCTTCAGACCGAGCCGGGCCAGCAGCTCCGGGTCGGTGAGGGCGGCGCCGGCGACGGGCAGCAGGACCTGCCGGGGCCCGATGGTGGTACGGCTGTCGGCCAGCGGCACGGGCAGCCCGGAGAGCCGGTCGGGGTCGACGCCCGCGAGGCTGTCGTACAGCCGCCGCCACCAGCCGGGCTCCTTCTCCAGGCCGGCCAGCCGGTCGACGGCGTCGGTCAGCGGCAGGCGGGCCACGCCCAGCGTGCGCAGTTCCACGCGCCGTTCGAGTCCGGCGGGCAGCAGGGTGGGCAGCACCTCGGCGAGGACGCGCACGGTGTCGGCGCCGGCGCCCTCGACCACCTCGGCGTCCCGGGGACGGAGGGATTCGGGCAGGTCGGAGTCGTCGTCCTGATGGGCGGCGGGCACGGCCGCGGGCGGCAGGAAGGAGGTGCGCGGCAGCCGGTCGAGGACGGCCTGGCGCAGCGCGCCGTCCAGTTCGCCCTTGCCCAGGGGGCCCGGCACGAGGTTGATGACGCCCTCGCCCACCGGCCGCCAGCCGGCGAGGAGTTCGGCGTAGGCGTCGGCCGCGCGCTGCACGAGGAAGTCGGTGAGCGGGCCGGGCGCGGTGTGGCGTCGGGTGCTGTCCAGCGGGAACGAGGCGATGAGCAGGGCCGGCACGCCGAGGGGTTCGTCGCTGGGGGTGGGCGCGTGGACGACGGGGCTGGTGCGGGGGCGGGCCGGGGTGCCGTCGGCGTCGACGGGGACGGCCCAGGTGACCGACCAGTGCGGGCGCAGGCGCTCCTCCACCGGCCGGTCGGCGAGGAGTTCGGGCGTGAGCGGGCCGTGCGCGCCCGCGGTGCGCCAGCGGGTCGTGCCCTCGGAGGTGTCCTCCACGACGGTCAGGGCGCCCTCGGCGCGGCGGCGCAGGGTGCGCGGTGCGGCGTCGCCGATCTCGACCACGACCTCCTCGAGCCCGGGCAGGGCGAGGAGCAGGGCGTCGTCGACGGCGTGCAGGAGGCGTTCGGCGAGGTCGGCGGCGGCCGCGTCGCGCAGGCGCAGGATGACGACCGTGTCGTAGGGGTCGGGCGCGGTGCCCTCGGCGGCGAACGGCAGCCGCAGCAGCGGTACGTGCCCTTCGCGGCGGCGGATCTCGTCGCCGAGGCCGGGGCTGTGCCGCGCGGTCTCCTCGGCGAGCGCGCGGGCCTCGGCCAGCGACCACCGGACACCGCCGTGCCGGCCGACGACGGCGGGCTCGTCGGTGACGGCGAGGACGGCGGCGAAGCCGACGCCGAAGCGGCCGACGGCGCGGTCGCGGGAGTCGTCGCGCTTGGCGGACGCCCGGAGCGTGGACAGCGACTCCACACCGGCCGCGTCGAGCGGGGCGCCGGTGTTGGCGGCGAGCAGCACGCCGTCGCGCAGGGTGAGCCGCAGCCGGCCGGGCACGTCCGCGCGGGCGGCGGCGTCGGCGGCGTTCTGCGCCAGCTCGACGACGAGCCGGTCACGGTAGCCGCCGAGGACGAGGTCCTCCTCCGCGTTGGCGTCCTCGCGGAACCGGGCCGGGCTGGTGGCCCAGGCGTCCAGCACGCCGCGGCGCAGGCGCGCGGTCCCGAACGGATCGCCTCCGGCGGACGGCTGCACCAACATGCTCACGTTCACTCTCCTCATCGGCGTGCGACGACGAAGGTACCGCGCGCGGGAGAGGCCGTTCGCCCGGCGGACGGACGGACCGGTCCAGGCCGGTCGCGGGCCGGGCCCTAGGAGTGCCCCAGCTCGGCGGTCTCGTCGTCCCCGGTCACCGGAACCGAGCCGGAGTCCTGGGCCGGACGCAGCGGGAACGGGTCCACGCGCGTCTCGTCGATCACCGGCGGGGGCGGCTGCGGGGGCTTCGGCATCACCGCGGCCTCGGAGTGCCCGCCGCAGCCGTACGTCAGGGAGACCACGTGGCCGTCGGCCGGGGAGAACTCGTTCGCGCACACGCCGAAGGCCTGGCCGAGCGAACCGCCGATCGGCACCAGGAAGCCGCAGCTCACGCAGGCCGCCGGGGCCGCCTGGGCCATCGGGGTCTTCGCGCCGAAGCCCTCCTCCCAGCGGTCGGCGGCGACGTGCAGGCCGTAGCGGGACAGGACCCGGGCGCGGCGCATGCCCAGTTCCTCGGCGACCGCGGAGATCGAGCCGCGGGACGGGACGGTGAGCAGGCTGCTCGGCGGGCCCGCCGTGACGTCGGCGTCCTCCGCCTCCGCCAGGTCGGCCATCTCCACGGAGACGGCGGCGCTCGGCGCGGGCTCGTCCTCGCCGGAGTAGCCGGGTTCCAGGCGGAGGTCCTCGGCGTCGGTGGGCAGCAGGTCGCCGGGGCCCATGTCGCCCGGGCGCAGGCGCTCGCTCCACGGCACCCACTCGGGGGCGAGCAGCGCGTCCGGGCCGGGCAGCAGGACGACCTCGTCCAGGGTGACGATCTTGGCGCGTGAGGCGCGGGCCACGGTGACGGCCCAGCGCCAGCCCCGGTAGCCGAACTCCTTGCACTCGAAGAAGTGCGTGACGACCCGGTCGCCCTCGGAGAGCACTCCCGCGTGCTCGCCGACGACACCGGGCGCGGCCGCCTCCTCGGCTGCGGCCCGGGCGAGGTCGACCGCCTCGGCGCACAGGCGGTCGGGGGTGCGGCTTCGCGTGGTCGCTGCGCTCACAGGTATCGCTTCTCTCCTACGCCGTCTTTCGGGTGCGCCGGCCTGAAGGCGGCGGGGCGGACGGAGCGGACCCTGGGACCGCGTCGACGTCCGCGCCCGATCGCACTCGGGCGCACCTACGTCATCCATTCTGCGGTATGCCCGTAAGGCGCGCGGTCGAGAACGTTCGCCACGGCGCGCTACGCACGCTACCTTCTCGTCGCCGCTCGGCCTACACCGACGTTGTCTTCACCGCGCCGCACCGGAACTTTCCCACCGCCGCCGGCGCCCCCGGCCCCGCCGAGAACCCACCGCGGCGAACGCGGACCCGCCGGGAGCCGGGCGGTCCCGCCGCCGCGAGCGCCGCCGGGTGTGTCGGGGCCGGGCGGGTGGGTTCGGGGTGTCTCGTTGGTCGCATCCGCGCCGCCATGGCGCTACCGGTGCCGTTTCCGGGGCAGTATGACGGGGTGGCAGCCGCGAGGACGCCCCCGGGAACCACCGGCGTCGGTGGGGACAAGGGGGTCAAGGGGAGCAGCCGGGGCAGCGGTTCGGGCCGGTTCGGCGGGTCCGTCCGCGCCGTCGGGCGTGCCCTGTATCTGCCCGTGACCGGAACGGTCCGCGGCATCCGCAGGGCGACCAACGCCCACGGCGCCGGCGAGTCCGGGCTCGGCCGGCTGATCGAACTGCACGCGGTGAACGGCGCCGGCGACGTCATGATCACCGTGGCGCTCGCCTCCACCGTCTTCTTCTCCGTCCCCACCGACGAGGCCCGCGGCCGGGTCGCGCTGTACCTCGCCATCACCATGGCGCCCTTCACGCTCCTCGCGCCCGTGATCGGCCCCCTCCTCGACCGCCTCCCGCACGGCCGCCGCGCCGCGATGGCCGCCGCGATGCTGGCCCGCGCGCTGCTCGCGCTGATCATCGCGGGCGCCGCCGCCAGCGGCGGCCTGGAGCTGTACCCGGCCGCGCTCGGCGTGCTGGTCGCCTCGAAGGCGTACGGCGTGGTCAGGAGCGCCGTCGTACCCCGGCTGCTGCCGCCCCGGTTCTCGCTGGTCAAGGCGAACTCGCGGGTCACCCTCGGCGGGCTGCTCGCCACCGGCCTGGCCGCCCCCGTCGGCGCGGGCCTCCAGACCCTCGACGCGCGCTGGCCGCTCTACGGCGCCTTCGTGATCTTCGTCGCGGGAACGTTCCTGTCGTTCGCCCTGCCCCCGAAGGTCGACTCGGCCAAGGGCGAGGACCGGGCGCTGCTCGCCGCGGACGAGCAGCATCTGCGCGGCCCGCGCCGCAAGCCGCTCAAGCGCCCCGGCCTGCGCACCGTCGGCACGGCCGTCACCCACGCCCTGGCCGCGAACGCCGCCCTGCGCTGCCTGTCCGGATTCCTGATCTTCTTTCTCGCCTTCCTGCTCCGCGAGCACCCGCTGACCGGCGAGAGCGCGGCGGTCTCGCTCGGCATCGTGGGCGTCGCGGCGGGCGCGGGCAACGCCCTGGGCACGGCGGTCGGGGCCTGGCTGAGATCGCGCGCGCCCGAGATCATCATCGTGACCGTCGTCGCCATCGTCCTGGGCGCGGCGGTCACGGCCGCGGTCTTCTTCGGCGCGTTCCTGGTGGCCTGCCTGGCCGCGATCGCCGGCTTCGGGCAGGCGCTGGCCAAGCTGTCCCTGGACGCGCTGATCCAGCGGGACGTGCCCGAACCGGTGCGGACCTCGGCGTTCGCCCGCTCCGAGACCCTGCTCCAGGTGGCCTGGGTGCTCGGCGGCGCGATCGGCATCGTGCTGCCGCTCAACGGCGTGCTGGGCCTGTCGGTGGGCGCCGGGCTCGTGGCCGCCGGCTGGCTGCCCACCGTCCGCGGTCTGCTGACCTCGGCGCGGCACGGGGGCGCCACGCGGCCCCGGGTGGCGTGAGGCGCCGTACCAGGGCGTACGGCACGTCGTACCCCCGCGTGGGCGGGGGGCCGGGCGCGCCCGATAGCCTTCGGCCATGACCACGCTGCAATCCGCCGTGCGACGCCGCCGCGCCGTCGCCGCTGCCGGCGCCGTTTCCGCCGGACTGCTCGCGCTGTCGGCCTGTTCCAAGCCGACCCCGCTGGCCACGCTCACCGTCGGCAGCTCCTCGGTGAGCTCGGAAGCCAACTGCTACAACGACGGCAACGCGCTCAAGACCGCCGACCTGGCCAAGTGCCTCAAGTCCAAGGACATCGAGACGATCAAGGTCGACCCGGACGAGACCGTCCGCTTCGGCGTCGATCCGAAGATCGCGGACACGGGCTGGACGATCCTGATGAACGGTCAGCCGCTGACCGACTCCAGCAACAAGACCTACCGCACCATCCCGGGCAGCGTCTTCTTCAACGCCCAGTACGGCGCCAGCGGCAAGACGACGCTGGTCTCCATCAAGGAGGGCGAGAAGGACGTGCGGGGTCTGTGGTCCTTCAAGCTGACCAAGGACTCCTGACCACGTCCTCGCCGCGCGTCCTCGTCACCACCGCCGTCCCCGTCGAACGGGACGCGGTGGCACGGGCGTTCGCCGGGCCCGTGCGTGAGGAGCCGCTGCCGGCGCTGCCCGGCGCGACCCTGCACCGGCTCCCCGGGCCGCCCGCCGTCGACCTGGTCGCCGCCGGTGTCGGTCCCGCCCTCGCCGCCGCGACGACCGCCTCCGCCCTGACCGCCGCCGCGCTCGGCGGCGCCCCCTACGGCCTCGTCGTCTCGGCCGGTATCGCCGGCGGCTTCGCGCCCCACGCGCCGGTCGGCTCGCTCGTCGTCGCCGACGAGATCACCGCCGCCGACCTGGGCGCCGAGACCGGCGAGGGATTCCTGCCGGTGACCGAACTCGGCTTCGGCACCGTCACCCACCGTCCGCCCGAAGCGCTCGTACGGGCGATCGCGGCCGCCGCCCAGGCCCGTACCGGCACGGTGCTGACCGTCTCCACGGTGACCGGCACCGCCGCCCGCGCCGACGCCCTGCGCGCCCGCCATCCCGGCGCCCTGGCCGAGGCCATGGAGGGGTTCGGAGTCGCCGAGGCGGCCGCCGCGCACCGCGTCCCGGTCCTCGAGGTGCGCGCGGTCTCCAACCCCGTCGGCCCGCGCGACCGCGCCGCCTGGCGCATCGGCGACGCCCTGACCGCCCTGACCGAGGGCTTCGGGAAGCTGGCGCCCGTCCTCACGAGTTGGAACCCACATGAGCCCTGACAACAGCCGACTGCGGATCGCCTACTCCCCCTGCCCCAACGACACGTTCGTCTTCGACGCGCTCGCCCACGGCCGCGTCCCCGGCGCGCCCGCGCTCGACGTCACCTTCGCGGACATCGACGTCACCAACGGCATGGCCGAGCGCGGCGAGCTGGACGTGCTGAAGGTGTCCTACGCGGTGCTGCCGTACGTCCTCGGCGAGTACGCGCTGCTGCCGTGCGGCGGCGCGCTGGGCCGGGGCTGCGGGCCCCTGGTGCTCACCAACGAGCCGGACACCGACCTGACGGGCCGCACGGTCGCGGTGCCGAGCGAGAAGTCGACGGCGTACCTGCTGTTCCGCCTGTGGGCCGCGGAGGTCGTCCCCGCCGGGGTGGGCGAGATCGTGGTCATGCCGTTCCACGAGATCATGCCGGCCGTGCGGGACGGGAAGGTCGACGCCGGTCTGGTGATCCACGAGGCGCGTTTCACCTACGGCGACTACGGCCTGCACAAGCTCGCCGACATGGGCGAGCACTGGGAGCGCACCACGGGGCTGCCGATCCCGCTCGGCGCGATCATCGCCCGGCGGTCGCTGGGCGAGCGGACGCTGACGGGGCTCGCCGACTCGATCCGGGCGTCGGTGCGCGCCGCCTGGGACGACCCGGAGGCCTCCCGGCCGTACGTCATGGAGCACGCCCAGGAGATGGACCCGGCCGTCGCCGACCAGCACATCGGGCTGTACGTCAACGAGTTCACCGCCGGCCTCGGCGAGGACGGCTACGCGGCGGTCCGCGGGCTGCTCACGCGCGCCGCGGCCGAGGGGCTCGTACCGCCCCTCGGCCCGGACGCGCTCGCTTTTCCCTAGGGCTGCGGGCCTGTTGGCCCTGCCCGGCCCCGACGGGTCATACGTCCAGCTGGTCGGCGACCGCGCGCAGCAGCCCGGCGACGTTCTTGCCGGACGACCTGTCGGGGTAGCGGCCGCGCTCCAGGGTCTGCGCGACCCCCTCCAGGAGGGTGGTCAGGTCCTGCACGATGGACGCCAGCTCGTCCGGCTTCTTGCGCTGGGCGGCGGCGACCGAGGGGGTCGGATCCAGGAGCGTCACGGAGAGGGCCTGGTCACCACGCTGACCGGCGACCACCCCGAACTCCACCCGCTGCCCCGGCTTGAGCGTGTCCACTCCGCCCGGGAGCACCGAGGAATGGACGAACACGTCGCCGCCGTCGTCGCGGGAGAGGAAGCCGAAGCCCTTCTCAGCGTTGAACCATTTGACCTTGCCGGTAGGCAAAGCACGCACCCCATCTCACCGGTCAGCCGAACCACAGTTGCCGCAGGTCAGGCTATCTAGCGCTCGCTCGTGCCTGCCGTTGTCCCGAAGCCTCCCCAGCTCTTTACCCGCCGTCGAGCCCGCCCACTCCAGTCGGCCGAACCTGGCCGATCGACGTACGCGCGCCCGCTCCCGGGTGAGGGAGGCAGGGGATATCTCAGCACATGAGGGGGCGGCCGCGGCAACCCGAATTCGCGGAGAGTGACGACACCGGGACGGTGGGCGCACCGGACGGTGGACTCCCGTTCCCGGATCCCGGGGACGGGAGGCGAAGGGCGGGACCGGGACCAGGACCTATCCTGGTGGGGTGCGTGACCGAAACCGAACCCCATCCGAACCCCAGGCCGGTGACCGGCTGGTCCGTGCGGGTGCCATCGTCTTCTTCGTCGGCGCGGTGGCCACCGCGGTGACGCTGGCGCCGCTGTTCCTCGGCGCGAAGCCCTTCCCGACCTACATGTTCGGGCTGAGCATGCTCATGGGCGTCGGCTTCCTGATCGCCGGTGCGGGCGTGCTCCGGTCGATCGCGGCGGGCCGCCGTCAGGCGCGCGGCGACTCCCGTTGACGGCTGAACAGCGCGCCACCGGCCGAGAGCCAGTCCGGGAAAGCGGTCAGATCCGGGAGCACGACGTCCGCGCCCGCCGCCCGCAGTTCCTCCTCGTCGCACGGTCCGGTGGCCACCGCCACCGACAGGGCGCCGGCCGCCCGGGCACCCCGCACGTCCCCGACGTGGTCGCCGACGTACACCCGGGCGCCGTACTCGCGCAGCGCCTCGGCCTTCCGCTCGGCCCACAGGTCGCCGATCACCGCGTCCGGCTCGATACCCAGGTGCTCCAGGTGCAGCTTGGCGTTCGGCTCGTACTTGGCGGTGACCACGATCGCCCGCCCGCCGGAGCCGCGCACGGCCTCGATCGCCTCGCGGGCGCCGGTCAGCGCGGGCGTGGCGGAGACGGCGATCGCCGGGTACAGCTCCCGGTACAGGGCCCCGGCTGCCTCCACCCGCTCGGCCGGGAACCAGTTGACCAGTTCCTCCGCGAGCGGCGGGCCGAGCCGGGTGACCGCCAGATCGGCGTCGATGTACGTCCCCGTCCGCGCGGAGAGCTCCAGGTAGCAGGCGCGGATGCCGGGGCGGGAGTCGATGAGGGTCATGTCGAGGTCGAAACCGACGGTCGGCGGGCGGGAGGTCATAGGGGCCATTGTGCCCAGGGGGCACGGCCGCGAGACCTCCGGCCCGTGTGACGTACACCTACTTCCGGCGCTGCGAGCGCCACACCAGGAACAGTGCCGACAGCACGGCCGCGGCCCGGACCACCCACGGCCAGGTCTGGGCGACCGCGTCGTTCATGTGGCCCTCGGTGATCGGGGTGCCCCAGCGGTCGTCGGTACGGCCCCACAGCCAGACCGCCCAGGAGGCGAGCGCCAGGCCGGGCATGCCGGCGACGGCCCACTTGGACTCCGCCGGGGTCAGCCTGCGGGAGGCGTAGGCGATGATCCAACCGAGCAGCAGGGCGTACCAGTTGCCCAGGACCGCGCCGACCACCAGCAGTCCGGCCGCGAGCAGCAGCAGCGGATTGCTCCGGCCCGTCAGCAACGGGGGCAGCGCGAAACGCCGGCGTCCGGCGGGCGCGTCCGGCTCGGCCGCCTCCACCGGTTCCGCGGCGCCGGCCGCCCCGGACGCGGGTTCCGCCTGCGCGGACTCCTCCTTCGCCGGCGGGGGCTTGAGCAGCTCGGGGATCTCCACCCCGCCCATGAAGCCGGGTACCTCGTCGGCCATCGCCGGCGTGCCCTGCCCCATGCCCCACCACTCGGGGCCGCTCGCCGGGCCGCCGAGCTCGTCGGCGGTCGCCAGGTGCGGCGGGGAGGGGCCGTCGGACGCCACGGGGTCCGTCCGCGGCGGACGCGGCCGGGGTACGACCTTGCGCAGCCCCTTCGGACGTGCCTGGTCCGCCTCCGGCGCACGCTGCGCGGGCACGGCCGGTGCCGCCGCCCCCGGTCCGCCGCGGCCGGTGCCCGCGGCCGCGACGACGTCGTCGGGACTGCCGAGCCCGTCGAGGATGCGGCGCACGGCGGCGGGACTGTCCACGGCGGCCTTGGCGCGGCGCCGGTCGATCTCGTCGCGCAACTCCGCGACCAGGCGCATCCGGGTGGCCGAGGACAGCTGGCGTTGGTGAGCGACGTCCCCGACGCGGCTCAGATACTCGTAGACGACCTGATCGCTCTCGATCCCCACGAAGCCCCTCCGGGGTGGCTGGCCGATGACCCCGTTGGACGACGTTACCGCCTCCCGCGCGGTGCCCGGTGCCGCCGTACTGGGCCGGGCGCGACTCCCACCCGGTACCGTGAATCGGATGAGCAGCGATGAGAAACCGGCGGCCCCGCGTTCGCTCGCGGAAGCGCTCCGCGCGCGCGACGACGCCTCCCTGGCCGCGCTCCTGCGCAGCCGCCCCGATCTCATCACCCCGGTCCCGACCGACCTCACCCAGCTCGCCACCCGTGCCGGGACCCGCGCCTCCGTGGTCCGCGCCCTGGAGAGGCTCGACCGGTTCGCGCAGCAGACGGCCCAGGCCCTCGCGGTGGCCGGCGATCCGGCCACGTACGACGAACTGCTCGGCCTGATGGCCTCCGACGCCCGCGACCCCGTCGTCGCGGCCGCGCTGCCCCGCGCCCTGGGCACCCTGCGCGAGCAGGCCCTCGTCTGGGGCGGCGACGACCAGCTCCGCCTGGTGCGCACCGCACGCGAGCTGCTCGCGCCGTCGCCGCAGCACCCGTCCCCGACGGGGCTCGGACCGACCGTGCGGGAGGCCACGGCGGGCATGTCGCCGGGGCGCATCCAGGAGATCGTGACGGCCGCCGGACTGCCCTCGACCCACGACTCCGTCTCCGCCGTCGCCTCGCTCACCGACCTGTTCACCGACCGCGACCGGATGTCCGCGCTGCTCGCCGAACTGCCGCCCGACTCCCTGGAGGTGCTGGAGCGCCTGGTCTGGGGGCCGCCCTACGGCCAGGTCACCCCCGACCCGGCGCCGCGTCTGCGGCTGCTGCTGGACCGCGGGCTGCTGCTGCCCACGGCGCCCGGGACCGTCGTCCTGCCCCGTGAGGCGGCGCTGCACCTGCGCGGGGGCCGCGCCCACCGCGCGCCCGAGCCGGTGCCGCCGGCCGTGGAGGCGGCCGCGACCCACTCTCCGCAGATGGTGGACGCGACGGCGGCGGGGCAGGCGTACACCGCCCTGTCGACGGTGGAGGAGCTGCTGCGGGACTGGGACGAGGGCGGCCCGAACGTGCTGCGCGCGGGCGGCCTGAGCGTGCGCGACCTCAAGCGCACCGCCGTCGCCCTGGACGTGCCCGAGCCGGTGGCCGCCTTCTGGGTCGAACTCGCCTACGCGGCCGGTCTGCTGGCCTCCGACAGCGAGGTCGACGAGCGGTACGCGGCGACCCCGGCGCACGACGAGTGGCTGGAGCGGCCCGCGGCCGAACGCTGGGCCCACCTCGCGTCGGCCTGGCTGGCGGCCACGCGGACCGCGGGGCTGGCCGGCGGACGGGACGCCAAGGACCGGGCGTTGTCGGCGCTCGGCCCCGGCCTCGACCGCTCGGCGGCGCCCGAGGTACGCCACCGGGTGCTCACGCTGCTCGCGGAACTGCCGCCGGGCACCGCGCCGGTCGCCGAGTCGGTGCCGGCCCGGCTGCGCTGGGAGCACCCGCCGCGCGGGGCGCGGCAGGAGGACGACCTGCGCAGCCGCCTCGCCCGGTGGACGCTGTCCGAGGCGGAACTGCTCGGTGTCACGGGCCGTGGCGCCCTGTCCGCCCACGGCCGCGCGCTGCTGGGCGCGTCGGCGCCCGCGCCAGGGGGGACCCCGGCGGGCGAGGGCGGGCGCGGTCCCGCCGCACGCGCCAGGACGGCCGCGGAGGCGGGCGGGGCCACGCCCGCGAGCCCCGGTGACAAGCTGCCCGTCCACAAGCAGCACCGCCCGGAGGCAGCTCCCGGCGTCCCCGGACCCCAGTCCCCGCCCGCCGTGGTGTCCGTCCCGCCCGTCTGCCCCACGGCTCCCGGCTCCCCCGCCGAGCAGGCCGCCGCCGTCGCCGAGGCGGCTCGGATTCTCGCTCCGCTTCTGCCCGAGCCGCTGGATCACGTGCTGCTCCAGGCGGATCTGACCGCGGTCGCGCCCGGGCCGTTGCGGCGGCCGCTCGCCGAGACGCTGGGCGTGCTCGCGGACGTGGAGTCCAAGGGCGGGGCGACCGTCTACCGGTTCACCCCCGCCTCCGTACGCCGTGCCCTGGACGCCGGCCGCACCGCCTCCGACCTGCACGCCTTCCTGGCCGCGCATTCCCGTACGCCGGTGCCGCAGCCGCTGGCGTACCTGATCGACGACGTGGCCCGTCGGCACGGCCATCTGCGGGTCGGCGCGGCCTCGGCGTACGTGCGCTGCGACGACGACGCGCTGCTGAACGAGATCCTCGCCGACAAGCGGTCCGCCGGGCTGGGCCTGCGCCGCCTCGCGCCGACCGTGCTGGCCGCGCAGGCCGACCCGGCCGCGCTCCTGGAGGGCCTGCGCGCGTTGGGCTACGCCCCGGCCGCCGAGTCCGCGGCGGGCGACGTGCTGATCACCCGCGCGCACTCCCACCGCACCCCGCCGCGCGCCGCTCCCGACCCGGTCCCGGAAGGCCCGCCCGCCCCGGACGCCGTGCTGCTGTCCGCGGCGGTCCGCGCGATCCGGGCCGGTGACCTGGCCTCGACCGCCCCGCGCAAGCCGACCGCGGCCACGCGGGAGGACGGCGAGCTGCCGCGCACCGGCTCCGCCGAGACCCTCGCC
Source organism: Streptomyces sp. NPDC088817 (assembly GCF_044750345.1). Lineage (NCBI taxonomy): Bacteria > Bacillati > Actinomycetota > Actinomycetes > Kitasatosporales > Streptomycetaceae > Streptomyces > Streptomyces sp. NPDC088817. The sequence goes on from NZ_JBIVJN010000002.1 coordinate 386,526, forward strand.
ACCATGCAGGCCGCCGTCCTGACCGGCGAGTCCCTGTGGATCGGCTACGTCAACGCCGAGGGCACCGCGAGCCAGCGCGTCATCGCGCCGATCCGTGTCGAGGGCGGCTTCGTCACCGCGTACGACCACACCGCGGACGAGGTCCGCACCTACCCCCTGCACCGGGTCACCGGGGTCGCCGAGCTGGCGGACGACTCCGCCTGAGCCTCTCCGTCCGCGCCCGGGGTCAGCCCGCCAGGCCCGGGAGCGAGGCGAGGAAGACGGTCATGGCGGCGAGGGCCGCGGACACCGCGTCGCCCACCTTCTCGGCGGAGCCCAGCGTGGCGGCCACCTCCTCGACGCGCGGGGCGGTCTTCGCCGGGTCCGTGCCCGGCAGGGCGAGGGTGTCCAGGCCCGCGCGGTGCAGCAGGAGGACCAGCTCCGCCGTCGCCTGGGCCGGCCGCGCTCCGTCCAGCAGCACGGCGGACAGTTCGGCGCGCAGCGCCGCCGGCACCGCGGGGTCCGTCGCCGGGTACCGGTGCGAGCCGAAGACGTCGAGCACCTTGCGGCCCTCCTGGCGGACCACTCCCTTGGCCGGCAGGCCCTCGTAGGCGGCGGTGAGCGCCTGGTCGCGCACGGCCAGCAGCCACGCCTGGGGCTTCGCCTCGGGGTGCTGCCGCATCTGCTCGGCCGTGGCCGCCGCCAGCGGCTCATCGGGCGGGGCCTGCTCCGTGACGACGAGCCCGCCGTCGCGCTCCACGGCCCGCCCCGACAGCACGAGTTGCAGCAGGGGCACCGCCGCGACGGCGCAACCGACGCGGAGTTGCTCGCGCGGGGTGCCGTCCTCCTCGTCCAGTCCGAGCAGCACGATCCGCTCGCCCACCGTCAGTCCAGCGTCCATCGGACCTCCCTCTCCCTTGCCGCCACGGTCCATGCGCACGTTCCGGTTCCGACCGGCCGGTCGTCGCCGGCAGCCTCTCAGAGCACGCGCGTCGGCCCACTTCCTCCCAGGAGCCCCGGGAGGAATCCCCGCCCCCCGGGGCACACGGAGGGAGCCGTACCCGCGGATTTCCCGCGCCTCCCGCGCCACCCGGTCCTCGGCAAAAGCGGGCCGGGCGGCGGGCCGCGCGGCGCCGTGGCCCGTGGCGGGCTCCGGCGGGCCGCGGGAGCGGCGCGAGGCACCACGAGTAGGGCACACTGGACGTTTGACCAACGGAAAGGGCGCTGCGCGTGAATGGTCCCCTGATCGTCCAGTCGGACAAGACCCTGCTTCTCGAAGTCGACCACGAGCAGGCCGGTGACTGCCGCCGGGCCATCGCGCCGTTCGCCGAGCTGGAGCGGGCGCCCGAGCACATCCACACCTACCGGGTCACCCCGCTCGGCCTGTGGAACGCGCGCGCCGCCGGGCACGACGCCGAGCAGGTCGTCGACGCCCTCGTGCAGTACAGCCGCTACCCGGTGCCGCACGCGCTGCTCGTCGACATCGCCGAGACGATGGACCGCTACGGGCGCCTGACCCTCAGCAAGCACCCGGCGCACGGACTGGTCCTGACCACCACCGACCGGCCGGTCCTGGAGGAGGTGCTGAAGTCCAAGCGGATCGCCCCGCTGGTCGGCGCCCGCATCGACCCGGACACCGTGGCCGTGCACCCCTCCGAGCGCGGGCAGATCAAGCAGACCCTGCTGAAGCTGGGCTGGCCCGCCGAGGACCTCGCCGGGTACGTCGACGGCGAGGCGCATCCGATCGAGCTGCGCGAGGACGGCTGGGCGCTGCGGCCCTACCAGAAGCAGGCCGTGGAGAACTTCTGGCACGGCGGCAGCGGCGTCGTCGTCCTGCCCTGCGGGGCCGGCAAGACCCTGGTCGGCGCCGGTTCGATGGCGCAGGCGAAGTCCACGACGCTGATCCTCGTCACGAACACCGTCTCGGCCCGGCAGTGGAAGCACGAGCTGGTGAAGCGGACCTCGCTGACCGAGGACGAGATCGGGGAGTACAGCGGCACCAGGAAGGAGGTCCGCCCGGTCACCATCGCCACCTACCAGGTGCTGACGACCCGGCGGAAGGGCATCTACCCCCACCTGGAGCTGTTCGACTCCCGCGACTGGGGGCTGATCGTCTACGACGAGGTGCACCTGCTGCCCGCGCCGGTCTTCAAGTTCACCGCGGACCTCCAGGCCCGGCGGCGGCTGGGACTGACCGCGACCCTGGTGCGCGAGGACGGCCGCGAGTCGGACGTGTTCTCCCTGATCGGCCCGAAGCGGTTCGACGCGCCGTGGAAGGAGATCGAGGCGCAGGGCCACATCGCGCCCGCGGACTGCGTCGAGGTCCGGGTCAACCTGACCGACTCCGAACGGCTGGCGTACGCGACGGCCGAGACGGAGGAGAAGTACCGCTTCTGCGCGACCACCGCGACCAAGCGGAAGGTCACGGAGGCGATCGTCCGCCGCTTCGCGGGCCAGCAGATCCTGGTCATCGGCCAGTACATCGACCAGCTCGACGAACTGGGCGAGCACCTGGACGCGCCGGTGATCAAGGGCGAGACGTCCAACGCGCAGCGCGAGAAGCTCTTCGACGCCTTCCGCGAGGGCGAGATCAGCGTGCTGGTGGTCTCCAAGGTGGCGAACTTCTCCATCGACCTGCCGGAGGCCACGGTCGCCATCCAGGTCTCGGGCACGTTCGGCTCCCGCCAGGAGGAGGCCCAGCGCCTCGGGCGGGTGCTGCGCCCGAAGGCCGACGGCCACCAGGCCCACTTCTACTCGGTGGTCGCCCGCGACACCATCGACCAGGACTTCGCCGCCCACCGCCAGCGGTTCCTGGCCGAACAGGGCTACGCCTACCGGATCATGGACGCCGACGAACTGCTGGCGGAGGAGGGCTGACCCGTCCGCGTCCGGCCGGACCACTGTCTGCGGTACGCCAGCGCCACCGCCCCGAGCAGCACGAGACCCAGCAGGGGATAGGGCGAGGCCAGGGGCTGCTGCCACCAGGACAGGCGCAGCTCCACGCCCTTGTTGGGGACCGTCCACAGGGTGCGGGCCGTGAACACGGCCACAGTGAGCGCCGCCCAGCCGCGGCGGCCCTCGGCCAGGAGCACGGCGATCAGCGGGACGCACCACACCCAGTGGTGGGACCAGCTGATCGGTGAGACCAGCAGCGCGGTCAGGGCGGTCAGCAGCACGCCCCAGCGCTCCCGCCGCACCCGGCACGCGAGCCACAGCCCGGCGACGGCCACCGCGACGGCGGGCAGGATCCAGGCGAGGCCGGGCGACGGCTCGCCCAGCAGCCGCGCGACCAGGCCCTGGAGCGACTGGTTGGCGATGATCCACGGCTTGCCCACCCGGCCGGTCTCGAACAGCCGGCGCGTCCAGTAGTCGACGCCGGCCGCGGGCAGGACGAGCACCCCGACGGCGACCGTCCCGGCGAACGCGGCCAGCGCCGCGGCCGCCTCGCGGCGCCGCCCCCGCAGCAGCAGGTACACGATGAACAGGCCCGGGGTGAGCTTGATGCCGGTCGCGACGCCGATCAGCAGGCCCTTGCCGCGGGCTCCTGGCGGTCGGGTCAGGTCCCACAGGACCAGGCAGGCGATCGCGAGGTTGATCTGCCCGTACACGAAGGTCTGGAAGACCGGTTCGAGCCAGACGGCGAGCGCCGTCGCGGCGCACAGCAGCGGGAGTCCGGCCCGGCGGCCGGCGAGCCGCGCGGAGAGGTGGACGAGCCAGGCGAGCAGGAGCGCGTTGCCCGCGAAGAACGCCGCTCTCAGGGCCGCGGCGGGAAGCCACACCGTCGGCACGAACAGCAGGGCCGCGAACGGCGGATAGGTGGCGGGCAGCCGGCCCTGCGTGACCGTGAAGCCGTAGAGGTCACGGCCGTGGACGACCGCCGCGCCCTCGGCCTGGTAGACCACCGCGTCGGCCATCTGCACCCGCTGCACCGCGAACAGGGCCGCGAGGGCGGCGAAGGAGACGACGAGAAGGGCCAGGGCGGGTGCTGCGGGTGAGCGGATAGTCACCTTCCGTGCTGTCACGAACCGACCCTAGTTGCTCACTTGCGGCGTACGCCCGCCTCCTCGCCGTATTCGCCGAGGACGACCACGTCGAACAGGGCACCCGCGAACACCTTGACGGCGTGCAGGGCGTCACCCAGGACGTGCTGACGGGGGCCGTCCTGGACAGCCGTGGCGCCGGCCGGGCGGGCGGCGGGAGCGGGGTGGATGGTTGCTGCGCTCATGTCTCCATGGTGGATCCGCGGACACCGGTCCGGCATCGGCCTGCGGACCGGCTCTTCCCTCCCCCGCGTACCCCTCCGGGGGGACCGCGACCCCTGCGCCGGGCGGACGCCTTCCCCTAGGGGAAGGCGATCACGGCACCCGGGCGGGCACGGCAGGCGAACCCGGGGGGAAAACCGGCTGGCCCCCGCCCGGCCCCGCGTCCTAGAATCCACCCTCTTGCCCGCCTCCTCTCCCGGAGTGCCGCCGTCCGGACGGAAACCGGACGGCAGATCCCGCCGCCGCGCGGCGCAGCCACACGGCACCACCCCACGGCACCCGCCTGCCCCGAAGGCCTTCCGGAGGCACCCCCTTGTCGTCCCTGTCGTCCTCACCGACCTCGTCGCCGTCGTCGCCGTCGTCCTCACCGTCCTCGTCGCCGTCGTCCTCGTCCGCGCCCGCGGGAACCGCCCCCGGCCGTCCCGCCGACGACCCCCTCGCCCGCGAGCGCGCCCATCTGTCCGGCTCCCGCGCCGCGCTGCGCGCCATGCGCGAGGACGTGGAGTCGCTCGACATCCGGGACGTCACCGCGAACTGGGTCAACGCCGAGGTGCTCGCCCGCCAGATCGACGAGCGGATCAAGGCGCTGGCCGACCTCAGCGACACCCCGCTGTTCTTCGGGCGGCTCGACTACCTGCACAGTCCGGGCGCGGACCGGGCGGAGGGCGCGGAGGGCGAGCGCTTCTACATCGGGCGGCGGCACGTGCACGACGCCGAGGGCGACCCCATGGTCATCGACTGGCGCGCTCCGGTCTCGCAGCCGTTCTACCGGGCCTCCAAGAAGGACCCGATGGACGTCGGGCTGCGCCGCCGTTTCGGCTACACCGGCGGCGACCTCACGGCGTACGAGGACGAGCACCTGTCCGACCCGGCCGAGCCGTCGGAGGCCGCCACCACCAGCAGGCTGCTCCAGCAGGAGATCGAACGCCCGCGTGTGGGTCCGATGCGCGACATCGTGGCGACCATCCAGCCCGAGCAGGACGAGATCGTGCGGTCCGGGCTGTCCGGCACCGTCTGTGTCCAGGGCGGCCCCGGCACCGGAAAGACCGCCGTGGGCCTGCACCGGGTCGCCTACCTCCTCTACGCCCACCGCGAGCGGCTGGCCCGCACCGGCACCCTCGTGATCGGACCGAACCGGTCCTTCCTGCACTACATCGAGCAAGTGCTGCCCGCGCTGGGCGAGTTGACCGTCCAGCAGGCCACCGTCGACGATCTCGTGGCGCATGTGGAGGTGCGGGGCGCGGACGAGGCGGCGACCGCGATCGTCAAGGGCGACGCCCGGATGGCCGAGGTGCTCCGCAGGGCCCTGTACTCCCACGTCACGATGCCCACCGAACCGGTCGTGGTGGTGCGCGGCTCCCGTCGCTGGCGTTTCCCCGCCTACGAACTGGAGGACATCGTCCGCGAGTTGCTGGACCGCGGCATCCGCTACGGCGCCGCCCGCGAGGCCCTGCCGCAGCGGATCGCGCACGCCGTGCTGGTGCAGATGGAACGGGCGGGCGAGGCCCCCGACGACCGCGTACAGGACGCGGTGGCCCGCAACGCGGCGGTCAAGGCGGCCGTGAAGGCGGTCTGGCCCCCGGTCGACCCGGCGAAACTGGTGCTGCGGCTGCTGACGGACGCGGACTTCCTCGCGGCGCACGCGGACGGGATCCTCACCGAGGAGGAGCGAAAGACGCTCTTGTGGGCCAGGCCCGTACGGTCGGTGAAGTCGGCCAAGTGGTCCGCCGCCGACGCCGTGCTGGTCGACGAGGCCGCCGACCTGGTGGAGCGCACCCACTCCCTCGGACATGTCGTCCTGGACGAGGCGCAGGACCTCTCCCCCATGCAGTACCGGGCGGTCGGCCGGCGCTGCACCACCGGCTCCGCGACCGTGCTCGGCGACCTGGCCCAGGGCACCACGCCGTGGGCCACCCGCACGTGGGAGGAGGCGCTGGCGCACCTCGGCAAGTCCGAGGGCCTGATCGAGGAGCTGACGGCGGGCTTCCGCGTGCCGACGGACGTCATCACGTACGCCTCCCGGCTGCTGCCGCACATCGCGCCCGGCCTCGCGCCCGTCGCGTCGGTGCGTGAGAACCCCGGCTTCTTCGAGATCCGGCCCGCCGCCGGGGACGCCGAAGTGGTCGCCGCCTGCGAGGAGTTGCTGCGCAACGAGGGCTCGGTCGGCCTGATCGCCGCCGACGCGCGCGTCCCGGCCCTGACCGAGGCCCTGGCGGCGGCCGGCCTGCCGTACCTCGCCCCCGGCGCGGAGACCACGGCCGAGACCCGCCTCACCCTGGTCCCGGCCTCCCTCGCCAAGGGCCTGGAGTACGACTACGTGGTCCTGGACGAACCCCGGTCCGTCGTCACCGCCGAACCCGACGAACGCACAGGCCTGCGCCGCCTGTACGTGGCCCTGACCCGAGCGGTCTCAGGCCTGATCGTCACCCACACGGCCCCACTGCCGGATCAGCTGTCCTGAGACCGGCGGGACTGCTGGGGAATCGGGTCGGCGGGGCCGGGGACGGCGGGGCCGGACGCTGCAGGACGGCCGGACACGGCGCCAAGCTCGGCAGAGCCGGGCGCATCGGGGCCAGGTGCGTCGCCGGGCGCGGCAAGGCGGGACGCAGCGGCGTCGGACGCGGCGCCGAGCGTGGCAGGGCTGGGCCCCCCTTCGGAGCCGGGCCCATCGCCGGGCACGGCGCTACTGGGCCCACCAGGACCGGAAGCGTCGCCGGGCGCGGCGGGACTGGACGCGGCGCCCTCGGGCGTGGCGGGGCCGGGCCCCTCGGCGCCGGTCGGTGCGGCGCCGGGCCCCGCGGGGCTGGGCCCGCCAGGGCCGGACGGTGCGGCGGTCGGGCCGGGGACGGTCGCGTTCGGGGGCGGCGGCGGGTACGGGCCGTGGTTGCCCTGCGGCGGCGGGTACGGACCGTGGTTGCCCTGCGGCGGCGCGTACGGCCAAGGCGCAACCGGCGCCTGCGCGCCCGGCTGCTGCGGGTACGGCCAAGGCGCTCCGGGCTGCTGCGGGTACGGCCCGTACGGGCCGTACCCGCCCAGCACCTGCCCATACGGCCCGTACGCACCCGGCACCTGCCCGTACGACCAGTACGCGCCGGTCGGCTCGGGGGGCGGGGCGGACAGGTGCTGGGGGTGGCGCCGTCGGGCGAGCCACAGCACGATCGCGGCGAAGAGCAGTACCGAGACCATGTCGATGAGGGCCAGTTGCCAGGGGGCGTCCGCCGCCGTCTCGTCGGAGGCCAGCCCGTCCACGTACGCGGCGGACACGCCGAAGGCCAGCAGGTTGTTCAGCGCGTGCAGCGCGATGGACGCCTCAAGACCGCCCGTGCGGATCGTCAGCAGCCCCGCCACCGCGCCGAAGACCAGGAGGTCGGCGAAGCCCCACGGCGTGCCCCAGCCGTGCGCGGCGGCGAAGAGCGCCGCCTGCGGCAGCACCGCGAGCCACGGGGACCGGAGGTACGCCCCGGTCGCCTGGAGCAGCCAGCCGCGGAAGACGTACTCCTCCGCCGCCGACTGCAACGGCACGAGAACCACCAGCATGGCCAGGGAGACGAGGAACGTCTGCCACCCCACCCACACGTCCGACCCGCCACCGTCGCCCTCGTCGCCCGGCAGGAAGCCCGCGACCACCGGCAGCAGCACCATGGGCGGCACGGCGGCCAGAAGGCACCAGCCCAGCCAGCGCCAGCGCGGCCGCCCGGCGACGGAGGCCACCGTGCCGGCCGGGCGCCGGCCCAGCCAGAGCACGACCAGCAGGACGAGCGGCAGATTCAGGGCTATGAACGCCAGGTCGAGGCCCGTGTTCGTGATCGGACCGAAGTCGGCGCCGCCGTCGGGCAGCTCCGGGTAGCCGACGGCCCAGCCGATCTCATCGGTGATGAGATAGAGGATCCCGGTGGCCAGGAGCGATACGAAGACCAGCACCACCGTGCCGACGAGCGGCCGCCACCAGCGGTGGTGAGGTGAGTACCGGGCCATGCGGTGATAGGGCAGCCCGGTGGGGTCAGGGGACGTTGCTGTCATGAACGACATCGTGCCTGGCCGGAATGGGCCAGGCGTACGAATTACCCGGACTCGGCCCCGGACCCACTCCCACCCCGGCCAGGCACCCGCCTCTCAGCCCGCGGGCTGAGAGACCGCCACCCCGTCCAGCACCGCGCGCCACTCCGCGACCGCCTCGACGGAGACCGGTCCGCCCCAACCGCCGGGGCGGGCCGCACCGCCGATGTGGAAGGCGCCGATCCCGGCGGCGAGCAGCGCGGGCACATGGTCGAGGCGCAGGCCGCCGCCGACCATGATCTGCGGCTGGTAGCCGGGTTCCCCGCCGCGCGCGGCCTCCGCGATCAGCGTGGGCAGCCCCTCGTCCACGCCCGCGGCGGCGCCCGCCGTCAGATACGTGTCGAGCCCGGGCAGCCCGTCCAGCCGCTTGCGCAGCACGTCCCGGTCGGCGGCGCGGTCGATCGCCCGGTGGAAGGTCCACGGACAGCCGTCCAGCGCGGCGACCACCCGCTCGACGGCCTCCAGGTCCACCCCGCTCTCCTCGTCCAGGAACCCCAGCACGAACTCCTCGGCGCCGGCCGCCCGCATCTCGCCCGCGACCCCCGCCAGCCGGTCCAGTCCTCCGGCACCCCCCGCGCCGAACCCGTCCGCGAGCCGCAGCATCACGCGCAGCGGAATGTCCACGGCGGCGCGGATCCCGGCGACGGTACGGACCGGCGGGGTGAGCCCGTCGGACGCCATGTCGGTGACCAGCTCGAGGCGGTCCGCGCCTCCGGCCTGAGCGGCGACCGCGTCCCCGGCATCGAGCGCGATCACCTCCAGGACTGCCCGCATGCTCATAGGGCTCCTTTCTCTCTCCTCGGCTTCCCCTGAAGGAACAGGTCTAGTCCAATATCAGGGTACGCCGACCGGGAGACCCACGGCCGGGAACCGGTCACCGGAGATTTCCGGCCTCCCCCACTCCCCGCCCCGGCGAGGCCATAAGCGCTCCCGAGACAGAGCGCAAGTGACAAATCTCGCCACCACTGCCCGAGAAGCACTGGACACGTATCCCGCCCTCTCCACAGAGCGACTCCCCAGCAACAGGCCCACCTTGATCGCCCATGACGAAACCTCTCCGCTTCGACCACTGGAGACAGTTCTCGCCATACACCGGCGGAACCCTTGCATGACGTGTCCATGATCCGCGTACAGTGTCCGGGCACTCGGCGGCTGGACTAGACCTTTTCGGTCGGTCTCTCGCCGATTCGCAACGGGGGAAGGTTTGCGCGGCGGTCGCCGTGCCGTACTGCCCCCTGCCTGCACACGTCGACACGAGGGGGCTCAATGAATCTCAGAAGGCTCGGTACCGCCGCTGCCGCCATGGCGGCATTCGGCTCGGCTGCCCTGTACGGCGCCGGCCCGGCAGCCGCGGACACCACGAAGTACGTGAGCGACAACTGCGACTTCATGAACTGCTCCGAGGGTGACCTGTACGTCAACTACCACTCGGTGGCCAGCTCCGGCAACGGGAACCCCTCGGGCAGCTTCGCGGCCTTCTACGGGAACATCCCGGACTACGCGGGTGCCTACGTCTCGTACAACGGCGCCACCGTCACCCACTACATCTACGTGTTCGCCTCAGGTCAGGGTGACGGGTCCGGCCAGCTGGTGAAGAACAACGGGGCGTCGGCCAACAACTGTTCGACAGTGGACGGGTACCGCGTCTACTACAACTCCGGCTATGCCGGCCACTCCCAGTCGATCCCTCACTACTACGGCTGTGCTTCCAGCACGAACTTCGACGCCACCCTGAAGAACAACAATGCGTCATCCCACTTCGCGTAGCTCCACGCGGACGCACCGGCTCGCGGCCCTGGCCGCGGCCGGTGCGGCGGCCGCCCTCCTGTCCTCCTGCTCGTCCGCGTCCTCCCCTTCCGGCGACACGAGCGCCTCGACGGCCGGCACCACGTCCGCGGCCGCCGGCATCGACACGTCGAAGTGGCCGAAGGCGGTCGCGGACTCCGGTCTGGTCAAGGGTCTGACGCTTCCGTTGCAGCAGTACATGCAGACCTACCAGGACTCGGTGGTGATCGAGCGTGCCGGCCGGAGCCTGGAGACGGAGTGCATGGCGCGCTACGGCTTCACGGTCACGTTTCCGCCGGCGGGTGTGAATCCTCCGCCGAACGCGGACGACTCGAACATGCCGCGCCGGTACGGAATCAGTGACCCCGCGGCCGCCGCCAAGTACGGGTACGGGCTCCCACCGGACACCGCGGAGCACCCACAGCCCCCGAAGCTCTCTTCCGCCGCGGTCACCGTGCTGACCGGGCGCAAGGGCCTGAACCCGACGGCCGAGAAGGCTCCGTCCACCTACCGGGGCCAGAAGGTCCCCGAGGGCGGCTGCCAGCAGGAGGCCTTCGACAAGCTCGGTGCGCGCATCGACTTCACCCCCGTCTCCCACCTCGATCACGACAGTCTGGTCAAATCGCAGGAACACCCGCGTGTGCAGAAGGCCCTCAAGGCGTGGTCCGCCTGTATGAAGACCGAGGGTTACACGGTGGCCGATCCGTACGCCGCGTTCGATCTCGTACCCCGGAACGAGAGCGGGGCGGTGTCTCCGAAGGAGATCGCTCTCGCGACAGCGGACATCGGGTGCAAGAGCCGGACGGACCTGATCGGTGTCTGGTACGGCGTCGAGGCGGGGATTCAGAAGCAGCAGGTGGAGCAGAACCAACTCTCCCTGCAGCAGCTGAGGGAGAGGAACGCCAAGGCGGTCAAGGCTGCGGAGGCGGCGCTCCGTGGCTGATGCCTCACCCACCGCACCGGAAGCAGACGGCGAGGCGTCCGGCAGCACCACGGGGATGATCCGGCGCCGTCGTGTTCTCGGCGCGGCGATGGTCACGGCCATGGTCGTGTCGGGGCTGGGTCTTGGAGCATCCCAGGTCATCAAGTCGCCGGCCCAGGCCGCCGCCGATACGGCGGCGCCGCCGCCCAGTGTGATGACCGCTGCCGTGGAGCTGCGTGTCCTGCGGGATTCGGTGATCGTGCGCGGAACGGTGACCGCCTCGCAGAGTGTGACGGTCACCCCCTCCGGTTCCGGCCGTGAGGGGTCGGGTTCTCCGGTGGTCACCAAGATCAACGTGAAGACGGGCGACACGTTCCGGTCGGGGCGGGCGCTGATGGAGGTCTCCGGCCGTCCCGTGATCGCGTTGAAGGGAACGCTGCCGGTGTACCGGGATCTGAAGCCGGGCGCGGAGGGCGAGGACGTCGCGCAGCTTCAGCAGGCCCTGAAGGACACGGGCCACTCCACGAACGGTGACCGCGAGGGTTTCTTCGGGGCCGGCACCAAGTCCGCCCTGACCAGCCTGTACCGGAGCATCGGCTACGACCCGCTGCCCGCCGACCCGGGCAGTGACGATTCGGTGGACAGCGCCCAGGACGCCGTGACCGAGGCCCGTCGCCACTTCCAGGACGTCTCCGCCAGTCGGCCTTCCGCCGTTCCCGGCGAGGACGGCAGAACCGGCGACCGGTCACTGGAGATCAGCCGCGCCCGCGAGGACCTGGAGCGGGCCGAGAAGAAACTCGCCGAGGCCAGGGCCGTGAGCGGTCCGATGCTGCCCGCGTCCGAGGTGGTGTACCTGAAGGGCTATCCGGCCCGTGTGGACGATGTCGGCGTGACGGTCGGCAGCCAGGTCACGGGAAGCGCGATGACCGTCTCGGCGGGCCGGCTCGTCGTGACGGGGTCCCTCTCCCGCCAGCAGCACAGTCTCGTGCGTCCCGGCCAGCGGGTCCACGTCCTGTCGGAGCTCGACGGCACGACGGCTGAGGCCACGGTCCGGACCGTCGCGGACACCGTCACGCGTCCACAGGCGGGCCAGGACCGTCAGGGCGAGCCCCCCGGTCCGGACGGCGGTGCCTCCCAGGGCTACGCCATGACGGTGGTGCCGGACAAGGCGCTGCCCGCGTCGCTGGCCGGGCAGGACGTCCGGCTGACCATCGAGGCGGCCTCCACCAAGGACAAGGTCCTCGTGGTGCCGGTGACCGCGATATCCGCGGGTGTCGACGGCAGTACCGCGGTGACGGTCGCCGGACCCGGCGGTGTGCGGCGACGGGTCCCGGTGACGACCGGGGCGTCCGGTGACGGATACGTGGAGGTCCGCCCCGTGGCGGGAATGCGTCTGGCCGCCGGTGACAGGGTCGTCACCGGCACACAGGAGGCCCCATGACGCCGCCGGTGATCGAGATGCGCCGGACGGCGCTCACCTACCCAGGGCCGCCTCCGGTCACGGCGCTCCGACCGTGCGACCTGGCGGTCCAGCAGGGAGAGTTCGTCACGGTGGTCGGCCCGTCCGGGTCCGGGAAGTCGACGTTCTTGAACATCGTCGGCCTGCTGGACTTCCCGACCGAGGGCACCTACCTGCTCGACGGGATCGACACCGGCCGCCTGAAGGACGGTGCCCGCTCGGCGTTGCGTGGCCGGCGTATCGGATTCGTGTTCCAGGCCTTCCACCTCCTGCCCCACCGCACCGCGTTGGAGAACGTGCAGCTGGCTCTCGTCTACCAGCGCGTCCCTCGCAAGGAGCGGGCGGCCAGGGCGCGGGAGACCCTGGCCGGTGTCGGCCTCGGTCACCGGGTCGACGCCCTGCCCACCAGGCTGTCCGGGGGCGAGCGACAGCGCGTGGCAATCGCCCGCGCTCTGGCCGGACGCCCCTCGCTCCTGCTGTGCGACGAGCCGACCGGCAACCTCGACACCAGCACGGCGGCCCAGGTCCTCGACCTCCTGGAGGAGCTGAACGCGCGCGGGGTGACCCTTGTCGTCATCACCCATGATCCCGCCGTGGCCGCCCGCGGCACGAGGACCCTGCGCATACGTGACGGCGTACTGACCGAGTCCGTCGGCCGGGCGGTGCTGTCGTGATACGCAGAACCTTCCGCAACCTGCGGTCCCGCTCCGGCCGGGACGGACAGCGGGTGGAACGGTCGCGGTTCCACTGGCGCGACATGGTCTCCGAGTCGACCGCGGGGGTGCTCCAGCGTCCGGCACGCGCCACGCTGACCGCCCTGGGGACCGTGCTCGGTGTCGGGTCCTTCGTCGCCGTACTCGGCCTGACGGCCACGACGGCCTCACAGATCGACAGCCGGTTCAGCCGGCTCGCCGCGACCGAGGTCACCGTGCACGACGTCGCCCGCGAGCACACCGACTTCGTGCCGCTCGCGTTCCCGGACGACGCCGACCAGAGGGTCGAGCACCTCAACGGTGTCCAGCACGCCGGCGTGCTGTGGCCGGTGCAACTGGGCAAGGGACAGGAGGTGCGCTCGGCACCCGTGGCGAGCACCGGCGCGGGCAGCCAGATCCAAGTGGTGGCCGCGTCCTCCGGGGCGGTGCAGGCAGCGGATCCGGTGGTGCGGCAGGGGCTGCTGTTCAACCGCTGGCACGACCGCACGCGGCAGAAGGTCGCCCTGCTCGGTGTCGGCATGGCCAAACGGCTCGGGATCAGCACCCTGGAGACCCAGCCCGCGGTCTTCATCGGCGACGAGGCGTTCACCGTGATCGGTATCGTCGGCGACGTCCATCGCAGAGCGGACCTGCTGCTGACGGTGATCGTTCCGCGCAGTACCGCCCAAGACCTGTGGGGCCCACCCAAGGACGGGGCGGACATGCTCATCTCCACCCGCGTCGGCGCCGCCCAGCAGGTCGCCCGCGAGGCTCCCGTGGCCCTGCGCCCCGATCATCCCGAATACCTCCAGGCCGTACCGCCCCCCGACCCCAGGAGCCTGCGCAGCGGTGTGAACCAGGACCTCAGCCAGCTGTTTCTCCTGCTCGCCGCCGTCTGCCTGTTCATCGGCGCGGTCGGCATCGCCAACACCACCCTGGTGGCCGTCATGGAACGCACGGGTGAGATCGGACTGAGGCGTGCCCTCGGCGCACAGGGCCGGCACATCCTCACCCAGTTCCTCATGGAGTCGGGAATGCTCGGTGCCCTCGGCGGCCTGACCGGGACCTCTCTCGGGGTTCTCGCGGTCGTCGGGGTCTCGACCGCCCGGGACTGGACCCCGGTCGTCCAACCGGCCACGGTTCTCGCCGCCCCGGTGATCGGGGTGGCCACCGGGCTGCTCGCCGGGCTCTATCCGGCCTGGCGCGCCGCGCGCGTCCAACCGGTGGAAGCCCTCCGCCGCTGACATCCGCCGTCCTCACACGGGGAACCGCGCCGCCAAGGCCTGGGGCCACGCTTTATCGACGTGGGGGACGTCCGGTCTTGACGGTGCGGGCCGCGTTCGGTCCGCTCACCCGGCCGTCCGGTGAGGGTGACAATGAGCGCATGGCCGATCTCGACGCGCTGCGCCTCCGCTGGACCCGTGCCCTGGAGGGTGCCCGGGGTTCCGGTGGCGGCCCCGACCCCGTGCCGTACGCCGACAACCTGCTCGCGCGCTGGCGGGAGCCGCAGCGACACTATCACACGGTCACGCACCTCGCCGCCGTCCTCGACCGCGTCGACGTACTGGAGCGGTACGCCGATGATCCGGACGCGGTCCGGCTGGCGGCCTGGTTCCACGACGCCGTCTATCTGCCCGAGCGGTCCGCGAACGAGGAACGGTCCGCGCGGCTCGCCGAGCGCGCGCTGCCCGAGGCCGGGGTCGGCGACGCGACGACCGCCGAGGTCGCCCGGCTGGTCCGGCTCACCGTCACCCACGACCCGGCCGACGACGACCGCGACGGACAGGTGCTGTGCGACGCCGACCTGGCGATCCTCGCCGCGTCCCCGTCGGCGTACGCCGCCTACGCGGCCGGGGTCCGCGAGGAGTACCACTTCGTCCCGAACGACGCCTTCCGTGAGGGCCGTGCCACGGTCCTGCGGCAACTCCTCGCCCTGCCCCGGCTGTTCCGCACCCCGTACGGGGCGGAGCACTGGGAGGCGACCGCCCGCTACAACGTCACCTCCGAGCTGGACATGCTGTCGTCCGGAGACCGTCCGGCGTCGTAGGCGCGGCTGTCCGCCGCCCGTCGCAGTACCAACGGTCACCCACGATCCCAGGCCCCCGCCGCCGGCCACCACGTTCACCACACCGGCCGGCAGGAGGTCCCGCCACACCTCGCCCAGCCGCAGGTTCGCCAGCGGGGTGAACGCCGACGGCTTGAGCACCACCGTGTTGCCCGCCGGCAGCGCCGGACCGATCTTGAACGACGCCTGACCGACGGGGTAGTTCCACGGCGTGATCGCCGCCACCACCCCCAGCGGCAGGCGCCGGGTCACCCCCCTCTACCGCTCACGGACAGCGCACGTCGCCTCCGAGCTGGAAAAATGCTGTCGCCCCGACAGCCCCGCCGCGCCTACCCTGCGCCGTATGCGTACTTGGGGCGGAGAACAGGTGGAGCAGGCCGTCGCGGGCGCCGTGGCGCTGCTGAGGACGGCGGCGGACCAGGACTGGGACGGAGCGACGGCCGGGCGGCTGGAGTGGAGCTGCCGGCGGACGGCCGAGCACATCGCGAGCGATCTCCTCGCGTACGCCGGGCAGTTGGCCGGGCGGGCGCGGAGCGCGTACGTCCCCTTCGGGATCACCTTCGACGAGGGCACCGGAAACGCGGACGTCCTGGACGTGATCGAGACGACCGGCGTCCTGCTCACCGCCGCCGTCCGCACCACCCCGCGCGAGGTCAGGGCCTTCCACCCGTATCCCTTCCGCAGCGCGAACCGCGAGGGCTTCGCCGCGATGGGTGTCGCCGAGGTGCTGCTGCACACGCACGACATCGCGACCGGCCTCGACCTGGCCTACGAGCCGCCCGCCGAGCTGTGCGAGGACGTGCTGGCCCGGCTCTTCCCGCACGTCCAGCCGGGCTCCGCGCCCTGGCCGACGCTGCTGTGGGCCACCGGCCGCGGCGACCTCCCCGGCCGGCCGCCGGTCACCGAGTGGCGCTGGAGCAACCCGCCGGCCGTCCCCGCCGGCCGGCTCATCCTGGAGGGTGTCGCCCCCGCTGCCGCCCGCGATCTGAGCGCAGGCGGTGACGGCGGGTTCACCTGGGCCGAGGGCGGTCCGTACGAGGGCACGCGGGACGCCGCCGGGATGACCGTGAAGGCGTACGAGGCCGGGGTGCACCGGCCCGAGTGGGGGATGTTCGTGCTGGTGCGGCAGGAGGACGGCCGCGCGGTCGGCGGGATGGGCTTCCACGGTGTGCCCGACGAGGAGGGGCGCGCGGAGGTCGGTTACGACCTCGCCGTGTCCGCCCGCGGCCACGGCTACGCGACCGAGGCGCTGCGCGCGCTGTCGGCCTGGGCGCTGACCCGCGACGACGTACGGACGCTGATCGCGACGGTGGACCGGCACAACGTTCCCTCCCAACGCGTCCTCACCCGCGCCGGTTTCGTCGCCGTACGGGAGGACGAGGAGGAGATCTCCTACGAAATCCGGCCCTGAGCACGGCGCTTGGGACGGCGCAGCCCGGCGGCGTACAGCAGCCGCACCACCTCGCGGCTGCTGACCTCGACCGCGCCGGCCGTCACCGCGTCGGCGTACCGGTGGGAGGGCAGGTCGTAGTGGTCCCGCTCGAAGGCCCGGCGGGACACTCCCAACCCCTCGGCGAACGTATGCAGTTCGTCGTAGGAGACATCGCTGACCAGGTGGGACCACATACGGCCGTGGCCCGGCCAGGACGGCGGGTCGATGTAGAGGGTCACGGCGCGGCCGCCCGGCGCGGCGGTGTCACGACGTCGTGCTCCGGCCGGTCGCCTCCGCCAGGGCGCCCACCGCCGCCACCTTCACGCCCGCCTTGGCGCACACCCAGTGCGGGTCGGGCCCGAGTTCCGGCTCGACGTCCAGCGCGTGCGGGTCGCCGTAGCCGCACACCGGGCACAGCGGCCAGCGGCCGTACCTCTCCAGGAGCGCGTCCTGGACGTCCTGCGCGACCAGACCCGCGACGTATTGCGCGCCTTCCGGCCACTGCTCCACCCACCAGCGACGCTGGACGACGGAGTCCTCCACGAGCGACACCACGTCGGCGTCGGCGACCTCGCCGGCGACCAGGTCGGCGAGCACCAGGGCGCGGGCGGCGTGCAGGGCCTGCTCCAGGGGGCTGAGGGGTTCCATGTCCCCCATTGTCACCCGGACGTCACGGACCGCACACCGGTGACCGATCACGCACCGGCGGCGGGTCGCTCACCGGAGGGAGCCGCCATCGACGTAAAGGAATCCTTGACACACACGGAGCCGTAAAGGCACCCTTTACACGTGACCGATTCCCTCCCCCTCACTTCCCTGAGCGCGCGGCTCGCCGGGCACGCCTCGGCCCTGGCCTCGGCGGCGGGCAGCCCGCTGGCCGCACCGGACTACCTCGAACTGGTCCGGCGCGCCCAGGAGGTCGACGCCCTGGCCGAACAGGTGCTGAAGCTCTGCGTGCAGCAGAGCCGGGACGCCGGCCACACCTGGCAGGAGGTCGGGGACCTGCTCGGAGTCACCCGCCAGGCCGCCTTCCAGCGGTTCGGCAAGCCCATCGACCCCCGAACGGGAGAACCCATGGACAAGACAGTGCGCATGACCGACGCCGCGGAGCGCGCCCTCGACATCGTCACGGCCGTCCTCGAAGGCCGGATGGACGACGCCCGGCCGTCCTTCAACGCCGAGGTCCTGGCGGCCTTCACCGACGAGGTGCGGGGCAACGCCCTGGCCACCGTGGCCGGCCTGGTCGGCGCGTTCGAGGGCTTCGGCGACGGCGAGCCGTTCGTCCGGCGCATCGGCGACCACACCGTGGTCGACATCCCGCTGCGCTACGAGACCGGTGAGATGAAGGCCCGGGTCGCGTTCGACATGGACGAGAAGGTCGGCGGAATGCACATCCTCCCGCCCGAGACGCCGTGACAACCGGGGCGCCCTGCCTCTCCTCCTCTTCTCCGCGCAGCCAGACCGCCCACAGAAAGACCGTCCCGTGCTTGCCTCCACCCTCCATGCCTCGGACATCCCCTGGGCCGCGATCGCTCCCCTGCTGGTCGCCGAACTCGCCCTCCTCGTCTACTGCCTCGTCGACGTCGCGCGGCACCGGAACACGCGTCACCTGCCCCGCTGGGCCTGGGTGCTGATCTGCCTGTGCGTGAACCCCCTGGGCCCGATCGCCTACCTGGTGGCGGGGCGGAGCGAGAACCGATGAGCGGGTCGGCCGTGGCCATCGCGGGCCTGGTGCGCGACTACGGGAACGGCGCCGGGCTGCACGGAGTGGACCTGGAGGTGCCGCGCGGCGGTGTCTACGGCCTGGTGGGCCCGAACGGCGCGGGCAAGACCACGCTGCTGTCCATCGTGGCCGGTCTGCGCCGCCGCGACGCGGGCGAGGTCCGGTTGTCGATCGACGCGGGACGGATCGGGGTCTGCCCCGACACCCCCGAGTTCGAACCCTGGCTCACCGCGGCGGAGGTGGTGCGCCAGTCCCGCGGTCTGGCCGCGCGCGACCGGCGCCGTCACCACGGCGGTACGCGGCACGACCACGGCCCGGACGCCCCCGACCCGGTCGCGGCCGTCCTCGCCGAGGTCGGCCTGACCGAGGCGGCCGACCGGCGCACGGGCGGCTTCTCACGCGGGATGAAGCAACGGCTGGGCCTCGCGGTGGCGCTGGCGCTCGACCCCGAGCTGCTGATCCTCGACGAGCCGTCCAGCGCGCTCGACCCGTCCGGGCGGGCGGAGGTCCTGTCCCTGGTCGCCGGGCTCGGCCGGACCCGCACCGTGATCTTCTCCAGCCATGTCCTGGCGGACGTCCAGCGGGTCGCCGACACGGTGGGCGTGCTCGACCGGGGCAGGCTCCTGTTCCAGGGGCCGGTACGCGAGCTGATCGACCGGTTCCTCCAGCCGGCCTGGGAGGTGCGGCTGCGCGGGGGCGGCGAACGGCGGCTGGCCGAACTGCTGCGGCAGCAGGACTGGGTCACCTCGGTGGCGGTGAACTCCGACGGATCCGTGCGCGTCGAAGCGGCGAGCACGGAGGTCGGTGAGCGCCGGCTGCCGAAGGCGATCGCCGAGGCGGACGCCGCTCTGATCAGCCTGCACCCGGTCGACGCCGACCTGGAGGCCGCGTTCCTGGCCCTCACCGGCGGACAACGAGGACGGGACGTGGAGCAGGACCAACGAGACGCGGATCGGACGGGTGCGGCGTGAACGAGCTTTCGCTGTGGCGGGTGGAGTGGCTCCGGCTGCTGCGCACCAGGAGACTGATCGCGCTGCTTGGCGTCTTCGTGCTCTTCGGGTTCGCGGGACCGCTGCTCGCCCGGTACTCCGGCGAGTTGCTGAACCACGCCGGGGGCTCGGCCCAGCGGGTGAAGATCGTCTTCCCGCCCCCGGTCCCGGCGGACGGCGTGGTCCAGTACGCGAGCAACGCGTTCGGGATCGGCCTCATCGTGACCGTCGTCGTGGCGGCGTACGCGTGCTCGATCGACGCCGGGTCCGCGCTGTCGGTCTTCTACCGCACCCGCACCCGGCGCTTCGGCGATCTGCTGGTGCCGAGGTTCGCGGTCAGCGCCGTCGCGGCCGTGGGCGCCTATCTGGCCGGGCTGCTCGCCGCCTGGTACGAGACGGCCGTCCTGCTGGGGAACCCCGGTACGGCGGCCATGGCGAGGACGGCGCTCGTGGGTTCGGTGTACCTGGTGTTCGCCGTGGCGGTCACGGCGCTGGCCGCGACACTGGCGCGCAGCACTCTCGGCACCGTCGGGTACGCGCTGCTCGTGCTGTTCACGCTCCCGCTGCTCGGCGCGGTGCCGCACGTGTCGCGCTGGCTCCCGACCGAGCTGACGCGGGTGCCGGACGCGTTCCTGCGGCACACGGCGACCGACGAGGCGCAACGGGCCCTGGCCGTCGCCGTGGTGCTGGCGCTCGGCTGCGTGGCGGCGGCGATCCTGCGGGGCGCGCGCAAGGAGGTGCGTTGACGTCCTCGCCCGGCCCCCGGGGCCTGCGCGCGGCCTTGACCACGCGACCGTGAGGAAAATACCTTTCATCATGTGACCCAGGACGTGAAGGAAATTTTCGCAGGCGTGGGCGCCCCGGGCCTCACGCCCCCCGCACCCGCCGCCCTCGCGGCCAAGGTACGCACGCTCGCGCCCTCGATGACCCGCTCCATGCAGCGGGTCGCCGAGGCCGTCGCCGGCGATCCGGCCGGCTGCGCGGCCCTCACGGTCACCGGCCTCGCCGAACTCACCGGCACCAGCGAGGCGACCGTCGTCCGCACCGCCCGCCTGCTGGGCTATCCGGGTTACCGGGACCTGCGCCTGGCCCTCGCGGGCCTGGCCGCCCAGCAGCAGTCGGGGCGCGCGCCCGCCATCACGACCGACATCGCGGTGGACGACCCCATCGCCGACGTCGTCGCCAAGCTCGCCTACGACGAGCAGCAGACCCTGGCCGACACCGCCGCCGGTCTCGACACCATCCAGCTCGGCGCGGCCGTCACCGCGCTGGCCGCCGCCCGCCGCACCGACGTCTACGGCATCGGCGCCTCCGGACTGGTCGCCCAGGACCTCACCCAGAAGCTGCTGCGCATAGGACTGGTCGCGCACGCGCACAGCGACCCGCACCTCGCCGTCACCAACGCGGTGCAACTGCGCGCGGGGGACGTGGCGATCGCCATCACCCACTCGGGTTCGACCGGGGACGTGATCGAACCGCTGCGGGTGGCCTTCGAGCGCGGCGCGACCACCGTCGCCATCACCGGCCGGCCCACCGCGCCCGTCACTCAGTACGCCGACCACGTCCTGACCACCTCCACGGCCCGCGAGAGCGAGCTGCGCCCGGCGGCGATGTCCTCCCGGACCAGCCAACTGCTCGTGGTGGACTGCCTGTTCGTCGGGGTGGCACAGCGGACGTACGAAACGGCGGCGCCCGCGCTCGCCGCGTCCTACGAGGCGCTCGCCCACCGGCACAGCCCGCGGGGCGGGACCCACCGCTCGTAGCGCCTACCGCGT
Organism: Streptomyces sp. NPDC088817; assembly: GCF_044750345.1. Lineage (NCBI taxonomy): Bacteria > Bacillati > Actinomycetota > Actinomycetes > Kitasatosporales > Streptomycetaceae > Streptomyces > Streptomyces sp. NPDC088817. The sequence continues at coordinate 407,665 of NZ_JBIVJN010000002.1, forward strand.
CCGCACCGCTCGCACCGCTCGCAGCCGAGAACCGACCCCGCCCGGATCCGCACGGTCAGCCGTACCGCATCGCACGAGAGAGCCGCCCCCCTCATGACCTCCACGCCCCACTACCGCGAGCTGCGCTCCGAGTTGGAGTCGCTGACGACCGAGGCGTTCCGCCCCGAGCTGGCGGAGATCGACCGGCTGCCGACGCTGGAGATCGCCCGGCTGATGAACGCCGAGGACTCCACCGTGCCCGCGGCCGTGGCCGAGCGGCTGCCGCAGATCGCCGCCGCGATCGACGCGGTGGCCGAGCGGATGGCGCGCGGCGGCCGGCTGGTCTACGCCGGTGCGGGCACCGCCGGACGGCTGGGGGTCCTGGACGCCTCGGAGTGCCCGCCGACCTTCAACACCCGCCCCTCCCAGGTCGTCGGGGTGATCGCGGGCGGCCCGCGGGCCATGGTGACCTCGGTCGAGGGCGCGGAGGATTCCAGGGAGCTGGCGGCGGAAGCGCTCGACGCCCTCGGTCTCACGCCGGACGACACGGTGGTGGGCGTCTCCGCCTCCGGCCGCACCCCCTACGCCATCGGCGCGGTGGAGCACGCCCGCGCCCTGGGCGCCCTGACCGTCGGCCTGTCCAGCAACGCGGACAGCGCGCTGGCGGCCGCCGCCGAGCACGGCATCGAGGTCGTCGTCGGCCCCGAGCTGCTGACCGGCTCCACCCGTCTGAAGGCCGGCACGGCGCAGAAGCTGGTCCTCAACATGCTCTCGACGATCACGATGATCCGCCTGGGCAAGACCTACGGAAACCTGATGGTCGACGTACGGGCCTCCAACGACAAGCTCCGCGCCCGCTCCCGGCGGATCGTCGCCCTGGCCACGGGCGCGCCGGACGACGAGATCGAACGGGCCCTCGCGGCCGCGGACGGCGAGGTGAAGACCGCCATCCTCATCATCGTCGCCGACCTCGACGGCCCCACGGCGACCCGCCTCCTGGAGCGGTCCGACGGCCATCTGCGCGCGGCACTGGAGCGGGCGGGAGGCTGAGCCCGGCGGGCCTGTGACCGGCGGCGGGAGCGAACGGGCGGACCGGGGGCTCCCGCACCGGGCGCGGCGGCCTACGCTGGAGGACACCATGAACCACGCCCAGCTCACCGCCCTCGGGCGGGCACTGCGTCTGCTCGGCGAGCACGGCGAGGCGCTCTCCACGGAGACGCCCGACGCCAGGCTCCACGAGGTGAAGGCGGATCTCCGGCGCGCTCTCGACCTGCTGGACGAGACCGTCACGACGGCCGCGCCCACCACCCGCTGCCCCGAGCACCCGAACGGGCCCGTCGACGAGAGCGCGCCCGACCTGTGCCTGCTGTGCGAGACCCGGCGCCGGGCCGCCCGCCGCTCCGAGGTCGACGGGGCGTACGCCTCGTACGCGCGACGCGGCTCCGAGCCCGCGGCCTCCGCCCCGTCCCGCTACGGCGTCCGCGAGGACCGGCCGCAGCCCCAGCAGCGGTGGCTGCCCGAGCTGTGGAACGGGCGGGAGTGGCAGTTGTGCGGGACCCCGCGCCGGGACCGGCGCGAGGCCGAGCTGTTCATCGCCGCCCAGCTCCGGGCCCCGCGCGCCGCGCCCGCCTACCGGCTCGTGCACGAGTTCACGGACTACGAGGTGGTGCGGAGCTGGGGCCATCCGGCGCGGACCGACATCGAACCCATGGGCAACCCCGGCAACCCGGGCAGCCCGTAGGGCGTAGGGCCGGCGCCTACGGCACCTTCGCCTCGGCGGGCGCGGGCTCACCGGCCGCCGTCGGCTCCCCCGGCACCGCGGTGCGGGCGCGCGGGATGAAGGAGGCGACCAGGAAGCCGAGCAGGGCGGCGCTCGCGCCGACGGCGAGGACCGTGCGGAAGCCGTTCTCGGAGGGCAGCTGGTACGGGCCGAACGCGGTGGTCATGTGGGACAGGACCACGCCCGCGACCGCGCTGGCGACCGAGGTGCCGATCGAGCGCATCAGGGTGTTGAGGCTGTTCGCCGCGCCCGTCTCGGACGCGGGGACGGCGCTCATGATGAGCGCGGGCATCGAGCCGTAGGTGAAGCCGATACCGGCGCCGATCACGCAGGACGCCAGGACGAAGTGCCAGACCTGGCTCATCAGGACGATGTTGAGGCCGTAGCCGACGGCCACGATCAGCGCGCCGATCATCAGCGTCACCTTGGGGCCCCTGGTCCGCGAGACGATCGCGGACACCGGCGCGACGGCCATCATCACCAGGCCGGAGGGCGCCATGACCAGGCCGGACGCCAGCAGCGACCTGCCGAGGCCGTAGCCGGTCTGCTCGGGCAGTTGCAGCAGCTGCGGGATGACCAGGGACATCGAGAACATCGCGAAGCCGATGGCCACCGAGGCGAGGTTGGTCACCAGCACCTGGCGGCGGGCCGTGGTGCGCAGGTCCACCAGGGGCGCCTCGACGCGCAGTTCGAACAGGCCCCAGACGACCAGGACCACGACCGCCACCGCGAACAGGCCCAGGGTCATGCCGCTGCCCCAGCCCCAGTCGGCGCCCTTGGAGATCGCCAGCAGCAGGCAGACCAGGCCCACCGCCATACCGATGGCGCCGGGAAGGTCGAAGCGGCCGCCGGTGCGCACCGCCGACTCGGGCACGAAGCCCAGTACCAGCGCCGCCGCCACGACGCCCAGGCCGGCCGAGACCCAGAACAGCATGTGCCAGTTGAGGTTCTCGGCGATCAGGGCGGCGGCGGGCAGTCCGAGGGCGCCGCCGACACCGAGCGAGGCGCTGATCATCGCGGTCGCCGAACCGAGCCGCTCGGCGGGCAGTTCGTCGCGCATGATGCTGATGCCGAGCGGGATGACACCGGAGGCGAGGCCCTGGAGGGCACGGCCGACGATCATCGGCGTCAGGGAGTCGCTGAGCGCGGCGGTGACCGAGCCGGCCACCAGCATGGCCAGGCTCAGCAGGAGCATGCGGCGCTTGCCGTACATGTCGCCGAGGCGGCCCATGACCGGGGTGGCCACGGCCGCGGCGAGCAGCGTGGCGGTGACGGCCCAGACGGTGTCCGACGCCGAGGCGTGCAGGAGCTGGGGCAGCTCGGGAATGATCGGGATCACCAGGGTCTGCATCAGCGAGACCACGATGCCGCCGAAGGCGAGTACGGCCACGACGGCGTTGGGCCGGGGCGCGGATTGCCCGGCCGTGGCAGGCCGGGCGAGTGCGTCGGACATGAAGGAAGGTCTCCGTCGGAGAGCGGGTGTACTTGACTCAGGCAACTTTAATTGGACTTGATTGAGTTAAGCAAGCGAAAATCCGGCGGGGAGCCCGCAGGGACGGCGCCACGAGGGCCCGCCGGGCCGAGGAGACACAGAAAACAAGGGGGCGGCGCCGCCCTCAGGCAGCGCCGCCCCGTCACTCCGCCGGGCTCAGCTCAGCGTCTTCAGCGCCGCCGCGTCGTACGGCTTCAGCTCGTCGACGCGTCCGCCGAGGACCTTCGCCGCCCACTCGGGGTCCTGGAGCAGCGCGCGGCCCACGGCCACCAGGTCGAACTCGTCGCGCTCCAGCCGGTCCAGCAGGTTGTCGAGGCTGCCGACCTCCGAGCCCTCGCCCTGGAACGCCTTGACGAAGTCGCCGTCCAGACCCACCGAGCCGACGGTGATGGCCTGCTTGCCCGTCAGCTTCTTCGTCCAGCCGGCGAGGTTGAGGTCCGAGCCCTCGAACTCCGGCACCCAGTGGCGGCGCGTGGAGGCGTGGAAGGCGTCCACCCCGGCCGCGGCGAGCGGCGACAGGACCGCCTCCAGCTCCTCGGGCGTCTCGGCCAGACGGGCGTCGTAGGCGTCCTGCTTCCACTGCGAGTACCGGAAGAGGACCGGGAAGCCGGGCGAGACGGACGCGCGCACCGCCGCCACGATCTCGGCCGCGAACTTCGTACGGGCCACCGCGTCGCCGCCGTAGGCGTCGGTACGGCGGTTGGTGCCCGCCCAGAGGAACTGGTCGAGCAGGTAGCCGTGGGCGCCGTGCAGTTCCACGCCGTCGAAGCCGATGCGCTCCGCGGCGGCGGCCGCCTCGGCGAACGCGCCGATGACGTCGTCGAGGTCGGTCCGCGTCATCACCCTGCCGGTGACCTCGGACTCGCCGATGCGCAGCCCGGAGGGGCCCACCGCGGGCGCCTCGGGAAACGGCTGCTGGCCCGGCTTGCGCACCATGCCGATGTGCCAGAGCTGGGGCACGATCGTGCCGCCCGCCGCGTGCACGGCCTCGGCGACCTTCGCCCAGCCGGCGAGCTGCTCCTCGCCGTGGAAGCGCGGCACGCGGTCGCTCTGCCCGGCCGAGTCGTGCCCCACGTAGGTGCCCTCGGTGACGATCAGGCCGACACCCGCGGCGGCGCGGCGGGCGTAGTACGACAGCACGTCCTCGCCGGGGACGCCGTTCGGCGAGAACATCCGGGTCATCGGCGCCATCACGATCCGGTTGGGGACGGTGAGGCCGTTCAGTGTGACGGGGCGGGAGAGGATCTCGGCCGCGCGGGAGGCAGACCCGGACCCGGAAGCTGATTCGGAAGCGGTGACGGTCACGGTGGGGGGCTCCTCGAAATCGTGGTCGGTACCGGCCGGCACGCACGCGCGCCGGCCACGCACGGGCGTCAACTGCCCCGTCGGCCACGGCATTTCCACTGGTCCACTCTTGTGACCCGGAACACGCCCGAGGGCGGCACCCCCTGTCTCCAGGGAGTGCCGCCCTCGGTACGTGAAGGACGGATCCGATCCTTTGGGGGATCAGAAGTCCATGTCACCGCCCGGCATGCCGCCGCCGGCCGGCGCGGCGGCCTTCTCCGGCTTGTCGGCGATGACGGCCTCGGTGGTGAGGAACAGCGCGGCGATGGAGGCGGCGTTCTGCAGCGCGGAACGGGTCACCTTCGCCGGGTCGATGATGCCCTCGGCGACCAGGTCGACGTACTCACCGGTCGCGGCGTTCAGGCCGTGACCCGGGGTGAGGTTGCGGACCTTCTCCACCACGACGCCGCCCTCGAGGCCGGCGTTGACGGCGATCTGCTTGAGCGGGGCCTCCAGGGCGAGCTTCACGGCCTGCGCGCCGGTCGCCTCGTCGCCCTCGAGCTCCAGCTTGTCGAAGACGCTGGTGGTCTGGAGCAGGGCCACGCCACCACCGGCGACGATGCCCTCCTCGACGGCCGCCTTGGCGTTGCGCACGGCGTCCTCGATGCGGTGCTTGCGCTCCTTGAGCTCCACCTCGGTGGCGGCACCGGCCTTGATGACCGCGACACCGCCGGCGAGCTTCGCCAGGCGCTCCTGCAGCTTCTCGCGGTCGTAGTCCGAGTCGCTGTTCTCGATCTCGGCGCGGATCTGGTTCACGCGGCCCGCGACCTGGTCGGTCGAGCCGGCACCGTCGACGATGGTGGTCTCGTCCTTGGTGATGACGACCTTGCGGGCGCGGCCCAGGAGGTCCAGGGTCGCGTTCTCCAGCTTGAGACCGACCTCCTCGGAGATGACCTCGCCGCCCGTGAGGATGGCGATGTCGCCGAGCATGGCCTTGCGGCGGTCGCCGAAGCCCGGAGCCTTGACGGCGACGGACTTGAAGGTGCCGCGGATCTTGTTGACGACCAGGGTCGACAGGGCCTCGCCCTCGACGTCCTCGGCAATGATCAGCAGCGGCTTGCCCGACTGCATGACCTTCTCCAGGAGCGGGAGCAGGTCCTTGACCGAGGAGATCTTGGAGTTGGCGATGAGGATGTACGGGTCCTCGAGCGACGCCTCCATGCGCTCCATGTCGGTCGCGAAGTAGGCGGAGATGTAGCCCTTGTCGAAGCGCATGCCCTCGGTGAGCTCGAGCTCCAGACCGAAGGTCTGCGACTCCTCGACGGTGATGACGCCTTCCTTGCCGACCTTGTCCATGGCCTCGGCGATGAGCTCGCCGATCTGGGTGTCGGCGGCGGAGATGGAGGCGGTGGAGGCGATCTGCTCCTTGGTCTCGACCTCCTTGGCCTGGTCGAGCAGGGCGGCGGAGACGGCCTCGACGGCCTTCTCGATACCGCGCTTCAGGGCCATCGGGTTGGCACCGGCGGCGACGTTGCGCAGGCCTTCCTTGACGAGGGCCTGGGCGAGCACGGTCGCGGTGGTCGTACCGTCACCGGCGACGTCGTCCGTCTTCTTGGCGACTTCCTTGACCAGCTCGGCGCCGATCTTCTCGTACGGGTCCTCGAGCTCGATCTCCTTGGCGATGGAGACACCGTCGTTGGTGATCGTGGGGGCACCCCACTTCTTCTCGAGGACGACGTTGCGGCCCTTGGGGCCGAGGGTCACCTTGACGGCGTCCGCGAGCTGGTTCATGCCGCGCTCGAGGCCTCGCCGCGCCTCCTCGTCGAACGCGATGATCTTGGCCATGTGAAGTGGTCCTCCCAGGACTGGGGGTGATTACTTCGGACCGCGCCCGCGCCCGCGACGGACGGCCCCGGCCTGAGGTGGTTCCTTGCCCCACCTGGCCCGTGGCCTCACCGACCCGGTCCTTCGTTGTCACTCTCACCTTCAGAGTGCTAACGCCAATGATTAGCACTCGACCCCTCCGAGTGCAAGGTGCGCCCGCGAAGCGGGCTCGATGAGGGGTGGCGGTCGGGTGACGGGTGGCGTGCGGGCACAGCGAAGGGCCCGCACCCCGGCAGCGGAGGTGCGGGCCCTTCCGAAGAAGAACGTCGCTTGCGGTGGTCGCGCGATTCAGGCCGTGACGCGGACCATGTCGGCCTGCGGACCCTTCTGGCCCTGCGAGATCTCGAACTCGACCCGCTGGCCCTCTTCCAGCGTGCGGTAGCCGTCCATCTGGATCGCGCTGTAGTGGACGAAGACGTCCGCACCACCGTCGACCGCGATGAAGCCGTACCCCTTCTCCGCGTTGAACCACTTGACGGTGCCCTGAGCCATGCCTAACTCCCCTATTACTGGCCCTTGCACAGATCCACACTTCGCGGACCCGGGTCAGACCTCACCCCCCGTGGATCGGGGGCGTGCGCCGGAACGCGTCGACCGCGGCCGAATGTATCTGCCCAACTGCCCTCTGCAACAGGTCAATCGGACGAGAAATCTGGACGCACACGGTCCGGAATATAGGAAGAATTCACGCGAATTCAGGGCAATTCGGGCCCCATAAACAAGGCAAATACCGCAAAAGGCGCGCAGACTTTGGCTACTTCTTACCGGGCCCGCGGCAGGATTCCATGGCCCCGGATTCCGAGTTCGGGGGCGCGTTCCCCAACTCTACCGCGTTCAATCACACAGAATTGCCCCCTCCGCTTCTCTCACGGAAGGGGCAACTCGGTGAACTCTGCGTGACCGGAATTACCGAAGGTAATGATCAGCCGCCGGCGACCGCCGGGATGATCGAGACGCCCGCGCCGTCCGGGGTGGCCGTCTCGAGGCCCTGCTCGAACCGGACGTCGTCGTCGTTGACGTACACGTTGACGAACCGGCGCAGCTTGCCCTGGTCGTCCAGGACCCGGGCCGCGATGCCCGTGTGGTTCTTCTCCAGGTCCGAGATGACCTCGGACAGGGTCGCGCCCTCGGCGCTCACCTCGGCCCGCCCGCCGGTGTAGGTGCGCAGGATGGTGGGGATGCGGACGTTCACGCTCATGCCAGGCCAGCCTCTCGGAAGGAGTCCAGGGTCGGACGGATCGTCGCGGTCAGGCCGGTGCCGGCCACCGCGTCCAGTGTCTTCAGCCCGTCGCCGGTGTTGAGGACGACGGTGGTCTTCGTCGGGTCGAGGACGCCGTTCTCGACCAGCTTCTTCGTCACGCCGACCGTCACACCGCCCGCGGTCTCGGCGAAGATGCCCTCGGTCCGCGCCAGCAGCCCGATCGCGTCGACGACCTGCTCGTCGGTCACGTCCTCCACGGCGCCGCCGGTGCGGCGCGCGATGTCCAGGACGTACGGGCCGTCGGCCGGGTTGCCGATGGCCAGGGACTTGGCGATGGTGTCCGGCTTCTGCGGCCGCACGACGTCGTGGCCCGCCTTGAAGGCGGTGGACACCGGCGAGCAGCCCTCGGCCTGGGCGCCGAAGATCTTGTACGGCCGGTCCTCGACCAGTCCGAGTTCGATCAGCTCCCGCAGGCCCTTGTCGACCTTGGTGAGCTGGGAGCCCGAGGCGATCGGCACGACGATCTGGTCCGGCAGCCGCCAGCCGAGCTGCTCGCAGATCTCGTACGCCAGCGTCTTGGAGCCCTCGGCGTAGTACGGCCGCAGGTTGACGTTGACGAAGCCCCAGCCCTCGCCGGCCGGATCGCCGATCAGCTCGGAGCAGAAACGGTTCACGTCGTCGTAGTTGCCCTCGATGCCGACGAGTTCGCCGCCGTAGATCGCGGCCATCACGATCTTGCCCTGCTCCAGATCGTGCGGGATGAACACGCAGGAGCGCAGTCCGGCGCGGGCGGCCGCGGCGCCGACGGCGCCGGCCAGGTTGCCGGTCGAGGAGCAGGAGAGCGTGGTGAAGCCGAAGGCGCGGGCCGCCTCCAGCGCCTGGGCGACCACGCGGTCCTTGAAGGAGTGCGTCGGATTGCCGGAGTCGTCCTTCACGTACAGCCCGCCGGTCACGCCCAGTTCGCGGGCGAGGCGGTCGGCCTGGACGAGCTTGGTCCAGCCCGGGTTCAGGTTCGGCTTGCCGGCGACGTCCGCGGGGACGGGCAGCAGCGGCGCGTAGCGCCAGATGTTCGCGGGGCCCGCTTCGATCCGCTTGCGCAGCTCCTCGGTGCCGTAGGCCGAGAAGTCGTAGGCGATCTCCAGCGGGCCGAAACACTCCTCGCAGGCGAAGACCGGGCCGAGAGGGACGCGGTGACCGCATTCGCGGCAGCTCAGCGCCGCGGCGGGGCCGAGGTCCACGGTGGAATCGGTGCTGCTTGCAACGGTCTGCACAGCCATGAGAGGCGAGGCCCTTTCTCCTCATCTTCCTCACGGCGCATCTCGCCGTGAGACGGATTTGGCACCTTCCCTAGCCGGGAGCCTCGCGAAGACGATCGGCTGTGCGCGCACAGCAGTCGATACGAGAACCGGCTGGAGGGTTGCCGGGGCTTCATCGGGCCGTTTCCCTCTGCCCCTCTGGATGAGCTGTATTCGGTTGTCCGCGCGGAGGTGACCCCCGGCATGGGATGGTCGTCCGCGTTGTTCAAGACTGTAACGGAAGGCCAGGACGGCGGAGACAGTCGTCCGAACCGCGAGACGACACCGCGAGACGACACCGCGAGACGACACCGCGAGACAAACAGTCTCGGGACAACAGTGAGGAGCCGCCGACCGTGCTGGAAGAAGTCGAGCGCTGGCTGGCCACCCGCTCCTGGTCCGTGGCCGACCGGCCACTCCACCAGATCCTGGCGGCCAAGCAGCGCACCGGTCAGTCGGTCTCCGTGGTACTGCCCGCGCTGAACGAGGAGGCGACGGTCGGCGACATCGTCGCGGTGATCCGCCGCGACCTCGTGGAGCGGGCGCCGCTGGTCGACGAGATCGTCGTCGTCGACTCGGGCTCCACCGACCGCACCTTCGAGGTGGCCGCCGCCGCGGGCGCCCGGGTGGTGCGCCGCGACGAGATCCTGCCGCGTCTGCCGGCGGTGCCGGGCAAGGGCGAGGTGCTGTGGCGCTCCCTGCTCGTCACCCGCGGGGACGTCATCTGCTTCGTCGACGCCGATCTGCGCGAGATCTCCTCCGACTTCGTCACCGGCATCGTGGGCCCGCTGCTCACCGATCGCGACGTCGACCTGGTCAAGGCGATGTACGACCGCCCCTTCACCGTGCCCGGCGGGGACGCCTCCGCCTCGGCCGCCGCCGGGCAGGGCGGACGGGTCACCGAGCTGATGGCGCGGCCGCTGCTCAACATGCACTGGCCGCAGCTCGCCGGCTTCGTCCAGCCGCTCGGCGGCGAGTACGCGGCCCGCCGCTCACTCCTCGAACAGCTGCCCTTCCCGGTCGGCTACGGCGTCGAGCTGGGCATGCTGGTCGACGCGCTGCACCTGGTGGGCCTGGACGCGCTCGCGCAGGTCGACGTCGGGGTGCGCAGGCACCGGCACCAGGACGGGCAGGCGCTCGGCCGGATGGCCGCCGCGATCTACCGGACCGCCCAGCTCCGCCTGGCCCGCGGCCATCTCGTGCGGCCCCTGCTCACCCAGTTCGAGCGCGGCGAGAACGGCTTCGAGCCGCGGACGCATCCCGTGGACACCGAGGAGCGTCCGCCGATGGCCGAGGTCGCGGAGTACGCGGCCCGCCAGGTGGCGTGAAACACCGGCCCCGCCCGCTTTCCGGCGGCTACGAAGCGGAACCGTACGTTTGAGCGTTTCGGGGCCGGGCTAGGTTGAGGCGTATGGCTTCTACGCACGGTGCCGAGGTGCTGGTCGCGTCCAATCGCGGCCCGGTTTCGTATCAGGTGCGCGAGGACGGCTCGCTCCACTCCCGGCGCGGGGGCGGAGGCCTGGTGTCCGGGCTCTCCGCGATCGGCCCGGAGGCGGGCGCGGTGTGGGTGTGCGCCGCGCTGAGCGACGCCGACCGGGAGGCGGCGGGCCGCTTCGAGGGCGGGCGCCGGCTGCCGTCGGAGGCGACCGGCGGGCAGCAGGTGCGGATGCTCGACATCGACGCGCGGGTCTTCTCCGACGCCTACAACGGCATCGCCAACTCGGTGCTGTGGTTCGTCCACCACATGCTGTACCAGACCCCGCTGGAGCCGGTCTTCGACTCGGAGTTCCGGCGGCAGTGGAAGTCCTACGAGGCCTACAACCTGGCCTTCGCCGAGGCGCTGGCGGAGGAGGCGGCCGAGGGGGCGGCCGTGGTGGTGCAGGACTACCACCTGACGCTCGTGCCGGGGATGCTGCGCGATTTCCGGCCCGATGTGCGCATCGGGCACTTCTCGCACACGCCGTGGGCGCCGGTGGACTACTTCCGGCTGCTCCCCGACGACATCGCCGAGCGGGTGCTGCGCGGGATGCTGGGCGCGGACCGGCTGGGCTTCCTCACCCGGCGGTGGGCCGACGCGTTCGCCGGCTGCTGCGACGCGCTCGTCGGCGGGCTCGGGGGCACCCGGATCGGGGTGCACGGGCTGGGCGCGGACGCGGAGTTCCTGCGGGAGCGGTCGCACCGGGCCGACGTCGAGGAGCGGATGGCGGCGCTGCGCGAGGAGATCGGCACCGGGCCGGACGAAGGCCCGCGACGGACGATCGTGCGGGTGGACCGGACCGAGCTGTCCAAGAACATCGTGCGGGGGCTGCACGCGTACCGGGAGCTGCTGGAGGAGCGCCCGGAGTGGCGCGAGCGGGTGGTGCACGTGGCGTTCGCCTACCCCTCGCGGCAGGACCTCGCGGTGTACCGGGAGTACACGGAGCAGGTGCGGCGGGTGGCCGAGGAGATCAACGCCCGGTACGGGACGCCCGGCTGGACCCCCGTCCTGCTGCATGTGGAGGACGACTTCGCGCGCTCGCTCGCGGCGTACCGGATCGCCGACGTGGCGCTGGTCAACCCCATCCGGGACGGGATGAACCTGGTCGCCAAGGAGGTGCCGGTCGTCTCCGACTCGGGGTGCGCGCTGGTGCTGTCGCGGGAGGCGGGGGCGTACGCGGAGCTGGGCGAGGACGCGGTCGTCGTCAACCCGTACGACGTGGTGGGGACGGCCGGGGCGCTGCACCGGGCGCTGACCATGCCGGGTCCCGAGCGTGCGGAGCGGACGAAGCGGCTGGCCGCGGCCGCGACGGCGCTGCCGCCCGCCCAGTGGTTCCTCGACCAGCTCCAGGAGCTGGGCGGCTGAGCGGACGGGCGGCTACGCGAGGTGGTCCGCCAGGTTCCTGAGCAGGGCCACCACCCCGGCGGGGCCGTCCACCACCAGGTCGGCCCGCCGCGACACCTCGGTGACCTCCGTGCTGCCGCTGCAGACCAGGACGCCGGGGACTCCGTCCGAGCGGAGTTCGCCGACCGCGGCGAAGGCCGGGAGGTCGCCCAGGTCGTCGCCCGCGTACAGGACCGACGTGGCCCCCAGGTCGCGGGCGCAGTCCAGGAGGGCGACGCCCTTGTCCATGCCCGGGGGGCGCAGTTCGAGGACCATGCGGCCGGGTTCGACGATCAGCCCGTGGCGGGCGGCCAGACCGGCGAGGGGCTCGCGCAGCGCCTCGAACGCGGCCTGCGGGTCGTCCGCGCGGCGGGTGTGGACGGCGACCGAGCGGCCCTTCTCCTCGATCCAGGTGCCGTGCCGGGCGCCGGTCCGGTCGAGGAGGCCGGGCAGTTCGGCGCGGGCGGCGGCGACGCCGGGGTGCGGGGGCGGGGCGGTGACCGTGCCCGTGGCGGCGTCCCAGCGCTCGGCCCCGTAGTGGCCGAGGACGACCAGGTGCTCCAGGCCGGGCACGCCCGCGAAGCCGCCGTGGCGGACCGCCACGTCGGGCGGGCGGCCGGTGACCACCGCGACGGCGGCCACCTTCGGGGCGAGCGCGGAGAGCGCGGGCACGGCGTCCGGGTGGGCGCGGGCCCGGTCGGGGTCGGGGACGATCGGCGCGAGCGTCCCGTCGAAGTCGAGCGCGATCAGCGCACGCTCGGGCCGGGCGAGAATCGCAGCGAGCCCGTCCCGCCCCGCCCGGGTGACGGGCGTCGGCAGCGCGGAGACGGAGGCGGTCGAGTCGGCGAAGTGACGGTCCTGACTACCCATGCAGCGAACCTATCCCTCAGGGCCCTCACCCACTCCTCCGCCGGGCACGGGTCTCAGCGCTCGGTACGGGCACCGCGTCCGGCACAGGTCTCACGCCCCGGCGCGGGTTCAGCGTTCTGTGCGGCGGGAGGCTCGGATGCGGCGGAGGCGGTTCACCGTGATCGGGTCGTGGGCGAGGGCGCGGGTGTCGTCGAGGAGGGCGTTGAGGAGCTGGTAGTAGCGGACGGGCGACAGGCCGAGCTCCTCGCGTATCGCGCGTTCCTTCGCGCCGGGCCCGGTGAAGCCGCGGCGCTCCAGGGCGAGGATGTCCCGCTCCCGGCGGCCGAGCCCCTGCTCCTCGTCGTCGTCCATACCAGGCACCGTAGCCCCCGCCGCCGACAGCGGGCCCCGCCGGGCCGTGCGTCCCGGCACAGCCACGCCACCGGACACCCACGGCACCGGTGACTCATCCGTGCCGTTCCGGCCGCCCCTAGTCACCAAGTGGACACAATTGGTCTGCACCAAGTAAGTGGACTAGACCTCTCCCGGTCGACGGTCCACACTGTTCCACGTGAAACACGTCATCGCCCTCGATGTGGGCGGCACCGGGATGAAGGCCGCGCTGGTCGCCGCCGACGGCTCTCTGCTGCACCGGGCCCGCAGGGCGACCGGCCGCGAGCGCGGGCCGGACGCCGTCGTCGAGGGCATCCTCGACTTCGCCGCGGAGCTGCGCGCCCACGGCGTCGAGCACCTTGGGCAGGAGGCGGCCGCGGCCGGCGTCGCCGTCCCCGGCATCGTCGACGCGGAGCGAGGCATCGCCGCCTACGCGGCCAACCTCGGCTGGCGTGACGTACCCCTGCGCGACCTGCTCGCCGAGCGGCTCGGCGCCCCCGTGGCCCTGGGCCACGACGTACGCACCGGCGGGCTGGCCGAGGGCCGGATCGGCGCGGGCAAGGGCGCGGACCGGTTCCTCTTCGTGCCGCTGGGCACCGGCATCGCGGGCGCCATCGGCATCGACGGCCGGGTGGAGGCGGGCGCGCACGGTTTCGCGGGCGAGATCGGCCACATCGTCGTACGCCCCGGAGGCCTGGACTGTCCGTGCGGGCAGCGCGGCTGCCTGGAACGGTTCGCCTCCGCGTCGGCGGTCAGCCAGGCATGGGCCGAGGCGTGCGGAGACCCGGACGCGGACGCGGCGGACTGCGCCAAGGCCGTGGAGTCCGGGGACACCGCGGCACGGGCGGTCTGGCAGGAGGCGGTCGACGCGCTCGCCGACGGGCTGGTCACCGCGCTCACCCTGCTCGACCCGCGCACGCTGATCATCGGCGGCGGGCTCGCCGAGGCGGGCGAGACGCTGTTCGCGCCGCTGCGCGAGGCGGTCCAGCGGCGCGTCACCTTCCAGAAACTGCCGTCGATCGTCCCCGCGGCCCTGGGGGACACCGCCGGCTGCCTGGGCGCGGGGCTCCTGGCCTGGGACCTGCTCAACACTTCTACGACGATTCCGGAGGTAGCCGTCTGATGGCCCCCAGCAAGGTTCTGACCGGAGCCCGGGTGGTGCTGCCCACCGGGATCGTGGACGGCGGCCGTGTGATCGTCGACGGCACGCGGATCGCCGGCTACGCCCGGGAGGACGCCGAGACCCTCGACGTGCGCGGGCACTGGCTGGTCCCCGGCTTCGTCGACATCCACAACCACGGCGGAGGCGGCGCCTCCTTCTCCGGCACGGCCGACGACGTGCTGACCGCCGTCCGCACCCACCGGGAGCACGGCACCACCACCCTGGTGGCCTCCACCGTCACCGACGACATGGGCCTCCTCGTCAAGCAGGCGGGGCTGCTGTCGGAACTCGCCGAGCAGGGCGAGATCGCGGGCGTCCACTTCGAGGGGCCGTTCATCTCGCCGTGCCGCAAGGGCGCGCACTCCGAGAAGCTGCTGCGCGCCCCGGACCCCGCCGATGTGCGCAAGCTGATCGACGCCGCCCGCGGCCGGGCCAGGATGATGACCCTGGCCACCGAACTGCCCGGCGGCATCGACTCCGTACGGCTGCTCACGGAGCACGGCGTGATCGCGGCGATCGGGCACACGGACGCGACGTACGAGCAGACGGTGGAGGCGATCGACGCCGGAGCCACCGTCGCCACCCACCTGTTCAACGCCATGCCGCCGCTGGGCCACCGCGCCCCCGGACCGATCGCGGCCCTGCTGGAGGACGAGCGGGTCACGGTCGAGCTGATCAACGACGGAGTGCACCTGCACCCCGCCGCCCTGGAGATGGCGTTCCACCATGCGGGCGCCCAGCGGGTCGCCTTCATCACCGACGCCATGGACGCCGCCGGGAACGGCGACGGCCGCTACCTGCTCGGCCCGCTCCAGGTCGAGGTCGCGGACGGCGTTGCACGGCTGGTGGAGGGCGGCTCGATCGCGGGCTCGACCCTGACCCTGGACCGGGCATTCCACCGGGCGGTGACCGTCGACCGGCTGCCCGTCACGGACGTGGTCGCCGCGCTGTCCGCCAACCCGGCCCGGCTGCTCGGGATGGACGACCGGGTGGGCTCCCTGGAACCCGGCAAGGACGCGGATCTCGTGCTGCTCGACGAGGACTTCGCCCTCAAGGGCGTGATGCGGCGGGGCGTCTGGGTGGTTGAGCCCCAACTGAGCTGATCCGTCCGCCCGTCCGGCCGTGGTGGCCGGTCCGCGGGGTGGGCGGTGGGCCGTGTCTTTGGCATGATCGAGTCTTCGGAACTTCGCGGCGGACACGCGCCTACTCGGGGGAGGTCGGCCCGGTGATCCTCACGGTCACGCTGAACACCGCTCTCGACATCACCTATCGGGTGCCGTCCCTGCGGTCGCACGCCACCCACCGGGTGTCCGAGGTGACCGAGCGGCCCGGCGGCAAGGGCGTCAACGTCGCCCGGGTGCTGGCGGCCCTCGGCCACGAGGTGACGGTCACCGGCTTCGCGGGCGGCGCCACCGGGCGCGAGGTGCGGGACCAGCTCGCGTCCGGGGCGCCGGGCGTGGTGGACGCGCTGGTCCCGGTCGCGGGCGCGACCCGGCGGACCATAGCCGTCGTCGACGCGCGCACCGGCGACACCACCCAGCTCAACGAGCCGGGCCCCGTCGTCGGCCCCGCCGAGTGGTCCGCCTTCCAGAACGTGTACGAGGAGCTGCTCGGCTCGGTGTCGGCGGTGGCGCTGTGCGGCAGTCTGCCCCCCGGGCTGCCGGTGGGCGCGTACGCCGGTCTGATACGGACGGCGCGGGCGGCCGGGGTCCCCGTCCTGCTGGACACCAGCGGCGAGGCCCTGCGGCGGGGGATGGCGGCCCGCCCCGACATCGTCAAACCGAACGCCGACGAACTGGCCGAGCTCACCGGCTCCCACGATCCGCTGCGCGCCAGCCAGGACGCCCGCCGGCGCGGCGCCCGCGCGGTGGTCGCCTCCCTGGGCGCGGAGGGCCTGCTCGCGCACACCTCCGAGGGCCTGTGGCGTGCCGCCCCGCCGTCCCGCGTCCGCGGCAACCCGACGGGCGCGGGCGACTCCGCGGTCGCGGGCCTGTTGTCGGGACTGGTGGAGAACCTCCCCTGGCCGGACCGCCTGACCCGCGCGGTCGCCCTGTCCACGGCGACGGTCCTGTCCCCGACGGCCGGCGAGTTCGACCACGCGGTCTACGAGAGGCTGCTGGCGCAGGTGGCGGTGTCGGGGGAGGCCAGCGCGGCCTGAGCGTCAGCCCGACTTGACCCAACCCTTGGCCAGCCACAGCTGGTCGAGGTTGGCGTCGCACTGGTTGCCCTGCTCACACGAGATCTTGATGGTGTTCGTGCCTTTGTTGAGCTGGATCCAGTTGTAGGTCTTCGTCCAGCCCTTCTCGTAGTCGCCCTCGGGCGCGTGCGCCCAGTTGTTCAGGTTGACCGGCCTGCTGGACACGCTGCCGTTGACCGTCAGAGTGGCGGTGCCGTCCTTGCCCGGGACTCCGTAACCGATGAATACGGTGTACTTGCCGTCTTCGGGGATGCCGTCGACGGTCCAGGTGATCGAGGCGCCGACGTTGTTGAAGTTCCCCACGTAGACGCCGCCGGCCGCCTCGGCGCCCTTGATGTCCGAGGACTTGGCGGCGCCACCGTCCAGCGCCAGCGCCTCGGCGTCGCTCTTCGGCAACGCGCCGTCGGTCGGTGCGCTGCTGCTCGCCGACGGGCTCGGCTCCGAGCTCTCCGTGGCCGTGGCGGCCGGGTCGCCCGCCTTGTCCTTGCCCTTGTCGTCGGAGTCACCGTTGAGCATCGCCACGCCGATGCCGATGACGACCGCGGCGACCACCGCGACGGCGCCGATCAGCAGGCCCTTGGTGTTCGGGCCCCGGCCGCCGCCCTGGCCCGACTGGCGGCCCGTGGGCGCGCCGCCCGGCAGGGTCTCCGGAGCGGCGTAGTGGGCGTTCGGCCTGCCGTACGCGCCCTGCTGCTGCGGGACCTGGCCGTTGGGCGCCGCGGCGGGCTGGCCGTACTGCCGCTTACCGACCGTGTGGACCCGGTTGACCGCGTTCGGGTAGCCGTAACCGCCGGAGGGCGGCTGGGCTCCGTTGGCCTGACCGTCGGCGTACAGATAGCCGAACGGGTCGTCGTCCTCGGGCGTGCTCGCGCCGCTGTTGCCGGGCGTCATCCCTTGGTACTCCTCAACAGGTGCGGGGTCGGGCGGTAGGTCGTGAGAAAGGCGAGCCTACCCGCTCCGCCGGGCCCAAACGGGTGACTCACGCCGCACAAGTCGGCTGACCTGCGGATCATCCGGCACGGCGATGTTGTTTGGGACGAGATCGTTTCTCGACGTACATCCGTTCGTCCGCTGATTTCAGCACTTCGTCCGCCGTCATTCCGCAGTGGGCCCATCCGATGCCGAAGCTCGCCCCCACCCGGACGGCCCGGCCCTCGGCGCGGATCGGCTGGATGATCTCGTTGCGCAGCCGTACGGCGAGGTCCTGGGCGTCGGCCCGGCCGAGGCCGTCGGCGAGGATCACGAACTCGTCGCCGCCGAGCCGGGCCACCGTGTCGCCGTCGCGCACGCCGTTGCTGAGCCGCCGGGCCACCTCGATGAGGACCGCGTCGCCCGCGTTGTGCCCGAACCGGTCGTTGATCGACTTGAAGCCGTCGAGGTCGCAGAAGAGGACCGCGAGCCCCTTGGTGCCGTCGTCGTGGTCGCCCTCGGGGGCGATGGTGTGCACATGGTGGTCGTGGGCGTCGAAGGCCTCGGTGCCGGACCGGAAGTCGAAGCCGTGGTCGTCGATGTCGTAGCCGGGGTGGCCGTGTGCGGTGTCCTGCGCGTCGGGGTCGCCCGTGTGTCCGGCCTGGGACCGCCGGCACAGCCGGGCGGACAGACGGGCGCGCAGCTCGGCGGAGTTCGGCAGGCCGGTCAGGGAGTCGTGGGAGGCGCGGTGGGCGAGCTGGAGCTCGCGGCGCTTGCGCTCCTCTATGTCCTCGACGTGGGTGAGCAGGAAGCGGGGCCCGTCGGCGGCGTCCGCGACGACGGAGTTGCGCAGGGACACCCACACGTAGGAGCCGTCGCGGCGGCCCAGCCGCAGCTCCGCCCGGCCGCCCTCCGCCGAGGTCCGCAGCAGGGTGCCTATGTCCTCGGGGTGGACGAGGTCGGAGAAGGAGTAGCGGCGCATGGCGGAGGCGGGGCGGCCCAGCAGCCGGCACAGGGCGTCGTTGGTGCGCAGGATCCGGCCGTGCTGGTCGCCGCCCATCTCGGCGATGGCCATGCCGGACGGCGCGTACTCGAAGGCCTGGCGGAAGCTCTCCTCGCTGGCGCGCAGGGCCTGCTGCTCGCGTTCCAGGCGTATGAGGGCGCGCTGCATGTTGGAGCGCAGCCGGGCGTTGCTGATCGCGATGGCCGCCTGGAAGGCGTACATCTGGAGGGCCTCGCGGCCCCAGGCGCCGGGCCGGCGGCCGTTGCGCGGGCTGTCCACGGAGATCACGCCGAGCAGTTCGCCGGAGGAGCCGCCGGACCCGCCGGGGACGTCCATGGGCGCGAAGAGCCGGTCGGCGGGGTGCCACTCGTCCTCGAAGCGTGGCGCGGGCCCGTCGGTGTACCAGGTGGGGACGTCGTCGTCGTCGAGGACCCAGCCCTCGGTGTGGGGTATGAAGACCAGGCCGCCCCACCGCTCGCCCATGGCCAGCCGGCGGTCCCAGGACTCCCGGGAGCCGACGCGGCCGGTGATGAGCGCCTCGGCGGCGGAGTTCCCGGCCAGGGCGGCGACCACGAGGTCGCCGTCGGCGCGCACGAGGTTCACGCAGGCCAGCTCGTAGCCCAGGCCCTGCACCACGCCGTCGGCGACGGTCTGCAGTGTGTCCGCCAGGCTTCGCGCGGTGTTCATGTCCGCCATGACCTGGTGCAGTTTCCGCAAGGACGCCAGGCGGACGTACGGCTCCGAGTCGGTCTCCATGCTCGCCCTCCCCCCGAGACCTCGCCAGCGAATCAAGGGTGCTGTTCGGCGTATCGTCTGCGCATTCTCCGCCACTGAATCACAGCGCGAAGCCCACTCGGTACACAGGGTCAACAATTCACAGCTCTTGTGACTCAAGTCACAGATGAGCGTGAACAATTGAGTGCGGTTTCTGGCTTTCCCCTGTGCGTTTGATGAACGCGGGCCGTGCGGCTGTGGGGACATGATGCACGACTTCCTCGGCCGCTGGTCCTAGGTCCGGGTTCGGGCCCGGGTCCGATGCGGCGGTGGCGGGCCGGTGGTTAGCGTTCCATGTGTGTTGAACACTTCCTCCGTGCCGCCCGCCCCCTGTCCCGCCGCCTCCGCCGAGCCGTCTCCGCTCGGGCGGCAGGGACCGCCGTCCGGGCATGCTGAGGGGGTGACCGACGAGGAGTTCCGTGCCGCGATGTCCAGGCTGGCCGCCGGTGTGGTCCTGGTGACCGCGCAGGAGCCGCCGCTGGACCCGGACGACCCGCGGGCCCCGGCAGGCGAGGACGCGGGCATGACGGCGACGGCGTTCATGTCGGTGTCCCTGGACCCGCCGCTGGCCCTGGTCAGCCTGCGCGAGGGCTCCCGCATGGACGATCTGCTCGCCGAACAGCCCCTGTGGGCGGTCTCGGTCCTCGCCGACGGCCAGCACGCCATCGCGGGCCGCTTCGCCATGAAGGGCCGGGTCAGCGACCGGCTGCTGTTCCGGGACCTGCCCCACACCCGCGGCGAGGTCTCCGGCGCCCCGCTGCTGACCGACGCCCTGGCCACCCTGGAGCTGCGCACCGAGCAGCGGGTGCCGGCGGGCGACCACACCCTGGTCGTCGGCCGCGTCCTGACGGCCCGCCTGCTCGGCACGAACGACCAACCCCTGCTCTACTACCACGGCCGCTACCGCCACCTGCGCTGACGCCGGGACCGCGTCCGGTGCCCGGCTGCCCCCGGACCGGGCGGACGCCCCGCCCACGCCAGGCGTCCGCCCACCGCCGCCCGGGCCACCGCCCGTCCGCGCCAGGCGTCCGCCCGACTCGGCCGACGCCCCGTCATGCGTCCGGCCACCGCCCCCTGGGCCGGCGGCCCGTCGGCGGCGTGACCCCCGTCAGCCCCAGTCCTTTCCGGAGCGTCCCCGTTTCGTCTGTGAGCGTTGCTTCTTCTCGCGCAGCCGGCGCTCGTTGATGCCGCGTGGAACGCGGGTGGGTCTGCGGGGCCTGGGCGGGGGCGCGGTCGCCTCGGCGAGGAGCGCGGCGAGGCGCACGGCGGCGGCCTCGCGGTTGCGCCACTGGGACCGGTGCTCGGAGGCGCGCACGCTGATGACGCCGTCGACGAGCCGGTCCGCGAGGCGTTCGAGGGCGCGCTGCTTCCACACCTCGGGCAGCGCCTCGGTGTTGGCGAGGTCGAAGCGCAACTCCACCTGGGAGTCGGTGGTGTTGACATGCTGGCCGCCCGGCCCGGAGGACCGCGAGAAGCGCCAGGCCAGTTCGGCCTCGGGGAGCGCGACGGAGCCGCGGATGAGATGGGGACCGGACATGTCGTCCATGTTCCCCTCCACACCCCGTCACGTCATCATGTTTTCGCCGCGGGCGTGTTCGAGCCGGGTGGGTAAAAAAGGTAAAGGGACGCGGAACTCGGAGGACCCCCCTCGGCGTTCCTATGGGTGGCGGTAGCTTCGTCCGCATAGGCAACGAGGGAAGGGACTCCCAACAATGGCTGTAAGCCTGTCCAAGGGTGGCAACGTCTCGCTCACCAAGGAGGCTCCGGGCCTGACCGCCGTCACCGTGGGCCTCGGCTGGGACGTCCGCACCACCACCGGCACGGACTTCGACCTGGACGCGTCCGCGATCGCGGTCAACGCGCAGGGCAAGGTCTACTCGGACCAGCACTTCGTCTTCTTCAACAACAAGCAGACCCCGGACAACACCATCGTCCACACCGGCGACAACGTCACCGGCGAGGGCGACGGCGACGACGAGGCGATCAACGTCAACCTCGCCGGGCTCCCCGCCGACGTCGACAAGGTCGTCTTCCCGGTCTCCATCTACGACGCCGAGAACCGCGGCCAGAACTTCGGCCAGGTCCGCAACGCCTACATCCGCATCGTCAACCAGGCCGGCGGCTCCGAGATCGCCCGCTACGACCTGTCGGAGGACGCGGCCACCGAGACGGCCATGGTCTTCGGCGAGCTGTACCGCAACGGCGCGGAGTGGAAGTTCCGCGCCGTCGGCCAGGGCTACGCCTCGGGCCTGGTCGGCATCGCCCAGGACTTCGGCGTCAACGTCTGACGGACGCGATCCCTGACCACGGCCGGCCGGTCGACCGGCCGGCCGTGGTCAGGGACCCGCCGGTCTGCCGTCCCCGTACAGCCAGTCGGCCCAGATCCCGGTGAAGTCCGTGTCCGGGGCCTTCTTCTCCACGTAGGCGGTGAAGTCGGCGGTGTCCGCGTTGCCGTGGCGGTGGGCGGCGGCCCAGCCCCGGACGATGTCCTGGAAGGCCCGGTCGCCGACCGCCTGGCGGATCCTGTGCAGCACCGCAGCGCCGCGCTCGTAGACGGGCCGGTCGGAGATGTGGTCGGCGCCGCTGGGCCGCGCGGGCGGAAACGCCCACACCGCCTCGTTCGCGGCGTCGTCGGTGAAGTAGTCGCCGCGCAGGAGCGCGTCGAAGGCCTGCTGCGCCGTCCGGCCGCCGTGGTCCTCCTCCCACAGCCACTGCGCGTACGTCGCGAAGGCCTCGTTCAGCCACATGTCCCGCCAGTTCTTCGGGGTGACCGAGTCCCCGAACCACTGGTGGGCGAGTTCGTGGACGAGGGTCCCGATGTCGGGCGCGCCGGGGAAGACGGGCCGGTTCTGGGTCTCCAGGGCGTAACCGGATTCCTCGCCACGGCCGACGACCGCGCCGGTGGACGAGAAGGGGAACGGGCCGAAGCGCCGCTCCGCCCACTCGACGACCTCGGGGATCCTGGCCAGCACGGCCCGGCTCTCCCGCGCCTGGGACGGCTGGACGGCGACGTACACGGGCAGGCCGCTCCTCGTCGTGGAGCGGGTGATCTCGAACCGGCCGATCGCGACCATGGCCAGATAGCTCGCCATCGGCTCGGCGGTGCGCCACCGGAACGTCGTACGCCCCCCGCTGGTCGTCTCGCTCCTCAACTCACCGTTGGAGACGGCCCGCAGCCCCTCGGGCACGGTGACCGCGATGTCGTACGCGGCCTTGTCGGACGGGTGGTTGTTCCCCGGGAACCACGCCATCGACCCGACCGGCTCGCCGAGGGCGAGCGCGCCGTCGGCGGTGGGCAGCCAGCCCTCCCGCGATCCGTCGGGGTCGACGACGACCTGCGGACGCCCGGAGTAGCGCACCGTCGCGCTGAAGGTCTCCCCCTTCAGCAGATCGTCGTGCGGCCGCACGGTGAGTTCCTGCCCGGCCCGGCTGAACCAGGCGGCCTTCCCCGCCACCGTGACGCTGTGGACGTCGAGGCCGCTGAGATCGAGGTCGAAGGCGGACAGGTCCTTGGTCGCCCGGGCGGTGACGACCGCCGTGCCCGTGAGGTGACGGCGGTCCGGGTCGTAGTCGAGGGTGAGGCCGTAGTGGCTGACGTCGTACCCGCCGTTGCCCGCCCTGGGGAAGTACGGATCGTGCACGCCGGTCCCGCCCGGGGTGCCCCGGACACCGCCGTCGCACCCGGTCAGCGTCAGCACGAGCAGGGCGCAGCCGGCCGCGGCGGTCCGGACGAAGGGGGCGGAGCGATACACGCGCGCGATCCTATGCGGGGCACATGACACCATCGCCTACGTGCTCGACATCGGCTACGCCCTCTCCAACCGCTTCCCCGACCCGCCGCAGACGGACTACCGCCGCGCGGACGTGCACGCGCTGCGGCACGACCTGTTCTGCGGCGACGTGTACCTGGCCGACACCGAGTCGGACCGCGAACTGGCCACGGCCTGGGGCTGGGTGCCCGTGCTCGACTTCGCCTGGGCCCTGTGCGACATCGTCGAGCAACTGGACCGGGACCCGGCCGGGTCCCGCGCCTCCCGTCCGCAGCGGGCGGAGCTGGACTTCACCGAGTCCACGGACCGCATGCTCTTCGAGCGCCGCTTCGGCTGGGTCGACATGGAGTCCGACTGGATGCCCGCCGAGGAGCCCCCGCTGTCCTTCTCGCACACGGCGCTGCGCCGTGAGGCCCGTGACTTCCTGCACGACCTCGTGGCCGACCTGTGCGACCTGCACGAGGACCTGGCGGAGAACCCGGCGATCTGGACCCTCCAGGCCCGCTTCCCCCGCGTCTCCTGAGCCCCTCCTCCCCCTGAGCCCCCCTCTGGGCCACGCCCCCTTCCGCCCCTCTCAGCCCTCCACCCTGATCCCCAGCTCCGCCGCCAGCACCGGCGCCAGGTCCAGGAGCTGACCGGTGCTGATCACCGCGCCCGCCAACCGGTCGAGGCCGCGCGCGATCTCCAGGGACGAGGCGCCCCGCAGGTCCACGTCCGAGAGCGTCGCGGCGCTGAAGTCGACGCCCTTGACCACGCAGTCCGCGAACTCCACCCGCTCCAGCCGGGCGCCCCCGAAGTCCGGCTCGACGAGGACGCAGCCCTCGAAGACCACGTCCCGCAGCCGGGCCCTGCGCAGGTTCAGGTAGTCGATCTTGCCGCCGCGGATCCACACGCGCTCCAGGACCGCGCCGTGGCACTGCGTACCGCCGAGGCGGGCGTCGACCACCTCCACATCGCGCAGGGTCGCCTCGGCGAGGTCGGTGCCGACACCCCGTATGCCGGTGAGGACCGAGTCCAGGAAGCGGGCGTGACGCAGCGACGTGTCGTCCAGCGCGCAGCCCCCGAGCGCGCAGTCCAGGAAGCGGGCACCCGCCCCGTCCTGCCCGGCGAAGTCCTCCTCACGGAACTCCAGCCCGTCGTAGTCCCCGTCGGGCGCCAGTCCCCCGCCGCCGTACGCCTCCAGCGCCGGCAACCGCACCTCGGGCCGCCGCGCGCCCTTCACACCGGCCCTGCCGCTCGATCCGCTCACCATGCCCCCATGCTGCACCCCGCCACTGACAACGCCCCGGCCCCTTCGCTCTCCGGCCGCGAGTCGCGGGGGCGGGGCGCGGGCCGCCCCTCCGTGCACGAGGATGCGATATGTACCGATTCATGGTCTTCTGGCCAGATGAGCGTCACCCACACAGGTGAATCCTCGTCCCAGGAGACCGACCGGCACCGCTGGTGGGCACTGGTGGTCATCGCTCTCGCGCAGCTCATGGTGGTCCTGGACGCGACGATCGTGAACATCGCGCTCCCCTCCGCGCAACACGCCCTGCACATGTCCGACGGCAACCGGCAGTGGGTGATCACCGCCTACTCCCTCGCCTTCGGCGGGCTGCTCCTGCTGGGCGGGCGGATCGCCGACCTGGTGGGCCGCAAGCGCACGTTCGTCGTCGGGCTGGCCGGGTTCGCCGCCGCCTCCGCGTTCGGCGGCGCGGCCACGTCCTCGGGCATGCTCTACGGCGCCCGCGCCCTCCAGGGCGCCTTCGCGGCCGCCCTCGCCCCCTCCGCGCTCAGCCTGCTCACCACGACCTTCACCCGCCCCGGGGAGCGCGGGAAGGCGTTCGGCGTCTACGGCGCCCTGGCGGCCAGCGGCTCGGCGATCGGCTTCATCGTCGGCGGCGTGCTGACCGAGTTCCTGAACTGGCGCTGGTGCCTGTACGTCAACGTGCCCATCGCCGTCGTCACCGTCCTCGGCGCCCTCGCCCTGCTGCGCGACAGACCGGGCCGGACGGATGCCCGCCTCGACATGCCCGGGGCGGCGCTGGGCTGCGGCGGACTGGTCGCCGTCGTCTACGGGTTCAGCGAGGCGCAACCGCGCGGCTGGACCGATCCGGTGGTGCTGGGCCTGTTCGCCCTCGGCACGGCGCTGCTCCTGGCGTTCGCGTGGTGGCAGGGCCGGGCGCCGGTGCCGCTGCTGCCGCCGCACGTCCTGCGGGACCGCAACCGGGCGGGCTGCTTCCTGACCATGCTGCTGGCCGTGGTCGGCATGTTCGGGCTGTTCCTGTTCATGACGTACTACCTGCAGGAGATCCTCGGCTACTCGCCGCTGCGGGCCGGACTCGCCTTCCTGCCGATGACCGCCGCGATCATCACCGGTTCGACGCAGATCTCGGCCCGGCTGCTGCGGCACGTGCCGCCGCGCGCGCTCATGGTCCCCGGCATGCTCCTGGCCGCGGGCGCCCTGCTGCTCCTGACCCGGCTCACCGTCGACTCGCACTACGCGAGCGAGGTGCTGCCCGCGCTGGTGCTGATGGGCCTCGGCATGGGCCTGACCTTCATGCCGGTGTTCGCCACCGCCACCGCGGGCGTCGCCCCGCAGGACTCGGGGGTGACCTCGGCGACCGTGAACACCTCGCAGCAGGTCGGCGGTTCGATCGGCACCGCCCTGCTCAACACGCTCGCCACGACCAGCAGCGCCGCCTACGTCACCGCCCATCTGCACGGCGGGGCGGAGCGGGCCCGGGTGGTGCCGGAGGGGATCGTCCACGGGTACACGGTCGCCATCTGGTGGGCGGCCGCCGTGATGCTGCTGGCCGGGCTGGTCGCGGGCCTGATGGTGACGGGCAGGGCCCCGAAGCACGGGGCCCCGGCGGAGACGTCCGTACGCGAACCGGTGGCGTGAGACACGAGGCCGGACACCTGACGCTAGGGCCTCGGCGCGGACAGCGCCCGCCCCGGGTTCCACGGCCTGCCCCGGCCCCTGGCCAGCGGATAGCAGCCCAGTCCGATCAGCACGGCGGCGAAGTGCCCGAGATCGGAGAACGTGCGCCCGGTCGCCAGCGACACGCCGTAGAAGCCGAGAACGGCGGCCAGGTACAGGTATCGCCAGGGCCGGGCGATCCGGTACGCCAGCACCCCCGCCACCCCGGCCAGGGCGTAACTCACGCCGACGTCCAGCGTGTTGACGGCCGACTCCGGCACCACGTGCCGCTGGATCGCCCAGAGCAGGGCGCCCTCGCTGACCAGCGTGGCCAGCACGTGCGCGGTCACGCACACCAGCAGCCAGCGCAGGGTGCCCAGCCAGCGCTCGGCCTGGGCGTGGAAGACCGTGTAGAGGACCGCGTACGGCAGCCAGTGGCCGCTGTCGATCCACATGGCGCTGGAGAAGAGCACCCGCACCGGGTCGTGCGACAGCTCGCGCAGGTTCGTCGAGCGGTGGCGCAGGAAGTGCTGCTCGAACTGCGGCGACATGTGGTGCAGGGCGACGGTGGTCAGGAAAAGGATCAGCAGCCAGACATACGTGCCCGGCGCGCTGCGGACGTACGCCGCAGCCGCCCGAAGCCCACGCCGCATGACCCCGCTCACAGGCGCAAGTATGGTCGTCAGGGTGATCGAGGTGCCCGGCGCGCTGGCCGCTTCCCAGGAGAAATTCAACGGGGCGGCGGGCCGCGCCTTCGTCGCCGGGCTGCCCCGGCAGGTGTCCGGCTTCCTCGACCGGTGGCGGCTGCGGGTCGACGGGCCGGCGATGCACGGCGTGTGCGCGCTGGTCCTTCCGGTCCTGCGCGCCGACCGCCTGCCCGCCGTTCTGAAGCTCCAACTGCCCGACGAGGAGAGCGCGGGAGAGGCGCCCGCGCTGCGCGCGTGGGACGGCGCGGGGGCCGTACGGCTGCTGGAGCACGACGGGCCGACCGGCACGCTGCTGCTGGAACGGCTCGACTCCGCCCGCCCGCTGACGCGCCTGCCGGACACCCGCGAGGCCGCCCGGGTGATCGCCGGCCTGCTGGCCCGCCTGACGTCCGTACCCGCCCCGGCCGGGATACGGCGGCTCGGTGACATCGCGGGCGCCCTGCTGGAGCGGACGCCGGGCGCGTTGCGGCCGCTGCCCGACGGGGACGACCGCCGGCTGCTCGCGGACTGCGCCGCCGCCGTGCGCGAGGTCGCCGGCGAGAGCGGCGACCGGCTGCTGCACTGGGACCTGCACTACGACAACGTCCTCGGCGCCGGCCGGGAGCCCTGGCTGGCCATCGACCCGAAGCCGCTCGCCGGTGACCCCGGCTTCGAGCTGTTCCCGGCGCTGTCCAACCGCTTCGAGCCCGGTGAGGTCGTCCCGCGCTTCGAGGCCATGACCGCGGTGCTGGGCCTCGACCGGGACCGGGCCCGCGCCTGGACGCTCGGCCGCGTCCTGCAGAACGCCCTGTGGGATTTGGAGGACGGCCGCCCCCTGTCCCCCGAACAGCTGTGGATCGGCCACGCCCTGCGCCGGTGACCCACCACCGGACCACGCGCCGCGCCGGTGACACGCCGCCGGACGGCCCATCCGGCACGCAGGCCGACTATCGGGCCATACCGTACAGAATATGACAAAACGCCATATCGCTCTGTTCCTGAGCGCCACCGCGCTGGTCGGTACGGGCATCGCCGCCGCCCCGCCGGTCCAGGTGTCCAGGACGCACCTGGTGCATCCGGGCCAATCGATCCAGCGGGCGGTGGACTCCGCGCGGCAGGGCGACACCGTGCTGGTGCTGCCCGGCGTCTACCACGAGAGCGTCAAGGTGACGACGCCCGGTCTGACCCTGCGGGGCTCGGGCCCCGGCACCGTCCTGGAACCGGGCGGCCAAAGCACCGCGAGCGCCTGCGGCAAGCGGGGCAACGGCATCTGCGTGGTGGGGACCAGGGCCAAGCGCCTCGAAGGCGTCACCGTCTCCCGGCTGACCCTCACCGGCTTCCGCCAGGCGGGCCTGATGGCCGTGGGCACCGACCGGCTGACCGTGCGGAAGGTGACCGCCGAGAAGAACGGGGTCTGGGGCCTGGCCGAGGAGCGCTCCGAACGCAGCGTGTACCGCTCCAACACCGCCCGGAACAACGGCGACGCGGGGCTCTTCCTCGCCAACACGATCACCGCCGAGCAGGGCGCCGTCGACACCCGCGGCACGCTGATCACCGGCAACCGGCTGGAGGGCAACCGGATCGGCGTCACCGTCCGCCGGCTGCGCGACCTCACCGTCACGGGCAACCGCGTCACCGGCAACTGCGCGGGCGTGTTCGTCGTCGGCGACGAGAACAGGCCGCGGGCCGGCGCCCTGACCGTGCGCGACAACCGGGTCGTGGAGAACAACCGGTTCTGCCCGGCGACCAAGCGGCTGCCCTTCCTCCAGGGCTCGGGCATCGTCCTGACCGGCACCGAGCGGACCGACGTGTCCCGCAACCTCGTCGCCCGCAACTCGGGCAGGTCCCCCCTGTCCGGCGGCATCGTGCTGTTCAAGAGCTTCGTCGGCGCGCCCGGCGAGCGGAACCGGGTGAGCGGGAACGTGCTCGACGGCAACTCCCCCGCGGACCTGGTCAACCAGGAGAGGACCGCGCTCCGCAACACCTTCGTGGCCAACTCCTGCAAGACCTCCAGGCCCGCCGGACTGTGCTGACGCCATCGCCACTCGTGGAACCCACGGGACCGAGAAGGAAGGAAGGCGGCACATGACGACCGCTCAGTCCGCCCCACCGCCGTCCATGCGGCTCAGGGAGCTCGCGTTCGGCGCGGCGTGCGCCGCCGCCCTCCGCGCGGCCGCCCGGCTCGGTGTGGCCGACGCGCTCGGGGACGCGCCCATGACCGTGGAGGACCTCGCGGCTGCCGTGAAGACCGAACCCAGGCCGCTGCGCCGGCTGCTGCGGGCACTGACCTGCTACGGCGTCTTCACCGAGGAGCACGACGGCACGTTCGCGCACACCGGCATGTCCCGGCTGCTGCGCGAGGACGACCCGGCCAGCCTGCGCTACATCACCCTGTGGTGCACCGAGCCGTGGACCTGGGACGCCTGGCCGAAACTCGACGAGGCGGTGCGCACCGGCCGCAACGTCGTGGAGGACCTGTACGGCAAGGAGTTCTTCGTCCACCTCAACGAGGACGCCCCCGAGTCGGCGGACGTCTTCAACCGGGCCATGACGACCTCCAGCCGGCAGTCGGCGCGGGACGTCGCCGAGCTGCTCGACCTGTCCGGCGCCTCCTCCGTCGCCGACATCGGCGGCGGGCAGGGGCACGTGGTGGCGAGCCTGCTGGAGAAGTACCCGCTGATGCACGGCTGCCTGCTGGACCTGCCGCAGGTGGTGGACAACGCCGACCCCCGGCTGCGCGCCGGCGGCTCCCTGGCGGACCGGGTGCGGATCGTGCCCGGCGACTGCCGCGAGGCCGTCCCGGTCAGGGCCGACGTCTACATCATCAAGAACATCCTGGAGTGGGACGACGACTCCACCGCCCGCTGCCTGCGCAACGTCATCGAGGCGGGCGGGGCCGGGGCGCGGGTCGTGGTCATCGAGAACCTCGTCGACGACACCCCGTCGATGCGGTTCAGCACCGCCATGGACCTGCTCCTGCTGCTCAACGTCGGCGGCGCCAAGCACACCGGCGCCAGCATGGCCGACCGGCTGAAGGCGGCCGGCCTGGTCATCGACGACATCAGCCCGGTCAACCCCTATCTGCACGCCTTCGACTGCACGGTGCCCGACTGAGCGGGCCCGCGCCGGCGGCGTCGCCGCGACCTTCCCGGACACCGGCCGCCGGGCCCGCGACAGAGCGGGCCCGGCGGCCGGTGGCCGTCCGTGAGGGATCGGACGGCTCGTCAGTTGGCTGGTACGAAGACTCAGTCACGCTCCCACAGGTAGAAGCGCCGGGCCATCGCGTCCTTCGGCGAACGCCAGGTCTGCGGGTCGTAGGCGCTGACGTACGCCGACAGCCGCTCGCTGATGCCGCGGAACTCCGGGTGGCCCGCCACCTTGGCGATGGCCGGTCCCGGATCCCGGTCCGCCTCGACCAGGTGCATGTACACATCGCCGAACTGGAAGAGGCTGCGCCGGTTGACGCCGACCAGGTGCGGCAGCTCCCCCCGGTCGGACTCCTCGAAGATCTTGGCGATGTCCGGGGCCGAACCCGGGGCCATCCGGGCGACGATCAGGGCTTGGTGCACGATGCTTCCTCCGTCCGGCTCAGTCGGTGGTCAGGACCGGCTCGGCCCGGTGCCCGGCGGCAGCCTTCTCGATCTTTTCGCGGATCAGGGCCATCTGGACCTTGGAGTTCTTGTTGATGTTGTCGGTCATCCAGTCGTCGTCGACCGGCGCCTCCGGCTTCATCGCGAAGTCCTGGGTCCAGATCATCCGGGTGCCGCCGGGGACCTCCTCGTACCTCCAGTGGATGTTCATGTGGTCGAAGGGGCCCGTCTCGACCCGGCGGGCCCTGACCGAGAGTGTGGCCCGGTCGGGCTCGCGCTCGGAGACCCAGCTCCACACGGTGCCGTTCTCGTCCGGGTGCATGGTCAGCCGGAAGGTGCACTTGTCGCCTTCCTGGGACAGGATCTCGGCGGACGCGTACTCGCTGAACAGCCGCGGCCAGTTCGCCACATCGTTGGTCATGTCCCAGACCAGGTCCAGCGGCGCGGCGATGGTGATCTCGTTCTCGGTGTGTCCGGCCATTTTCTACGCTCCTGCCAGAAGGGTGCTGTTGACGAGGTCGAGGAACTTCCTGGGCGTCTTGCAGCGCTCCGCGTCGGCCGGCATCGGCATGCCGTGACGGTTCTCCAGTTCGCCCACGATGCCGAGCAGGCCGAGCGAGTCGATACCGAGCTCGTCGAATCCGGTCTCGGACCGGTCCGCCAGCTCCTGCGGGCTGACGGTGATCCCGGCGGCCTTCTTCATGAGTTCGGCCAGTTCCTCCACTGTGATTCGGTCACTCATGCGGTTCCTCTCCTTGTTGCTCCCGGTTGATCGTGGCTGCCTCGCTACGAGGCCTCGGCGGCACCGTGCCGCAGCACCAGCGCCGAGTTCGAGCCCATGAGCCCCCGGCTGAGGACCAGCGCCGTGCGCACCTCGGCGGCGCGAGCACGACCGGTCACCAGGTCGAGGTCATGGCAGATGTCGGAGACGTTCGGGGTGGGCGGGATCAGGCCGTGCTCCATCGCGAGGACCGCCGCCGCCGCGTCCAGCACCGGGGCGGCGCAGTACGCCCGCCCGGTGCCCGTCTTGGGCGCCGTGACCGGCACACGCCGGCCGTGCGCGCCGAGCGCGTCGGCGAGGGCCAGCGCCTCGGCCCGGTCCGCCTCGGGGACGCCGAGGGCGTCGGCGAAGACGACGTCGACCTCCTCGGGTGCGCACCCGGCCTCGGCCAGAGCCACGCGGATCGCCTCCGCCAGCCCCTCCCGGGACAGCTCCCAGCGGGAGGCGCCGGTGAAGGTCGCCGCGTGCCCGGCCAGGAAGGCCCGTACGGGCACGCCCCGCTCGCGGGCCGCCCCGGCCGCCTCCACGGCGAGCATCGCGCCGCCCTCGGCCGGCACGAACCCGCAGGCGTCCTCGGTGAACGGGCGGTAGGCGCGCTCCGGGTCGGCCACCGGACTCAGCTCCCGGTAACCGAGCTGGCACACCATCGAGTACGGGGCCAGCGGCGCCTCCGTCGAACCGGCCACGATCACATCGGTGCCGCGCTCGACGGCCCGCGCCGCGTGCGCCAGGGCGTCCAGGCCGCCCGCCTCGTCGGCGGCGACCACCGAGCAGGGCCCCTTGAAGCCCCGCCGGATGGAGATCTGGCCGGTGCTCGCCGCGTAGAACCAGGCGATGGACTGCCAGGGGCCGACGTAGCGGCTGCCCTTGCCCCACAGCTTCTGCAGCTCCCGCTGGCCGAACTCGCCGCCGCCGGAGCCGGCCGCGGTGACCACGCCCGCGGAGAACGGGGCCGCGTCGGTGTCGGCCTGGCCCAGCCGGGCGTCCTGGAGGGCGGCGTCGGCCGCGGCCATCGCGAAGTGCGTGAAGCGGTCGGTCTGGACGAGGTAGCGCTCCTCGACCGCGGCCGAGGGTTCGAAGGACCGCACCTCGCCGGCCACCTTCAGCGGCAGGTGCTCGCAGCCCTCACGGGTCACGCGGTCCAGGACGCTCACGCCCTCCTGGGTGGACTTCCAGAAGGTCTCGGTGCTCGTGCCGCCGGGTGCGACGACACCGATGCCGGTGACGGCGGCCCGCCGCTCGCGCGGTGCGCTCATCGTGTCCTCTCCCTCTGCCGGGTCAGGATCACCGCGGACTGGAAGCCGCCGAAGCCGCTGCCCACGGAGAGCACGCTGTCCAGCTTCCGCTCACGGGCGACCCGCGGGACGTAGTCCAGGTCGCACTCGGGGTCGGGGGTCTCGTAGTTCGCGGTCGGCGGGACCGCCTGGTGGGCCAGCGCCAGCACACAGGCCACCACCTCGATCGCCCCGATCGCCCCCAGCGAGTGACCCACCATCGACTTGATGGAGCTCATGGGGGTGTCGTAGGCGTGCGGACCCAGTGCCCGCTTCACCGCGGCCGTCTCGTGCCGGTCGTTCTGACGGGTGCCGGAGCCGTGCGCGTTGACGTAGCCGATCGCGGTGGCGTCCAGACGGGCGTGGTCCAGCGCGGTCTCGATCGCCCGCGCCATCTCCAGGCCCTCGCTGGTCAGTCCGGTCATGTGGTAGGCGTTGCCGAACGTGGCGTAGCCGCTGAGCTCGCAGTACACGCGGGCACCGCGGGCCCGGGCGTGCTCCAGCTCCTCCAGCACGAGCACCGCGCCGCCCTCGCCCATGACGAACCCGTCACGGTCGTTGTCGAAGGGGCGGGAGGCGTGTGCGGGGTCGTCATTGTTCGGCGACGTCGCCCTGATCGCGTCGAAGCACGCCATCGTGATCGGCGATATCGGCGAGTCCGACGCTCCGGCTATGCAGATGTCCGCCCTGCCCTCCTCCACGGTGTGCAGCGCGTAGCCGACCGCGTCGAGTCCGGAGGTGCAGCCCGTGGAGACGGTCTGCACCGGACCGCGGGCCCCGAACCGCTCGGCCACCGTGGAGGCCAGCGTGCTCGGGGTGAACGCCCGCTCCAGATGCGGACGGGACCGCTCGTGGTCCACGTCCCAGCGGTCGCCGCGGTGACTGACGAGGACGTAGTCGTTCTCCAGCCGGGTGGTGCCGCCGACCGCGGTGCCCAGCGAGACCGCGACCCGCCAGGGGTTCTCCCCGGCGAGGTCGAGTCCGGAGTCCGCCACCGCCTCCTGGCCGGCGGCCAGGGCGAACTGGATGTAGCGGTCGCAGCGCGCCACCTGCTCCTCGTCCAGGCCCGCGGCCGCCGGATCGAAATCGCACTCGGCGGCGATCCGGGACCGCAGCCCCGACGGGTCGAAGAACGTGATGCCGCGCGTCGCGGTGCGCCCGTTCGCCAGCAGGTCCCAGAACGCCGGGGTGCCGATACCGCCCGGCGCCACGATGCCTATGCCGGTGACCGCCACCCGCCTGGTCATGATCGGACCTCTGCCACGTCCGCCGGCGGCGCCTCCGCGCCGGCCGCCGCCGGTTCGGTGCCCTCGGTGTCGACGTGGCCGAGCTGCGGGCGCGGGGCCAGCGGTCCGAGGTGGAAGACGATCCGCGCCTCCACCTCCCCCACGTTGCGGAAGCGGTGGCGCATGTAGGCGGGGATCATCAGACCCTGCTCCGGTCCGATCGGGTGGGGCTCGCCGTCCAGGTCCACCTCGAGCTCGCCGCAGACGACGTACACGAACTCCTCGGAGTACGGGTGGTAGTGCTCGCCGATACGGTCGCCGGGCTGCACGATGGCCACGCCCATGAAGCCGCTGGTGGAACCGACCGTGGCCGGGGTGAGCATGGCGCGCAGATCGCCTCCGCGCTTCGTGTTGGGCTCGGTCTCGCCGAGCTCCACGATCCTGGGCCTGGGTTTGATCACGTCGTTCCTCCGGTGGTGTGGTACGTCGGCTTCGGAATGCGTCAGGCGTCCGGCGCGGACCGGCGGTCGGTGATGAGGTCCATACGGGCGAGGCCGAGCAGACGGGCCAGGTCGGCGTCCTTCGGGGCGGAGCCCTCGTCGAGCAGGGTGGTCAGCTCCGACATCTGCGCGGGATCGGTCAGACCCAGTGCGGCGGCCGGGTCGGCGTCGAGCTCGCCGCGGACGTCGACCAGCCGGACGACGATGTCCTCCCGCTCGAAGACCGTGCTGCGCAGCACCGGGCTGTCCGGGTCCTGGCCGGCCCGCTCGTCGTGCCGGGACAACAGCTCCGCCAGCTTCATGCCCATGCCGGGCCGCGCCGGGTAGTACAGCGCGTGCCGCTCCCCCTCCGTGCTCTCCTGGCCGACCGTCACGTGGTGCACCGCGGGCAGCGCCGCCCGGGTGAAGAACACCCGTGCGGACTCCTGGTCGTTGAGGTCGCGTTCCTGCTCCAGGTAGGGGTTGAGGGCCTCCTCGGTCTTCCGGATCTGCGGCTGCTGGGCCACGTGCCGCAGCGCCACGAGGAGGTCGCCGCGCACCTCGATGGCCCGCACGACCCGGTTGCCGCGCATGAACAGGGAGGTGCGGCAGAGCCGGGTGGTGCCGTCCACGTCCGCCTCGGGCGCCTCGTAGTTGGCCAGGATGTCGGCCACCTTCTGCTCGCTGCCCGGCTTCACCGTGAAGGTCAGCGCGTGCCGGATCACACCGTCCCCGACCCGTGCCGAGTCCTGGAGCCGGCGCTCGGCGCCGGCCTTGCCCGCCGTGACGCCGGTCTCGCGGACGATGTGGAAGCGCAGCGACCGGGTGTCGCGGATGCAGCTGTGCATCGGCTGCACCATCCGCACGTGCTCCTCGCTGTTCACCCAGGCGAGGAACGGCGGGGCGCTCTCCCACTCGCTGGTGATCAGCCACTGGGAGGGGTTCTCGATGGACTGGCAGAGCTGGTCGCTGACGTGCCCGGGAACGGCCGCGACCTGCTTGCCCATCTCCTCGTACGCCTCCAGGAACCGCTGCTGGGCGCCGTCGTGGACGTCCACCAGCAGGATGACCCGGAGCCGGGAGCCGTCGAAGACGGACTGGGAGACACGTGTCGCTGCCTGCTGCTCGGTAGGTTCTGATACACGCTCAGAAATGGCGGTCATCTGCGTACGTCTCCTTGGCGGGCTTGGCGGGGCAGAGGGAACGCCGGCCGCGGGTGACGCGACGTCAGCGTGATCTCGATCCTGTGCCGTGCCCGATCGGTGCGCGACTCGTGTGCACCACGCGGGTGATCACGGGGGTGATTGGTGCCGCGGACGTACGCGCGACGGCCTCCGCGAGGGCATGGAAACTGCGATGCACCCCGTATCCGCACCCCGCTCCTGGAGGCATCGATGCGCCGAGAAGCCGACCACCGGGTACCCGTCCTCATCGTGGGCGGCTCCCTGGTGGGCCTGTCCACCTCCCTGTTCCTCGGCCGCCACGGCGTGCCGCACCTGCTGGTCGAACGGCACTCCGGCACCTCCATCCACCCCCGCGGACGCGGCAACAACGTGCGGACCATGGA
The DNA here is from genome assembly GCF_044750345.1 of Streptomyces sp. NPDC088817. Lineage (NCBI taxonomy): Bacteria > Bacillati > Actinomycetota > Actinomycetes > Kitasatosporales > Streptomycetaceae > Streptomyces > Streptomyces sp. NPDC088817. The sequence continues at coordinate 443,005 of NZ_JBIVJN010000002.1, forward strand.
GCTGTTCCGGGTGGCCGGCGTCGAACAGGACATCAGGGCGGCGGCCTCCCTGCTCGCGGAGAACCACGGCATCCTCCAGACGCCGACGCTGGCCGGCGACGCGGGAGAGTGGCTGTTCAAGCACATCGACCCGGGCGGCGGCCTCGCCAGGTTCAGCCCCGCCACCTGGTGCCTGTGCAGCCAGAACGACCTGGAGCCCGAGCTGCTCAGGGGCGCCCGCAGGCTCGGCGGCGACCTGCGCTACTCCCACGAGATGGAGTCCTTCGCGCAGGACGGCGAGGGCGTGACCGCGGTGGTGCGGGACCGGGGCACCGACGAGCGCCGCACCGTCCGCGCCGACTACCTGGTCGCCGCCGACGGGCCGCGCAGCCCGGTCCGGCGCCGCCTGGGCATCCGGCACAGCGGGCCCGGCGACCTGTTCGCCAACGTCAGCGTCACCTTCCGCTCCAAGCTGCTCGCCGAGGTGGTGGGCGACCGCCGCTTCATCTGCTGCTACCTCACCGACCCGGACGCCGACGGGGCCCTGCTGCCCGTCGACAACAAGGAGCACTGGGTCTTCCACGCGCCCTGGCACCCGGAGCGCGGCGAGAAGCTGGAGGAGTTCACCGAGGACCGGCTCCAGCGGCACATCCGCCGCGCGATCGGGGCCCCCGACCTCGATGTGGAGATCACCGGAAAGGCGTCCTGGCGCGCCGCCGAACGGGTCGCCGACCGCTACTCGGCCGGACGGGTGTTCCTCGCCGGTGACTCCGCGCACGAGATGTCCCCCACCGGCGCCTTCGGCTCCAACACCGGCATCCAGGACGCGCACAACCTGGCCTGGAAGCTGGCCGCCGTCCTCGAGGGCTGGGCCGGACCCGGCCTCCTCGACACCTACGACACCGAGCGCCGCCCCGTCGCCACGGCGACCAGCGCCCGCGCCTCCGCCCGCTCCGTCGAGCACAGCCACCCCGGCTTCGCGCCGGCCCCCGGCATCGGCGGCGGCAGGCGCGGCGGCATCCTCAACGTCGTCCTCGGCTACCGCTACCCGCAGGGCGCCGTCGTGGGCGCCGACCCGGACCAGGAGGTCGTGCCCGAGGCGATGCGCCTGAGCGGCGAGCCGGGCAGCCGGGCACCCCACCTGTGGCTGCGGCGCGGCGGCGAGCGGATCTCGACGCTCGACCTCTACGAGCGCTCCCTGGTACTGCTGAGCGACGCCCGGTCGGCGGCGGGCTGGCACGCGGCGGCCCTGCGCGTCGCCGAGAGCGACGGCGTACGCCTGGACTCGTACCGCTTCGGCGCCGAGATCGTCCACGACCCGCGCGACGGCGTGGAGGGCGCGGCACCCGACTGGGCGCGCGCCCACGGCACCACGGCCGACGGAGCGGTCCTGGTCCGCCCGGACGGGTTCGTGGCCTGGCGGGCCTCGGCCGCCGCCCCGGACGCCGAGGCAACGCTGCGTCAGGTCGTACGGACCCTCCTCAGAACAGCCTGACCTGCGAAAACCGAACGAAGGCCACCCGCACTTCACAGTGCGGGTGGCCTTCGTGTGTGGAGCCCCCTGTCGGATTCGAACCGACGACCTGCTGTTTACAAGACAGCCGCTCTGGACCAGCTGAGCTAAGGAGGCCTGCGTGGGTGTTTCCGTGCAGTGTACCCAGGTCCCCGCGACGGCCCCGAAGGAGTTTCCGTGAAGTTCACTCGCCCCCGGGTGCTGACAGACCAGGTGAACGCCAGGTACCGTCCTGTGCCAGTTCACCCTTGTGGACTACACCACCACGACGGAATCACCCGTAGTGGCACCACCTTCCTACAACGGATCGTCCGGCACGTTCCTGCCGGTAGAAGGGGGCCCATTCGCCATGGCCACTGTCCAGTTCGACAAGGCGACCCGGATCTACCCGGGTTCCGACAAGCCCGCCGTCGACGCACTCGAGATCGACATCGCGGACGGTGAGTTCCTCGTCCTGGTCGGCCCGTCCGGTTGCGGCAAGTCCACCTCCCTGCGGATGCTCGCGGGCCTGGAGGACGTCAACGGCGGAGCCATCCGGATCGGTGACCGCGACGTCACCCACCTGCCGCCGAAGGACCGGGACATCGCCATGGTGTTCCAGAACTACGCGCTGTACCCGCACATGACGGTCGCCGACAACATGGGCTTCGCGCTCAAGATCGCCGGCGTCAACAAGGCGGAGATCCGGCAGAAGGTCGAGGAGGCCGCGAAGATCCTCGACCTGACCGAGTACCTCGACCGCAAGCCGAAGGCGCTCTCCGGCGGTCAGCGCCAGCGTGTCGCCATGGGCCGCGCGATCGTGCGCGAGCCGCAGGTGTTCCTCATGGACGAGCCGTTGTCCAACCTGGACGCCAAGCTCCGGGTGAGCACCCGTACGCAGATCGCCTCGCTCCAGCGCCGGCTCGGCATCACCACCGTCTACGTCACCCACGACCAGGTCGAGGCCATGACGATGGGCGACCGTGTGGCGGTGCTCAAGGACGGTCTGCTCCAGCAGGTCGACTCGCCGCGCAACATGTACGACAAGCCCGCCAACCTCTTCGTCGCCGGCTTCATCGGCTCGCCCGCCATGAACCTCGTCGAGGTGCCGATCACCGACGGCGGCGTGAAGTTCGGCAACAGCGTGGTGCCGGTCAGCCGCGACGCGCTCAAGGCCGCCTCGGACAGGGGCGACCGCACGGTGACGGTGGGCGTGCGTCCCGAGCACTTCGACGTGGTCGAGCTGGGCGGCGGCGCCGCGGCGTCCCTGTCGAAGGACACCGAGGACGCTCCGGCCGGTCTCGCCGTCTCCGTGAACGTGGTGGAGGAGACGGGCGCCGACGGGTACGTCTACGGCTCCGTCGAGGTCGGCGGCGAGCAGAGGGACCTCGTCGTCCGCGTCAGCAGCCGTTCCGTCCCGGAGAAGGGCTCCACGCTGCACGTCGTGCCGCGGCCGGGCGAGACCCACGTGTTCTCGACCTCCACGGGCGAGCGTCTGTCGGACTGACCCGTCCGCGGCTGACGCCTTACGGCTGAAACCTCGGGACACCTCCGAGCGATTCACCCAAGTTGACGAGAAGGGCCCCGCGACCTGGCCGCGGGGCCCTTCTCCATGTCTCCGAACCACCCTCGCGCATCGGACATTTCGAGCCTTGTGCGTCAACAGGTCACCCAGGAGGGAGGGTTCGGGCATCCCCCGAAGGGGTGACTAAATGTCGCCAAATCATTACCGGGCGCTACCCTCACTCGCGTGAAGCACTCCACCAACCACTCCACGCGACGCGGCCCGGGCCCCGCCCGCCGGATCGGCCGCTCCCTCGCCCTCGTCCTGCCCGTTGTCCTGGTGCTCTCCGGAACCCTCGCGGTCACCCGGGTCAACTGGTCGGGGAGCACCTCCAACTCGGTCCTGACCGCGTCGGACGCGATGGCCGCCGGCGCCGCGGCGAAGTCCCGCGCCCGCGCCCCGCAGGACGTGCTGCGCGACCAGCTCCTGACCGAGCTGCAGGACAAGAACCCGGGCGTGGTCCTCACCCACCTCCAGCAGGCGGTCAACGGCCGCCCGTCGCTGGCCCGGCACTGCGCCTCCATCGCCCGCACCCTGGGCCGCGCCGCCGTCCACATCTACGGCCCCACCCGCGCCCAGTCCTACGCCCGCCCGGTCTGCGACACCTCCTTCGCCACCGGCATCCAGTCCACCCACAACTGACGCCCGACCCCGCCCTGGCCCCCCGACCCCACCCTCCGGCGCCAGGGCAAGGACCACCCCACGCCCGCCGAAGCCTCCGGACGACCACACCCGCCTTGAAATCACGCCGGGCGGCAACACGGGGGGCTCCCGCCCTGAACACCGGCCGGTCGGCTACGCGGAGGGCCGAACCCGCCTTGAACGCCCGCCGGCTTCGCGGCCTGGGCCTCGCGGAGAAGTCTTGCCGCGCTGCCGGCCGGGGCCCGGCGCCCGGCGCCGCGGCTTCGTACCGCGGGCTCTCGGGGGGCGGCGGCCGCACCGGGCCCGGGATCGGGTCGGCCCTCGGGCGGCTCGGGCCGGGGCTTCGGTGGTGGGTTTTGGCCGGGCTGGGCGGCCGTGTCCGTTGGGACCGTGTGTGCGGTGGCGGTCCCTGACGGAGGGTTCAGGTACGGGTCGTACAGTGCGGGCATGACCCCTCCGAAGACCGCGTCCCGCCCCACTCAAGCCGTCGTCCTGGCCGGAGGCCAGGGCTCACGGTTGCGGCCCTACACCGACGACCGGCCCAAGCCGATGGTCGAGATCCCCGGCACGGGCACCCCGATCATCGGCCACCAGCTCACCTGGCTGGCCGAGGAGGGGGTGACGGACGTGGTGGTGTCCTGCGGCCACCTCGCCGAGGTGCTGGAGAAGTGGCTGAGCTCGGCGGACCTGCCGGTCCGCGTCTGCACCGTCGTGGAGCCGGAGCCCCTCGGCCGCGGCGGCGGACTGAAGTTCGCCGCCGCCCGGCTCCCCCACCCGGACCAGCCCTGGTACGCCACCAACGGCGACATCTGGACCCGGTTCTCGCTGCGCGACATGGCCGACTTCCACACCGAGCGCGACGCGGTCGCCACGCTCGCGCTGGCCCGCCCGCGGATCCCCTGGGGCGCCGTGCGGACGGACGGTTTCGGCCACATCACGGACTTCATCGAGGCCCCGCCCTCGACCTTCGAGATCAACGCGGGCGTCTACGTGTTCTCGCCCGAGTTCTCCGCGCTCCTCCCGGAGCGCGGCGACCACGAGCGCACCACCTTCCCGCACCTGGCCCGCGAGCGCAGGCTCGCCGGCTTCCCGATCCCCCAGGGCGCCTACTGGCGCGCCATCGACACCGCGAAGGACCTCACCGAGGCCGCCAAGGAACTGGCGGCACTCGGCAGGTGAGTCCTCGCTATCCCAGCAGTCCGCCCACCAGCCCCGGCTGACCCGAGGAGGAGCCGCCACCGCCGGCACCGCCGCTGCTTGAGCTGGGTCCCCCGGAGCCACCGCTCGATCCGGTGCTGCCACCGGTCGCGGTACCGCCGGAGGTCGGACCCGAGCTGGTGGCGGGCGCCTGCTGCGCCGGGGCGGAGTGCCGCGGCGGCGTCTGACCGGAGCCCTGGGTCTCGCTGGGCACACCGCCGGTCGCGGTACCGCTCTCGCGGGCCGCGCCCGGCGTGCTCGCGGGACCGCGGGACGGGCTCGCCGAGGAGCCGTGCCGGGTGGCCGGCGAGGTCGGCGCCGACGGCGGCTGCTGCCGTTGCTCGCCCGTCTCCTTCGGCAGCGGCGAACCGGGCAGTTCGTTGCGCGGGGCCTCGCCCGGACCGGGCACGACCACCCGGCCCGCGTCACGGACGGCCCCGCCGAGCAGCGAGCCGACGAGCAGCGTCAGACCGGTGACGATCACCGTGACCAGGGCGCCGCGCCGCAGCACGAACCGGCGCAGTTCCCAGATGTCGGAGCGCGGTCCGAGCCGCCGCCAGGCGGAGGCGGCGAGGCGGCCGTCCACGGAGTACACGGGCGCGCCCGCGATGACCAGCGGGGACCAGGCCGCGAGGTAGATGATGTCCGGCGCGTCGTAGGCGGGCACCGACTTCCAGCTCACCGTCACGATCAGCGCGGCCGACAGCAGCGCGCCGATCCCCGCGGCGACCCGCTGCCAGCAGCCCAGGACCGTGAGGATGCCCACGACGACCTGGAGGAAGGCGATGAAGAGCCCGGAGCCCACAGGGTGCTGGAGCGCGAACTGGCGCAGCGGCTCGGCGACTTCCCAGGGGTGCAGGGTGTCGAGCCACTTGACCATGGAGCCGCGCTTGCCGCCGTCGAAGTACAGCGGGTCGCACAGCTTGCCCATGCCGGCGTAGAGGGAGATGAACCCGAGGAAGATGCGCAGCGGGAGCAGCACGACCCCGAGGTTCATGCGCCGGCCCGGGTAGTACGCGTGCCGGGACGGGTCCTCGGCGTGGCGCCTGCCCTGCCGGTGACCGTCCTGCTCGCCGTACGTGTCGTAGGCGCCGTCCTCGTCGTACTCGTCGTCCGCGAAGCCGGCGTCGTCGTACGGCGGTTGGCCGTACGACGGAGTGCCGTACCCGTTCTCGCCGTACCCGGTGCCGCCGTACCCCGCACCGCCGTGGGCGGACTCCTCGTAGGCGCTGCCCGGGGTCCGCATGTGCGGCAGCAGCCGGGTCTCGCCGGGCTGGGGCGCGCGCTGGGCGCCGACGACGGGGGTCTCGACCGTCCGTTCGAGGTCGTAGGCGTCGTGGCGGGGTGTGCCGCCGACGCGCGGGACGACCCGCGTGGCCCCCGTGTCCGCGGACGACTCGTCGGCGTACCGTACGCTTCCGCTCCGCACGGCCTGGAGCAGCCGGTGGGCGCCGGTGTCGTCCGGGGCGGACCGGCCGCTCCAGACGACCGGACGGCGGTGGGTCGCGGCCCCGGCCCGGCCCGCGGCGACGGGCACGCTGCCGGTGTACTCGGTGCCGCCGGGGTGCCGGGCGATCCGCCGGGACTGGGCGCGCCGCGAGGTGGCGCCCAACTGCACGCGGAAACTGGCGTGGTTGACGATGACCTGCGCCGGATCGCTCGGCACCTTCACCATGCTCAGCGCGGGAGCGTCGTCGTATCCCGACGAGCGGTCCCCCGTGGGTGTGCGGGGTGTTCTGGTGTCCACACTCATCTAACCGAGTGACGAGGAGTTAGGACACTGCCACGGCGCGTCGGATCTGTCCGGACCGCGTCAAGGTTGTGCGGATCGCCCGGTTCCATCCGGGCGGGTGACCATACGAACGACCGTTCGACCACCCGCGCCAGGCCGGGAACGACCCGCCGGGAACGACCCGCCGGGCGCGCCCGCGCCCGGCTCCGGACGACCGCTCAGGCGCGCCTGCGCGCCGCCTCGTAGAGCACGATCCCGGCCGCGACACCGGCGTTCAGCGACTCCGCGCCGCCCGGCATCGGGATCCGCACCCGCACGTCGCACGTCTCGCCGACCAGCCGGGACAGACCCTTGCCCTCGCTGCCGACGACGATGACGACGGGACCCCCCAGGGCCTCCAGGTCACCGAGTTCCGCCTCGCCGTCCGCCGCGAGGCCGACCACCGTGATGCCCGCCTTCTGGTACGTCTCCAGGGCACGGGTCAGGTTGGTGGCACGGGCCACCGGCGTACGGGCGGCCGTACCGGCGGAGGTCTTCCAGGCACCCGCGGTCATACCGGCCGCGCGCCGCTCGGGGACCACCACGCCGTGCCCGCCGAAGGCGGAGACGGAGCGGACGACCGCGCCGAGGTTGCGCGGGTCGGTGACCCCGTCGAGGGCGACGATCAGCGGGTCCTCGCCCTCGTCGTAGGCCGCCTCGGCGAGGTCCTCGGGGTGCGCGTACTCGTACGGCGGCACCTGGAGAACCAGGCCCTGGTGGTTGAGCCCGTTCGTCATCCGGTCGAGCTCGGGACGCGGGGCCTCCATGAGGTTGATCCCGCCGCGCTCGGCCGCGAGCTGGAGCGCCTCGCGCACCCGCTCGTCGTTGTCGATGAACTGCTGGACGTAGAGCGTGGTGGCGGGCACGCCCTCGCGCAGCGCCTCGACGACCGGGTTGCGGCCGACCACGAGCTCGGAGGACGACCGGCCCGAACCGCGCCGCTGCTGCGGACGGCCCTGGGCACGGCGCACCTTCGCCTGGGCGGCACGCTGCTTGACGTGCCCCTTGCGCATCTCGGCGGGGGGCGTCGGCCCCTTGCCCTCGAGTCCCCGGCGCCGCTGGCCGCCGCTGCCGACCTGCGCGCCCTTCTTGCCGGACATGCGGCGGTTGTTCCCGGCCATGACCTACCTGTCTGTTGAAGCTTCGTACGTACGTCTATGCAGTGTGCCGCCCGGGAGGCCGGGCGGCACAATCGATCTTCCGTGCTCGCGGGCGGGCTCAGCGCGCGCCCAGGCTCCAGCGCGGTCCCTGCGGGCCGTCCTCGATGACCAGGCCCGACTGGTTCAGCTGGTCGCGGAGCGCGTCGGCGGTCGCCCAGTCCTTGCGCGCACGAGCCGCCTCGCGCTGGTCGAGGACCATGCGGACCAGGGTGTCGACCACGCCGTGCAGGTCCTCGCCGCGCTGCTCACCGCCTCCGGACCAGTGCGGGTCCAGCGGGTCGAGGCCGAGGACGCCGAGCATGGCGCGCACCTCGGCGAGCCGGGCCACGGCGGCCTCCTTGTCGTCGGCCGCGAGCGCGCTGTTGCCCTGGCGGACGGTGGTGTGCACCACCGCGAGCGCCTGCGGCACGCCCAGGTCGTCGTCCATCGCCTCGGCGAACGCGGGCGGCACCTGCTCGGCCGGCTCGACCGGGCCGGCCTTCTCCACCACGCGCTGGATGAAGCCCTCGATCCGGGCGAACGCGGACTCGGCCTCGCGCAGCGCCTCCTCGCTGTACTCGATCATCGAGCGGTAGTGCGGGGTGCCCAGGTAGTAGCGCAGCACGATGGGCCGCCACTGCTTGACCATCTCGGAGACCAGCACGCTGTTGCCCAGCGACTTGGACATCTTGTCGCCGGCCATGGTCACCCAGGCGTTGTGCACCCAGTACCGCGCGAAGTCGTCGCCGTAGGCCTTGGCCTGGGCGATCTCGTTCTCGTGGTGCGGGAAGATCAGGTCCAGGCCGCCGCCGTGGATGTCGAAGGCGCTGCCGAGGTACTTGTGCGCCATCGCCGAGCACTCCAGGTGCCAGCCCGGACGGCCGGGACCCCACGGGGTGGGCCAGGTCGGCTCGCCCGGCTTGGCCGCCTTCCACATGGCGAAGTCACGCGGGTCGCGTTTGCCGGTCTCGCCCTCGCCCGAGGGCTGGAGCAGGTTGTCGAGCTCCTGCCGCGACAGCTCCAGGTAACCGGGGAAGGAGCGCACGTCGAAGTAGACGTTGCCGTCGGCCGCGTACGCGTGGCCGCGCTCGATGAGCCCCTGCATCATCTCGATCATCTCCGGCACATGGCCGGTGGCGCGGGGCTCGTAGGTGGGCGGCAGGCAGCCGAGCGCGGTGTAACCGTCGTCGAACGCGCGCTCGTTCTCGTAGCCGATCGACCACCACGGGCGGTGCTGCTCGCGCGCCTTGGTGATGATCTTGTCGTCGATGTCGGTGACGTTGCGGATGAACGTCACCTCGTAGCCGCGGTAGGCGAACCAGCGGCGCATGATGTCGAAGTTCAGCCCCGAGCGGATGTGCCCGATGTGCGGGGCCGCCTGCACGGTCGCGCCGCACAGGTAGATCGAGACACAACCCGGCTCGAGCGGGGTGAAGTCACGGATCTGCCGGGCGCTGGTGTCGTACAGGCGAATGGTCACCACTCCAGGGTAGTGGGCGCCGGGCAGTGCCTCGCCTGCCTTCCGCCGTACGCAGGCCGCTTTTCCGCACGGTTACGCGGATTCGCCGCACGGGAGGGCGGTGGTCACAGGATGCCGACGACCTTCCGCGGCCTGATCCGTACGATCACGCGCTCGGCGTCCTGCGCCGAGGAGGGGTTGAACTCGGCGTACTTCTTGCCGGTGTACTTCATGGACAGCTCGTCGATGAGCTGCCGGCCGCCCGCGGTGGTCGTCTCCACGGTGCCGCGGATCTCGGCGTACTCGTAGGGCGATTCGGGGTCCTGGACGACGACGCTCACACGGGCGTCGCGGTCGAGGTTCTTCTTCTTGCGGCGGTCCACGGTGGTGGAGACGAGGACGTCGTCACCGTCCCGCTTCGCCCACACCGGGGACATCTGCGGGCTGCCGTCGGGCTGGATCGTGCCGAGGATGACGAAGACGGGACCGTCGAGCAGTGACTTGAGCCGGTCGGGCAGGGCGACGGACATGAGGGACCTCCGTGAACCTGGTCGCGCGTCGGGTGCCCGCGTCGGGGGCGGGTGCGTACGCGTCGGATGCGAGGCGTACGCGGGTACCCTCGCACGCCGCCGGCCCACCCGCACCACGAGCGCCGCGTCCCCCGACCTCAGTCCACCCGCACCACGAGCGCCGTGGCCACCGCCATCAGTCCCTCGCCCCGGCCGGGGAAGCCGAGCCCGTCGGTGGTCGCGCCGGAGACGGTGACCGGCGCCCCGGCCGCCTCGGACAGGACCTTCTGGGCCTCGTCCCGGCGCTTGCCGATCTTCGGCCGGGGGCCGACGACCTGCACCGCGACGTTCCCGATCCGGAAGCCCGCCGCGCGGACGATCCGCGCGGCCTCCGCCAGCAGGGTGACCCCCGGCGCGCCGGACCACTCGGGGCGCCCGGTGCCGAAGTGCTGCCCGAGGTCGCCGAGTCCGGCGGCCGAGAACAGCGCGTTGCACGCGGCGTGCGCGACGACGTCGGCGTCGGAGTGCCCGGCCAGGCCCGGGCCCTCGCCCTCCCACTTCAGGCCCGCGCACCACAACTCGCGGCCCTCCTCGAAGGCGTGGATGTCGGTGCCGATGCCGACCTGGGGAAGCAGGGGCGCGTCAGAAGCCATCGTTCAGCCTCCGCCGGGCCAGGACCGCCTCCGCGAGGACCAGGTCCAGCGGGCGGGTGACCTTGAAGGCCTCCTCGTGGCCGGGCACGGCCACGACCCGCTCGCCGAGCTGCTCGACCATGCTCGCGTCGTCGGTGACGTCGTCGGTGACGGTCTCGTGGGCGCGGACCAGCGTCGCCCGGTCGAAGCCCTGCGGGGTCTGCACGGCCCGCAGCAGCGACCGGTCGGGCGTGGCCACCACCGGCTCGGGCCCGCCGGGCTCCGCCGCGGGCTCGACCTGCTTGACGGTGTCGGCGAGCGGCAGCGCCGGCACGACGGCGGACGCCCCGGCCCGCACGGCCTCGATCACGGCGTCCACGGTGTCCACCGGCACCAGCGGCCGGGCCGCGTCGTGCACGAGGACGATGTCGTGGCCGGGCGGCAGCGCGTCCAGGCCGAGCCCGACCGACTCCTGGCGGCTCTCGCCGCCCGGCACGACGAGGAAGTCCGTGCGCTCGGGCAGCGCGTGCGCGTCGAGGAGCGACTTGACCTCGGCGGCGCCGTCGGGCGGGGCCACGACGACGACGAGACCGACCGCCCGGGAGGCGGCCATGGCCCGCACGGCGTGGATGAGCATGGGCGTGCCGCCCAGCGAGCGCAGCGCCTTGGGGGCGCCAGGACCGAGGCGTACGCCCCGGCCGGCGGCCGGAATCACGGCGGCGACGGGGGCTCCCGGCCGGCCGCCTGCGGGCGAGGGACGCGATTCGTCAGACATGGTTCCTGTCAGGTTTGTGTGGCGGCCCGGCGTGGGTATGGCCTGGGGGAGCACCCCCCTTGCTCGCAGAGCCCGGGGGGAGTGCCGGACGCACGGCCCTCGACCGGACCCTTCCGTGACCCTGGTCGAGCCGACAGCCCGGGCCCGGCACACAGTATCGGGGGGACCCTCCCCCGCCGTACGGCATGGAGGAGACCCGCGCGGGCCCGCGCGGGCCCGCGCGGGTACGAACATGCCGCAGCGCCCGGCGACGTGAAACGCGCCATCGGGCACCGCGGCATTTTCTGTGCTGAACTGAGGCGGGTGTGACGGTCGCCTCGCGTCAGGACGCGAGAACCTCGTCGAGCAGGGCCTCGGCCTTGTCCTCGTTGGTGTTCTCCGCGAGGGCGAGCTCGCTCACCAGGATCTGGCGGGCCTTGGCGAGCATGCGCTTCTCACCGGCGGAGAGTCCGCGCTCGCGCTCGCGACGCCACAGGTCACGTACGACTTCCGCGACCTTGATGACATCGCCGGAGGCGAGCTTCTCCAGATTTGCCTTGTAGCGACGCGACCAGTTCGTGGGCTCCTCGGCGTACGGAGCACGCAGGACCTCGAAGACCCGGTCCAGCCCGTCCTGACCGACCACATCACGCACGCCGACGAACTCCGCATTGTCCGCTGGCACACGCACCGTCAGGTCACCCTGGGCGACCTTCAGCACCAAGTAGGTCTTGTCCACGCCTTTGATCTGGCGAGTTTCGATAGCCTCGATCAGCGCGGCCCCGTGATGGGGATAGACCACGGTGTCGCCAACCTTGAACGTCATGTGACAGGTACCCCTTCCGTGGCTATCCAGGGTAACACGGATACGGCGTCTTCTGAATGGCGTTTTCGCAGGTCAGGGCATATCTCGGGGCTTGACAACAGCAACGGGGACGTGCTTCGGAAGGGTCCCGGAGGCCAAGAGGAAGCGGGTATTCGCAGGTCGGAGGGGCTCTGCGTGGGGGCTGAAACGCGTACGTTACACACATCCGGCGCCCCGTCCAAACGGCTGAACATCCCGTTTTGTCGGGTTCCAAGCGCTCGACTTCCGCTACTCCGTTCGGTGCTTCCCAGCCGTCTCCAAGACGAATCCGGAATTGATCACGCCGTTCGTCCCATCCACCGGACGGGCGGCCGGTGATCAATTCCAGCCCCCGGCGCGCATTCCTTCACCGGAAATCCCCAGCAGGCCGATGACGCGCTATGAGCGGGCTATGCGGGTGGCGCTAATGGGAAAGGCGGACAGTCGCGCGGCCAATGCGCGGGTGCTCGTACGGATCCGGCCGCCCGACGGGAACGGACCCGGCACGCCGGCCGGATTACGGCGGCCCGGACGGCTGTGACGTGAGGGACGCCGGGTGTGGCGCGGGGCACAGGGGGCGGGTCGGGTGCGGGCCTGCGGGAACGGCTCGATAACCTATGGCCGCTGACAGACGCTTAGGGCGGCTTTATAAGGGAGCCGCCCTGTTCCGCCCACGTTCAAGGAGTTGCCGCCGCCGTGAGCAGCAGCCTTCGACGCGGCGCCCTCGCCGCCGCCGCCATCGCGTTCTCGCTCGCCTCGCTCGCCGCGTGCGGCGCCGGCAACGATGCCCAGACGCTCCAGATCCACCCCGACAACGCGGCCACGACGGTCGGCACGATCAAGGTCCAGAACGCGGTGGTCGTCACCCAGCCCGGCGTCCAGACCAAGGGCCCGGCCGTGATCATCGCGACGCTGTTCAACAGCGGCACGACGGACGAGACGCTGGACGCGATCCGTGTCGACGGCGACGGCTCCGCGCAGCTCACCGCCGCGCAGGGCGGCGGCAAGGTGACCGTCCCCGCGCACGGCTCCGTGATCCTCGGCGGCAAGGGCAACGCCTCCGCCGCGCTGACCAACCCGGGTCCGGTGCTCAAGGACGGCAACGCGCAGAAGATCACTTTCACCTTCAGCAAGACCGGTGACGTGAGCCTGCGCGCCTTCGTGGTCCCGGCCGAGGGCTACTTCGACAAGTGGGGCCCGAGCAACATCCCGGCGGCCCCCGGCGAGCCGGCCGCCACCCACTCCCCCGCCGGCAAGCGGTCCAAGTCGCCGTCGGACGGTCCGTCCGAGTCGGCCTCCGCGTCCGCCTCGGCGTCGGAGGACGCCGGCGCCGTCGCGACGCCCAGCGACTCGGCCTCGCAGTCGGCGGCCGGTCACTGAGACCCGCTCCACGAGCGGCACGACACATACGACAAGGGCGGCACCCTCTCAGGAGGGTGCCGCCCTTGTCGTATGCCCTGACGGAAGGGACGGTGCGTGCGGCGCGGCCCGCACCGGTCTACGGCTCGAACTTGTAACCGAGCCCCCGGACCGTCACCAGATAGCGCGGGGCGCCCGGGTCCGGCTCGATCTTCGCGCGCAGGCGCTTGACGTGGACGTCCAGCGTCTTGGTGTCGCCCACGTAGTCGGCACCCCAGACACGGTCGATGAGCTGCATCCGGGTCAGGACCCGGCCGGCGTTGCGCAGCAGCATCTCCAGCAGGTCGAACTCCTTGAGCGGGAGGTCGACCTTGGAGCCGGAGACCGTGACGACGTGCCGGTCGACGTCCATGCGGACCGGGCCGGCCTCCAGGGCCGCCGGAGTGACCTCCTCCGGCTCACCGCGGCGGCGCAGCACGGCGCGGATGCGGGCGACCAGCTCGCGGGAGGAGAACGGCTTGGTGACGTAGTCGTCCGCGCCTATCTCCAGGCCGACGACCTTGTCGATCTCGCTGTCCTTGGCGGTCACCATGATCACGGGGACGTTGGAGCGGCCGCGGAGCTGGCGGCAGACCTCCGTGCCGGGCAGGCCCGGCAGCATCAGGTCGAGGAGGACGAGGTCGGCGCCGTTGCGCTCGAACTCGTCGAGTCCGTCGGGCCCGGTGGCCGCGACGGCGACCTCGAAGCCCTCCTTGCGGAGCATGTACGAAAGGGCGTCGGAGAAGGACTCCTCGTCCTCGACGACGAGCACTCGGGTCACGGAAGGACCTCCGGGGCGGGAAGCGGTTCGTAAGGGGCTTGTTCGTTGAGTGGCTGCCCGGCCTCCTCGTCGAGGGCGGGGTGCTGCTGTGCGCGGTCGCGGGCCTCTCGGGCCGCGGCCGCCTCCGGCAACCGCAGGGTGAAGGTGGATCCCTGTCCCTCGGCGCTCCACAGAGTGATCTCCCCGCCGTGCGAGGCGACCACGTGCTTCACGATCGCCAGACCCAGGCCGGTGCCCCCCGTGGCACGCGACCGGGCCGGGTCGACGCGGTAGAAGCGCTCGAAGATGCGCTCCTTGTCCTTGTCCGAGATGCCGATGCCCTGGTCGGTGACGGCGATCTCGATGAGGTCCCCGCCGGGAACCCTCACCCGGCGTGCGGCGATGCCGACGCGGGTGCGGGACGGGGAGTAGTTGACGGCGTTCTCCACGAGGTTGCCGAGGGCCGCGGCGAGCTGGCCCCGGTTGCCCCACACCCGCAGGTCGGCGGTGCCTCCGGCGGCCATGGTGATCTGCTTGGTCCCGGCCTGGTGGCGGCAGCGGTCGATGGCCTCGGCCACCAGCTCGTCCACCCGTACCGGCTCGGCGTCCTCCAGCGGGTCGTCGTTCTGCACCCGGGAGAGGTCGATGAGCTCCTGCACCAGGTTGGTGAGCCGGGTCGCCTCGATCTGCATGCGCCCGGCGAAGCGTTCCACGGCCTCCGGGTCGTCGGAGGCGTCCATGACGGCCTCGGACAGCAGGGAGAGCGCGCCGACCGGGGTCTTCAGCTCGTGGCTCACATTGGCGACGAAGTCGCGTCGTACGGCCTCGATGCGGCGGGCCTCGGTCAGGTCCTCCACCAGGAGCAGCACCAGCCGGGAGCCCAGCGGCGCGACGCGCGCGGAGACGGCGAGGGCCTCGCCGCGTCCGGTGCCGCGCCGCGGCAGGTCCAGCTCGACCTGCCGTATCTCTCCGTCCCTCCTGGTGTCCCGGGCCATCTGGAGCATCGGCTCCACGGCCAGCGTGCCGCCGCGGACCAGTCCGAGGGCGTACGCTGCCGAGCTGGCCTTGACCACGGCGTCGGCCTCGTCGAGGACGACCGCCGAGGAGCGCAGTACGGAGAGGACGGTGTCCACACCCGGTGGCAGGACCGGGTCGGTGTGCAGGGAAGTACGGGTCGGGCGCCTCTGCTCGCGCTCGCTCCAGCGGAACGCCAGCATGGCGATGACGCCGGTGAGCACTCCGGCGATCGCTGCCGCTGCGGCGACCGCCGCGTTCACGTCCATGCGTCCAGGTTAGGCACGGGACGGGACCGGACCACAGCCGTCCTGGTGCGACCTCGGACACTCGTCGCCCAGAGTTCACCTTGCAGCCAGTGATGGTTCATTTGGGGTGACGGAAACGGACGCGTACGGCCCGGACCGTGGGAGCGTGGGGTTCGCACCCCAGGCTTCGCCGCGGCCCCCCGGCCGCGGAAACCCCTACGAACCCCCCGAACGACGACGCACGAGAGGGAACCCTGATGCGGGACGCGTACCACGAGGAACTTGACTCGATCGGCGACGGTCTGGTGGAGATGGCCCGGCTGGTCGGGTCGGCGATCGGGCGCGCCACGACCGCCATCCTGGACTCCGACCTGAAGCTGGCCGAGAGCGTGATCGAGGCCGACCAGCGGGTCGACGAGCTCCAGCACGAGCTGGAGGCCCGGGCGATAGCCCTGCTGGCCAGGCAGCAGCCGGTGGCGACGGACCTCAGGATCGTCGTGACGTCGCTGCGGATGTCCGCCGACCTGGAGCGTTCGGGCGACCTGGCCCAGCACGTGGCCAAGCTCGCCCGGCTGCGCTTCCCGCAGCGCGCGGTCCCGCAGGACCTGCACGCCACCATCCTGGAGATGGGTCAGCTGGCCCAGCGCCTGATGGCGAAGGCGGCCGAGGTGATCGTGACCAAGGACGTCGACCTGGCCCTCCAGCTGGAGCAGGACGACGACGAGATGGACCTGCTGCACCGCACCCTCTTCACGCACCTGATCGACGACCGCTGGCAGCACGGCATCGAGACGGCCGTGGACGTCACCCTGCTCGGCCGCTACTACGAGCGGTACGCCGACCACGCGGTGGCGGTCGCCAAGCGGGTCGTGTACCTGGTGACCGGCGAGCACGCGGACGACCTCCAGCAGGACATCCCGCCGGTGACGGGGGTGGAGGGCGCCTGACGGCCGCGGCGGCGCGGGCCGGCGGGGTGCCCGGGGCGGCTCTGCGACGACGGGCCGCTGGGCCGCTGAGGCGCGGACGAGCCACCGTGCGCCGTTGATGCGCCCAGGGCAGCGGGCATGAAATGGGCAAAGGCACCAGTCTCGAGGAGGGACCCATGGCCGAATCCCCCAGCACCACGCCCGACCCCACGCAGGAACGCGACACCGAGCAGCCCGCCGAGATCAAGAGCCTCCCGCTCTTCGGCGCCTGCGGCTGCGGCTCGGGCTGCGGCTGCGGGTGCCAGTCGGGCGGCCCCTGCCAGTGCGGCTGACGGGCCGCCGCCCACCGAGTTCATCCACAACCGCACCACGGCGCGGCCCGCCGCGGTGATCGCAGGGCCCCGGTACTCCACCGGGGCCCTGCGGCGTATGTACGGGTTCCGTACGCAGGGGCGCCGGTACGGGTGACCGTATATACGGGTGTCGTACGCACCGGCGACGGTCCGGGTGGCCGGTTGTTACCCACGGGGGAGTGACGGCCGCGCGCCGGTCGGGGTGGCGTGTCATGGCGAACGCGCACGGGGGCTCAGTGCCCGCAAGGACCTTCCCGCCGACGGGCCGTCAACCGCCCGTGTTCGGCGCCTGAATGAGTCCTACAGTCAACCGTCACAGAAATATGGGCACTCTGTAACACCGGTCGGGAATCACCCCCATGTCCCGGAATCAGCGGACAAGGTAGGAGGGCGCGGCCAGCCGGCCGCCACCGCACAGCGCACACCTCCCCGCGCGGCTCGTCCCCGCGGGCGGAGTGTGCTCGCACCAAGCAGGGAGAGCCTGTGTCCGTTTCTGTTTCTGTGACCGCTCGTCGTCTGGCCGCCGCGGCCGCCGTTGCCGGAGCACTGGTCGGCACGGCCGCGCTGCCGGCGTCCGCAGCCGACCACGCCCCGCGGCCGCACCGCGAGAACGTGGTGATCAGCGACGTGCACCTCAACTCCGAGGGCCGCGACCACCGCTCCAACCGCGCCCTGAACCAGGAGTGGGTGGCGATCACGAACAACAGCCGCCAGAACGTCAACCTGAGCGGCTGGACGCTGTCCGACAAGCACGGCCACACCTACACCTTCCGTCACTACCGGCTCAACGGCCGCGCCACGGTCCGGGTCCACACCGGTATCGGCCGCGACACCCGCACGGACCTGTTCCAGGACCGCCACAACGAGATCTGGGACCGCCGCGACACCGCCACCCTGCGCAACGAGCGGGGCCGCGTGGTGGACACCACCACCTGGAACGACAACCGTCGCGACGACCGCGACCACCGCGACAACCGCGACCCGCGCGACACCCACCACGACCGCGACACCCACCACGACCGCGACCACCGCGGCGGCCGTCACTGACCCCAGGCACACCCCTGCGACCCCCTGCCGGCGGATCTCCCGCCGGCAGGGGGCATCTTCGTGCGGGCGATACGCCCGGACGCCAGCCCACCCCTCGCGAAGTTCCCCTACCTGTCGGGACGTTGCCGCCGCCGTGACGCAACACGCCGACCGGTGCGGCGGAAGGTGCCTTGGCGGCTCCGGGACGGCGCCGACGCGCTGACTCTCCGCAGCAGCAACACGGCCGTGTGCAGGGCGAATGCTACGATCCGGCCACTCGCCCGGGGGACGAACACCAGCCCACGCAGGTTCATGACCTGTGGCTCAGCCGCGCGCTGCACAAGCCTCCCGAGCCTTCGCCCGCCCTTCCTGGAGATGGCCCGCATGGCCAGACGTGCGCTCATACGCGGCGCCGCCGTTTCCCTCACGCTCGCCATGGGCCTCGGCTCGCCGGCGGTCGGTACCGCGCAAGGTGAGACGGTCGCGGGAGAGGTGGTCGTCCCGGCCACCACGGCCATGCTCCCCCAGACGAGTCTGCTGAGCGCGGGGCCCTCCGGTTTCCTCCGTTACGAGTACGGGCGCGGCCACCTGTGGACGACCTACGACGGCGTCGACACGGTCGTCGACGCGTCCGCCACGGGCGTGTACGGCCTCCCGGAATTCGGCGCGGGCTCGGACGTCGTCGCCGCCTACGACGAGTCCGGCCGTGTGGTGACCCTGCGGGACATGCGGTCCGGCAGGTCCCGCACGATCCCGCTTCCCGCACGCCACGAGTACTGGGCCACCCTCGGATCGACGGTCGTGACGCTGGCGGGCACCCAGGGCAGCGACATCACGTGGCACCTGCTGGACGTCCGGGACGACGGCTCCGTCACCGACCGCACGGTGGCGGGCGTACCCCAGGGCATCTACGCCTTCAACGAGCGCAACGCGGCGCTGGGCGACGCGCACGGGCAGATCGTGACGTGGCGGGTGGACCGCGATTCGTTCACCGGCTGGCTCGACGTCGACCAGAACCGGCTGATCACGCTGCCGTACACCGTGAGCAGGGGGTACCCGTTCGCCGCCCTCACCGCCACGCACCTGCTGTGGTGGGACGACGGGATTGCCCACATCGCCTCCCGCCGTGACTTGACCGCCACGCCGCGGACGGAGCCGGTCCGCGACGTCGGGCAGCTGCTGGGCATGGTCGGCGACACCCTCGTCGTCTCCCGGTACGACTCCGCCCTGGGCCCCCTCAATTACGGCCTGCCGGTATGGAGGGTCGATTCCGTACCCCTCGACGGCTCCCCGGGGAAGACGCTTCTGGCCAGGTCGTCGTGGCGTGCCGTGCCGACTCCGGACGGCGGGCTCCTGGTGCCGGGCGGCCCCGGCACGGACCAGTGGGGGGTCTCCCTCATCGAGCCCGCCGGCGGCGCCGTGACGCCGCCCTGAGGACTCCGTACACCAGCCCGGGGTCGGAGACCCGGGTCGTCGACCTCGACACCGGGCGCACGGTGTTCACCACGGCGGAGAGCGTCGAGGCGATGTGGGGCACCACCCTGTGGGTGAGGTCCCGCAACGACAGCGTGGTCCCCGTCGACGTGCTGACCGGACGGCGGGGCGACGAGGTGCTGCTCGGGCGCGGCTGCCTGCTGGACAACTTCCAGGCGGTCGGGCGGTGGCTGCTGTGGACCTGTGTGGGCTCCCTCACGGGCCAGGGCGTCTACGACACCACCACGAGGAAGAACCTCACGCTCGTCTCCGGCGACTGGTCGCAGGCGAAGCTCGGTGACGGCTTCGTCGCGATGGAGTCGGGCGGGAACCTGACGGTCACCGACGTCCGCGGCGGGACCCCCGTGTCGCACACCGCCGGGAAGTTCGAGTGGGGCCCCTGGGACGTCGACCCCTACACCGGAGTTGATCGCCCAGCAGGGCGCCGGCAACGGCATCCGCCTCATCCCCAGCGATGTCCCCGTCTCGTCCCTCGTCCAGCTCGACGCCACCGTCGCCGCCTCGGTGGACGCCAAGGGAGGAACCGGGCAGTGGAGCCCGAAGTGGTGGCTCAACAAGCCGTCCGCCTCCTGGCAACTCGTCATCAAGCACAAGGCCACCAGCAAGGCCGTCCGCACCCTCTCCGGCGGCCTGACCCGCGGACTGGTGGCCACGGCGTGGAACGGCAAGGACGGCTCGGGGCGGCTGGTGCCCGACGGCGCCTACACCTGGACGTTGACCGCCACGCCCGCCGACGGGAAGGGCGCGGCCCTGATCAGGTCCGGGACGGTGAAGCTCAGCGGCGGCGCCGCCGTGCACCGGGACTTCGTCGGCTCCGACGGCTTCGGTGAGCTGCTGACGCTGAACGGTTCGGGTGTTCTGACCTACCAACAAAGCAACGGGGCGGGGAAGTTCACCGCCAAGACCTCCGGTTCCGGCTGGCCCAAGACCGTCAAGGCGATCCCGTTCGGCGATCTGAACGGCGACCGGTGCAGCGACGTGCTCGTGCGGCTCAGCAGCGGTGCCCTGCGCGCGTACAAGCCGGGGTGCGGCAAGGCGCTGACGCCGTCGACGCCGTACACCTCCCTCGGCTCGGGCTGGAACCAGTACGACATCCTGACCTCGCCGGGGGACGTCACGGGCGACGGACGTCCGGACCTGATCGCGCGGAAGGCGTCGACCGGGGACGTCTATCTCTTCAAGGGGACGAGCACCGGCAAGCTCTCGGCGCGCACCAAGCTCTACTCCCGGTGGACCGGGTACAAGAAGATCGTGGGCGCGGGCGACCTGAACGGTGACGGCCACGGCGACCTGCTCGTCCAGGACAAGTCCAACCAGCTCTGGCGCTACAACGGCACCGGCAAGGGCACGTTCAAGGCCCGGGTGAAGGTGTCCAAGAACTGGGGTGCCTCCTACAACGCCGTCGTCGGCGTCGGGGACATCACCGGCGACGGGAAGGCGGACCTCGTAGCCCGTGACACCTCCGGCAACCTGTGGCGCTGCAACGGCGACGGCAAAGCGTCCTTCGGCTCGCGCACGAAGATCGCCACCGGTTGGAAGGGTTACAAGGCGCTGTCCTGAGACGGCGGGCTCGCCTCTGACGTGTGAACGGCCCCTGACCAGGAACGACGGTCAGGGGCCGCGGTGTTGCCCGCTGGCCGCCCATCCCTGTGGCCCGGCTGCCGCCCCGGCCGCGCGGACGACGGCGTTTTGTGTGCCCGCATGGCTATTGACCTGCGCAGATCCGCTGTGCTTCGCTCCCCGGTGAGGGCCTGGGGCACCGCTACTGACTGTGGCCGTCCACTCTGAAGGGCACACCAAGGGCACGGATGGCGTGCAGGGGCGGACGAGGGGGTATGACGTGTCTCGGGGCTTTGGGAGACGTATCGGGATTGCGGGCGAAGTGACCGCTCCGCCCGGGCACATACCGGCCCTGCTTCGATCACGGGCGGGACTCTGGGCCGTGGCGGGTGTCGTGGCCCTGGGATTCCTCGTCGCGCTGGAGTTCGCCGCGCGTCGCTACGGCCTGCCGGGGCCGATCACCAGCCAGGTGCGGGAGCTGGTGGTGCCCCCCAAGTCGGGTGGCCTGCTGTACGCCGCCCTGGCGTTGACGATGGTGGTCCTCACCTGGCGGCAACGGTTCGTCGCGGCGGCCGCGGCGGCCGGCATCGACGTCGTCTTCGCGCTGGTCCGGTGGGCGCTGGGCGCCGGGACGAGCGGCGGCCACCCCTTCGGCAACGGCGCGTTGTGGGTGATTCTGGGCTGCGCGGTCATCGCCGTCACCCGCCGCACCGGCCCGGAGCGTGTCCTGCTGCTGAAGGGCGTCGGGCTGGGCCTGCTGCTGGTGGCCGGCCGCAAGACCGGCGACACATGGCTGCTCATCACCTCGAAGACCCGCCCGGCGGTGCTCGACCAGTACGTGGCGACAGCCGACCACGCGCTGGGCAATCCGTCGTGGCTGGTGGGCAGGATCGTCACGGCCACCGGCCCCTTCGGCTTCAATTTCCTCGACATCGTCTACGGTCAGCTCGCGGTGGCCGCGGTCGCCGTCGCGCTGTACCAACTGCGCGGCGTGGCGGTCGAACGCCGCTTCCCTGGCCATCACCTGGTGCGCAGCTTCCTGGTCATCGGCCTTCTCGGGCCGGCCTTCTACATGATCTTCCCGGTGGTCGGGCCGATCTTCGCCTACGGAACGGGCACCGACTACTGGTCGACGGTCAGCCTGTGGTCGCCGGACATCCCGTCCAGCGGGCACTGGGCGGTGGCCGACCTGTGGCCGCAGACTCCGTCGCTGATCGACACCCCGCACGCCATGCGGTTCGACGAGATCACCCCGCGCAACTGCATGCCCAGCCTGCACACGGCGTGGGCCGCCGCGATCTTCATCCACTCCCGGAACGGCCCGCGCGTCCTGCGGTACGCGGGCACGTTCTGGCTGGTCGCCACGCTCACCGCGACGCTGGGCTTCGGCTACCACTACGGCGTGGATCTCGTGGCCGGCGTGGTCTTCGTCCTCACGATCGAGGCGGCTCTGCGGGCGTTCGACCGCGGCTGGGACCGATCGGGGGTCCGGCTGGCCGCGTACGGCGCGACGGTCTTCGCCGCGCTGCTGGTGTCCTACCGCTTCCTGCCGTTGACGATGGCCGAGCACCCGTGGCTGTTCGGCCCCCTGCTCATCCTGGCGATGGCCTCGGTGATCTACGGCTACGTACGGACCACCACGGCATGGGACCCGAGACCCGCACCGGCACGACGTCCGGAACCACAACCGGAACCGATCTGAGGGGCGGCGCAGCCCGTCAACCTGTCGCGCCTACACCACGGTTGGGCGTGCGGGGCATACCACCGCGAGCACTTGATGTGACATCTGCCACTAAAAAATGGGCTGAAGGCGGCACAACTGTGCACATGCGTCCAGTTTTGCGGTAGGCGGCTCGACCTCCCCCTCAACCCGACTTCCCGCACGACCCGTTACGGAAACCGCGCGCGACAGTACGGTTTGCCGGGCGTCATGTGTAGATCATGTGAAGCTTCCATGGGGAATGCGGGTGGGGTGATCCGGTCGACCGGTCGGTACGACCGCGACCTTCCCCGTCCGCAACGCAGTCGAGGGGGAACGTCGTGTGCGGACTCGCGGCCACCGGTCTGTCCACCGTGGTTCAGACGACGCCCTCGCCTCCGCGCGCCTTCCGCAGCCGCACGATCCCAGAGGCCTGAACCGGCCGCCGTAGCCCTTTTCGGGCCCCCGGCCGATTCCATCTCAGAACCACTCCACAAGAGGCACCCATGGGGAAGCATCGAAGATCGGGCCTGACGCCCGCCAGGATCCGCGACGTGATCGCCCTGATACCGGCCCACAACGAGGCCGACGCCATCGCGGACTCCATCCAGGGCCTGTACGGGCAGACCGTGGCCCCGCAGCGGGTCATCGTGGTCGCGGACAACTGCACCGACACCACCGTGCCCATCGCGGCCTCCATGGGGGCGGAGGTCTTCGAGACCCGCGGCAACCGGCACAAGAAGGCCGGAGGCCTGAACCAGGCCCTGGCCGACCTGCTGCCCGGTCTGCACGACGACGACGTGGTCCTCGTGACCGACGCGGACAGCGCCCTGGACCCCGGCTTCGTCGCCTGTGGGGTGGAGCATCTCGCGAAGGGCTACGGGGGCGTGGGCGGCACCTTCCGGGGCGGACCCGGCGGGGGCTTCGTGGGCCACCTCCAGCGCAACGAGTACGCCCGCTACTCGCGGGACGTGAAGCGACTGGGCGGCAAGTGCCTGGTGCTCACCGGCACGGCGGCCATGTTCCGGGTGCAGGTGCTGCGGCAGATCTCCCAGGCCCGCCTGATGGGCCGCCTCCCGGCCGGGGACGGACTCGGGGGCATCTACGACACCTCGGTGCTCACCGAGGACAACGAGCTGACCTTCGCGGTGCTGCACCTCGGCCATCAGGTGCTCTCACCCGAGGGCTGCACGCTCACCACCGAGGTCATGCTGACCTGGAAGGCCCTGTGGGACCAGCGACTGCGCTGGAAGCGGGGAGCGGTGGAGAACTGTGTCCAGTACGGCATGACGCACATCACGTGGCGCTACTGGGGCCGTCAGCTCCTGAGCATGGCCGGCGTCCTCGTGACCGTCGTGTACCTGTCGACCATCGCCTACTCCCTGGCCCTGCACTCGTTCCGCCCGCACGAGTTCTGGCTCTGGGTGTCGCTCGTCTTCGTGATCGAGCGGGTCGTGACCGTACGGGAGCGCGGCTGGAAGCGGATGCTGCTCGCCGCGTCCATGTACGAGCTGCTCTTCGACTTCCTGCTCCAGGCCTGCCACGCCAAGGCGTACCTGGACTCCGTGTTCCGCCGTGAACGCGCCTGGTAGCAGGTCGCTTCAGAAACTGTCAGAGATCATTCGGGAGGGACCCATGTACAACAACCCCGCGACGACTGTGGGCGGTGGAGCGTTGGCCTCCACCGGCATCGGCCTGACGACCAGCGTGTGGCTGGGCCTGGCGGCCTTCGCCCTGGTGGCCCTGGGAACCGCCGTGATGCGCATCGTGCCCCGGGGCACGAACCGCTCCTGACGGTGCTCGGCAGACGGTCCGTGGCGCCTCGGCACCCATGAGGGTCCGACCCGACGACCCCGCACGGCATCAGGCCCCCTGGCAGCGGAGAACCCGCGGGCAGGGGGCTTGGTCCATGGCGTCGCGCCGGGTGGCGGAAGCACCGGACGCACTGCGCTAGACTTGATCTTGAGCTGGTTGCCCGCAACTCGGGTCGGCCGGTGCTGCGTTGGTGGTCCAAGGAAAGACGTCCCGCTTCCTGCGGGGAGATGCAGGTGCAAGGCCTGCCCGGCGCTCTCCTCCGAGGCCCCATCCCGCCCCTGGCGGGATGGGGCCTCGTTTGTGCGGCGGCGGCCCGGTAAGGGCGACTCCCTGGGGGCGACTCGGGGCCGGTGGGGCGCGAAAGAGGCGTAAGCCCATCTTCTATGACGTCGGTCACAGCGCTCCGGCAATCAACCGGCGCGCTTAGTAGATGCGACATGGCGGGTATCAGGTGATTTGTCCGTCTTGGCCCGAATGTAGATACCGTCGGGCATCCCGGAATTCCGGCCGGCCAGCCTGCGCGCCTGCTGCGTTGCGGCGTAGGGCTTCTGATGTCAAGTCAGCTTTCCCTCCCGCCGCCATGTGCGGAACGGAGACCCGTGCACTGCCCCGGCGAGGCTCCAGGACCTACGAGGCGACGTAGTGGTGGGGCCCTTTGCGCTCCCTGTCGAGCCGTCCTAAGAATGACGACCCACAGGACGTCGCCGCAGTTCGGAACCGGTGTTTACGCAGAGTCGTCCGCGCACCGGGCGCTCGGCGTCACCGAGTGAGTAGGAGCCCCCCACATGAAGTCGTCCCGAACGTCCACGAGACTCCTCGCCCTCGGCCTGGGTCTCGCCTCCAGCGTGCTGGGCGCGGCGGTGCCGGCGAGCGCCCAGACGGCCGCCGCCCCGTCCGCCGCCACCGGTACCTCCGCGGCGGGGTACGCCGGGTCGGCTGCGGAGGCCGCGAACAACAAGGCGTTCTTCCAGGCCGTGTTCAAGTCCGTCGCCGAGAAGCGCGCCGCCCTGCCGAACGCGCAGGCGGTGACCCTCTACTACGACGACTCCCACGCACCGAGCTTCCGTTCGCAGATATCGAGCGCGGCCGCGATCTGGAACAGCTCCGAGTCCAACGTCAAGCTCCAGGAGGCGTCGAGCGGTGCCGACTTCTCCTACTACGAGGGCAACGACCCGCGCGGGTCCCACGCCTCCACCAACGGCCACGGACGTGGCTACGTCTTCCTCGACTACGCCCAGAATCGGCAGTACGACTCGATCCGCATCGCCACCCACGAGACCGGGCACATACTGGGCCTGCCGGACGACTACAGCGGGCCGTGCAGTGAGCTGATGTCGGGCGCCGGCGGCGGCCCGTCCTGCACCAGCCGCTACCCGAACGCCACCGAGCGCTCGCGCGTCGACCAGCTGTGGGCCGGCGGACCCGCGCAGACCCCGGGCACGGTGAACCAGCCCGCCGACTCCCTGAGTTCCGCACCGCAGGTACGGCCTGTGGCGCCGGGCCGCGGTCCATGGCACCCGCTCCACCGCACGCCCTGGAACTGATCGCGTCCCCGAGCGGGAACCTGACTCCGTCGACACCCCCTGACACCTATAAGACAAGAGGAGCACGTCGCGTCCGCGGGTGCTCCTCTTGCTTGCGTGGAGCGCCTGTCGTGTCACCGGCCCCGTACCCGACAGCCCTGTCACCCGAATGGTGCAACATGACGAGCCGCCCACCTGGGTGAACGTCAAGCTGGCTAGTGCCCCAACCGAGGCAATCCGTGAAAGGGGAACGGAATGCGCACTCGACGAATCCTCGCCGCCGTCACCACCACGGCGGCCCTCGCCGGACTCGGCCTCACAGGCGCCGTCACCGCCACCGCCGCCACCTCACAGCGCGCCCCGTCCTACGTCACCCCTTCTCAGTGCGAGCAGGGCGGTGGAACGCCCCGGATCGACTTGCCGGGCAACCCCTGCAAGGGCGGTAAATACGACGGCCAGCCGGTCGACTAAAACCCCCACAAGGCGCCCCGCAGCCACGCGCCGCGGGGCGCTCCCGCGCGAGCGCAGCCGGGTTCGCATGCGGATCACCCGCATGCATCCGAGCGCCACGACCCGAAAACGGCCCCAGCGCAGCAACAAGCCCCCTCCCGGAGAAGAAACCGCAGGCAGGGGGCTTGTTCGTGCGGGCTTACTTCTTCTTGCCCTGGTTCTTGACCGCCTCGATGGCGGCTGCCGCGGCCGTCGGGTCGAGGTACTTGCCGCCCGGGTTGACGGGGCGGAAGTCGGCGTCGAGTTCGTAGGAGAGGGGGATGCCGGTGGGGATGTTGAGGCCCGCGATGTCGGCGTCCGAGATCTGGTCGAGGTGCTTGACCAGGGCGCGCAGGCTGTTGCCGTGGGCGGCGATCAGGACCGTGCGGCCGGCCAGCAGGTCGGGGACGACCGAGTCGAACCAGTACGGGAGCATGCGGATGACGACGTCCTTCAGGCACTCCGTCTGCGGACGCAGCTCCGGCGGGAGGTTCGCGTAGCGCGGGTCGGAGAACTGGGAGTACTCGGCGTCGCGGTCAAGCGGCGGCGGCGGGGTGTCGTAGGAGCGGCGCCACAGCATGAACTGCTCCTCGCCGAACTCCGCGAGGGTCTGGGCCTTGTCCTTGCCCTGGAGGGCACCGTAGTGGCGCTCGTTCAGGCGCCAGGAGCGGTGGACCGGGATCCAGTGGCGGTCGGCGGCCTCCAGCGCGAGCTGGGCCGTGCGGATCGCGCGCTTCTGGACGGAGGTGTGGACCACGTCGGGCAGCAGGCCGGCGTCCTTCAGCAGCTCACCGCCGCGGACCGCCTCCTTCTCGCCCTTCTCGTTGAGGTTGACGTCCACCCAGCCGGTGAACAGGTTCTTCGCGTTCCACTCGCTCTCGCCGTGGCGGAGCAGGATCAGCTTGTACGGTGCGTCGGCCATGCCTCAGAGCGTAATCCACGCATTCGGCCCCCTGTCCCGGCGCCCAGCAGGCGGACGGACGCCCCCGGCACATCCCGACAGTTGACGGCTTCTGTTAATCGAGTGGTCCCCCACGGCCGCCGCCACGTAAGTTGTGCTCGCCGCTTCAGCCGCTTACATCCGCGTACATCCCCGGGGGGTCCGTCCATGTCCGTCGCCAGTCTCAGACGCGCCGCCCGCGAGACCGTCTCCGGGCTCCCCCGAGAGTTCTGGTGGCTGTGGACGAGCACCCTCGTCAACCGGCTCGGCGCCTTCGTCGCCACGTTCATGGCGCTGTACCTGACCCTCGACCGCGGCTACTCCGCCTCGTACGCCGGTCTGGTCGCCGCGCTGCACGGGCTCGGCGGGGTCGTCTCCTCGCTCGCCGGGGGTGTGATGGCCGACCGGCTCGGCCGGCGGCCGACCCTGCTCGTCGCCCAGTCCGCCACCGCCGTGTCCGTCGCGGCGCTCGGGTTCGTCCGGGATCCCGTCGCCATCGCCGCCGTCGCCTTCCTGGTCGGCATGGCCAGCAACGCCTCCCGGCCCGCCGTGCAGGCGATGATGGCCGACATCGTGCGGCCCGAGGACCGGGTCCGCGCCTTCTCCCTCAACTACTGGGCGGTCAACCTCGGCTTCGCCGTCTCCTCCATGGCGGCCGGCTTCATCGCCGAGTACAGCTATCTCGCCGGCTTCCTGATCGAGGCCGCGATGACGATGGCCTGCGCGATCGTCGTCTTCCTGAAGCTGCCCGAGTCCCGGCCGGATCCGGACGCGCACATGAGCCAGGGCGGCGGCGACGCCGTCGGGCTGTGGACCGTCCTGCGGGACGGGCGGTTCATGGGCGTCGTCGGGGCGTCCTTCCTGATCGCCGTCGTCTTCCAGCAGGGGTCGGTCGGGCTGCCGATCGCCATGGGCCGGGCCGGCTTCACGCCCGCCGACTACGGCACGGCCCTCGCCGTCAACGGGTTCCTGATCGTCGCCCTGCAGATCCCGGTCACCCGTTTCATCGAGCACCGGGACCCCGCACGGCTGCTGATCATCTCCTCGCTCCTGGCCGGGTACGGCTTCGGGCTCACGGCGTTCGCCGGCTCGGTGGGCGTGTTCGCGCTCACGGTGTGCGTGTGGACGCTCGGCGAGATGATCAACGCGCCCACGCAGACCGGGCTGGTCGTCCGGCTCTCCCCGGCGCACGGGCGCGGGCGCTACCAGGGCGTCTACACCCTGTCCTGGTCGCTGGCCGCCCTGGTCGCGCCCCTGATGTCCGGCGCCGTCATCGACCGGCTCGGCGCCGAGTGGCTGTGGGGCATGTGCGCGGCCGTCGGCACGGCCGGCGCCCTCGGCTACTGGGCCCTGATGCGCCGCCTGCCGAAGGCCGAACCGGCCGTCGTGGAAACCCACGCCGAGCCCGCCACCGAACCCCACGCCGAGCCTCGCAGCGAACCCCGTACCGAGGTCGGCACCGCCTGAGGCACCGCCTCCGGACGCCTCCGCGCCGCGGACGCACCACTACGGATGCATCCGCGCCCCCTTCAGTACCTTGTCCACCGCGTTGCGCGGGCCGTACACCGCGAGCCCCACGAGGTCCAGCGCGGCGGTCGGCACGGCCCGGACCGCCGCCCGGTTGTCGCGGTCGTTGCCCGTGGTGAACAGGTCGGAGGTGAAGACCGCGCGCGGCAGGGACCGGGACAGGGCCCGCCCGTGCGCCGCCGTCAGCGTCTCCTTGGTGCCCTGGAAGACCAGCACCGGCTGGCGGAACATCGGCAGGTAGGGCACCTCGCCGGCGTCCTCGTACGGCTCCCCGATCACCTCGGGGACCGTCGTGCCGAGGCCGCTGACCAGGAACGCGGTGACGTTCAGACGCTGCCAGGGCTCCAGGTCCTCGCGCAGCAGGACGGCGATCTTGGTGTCGAAGCGGATGGGCTGCTCGTCGTTCATGGACTGAGACTCCCGGACCCCGTACCGCGCGGTCTTGTACGTTCTTTGCATGGCCCCGCAGCGGAACGTCTCCGCCTGGCGCCCGTGTGTCCCGGGCGTCGTGGAGGTGTTCCACGCGCACTTCACCGAGTACGCCTACCCGATGCACGTGCACGAGGCGTGGACGCTGCTGATCGTGGACGACGGCGCCGTCCGGTACGACCTGGACCGGCACGAGCACGGCACCCCGCACGACACCGTGTCCCTGCTGCCGCCGCACGTCCCGCACAACGGCTCGCCCGTCGGCCCGCGCGGCTTCCGCAAGCGGGTGCTGTACCTGGACACCACCCACCTGGGCGTCGAGTTGATCGGGGCGGCCGTGGACGGTCCTGACCTGCGCGATCCGGTGCTGCGGCGGCGGGTCGGGCAGGTGCACACCGCGCTCACGCCGCCCGGTGACGAGCTGGAGGCGGAGAGCAGGCTGACGCTCATCGGTGAGCGGCTGCGCGCGCATCTGCGGCCGCGGCTCGCCGTCGGGGCCCCGCGCCGCGACCCCGCCCTCGCCCGCCGGGTGCGCGAACTGCTCGACGAGCGGCTGCCGCAGGGTGTCACGCTCGACGAGGCGTCAGCCCTCGTTCAGGCTCATCCCGCCCACCTGGTGCGGGCGTTCAGCGGCGCGTACGGCATCGCTCCGCACCAGTACCTGATGTCCCGCCGGGTGGACCGCGCCCGCCGGCTGCTGCTCGCGGGGCGGAAACCGGCCGAGGTGGCCGCCGAGACCGGCTTCTACGACCAGGCCCATCTCACCCGGCACTTCAGGAGACTTGTGGGGGTGACTCCGGGGCGGTACGGCCGCGGGGTCTCGCGGGGCAGGCCGGGAACGTGAGTTCGGGCGGGGTCAGTCGGCCGGACGCCGGGTCAGGTGCTCGAACGCCTCCAGGTTGCGGGTCGATTCGCCGCGCGAGACGCGCCAGGCGTACTCGCGGCGGATCGCCGAGGCGAAACCGAGCTCCAGCAGGGTGTTGAAGCTTCCGTCGGCCGCCTCCAGGACCTGCCCGAGCAGCCGGTCGACCTCGTCCGCGGTGACCGCGGCCAGCGGCAGCCGGCCGGTGACGTAGACGTCGCCGAGCTGGTCGACGGCGTAACTCACGCCGTACAGCTTGAGGTTGCGTTCCAGCAGCCAGCGGTGGACGGCGGACTCGTTCTCGTCGGGGTGGCGGATGACGAAGGCGTTCAGGGACAGCGAGTGCCGGCCGACGATCATCGACAGGGTGGTCGACAGCTTGCGGGTGCCGGGGAGCTTCACGACGTAGGTGCCGGACCGCGGGCTCTCCCAGTCCAGTTCGGCGCCCTTGAGGACGTCCTCGACGACGCGCGTCGCGCGTTGCTGCTCCGCCTCACCCGTGGCACCCGTGGCGCTACCCATGGGGCGAGCGTACGCGACGCCGGTGGGCCTGCAACGCGGCCGTGTAGACGTCGGCCGTGGCCGCCGCCGAGGCGTCCCAGCCGAAGAACCGCGCGTGCCGGGCGGCGGCGGCGCCCATCCGGTCGGCGAGGTGCGGGGCGTCGGCGAAGCGGCTCAGCACCTGCGCGTAGTCGGCCGGGTCGTGGCCCTGGACCAGGAAGCCGGTCTCGCCGTCCCGTACGGCCACCGGCAGCCCGCCGACCGAGGCGGCGATGACCGGGGTGCCGGTCGCCTGCGCCTCGATCGCGACGAGGCCGAAGGACTCGCTGTAGGACGGCATGACCAGGACGGACGCGGCCCGGAACCAGTCGGCGAGCCGGTCCTGCCCGACCGGCGGGCAGAACCGTACGACGTCGGCGATGCCGAGCCGGGCGGCCAGCTTCTGCAGGCCCTCCGGCTTGGCGAGGCCGCTGCCGCTCGGGCCGCCGACGACGGGCACGACGATGCGGGAGCGCAGCTCGGGCCGCCGGTCGAGAAGGACGCCCACGGCCCTCAGCAGCACGTCGGGTGCCTTGAGCGGCTGTATACGGCCCGCGAACAGCGGGATCAGGGCGTCCCGCGGCAGGCCGAGGCGGGCGCGGGCGGCGGCGCGGCCGTCGCCGGGGCGGAAGCGGGTGAGGTTCACGCCGGGGTGCACGACGGCGACCTTGGCGGGGTCGGCGCTGTAATGCCGTACGAGTTCGCCCGCCTCCTCGTCGGTGTTGGCGATCAACCGGTCGGCGGCGTTGACGATCTGGGTCTCGCCGATGACGCGGGCGGCGGGCTCGGGGGTGTCGCCCACGGCCAGGCTGGCGTTCTTGACCTTGGCCATGGTGTGCATGGCGTGCACCAGGGGGACGCCCCAGCGCTGGGCGGCGAGCCAGCCGACGTGGCCGGAGAGCCAGTAGTGGGAGTGGACGAGGTCGTAGTGACCGGGGCGGTGACCGGCCCAGGCCTGCATCACGCCGTGCGTGAAGGCGCAGAGCTGCGCGGGCAGGTCCTCCTTGGCAAGACCCTCGTAGGGTCCGGCGTCGACGTGCCGGACGAGGACGCCGGGGGAGAGTTCGACGGCGGGCGGCAGGTCCCCCGCGGTGGCCCGGGTGAAGACCTCGACCTCGACGCCCTGGGCGGCCAGCCGCTGGGCGAGCTCCACGATGTAGACGTTCATGCCACCGGCGTCGCCCGTACCGGGCTGGTGAAGCGGGGAGGTGTGCACGGAGAGCATGGCGACGCGCCGGGGCCGGCGGTGCAGCCGCAGCCGCGCGGGTGCCGTCGCGGAGCGACGCCCGAGCCTGCTGACGTACTGGCTCACGTGGCGTTCCTCCTCGTTGCGGGCATGCCGGACGGGGGCGCCGAGCGCCCTCCAAGACCCAACGCCAGAGGCCCCGACTCCATTTCCGACCCCGGTCCCTTTACCGAATCATTACCGGCCCTCGCTCAACCGTTCGAGCCCGGTGGCGTGCCGCCCGAGCGCGACCCCTGCGCGCACGTACTGCGGGTACCGCGGAAGCACGGCGTGACGCACGCACGCGCGTGACCTGTGACCTGTGACCTGACGGAACGGCCGCGCGGGAGGGGTGACGCGTCCGTGCGGTGCGGGCCGAAGGGCGCCATACCCTCGTACGCATGACATCCCGCGCAGCGCCCCTCCCCCACCCTCGGCTTCGCTCGAGCGGGCGGACCGCTGTCGTGGGAACGGTGACGCGCGGGACGACCAACCCCAACAGGCTCCGCCGCATGGACCGATGGATCGCGGCCGTGCACGGCGCCGAGCTGCGCCGCGCCGCCGATCCGGTGGCGGTCGACCTCGGCTACGGCGCCGCCCCCTGGACGGCGGTCGAGCTGCTGCACCGGCTGCGCACCGCCGCTCCACGCGCGCGTGTGGTCGGCGTCGAGATCGAACCGGCCCGGGTCACGGCCGCCAAGCCGTACGAGCGCGAGGGACTCGTCTTCCGGCACGGCGGCTTCGAGGTTCCCGTCCCGCGGCGCCCGCACCTCATCCGCGCGGCGAACGTGCTGCGACAGTACGACGAGGAAGAGGTCGCCGCCGTCTGGGAGCGGCTGCGCGCGCGGCTCGCCCCGGCGGACGGGCACTCGCGCGGAGGCCTGCTGGTCGAGGGCACCTGCGACGAGATCGGCCGCCGGCACGTATGGGTCGCGCTCGGTCCGGAGGGCCCCCGCACGGTGACTTTCGCCACTCGCCTCGGCTCCTTGGACCGCCCGTCCGACCTGGCCGAGCGCCTCCCGAAGGCACTCATCCACCGCAACGTCCGGGGCGAGCCGGTGCACGCCTTCCTGCGCGACTTCGACCGCGCCTGGGCGAGCGCGGCGCCGTACGCCTCCTACGGTGCCCGGCAGCGCTGGATCCGCTCGGTGCGCGACCTGGCGGCCGACTGGCCGGTGACGGACGGTCCGACGCGGTGGCGGCAGGGCGAAGTGACGGTCGCCTGGCGGGCGTTGGCGCCGCGGGACTGACCGGCGACCGGCCGCGCGCCGGCCGGACGACCGCCCGCGCATCCGCGGTGACCTGCGGGGAACGATCTTTGCGGGTCGTTCGTCACACAGACGGGGAGATCGCCGGGAGATCGCCACACCTCTGTCGCTTTGCGCCGGGTCGTGGCACGATCACCCGAGCGTCCGCATGTTACTGACGGTTAACCAACTGGGGGGCGAGTATGGGACGGGGCAGGCACAGCGCGCTCGCGGCGGCCGTGACCGTGGTCTGCGCGGTCACGCTGCTCGGAGCACCGGGCACCGCCTTCGCGCGCGCACTGCCGGACCCGACGACGCCCGCCGCACCCGCCTCCCCGGCCGCGCCCCCGCTCGCGCCCTCCGTCACGCTTCCGCCGGACCAGGACCTCGAGGCCGTCCGCACCAAACTCGACGGGCTCTACCACGACGCGGCCGTCGCCACCGACGCCTACAACCTGGCCGACGAGAAGGCGAAGAAGCAGTCGGCCGAGATCACGGACCTGAACCGGAAGATCGCCGACGAACAGCGGAAACTCGACGGTCTGAAGGAGCGCGCCGGCGCCGCGGCCAGCGCCCAGTACCGCACGGGCGGCCTGCCGCCGGAGGTCCAGCTGATGCTGGGCAACGACCCGCAGGACTTCTTCGACGGGGCCGGCTCGTTGCTCCAGAGCCAGCGGGCGACCAAGAACCTGATCGAGGAAACGACCCGCGCCCAGCAGGACTTGGAGCTGTACGCGGGCGACGCCGCCGACCGCCTGCGGGAGCTGGAGGCGGGCCGCAAGGCCAAGGCCGCCGCGAAGAAGCGGATCAAGCAGCGGATCAAGGAGGCCGAGCAGCTCGAGGCCAAGCTGGAGAAGCGGCAGCGCGAGCGCCTCGCCGAACTGGAGCGGCAGGCCGCCGAGCAGGCGCAGTCGGCCTGGCTGAGCACCGGGATCCTCGACGAACTCGACGGCAGGGCGTCCGCGTCGGGCAGGAAGGCGGTCGAGTTCGCCACGGCCCAGCTCGGCAAGCCGTACGAGTGGGGCGCCGTGGGTCCCCGCACGTACGACTGCTCGGGGCTCACCTCCCGGGCCTGGGCGGCGGCCGGCCATCCGGTCCCGCGCACCTCCCAGCAGCAGTGGCACCAGCTCGAGCACGTGGACATCAAGGACATGCGGCCCGGCGACCTGATCATCTACTTCGACGACGCCAGCCATGTCGGGATGTACGTCGGCGACGGCACGATCGTCCACGCCCCGCGCCCGGGGCGCACGGTGACGCTCGCCGGGGCGGGCTCGATGCCGATACTGGGCGTCGTACGGCCGACCGCGGACTGATTCCCCTTTACCCCTCCGCCACCCCTCCGCCGGTGACCCCGGTGACCCCGGCCACGTGACCGATCGCACGCCCGGCCGCCCGCGAACTCACGGCAGACGTGACCTTCGTCATTCCGGACCCGGCGGCGCGCTGTCCAACTCCGGTGGGTATCACGGCATATGACAGCGGCCAAAGCCGGAGCGACGCGCCTCACACCATTCCCCCGCGGCGCCGACTACCGCTAATCTCCCCGTCGGCGGCCCGAGGTCCCTTGGTAGCCGCCATGCCCTCGGGGGGAGGGAAGGAACCCAGGACAATGCCCGTGCCCGTACCGCGGCAGAGGACGGTCCCGGCCGCGGAGTGCGACCAGGCACAGACCGCGTCCCACGGCGACGGCACCTCCGCAGCGCAGGCCCCGCGTAAGGAAGCAACGGTCGAGAACGACAGCCGCGCCGCCACGCCGGCCAACACCACGCAGCTCACGCTGCTGCTGATCGAGGACGACCCGGTCGGCTCGCCGATGGTGCCCGAACTGCTCGACGCGTCCGGCAGGCCGATCCGCGTGCGCAGGGCCCGCAACCTCACCGAGGCCGAGCGGCTGCTCACCGACGACGTCCACTGCATCCTGCTGGACCTCGCGCTGCCCGCGCCCGGCCGGTCCGCGGGCGACGACGACGAGCTCGCCGTGCTCCGGCACGTACTCGAACTCGCGCCCCGGCACGCCGTCCTCGCGCTCACCTCCTCCGGTGACGCCGAGCGCGCCGCCCAGGCGGTGCGGGTCGGCGCCCAGGACTACCTCTTCCGCGACGAGCTGGACGGGCGGCTGCTGAGCCGCGCGATCCGGTACGCGGTGGAGCGCAAGCGCTCCGACTCGGCCGAGCGCAGGCTCGCCGAGGGACGGCTGCGCGCGCAGGAGAACCGCCGGCTGGAGCGTGGCCTGCTGCCGACGCCCCTGCTGGACGGGTCCACACTGCGCTTCGCCGCCCGCTACCGGCCCGGCCGCTCGCGCGCGCTGCTGGGCGGCGACTTCTACGACGCCGTCCGCACGCCCGACGGCACCGTGCACGCCATGATCGGCGACGTCTCCGGGCACGGTCCTGACGAAGCGGCGCTGGGTGTGGAGCTGCGTATCGCCTGGCGGGCGCTGACCCTGGCGGGGCTGTGCGGGGACGAGCTGCTGGGCACGCTCCAGCAGGTGCTGGAGCACGAGCGCTCCGACGAGGAGATCTTCGCGACCCTGTGCGCGGTGGACATAGCGCCCGACGGGCGCCATGCCGGGCTGTGCCTGGCCGGCCACCCGTCACCGCTGGTGATCACTCCCGGCCGGCCCGCCCGGCTGCTGCCGTACGAGAACAACGGCCCCGCCCTCGGTCTGCTGCCGGGCGCCCGCTGGCCCCGGATGCAGGTGCAGCTCGGTGCGGAGTGGAGCCTGATGCTCTACACCGACGGCCTGATCGAGGGCCGGATCGGCGAGGGCGGTGAGCGGCTGGGTCAGGACGGCATGGTCGACGTGGTCCGCCGCCGGCTCGACCAGGGTCTGCGCGGGGAGGGGCTGCTGCGGGCGACGGTGAACGAGGTGCGCGGGCTCAACGGCGGCGAGCTCACCGACGACGTGGCCGTGGTCCTGCTGGACCGGGAGCCGTAGCCGGCCGGCGCCGGGGGGCGTAGTCGGCCCGTTGGTTCACCGGCCGCCGTTGTAGGGCCCGTACGGGCCGTCGCTGCTGCTGCCGCGGCGGCGGCCGAAGCCACCACCCGAGACCTGCCTGAGCGCGGGCCGCACGTCGACGATGTAGACGATGCTCGCGATGACGCCGATGATCGGCAGGAACGAGAAGATCGAGAACAGGTAGCTCACGGCGAGCGCGATGCCGAGGATGATCAGCCAGAACACCTTGTTCTGCTTGTCGGCCGCGCGGAAGGCGTCCTCGCGCCGGAACGCGGCGTCGAACAGCCCGAACGCGGCCAGGGCCATCAGGACGATCTTCAGAATCCCCAGGAGCCCCTGGAAGCCCAGCATCAGCATGTTGCCCACCACCCGTTCTCTCCCGATTCCTACGCGGCCACCGTACCCGCAGAACGGGCCGGACACCCCAAGGGTGCCCGGCCCGGGTGCCTGTCGCCCATACGGGTGAGGCGATCCGGCGTGTCGCTGCCTGCCCGGTGCCCGTTACGGGGTGGGCGGGGTGGGCTTCTTCGCCGTGGGCGGGGCCTTGCGCACGTTGGGGCCCTTCCCCTTCGCCTGGTTCTTCCTGGCCGTGATGGGCGTGGCCCCGTTCTCGGCCGGCCCGTCCTCCTTGACCACGACCGGCTCCGCCTTCGGCTCGGACTGGGGCTCGACGGCGACGGCGAGCTCCTCGACCTCCTCGGCGATGTCCTCGATGCCGTCGGCCGCCTGCCCGCGCCAGGTTCGCACGGCCTGCTCGCCGTGCTCGGCGACCTTCTCGTAGGTCTCACGGGCCTTCACGGCGTACTCGGCGGCGACGCCGACGCCACGCAGGGCGAGGTCCTGGGCGCTCTCGCCGAGCCGCTTCAGGTCGGCGTCGAGGTTGGTGCTGAGCTTCTTGAGGTCGGTGTCCAGGTAGTTCAGGAAGCCGTTGACCCTGGTCTGGAGGTTCTCCTGCGTCTCCCTGACACGGACGCCGGCCTCCTTGGCACGGGCGGTGGCCCGCGCCTGGACGGCCTTCGGGTCGGTGTTGCGCACCGCGTCGATACGGGCCGGGGCGTCGGCGCGCAGCTGGTCCACCAGGGCGGGCACCTTCTTGGCCTGCTGGAGGGCCAGGTCCGCGGTGCCCGCGGCGAAGTAGAGCGGCGTGGGGTCGCTGAAGGTCTTGCGCAGGTCGTCGGTGATGGCCATGGTGCTGGTTCTCCCGGATCGCTTGTGGCTGAGGGTTGTGGGTTTCCGCGGTGGTCGGGCCGGGCGCCCGGCCCGGTACGGGCCGTGGCCGTGGGATCGCTGGGACCGCTGCTGTCAGCCCGTCGCCTCCCGCGGATCGGCGTCACTGCCGCCGGACGTGCCGGTACGGCTCTGCTCGGCGGGGGCGGGCCGGACGGGTATGGAGCCCTGGTCGGCGCCGTCGCCGTCGTCCACCGCGCGGGTTCCGTGGCCGGTGGGGGCACCGGTGTCGCCGGTGCCGTCCGTCTCGGCGGTCCCGAACCCGTTCTCCTTGCGGAAGGACTCGTAGATCTGGAGCAGCACCTGCTTCTGCCGCTCGTTCAGCGACGGGTCGGAGAGGATGACGGCACGTGTCTCGACGTCGTCCCGGTCCCGCTCGGCGTCGAGGATCCCGGCCCGCACGTACAGCGTCTCCGCGGAGATCCGCAGCGCCTTGGCGACCTGCTGGAGCACCTCCGCGCTCGGCTTGCGCAGCCCGCGCTCGATCTGGCTCAGGTACGGATTGGACACCCCGGCGGCATCGGCGAGCTGCCGCAACGACAACTGCGCGTTGCGCCGCTGCTCGCGCAGGTACTCACCGAGATTGCCGACGTTGAGCGATGCCATGCCTCCACCTTGCACCACTCCCGCTAACAATTGCAAGCACCCCGCTTGCAAAAGCGAGCCCCGCCGCAGGCGGCTGAAGCACCTCGGCAGCCACGTGGCTGAAGGCCGCCGAAGATCCATAATCCGGCCATGGACAACTCGAACGAGGACCTTGAGCCGGCCCCCAGGTGGCAGGAAGCCGACAACAACCTGTGCGGTGTCCTGCGAGGACGCCGCACCCCGGCTGTGGCCGAGCACTCCGTCGGGGCCGGCTGGAAGTCCCGGTCGTCGTCCTGGGACGCGTACGAGGTCGAGACGCGCTGGTGCAGCGTCGAGCTCGATCCTTGGGAAGGGCCGGACACCTTGCTGAACGGTGTCATCGACCCCGACAAGCTCGACGCCCTCGCGACACTGCTGTCCCGGTTCGGGCTGAGCTTCGAGCTCGAGCTGTACGACGAGAGCGGCGGCCTGCTCCGGGAGATCGCCGGGTGATCCCCTAGTAGGCCAGCGCCCGGGTCAGGTGGGGGTTTGCTGTGGGGCGGGCTGTCAGGCCCAGGAAGCCTGTCGCCGCCGCGAGGGTCACCGCGTAGGAGTCGACGGCTCGGCGGACGTTGGGGGCGTCCAGGCCGGTGCCGGTCACCAGGCGGTCCAGGTCCACGTAGGCGGAGCGGACGGTCTCCAGCCTGTGGTACACGCGCCAGTCCTGGCGCCAGCCGGCCGTGTACTCGGCGGGGAGGCGGCGTTCCCAGCGGTTGAACATTCGTTCGCGGATCTCCGGGCGGGTCGGCGTGAGGTGCATGTGCCGGACCAGGTCGTACAGCGGGTCGCCGATCAGGGCCATCTCCCAGTCGATGACGGTGAGGGCGAGCGCGTCCTCGCGGCGCACGAGGTTCCACGGGTTCAGGTCGCCGTGCAGGAGCGACGGGCAGCGGGAGCCGACCTGGAAGCGGGAGAGGA
Organism: Streptomyces sp. NPDC088817; assembly: GCF_044750345.1. NCBI lineage: Bacteria > Bacillati > Actinomycetota > Actinomycetes > Kitasatosporales > Streptomycetaceae > Streptomyces > Streptomyces sp. NPDC088817. Next base: position 481,793 of record NZ_JBIVJN010000002.1, read on the forward strand.
TCTGTCCGAGCCGGGAGGCGCCGGGCAGGCCGAGGAACCGGGCCAGTTGCCGCGACTCCTTGGGCAGCCTGCCCACCAGGAGCACCAGTTGGTCGCACAGCCAGGTGAAGAATGCCTCCTTGCCCGCGACCGGGTCGAGTTCCCGGTAGTCCACGCCGGTCAGCGCGCACAGCTGGTCGACGAGCGCGTCCGCCTCGTGCGGCCGCAGGCCGTGCTCCGGATGGCTGGGCGGGCGGTCGGGGTCGTCGGGGCCGACGTACGTGTGGATGGCGCAGGGCTCCCCCCGATGGCTGCGGCCCAGGGCGAGGACCTTCGGCGCCGCCACCGGGACACCGGAGTGCTCGATGGCCCGCAGCACGGCGTGCTCGCTGAGGAAGCTGGGCTCACGGCGGCAGACGTTCGCCACCTTGCGGCGCACCACGACCGGGACGTCCGACTCGGGTACCCGGACCACCGAGTTGAGGTGAGCGGTGCCCTTGAGCACCCATCTGGCCGGGGCCGTCCCCTCGGCGAGCAAGGCGTGGCGGATCGCGGAGTCGGGGAAGTCGGGCCGTTCCGGCAGGCGCGGGTCCCACGACCAGGAGACCGTCTGCGCGGCCTGCCTCGCGCCGACGGTGCGCCCCGCCGTCCGGGAGGCCCGCCAGCGGAAGAGGATGCGTTCGATCTGCGCGGTGTCCGCAACGTTCCTGAGTCCGAGCGGCTCGGCGGCCGCCTCCAGCGCCCGCTGGACGACCGCCGTCGCCTCGTCCAGGCTCTTCTGGTCGGGCGCGTCCTCCAGGACCCTCGCCGCCCTCATCACGTCCGGGTAGACGGACTGTGCCCGCTCGAAGGCGACGTAGTGCCGCAGGTCGCTGCCCAGGCCGTTGACGGCGGCGGGACGGATGCGAGCCATCGCTTCGGCCCAGGCGTCGATCATCTCGTGCCACTGGTGACCCGGATACCGCATGCGGACCAGGTGCGTGGCGAGGTCGTGCAGCGGATCGCCGTAGGTTGCCAGCTCCCAGTCGACGCAGATGAGGGCCGGATCACCGTCGTACGACATGATCAGGTTGTCGCGGTGCAGGTCCGCGTGGAGCAGGCTGTATGGGCGCCTGGCCATGGCCGGCACCCGCGCGGCCAGTTGGATCAGGGCGTCTTCGGGAATGCCCAGCGCCGCGAACAGCCCACCGAAATCCTGCCAATTGGCCTGCCGGATCTGCCGGTCCGCGAGCCGCGCCAGCGTCTGGAGGAACGCCTGGCTGTCCTTGTCGTTGCGCGGCCACTCGGGCGGCAGCGGGGGCAGCACCTCCCGGCGGACCTGGGTCATCCGGGCGAGCAGCTCCGCCAGCGCCCCGACCAGCAGCGTGTCGACCGGCTTCCCGTCGCCGCAGACACTGGAGAGCGGCACACCCTCGACATAGCTGTGGATCGCGAAGGAGTCCTGCTGGACCAGGCACTCCGGAACGTTGGGCAGCACGCCTCCGACGGTGTCGAGGATGTCAGCCTCGTTCTTCCAGGTCCTGATCACCACGGGCAGCACCCGGGCCCGGCGGATGCGTACGGTCACCGACTCGCCGGCCTCCCTGCCCAGCAGCCGCGCCACGCGGTCCGTCAGTGGCAGTACGTGGTTCTGATTGTGGTGGCCGCTGCTCGCCCGGCCCACTCTGGCGGCGAGCCGCACGAACGCCCTGACGTCACGGAGGGCGCGTTCCCCGAGAAAGGGACGGGGGGGAGGTGCGCCCACGGCCGCTCCAGTTGCTCAAGTGCTCAGAAGTAATGGTGTGAAAAAAGGTACGCTATGCGCCATAGCGGACACGATCGGAGCGCACCCGGCATCGGCACAACGGGTGGTGTGCCCCTGCCTGTGGTCTCCGGGCCGCGTCGCACCGTCGAGGTCGCCGTGAACGCGACCTTTCGCGTGTCCTGCGTGCGAAGCGGAGCAGTTGCTCATGCGGTGCGCGCATGCTACAGCACACCCATGCGGCGGCTGTGCCACACGAGTCACTCCGACAGCAGCGCCCACACGGACTCGAACCACGACTGCATCGAGGTCACGAAGACCGACCCGGGCGAGTCGGCGTTCGCGTCGCGCACGTGGTGGGTCAGAGTCGATCCGAGTCCCAGCACGTCGAGCGCCCTGACCTCCTCGCCGGTCTCGAGCACTACGGGGCGTTCGATCACCTCGTACGGTCCGAAGAGGACCTCCGTGCCGTTGAGGACGTAGAGCTTGAAGGCCGGGGTCAGCGGCGCGTGCCTGATCTGCACGTCGACCGCCGGCACCAGTTGCTCGGTCCGCAGGTCGCGCAGCACACCGCGCAGCGAGTCCGTGTGCCGCCGGGTGATGGCGAGCAGGCGGTCATGCAGGCGGGGGGCGTTCTCGTCGTCCATGGCCCGCGGGTAGGGCAGCGGCAGCGACGTGGCCGGCAGCAGCATGCGCAGCACGATGCTGCGGGGCCGGATGAAGCCGCCCCTGATGCGTTCCGCCTGGAGGCGGATGTGCGCGTCCAGCGACTCCGACGTCAGCGTGTAGACGTCCAGCCGCACATCGGGCTGTTCGAACGCCTCGCTGATGAGCGGCCCCAGGGTGACGCCACGGGGCGACCGGGTGGCCTTGGCCGCCGAGGACTGTATGCGCTGGTTCTTGACGACACGGGTGCCGCTGCCCTGCCGGGACTCGGTCCAGCCCTCGTTACTCAGTTCCCGCAGCACCCGCTGGACGGTGTCCCTGGAGACGCCGAACTCCTCCGCGAGGTCACGCTGCGAGGGCAGGAAGGAGCGCACGGGGTACGTGCCGTCCGCCATCCGGGCCCGCAATTCGTCGGACACCCGGCGGAACTCCCTGCCCCCGCCGTCGATCGCGCGTTCCTCGCCCACGACGTGACCGTACCGCCGGCAGCCCGCCGACAAACCGGCCTTTCGACCCTGTCGGCAGTCAATCCGGCCTGCCGCGTTAAGCGATCAGCTGGGCGGGGGACATCCGTTCCAAGACAACCAGCCCAATTGGTCCGCTGGTTGACCGCCTGTCTGAAACTGGAAGGGTTGGTGGGGAACGTGGTCCTGCTGCAACTGCTCCGGATCCTGGGGGAGTTCCTCCTGACGAACGAGGCACGGGCCCAGCTGGGCGTGCTGGGACCGGCGCTGCTGGTCGCGATCACCGTGGGCGTACGGGCCCGCGACATGCGGCTCGCGGTCGGCGCGGCCGTCGCCTTCACCCTGCTGATGACTCAGGCCTGAACCGGCGGGGCGCTCAGGCCCGGTCCCGCAGGATCCGCAGTATCGGCCCCAGGGAGTCCACGACCACGGTGGCGCCCGCCTCCCTGAGCAGTTTCTCCTTGCGGGCGTTGCGGGCGTAGCCGAGGAAGCGCACGCCGGCCCGCAGGGAGGCCTCGTGGTCCGCGGGGGTGTCGCCGATCATCAGGGCCCGGCCGGGAGCCGCGCCCGTGGCGCTCAGGGCGCGGTTCAGGCAGTGCGGGTCGGGCTTGAGCGGTTTCAGGTCCCGGGTGCGTCCGTAGACGTGGGGGGCGAAGCAACCGCCGAGGTCGCGGCCGTCGAGGTACTCGCGCACCACGAGGGGCGAGTTGTTGGTGGTGATGGCCAGGCGCGAGCCCAGGGCCTTCCAGGTGCGGATCAGCGGGTCGGCGTACGGGGTGGGCTGTGCGGAGGGGACGGCGCGCAGTTCCTCCTCGGTCAGCCGCGCCTCCAGCTCCGTGACGAGGTCGCTGCCGGGGTGCCGGCGGTCCACGGCGCGCAGGACGACGTGCGGGTCGGGCGACTGCCGTTCGGGGCCGGTCAGCACGCCGTGCAGGCCCTGGCCCTCCAGCCACCGCACCAGTTCGTCCGCCACCCGCTCCGCCGAGTGCCCGGCGAACAGCCGGCAGATCGGCCCGTCGAAGTCCCAGAGCACGACATGGACATCCGCGATCAGGTTCCGCAGTGCCTCGGTCTCGTTACCGGTCTCGGCTGCCACCGCTTCGGTCTGCGTCGTATCAGAAGTCACTAGGAGAGTGTCAGATCCGACGTGATGGTTTCCCAGAGGGCGTCGAACCACTTCTGCGATTCCCCCACGAACGCGGCGTCGCGCTGCCCGGTCGCCCGCTCGAAGGAGAACAGCAGGGACTCCGTGCCGAGGACGTCGTACATGTCCAGCGTCGCGTCGTCCGCCCGCTCCTCGCGGCGGGTGATCATGTAGTACGCGATCAGCGCCTCCGCGCCGTTGAGCAGGTAGAGCTTGACCGGCGGGGTGAAGGGCAGCGCGCGGAAGGTCACGCGGACGTCGATGCCGTGCGTCGCGCGCAGGGCCTTGAGGTTGTGGCTCAGGACCTGGCCCTGGGAGTTGCGCTGGGTGAGCCAGCGCCCGTGGACCGGGTCCTCCTCGCCCGGCCGGTCCACAGAGATCGGGAAGGCCAGGTCGATGTTGCGGGACGGCAGCAGAATGCGCACGTCGATCGACTCGGGGCGCAGCCGGCCCTCGTGGATCAGCCGCAGCGGCTCGCCGACGGCGATCATCAGGGACTCGGCCGTGAGGCAGGCCGCGTCGATCCTGACCTGCCGGGCGGAGAAGGCCTCCACGAGCCGGGGCGCGAGGCCGACCATGGTCGACTGCGGCTCGGCGCGGGCGGCGACGGGCACGGCGACACGCGGCGGGCTGCCCTTGGTGACGTTGCTGAGCAGGCCGTCGGCCTGGAGCACCCGCAGGGCCTGACGCACGGCGCCGCGCTCCACCCCGAACTCCCCGGCGAGTTCGGCCTGTGTGGGCAGGCGGTCGCCCGGCCGGAGCTCGCCGGTGCGGATCCGCTCCCGCAGGGCCTCGGCGATCTCCTGCGGCGAGCTTCTTCTGCTGCCGTTCACGGCCACGCTCTCCTGGGTCACAACCAAACGCTACAACTTTGCCCCATCTAAAGGGAGTTGTTTGAAGCTTGTTCATGGGTGGCGGCCAAGTGGAGACAACTGGAGCATGGTTGGTCGCCAACTGGATCGCATACGGCGCGACGGGTGCCGTCAGCCGGTGAGCAGCAGTTCCGAACTGATCGTCTCCCACAGCGCGTCGAACCACACGTGGGACTGCTCGACGAAGGCCCTGTCCCGCGCTCCCGCGCCCTGCTCGAAGGCGAAGAGGATCGACCGGGTGCCCTCGGCGTCGTACAGCTCGAGGGGCTTCTGGTCGATCTCCTGCTCACGCCGCCGCAGCGTGTAGTACGCGAAGAGCGCCTCCCCTTCGTTGAGGAGGTACAGCTTGACCGGCGGCGTGAAGGGAAGCGCGCGGAAGGTCACGTGCACGTCGATGCCGTGGGTGGCGCGCAGGGCCAGCAGGTTGTGCTTGAGCACCTGGCCCTGGGCGTTGCGCTGGGCCAGCCAGCCGCGGCGCAGCCGGCCGGCGTCGGAGGCGTCCACCGGTACGGGGAAGGCGAGGTCGATGTCCCGGCTGGGCAGCAGCACGCGGACGTCGACCTTGGCCGGTTTCAGTCGCCCGGCGTGGATCTGCCGCAACGGCTCGCCGATGGCCAGGTTGAGCGAGACAGCGGTCAGGCACAGGGCGTCGATCACGACGTGGGAGGCGTCGAAGGCGGCCTCCATACGGGGCGCGAGCGCCGCTGTGGTGGGCAGCGGCCGGGCGGCGGGGCCAGTCAGGGCCTCCACCGGGCCGGCCGCGACGGTCGCCGGGCTCCCCTTGGACACATGGGTGAGCAGGTGTTCCGACTGGAGGATGCGCAGGGCCTGGCGCACGGCCCCGCGCTCGATGCCGAACTCGTCCGCCAGCTCCGCCTGGGTGGGCATGCGCTGGCCCGGCCGCAGCACTCCGGTCCTGATCCGGTGCCGCAGTTCGTCGGCCACCTCGCGGTGTGACCTCTGTGGCCGCTGTGACCTCTTCCGTCCATTGACGGAGGCATGTTCCGGGTCCACGGCAAAACGGTACAACTTCTCGCCATCTTGCGGCAGTTCACGGGAAGGTGGTTATGAGTCGCTTCCAAGCGGAGATAACAGCAATGAAGTTGGTAGCCAACTTGAGCGACATGGCCGAACCTTCCAAGTGTTGGCCACCAGGTGACGGTTGGTACGTACGACCGAGCTCCCTTCCGGAGGGGAGCCGGGAGCCCGGTCGGCCGGCGCGCCAACGGGGAGCGGCAGCCGCCATCCGGCACCGCGCAGGCACAGCCACAACTGAACAGCCGGTGCGCAGCCGGCGTGAACGGCCGGTGCGCAGCCGGCGGGTACGGCAGGCACAGCCACAACCGAACATGCCGCACAGCCACAACTGAAGACCGTCTCGTACCGCCACAACTGAACAGCCAAGCTACGGATGCGTCATACCCGGCACCGGCACCGGCACCGGCACCGGCACCGGCAGAAAGGAGCGCTCAGAACATGTCCGGGCACCAAGGCCGCCTGGACGTACGCAGCAGGGCGTCGGCCCCACGGGCGGCGCCCGCTCGTTCCTCCCGGACCCTGCCCAGCGCGGCGAGCCGCACCGCCGACTCGTCGCCGAGCCACAGGGTCGCCAACTGCGCCACGTCCAGCGTCAGATCGGCGCTCTCGGTCGTCGGCGTACAGCTTCCTCCGGCGGGCGACGCCTCGAGGCGCCAGCGCCCGCCGGACATTCCGGCCGGATCCAGCACGTCGAGGACCAGCGTCCCCGTGCCCTCGTACGTCCGCACCTCCAGGGCCCGTCGCACGTCGAGGATCCGCACCCACAGCCAGTCCGCGTGCGTGGTCACGGAGGCGGCGCGCGGGTCCGGCAGGAGGTGGGGCAGCAGGTCGTCGGGGGCCCGCCAGCCGCTCTTGACCTTCATGATCCAGTCAGTGGAGCACAGGTGGAGCCACAGCGCGCGCTCGGCGGCCGGGGTCACCGCGACCAGGTCCTTCACGGTGGCCGTGTTCAGCGGCTGCTTGGCGTCCGACCAGGTCTCGTCGCACTGGTACACCGCCAGCCCCTCGACCGTGCCGTCCGCCCCGCGGTAGACGGCGTGGAAGGGCTCGGTCCAGGCGCGGCCGCCCGGGCGCAGCGCGCCCGTGGTGATCTGCCACCAGCGGTCGGGGCGGTCGATCGCGCCGGGCTGGGCGCGGCGCAGCCGCTCGTGCAGCTCCGGAGCGAGCTTGCGTACGTCCTCGGGGTCCACGAGATCGACCCGGCCGCCGTCCTCCGGGCCCGCCCGGCGGGGGTCGAGACCGGCCCGGGGCACGTCGATCGCCCACTCGGTCATCCAGGTGGCCGGACCGAAGCCGTAACGGCCGTAGATCGGATACTCGGCGGCGAGCAGGGTCGCCACGACGTCACCGCGCTCCTTCGCGGCCGCCAGGTCCTGGGCCATCATCCGGGTCAGCAGGCCGCGACGGCGGTGGGTGGGGGTGACGGTCACGTTGGATATGGCGTCGGCGGGAACGGTCGCGCCGCCCACGGCCGTGAGTTCCTGCGCGAAGGACCGGAACGTCGCCACGCACCGGCCGGCGTCGAAGGCGCCGAGGGTGCGGGACGGCTCGATGTACGTGCGCCGGTCGGCGATGTCCGCCTCGGAGGCGGCGGGGGGACGCAGGAAGCCGGTGTTCAGGGCGCGGACCCAGTCGGGGATCTCGGCCTCGGTGATGGGCCGTACGTCGATGTCGGGGCTGGCGGCAGTCATGGGCCGACAGTAGGGGTGCCGGGGGCGGGGTGTCGCGGTGTTTTCCCCCGCCCCGCCGCCCGCCGTCACGCCCCTCACGGACCACGTCAGGCGAGCAGGTCGTCGACCTGGGCCTCCCCCTCACGGTATCTGCGGGCGATCTCCGTGCCGCATCCGTCGGCCGTGCGCTGCAGCTGCTGCCGCCGCCCGGACACCTGCTGCTCGTACCGCACCAGCCGTCCCATCGCCGCGCCCAGCTCCCGGTCCGTGCGCGCCTCGAGATCCGACAGCTCGACCTCGGCGAGCATCTGGGCGGCGAGCTGCCGGTACTCCTCCCCCTGCGGTGTGCCGAGCGTCACATGGCGGGCGGAGGAGCGCTGCCGGGCGGGCGCGTCCTTGAGGATCTCCGCGAGCCGCTCGACGACGGACCCCTGCTCGGGCGCGGGCACCTGCCCGGCGCCGAGGACCGACTCCGGCCCGCGCCGGGCCAGCTCCGCGCGCAGGATGTCGATCCGCCCCTGGAGCAGCCGCCGTACGTAGCTCAGGTCGGCCTCGTCCCGCTGTGCCTGCCGGCGCAGTGCGCGCAGCTCCGGCAGGCTCAGCACGGTCAGGTCGGGATGGGCGTACTCCGTGCCCGCTGAGCCGGGCTCGGGGTCCGCGGCGGGCGGCCCCGGGCTGTCGGTGCGCTGCACCGGCGGCCGATGGGCGTCGGCGACCTCCGCCAGGATCGGCGAGGCCGCCGCCGGGTGCCGCTCGGTACTCGATGTGCTCATGGCGCCTCAACCGTCCCCTCGACCGGCGCGTACGACAGCATCGTGCCACCCTGAGTGGCCGGGATGTGACCGAGTGCGCCCGATCGGCCCCGGATGGAGGGTTACGGAGCGGAAAGAAGCACGATATGGCCCCCTCACGGCACCCGGACGGCCGAGAGGCATCATGGTCGGCATGCGTGCAGTGGTGCAGAGGGTGGACGGCGCGAGCGTCGTCGTGGACGGCGCGACGGTGGGGGCCATCGAGGGCGAGGGGCTGTGCGTCCTCGTCGGGGTCACCCACGAGGACACCAAGGAGAAGGCGGCGCAGCTGGCCCGCAAGCTCTGGTCGGTCCGCATGCTGCACGACGAGAGGTCGTGCAGCGACACCGGCGCCCCGCTGCTGGTCATCAGCCAGTTCACGCTGTACGGCGACGCCCGCAAGGGCCGCCGCCCCACCTGGAACGCGGCCGCGCCCGGCGAGGTCGCGGAGCCGCTGGTGGAGGAGGTGGTCGCGCAGCTGCGCTCCCTGGGCGCGACGGTGGCGACGGGCCGGTTCGGCGCGCGAATGCGGGTGTCGCTGACGAACGACGGCCCGTTCACCGTCCTGCTGGAGATATGACCCGGCGGATGTGAGCCGCGGGGACTCGTGAGCCGCGGGGAGGCTACGGCTCCACGACCACTTCCTGCGCGGCCGCCGTCTCGCCCGCCATCAGCCGTGCGTCCACCGGGACGTTCCGCTTGACCAGGGCGAGCGCGACCGGGCCGAGCTCGTAGTGCCGTACGGACGTGGTGATGAAGCCGATCTTGCGGCCGTCCGGGCCGTCGTCGGCGAGGCGGATCTCGGTGCCGGCCACCGGCAGGTGGACCTCGCTGCCGTCGAGGTGCAGGAAGACCAGGCGGCGGGGCGGCTTGCCCAGGTTCTGCACCCGGGCCACGGTCTCCTGACCGCGGTAGCAGCCCTTCTGGAGGTGCACGGCCGTGCCGATCCAGCCCAGCTCGTGCGGGATGGTGCGGTGGTCGGTCTCGAAGCCGAGCCGGGGCCGGTGCTGTTCGACGCGCAGGGCCTCGTGGGCGAGGATCCCGACCGGCGGGCCCGCCTGGCCGGCGTAGGACTCCAGGTCGGCGCGGGGCAGGAAGAGGTCGCGGCCGTAGGCGGTCTCGCGGACGACGACCCCTTCGGGCGCCTCGGCGATCGAACCGGCCGGCAGGTGCACGACGGCGAAGTCGGCGGTGCGGTCGGCGACCTCGACCCGGTAGAAGAACTTCATCGACTCCAGGTAGGCGATCAGCGCCTCCTGGGTGCCGGGCTCGACGTGGGCCCAGACCGTCTCGCCGTCGTCGACCAGGTAGAGCGCGTGCTCGATGTGGCCGTGCGCGGACAGGATCAGCGCCTCGGTGGCCCGGCCGGGCGGCAGGTCGCTGACGTGCTGGGTGAGCAGCAGATGCAGCCAGCTCAGCCGGTCCGCGCCGGAGACGGTGACGACACCGCGGTGCGAGAGGTCGACGAATCCGGTGCCGTCCGCGAGGGCGCGCTGCTCGCGGAACAGGTCGCCGTAGTGGGCGGCGACGCCTTCGTCCACGCCCTCGGCCGGAACGGCGCCGGGCAGGGACAACAGGGGGCTCTTCATGAACACAAGCCTACGACTCGGTACTTGGACTGCTGCCGGGCGAGGCGCCGGAAGCCGCCGCGGCCTTGCGCGCGCAGTCCGCGCACCGCCCGAAGATCGCGAAGTGCTTCATGTCGGTGTCGAAGCCGAACTGCTCCCGCAGCTTGGCGGTGAACTCGGCCGCCACCGACAGATCCGCCTCGATCACGTTCGTGCAGTCCCGGCAGACCAGGTGGATGTGGTGGTGCCGGTCCGCCAGGTGGTACGTCGGCGCCCCGTGCCCCAGATGGGCGTGGCTGACCAGCCCGAGCTCCTCCAGGAGCTCCAGGGTCCGGTACACGGTGGAGATGTTCACCCCCGACGCGGTCTTCCTCACCTCGCCGAGGATGTCATCGGGCGTCGCGTGCTCCAGGCTGTCGACGGCTTCGAGCACGAGTTGCCGCTGCGGGGTCAGCCGGTAGCCACGCTGCCGCAGATCACTCTTCCAGTCGGTGCTCACCACGACTCAAGTCTAGGGCCGCAAGCGGGCCGGGCTCACTTGAAGAACGCGATCCCGTCGTCCGGGAGGTCGTCCGGGAGGGCCTTGGCCCAGCGTTCGACCTGTTCGGGGGTGACGACCTTCTTCAGGTGGGCCGACATGTAGGGGCGCAGCTCGACGTCCGGGGTCTGCTTCTCGCCGACCCACATCAGGTCGCTCTTGACGTAGCCGTACAGCCGCTTGCCGCCGGTGTAGGGGCGGGAGGCGGCGGTGCGGGCGACCGCGTCGGTGACCAGCTCGATCTGCGGCTTCTTGTGGGCCAGCTCGCCGTACCAGATCTCGATGACGCCGTCGTCGCGGGTCATCGTGACCTCGACCTTGCGGTCGGCGTCGATCCGCCAGAAGCCGGACTCGGACTCGAGCGGCTTCACCTTGTTGCCGTCGTTGTCCAGCACCCAGGTGCGGGAGTGGTACTCGAGGAAGTCCCGGCCGTCGTGGGTGAAGCTGAGCTCCTGGCCGAAGTTGCACTTCTCGGCGCCGGGGAAGTCGTGCACGCCTGCACCGGCCCAGTCACCGAGCAGGAAGGCGAGGGGGACGAGCTCCTTGTGGAGGTCGGACGGGATCTCGATCATGAGCGGCGATTCCTGTTCGGGGTCAGCGCTGGCCCTGGTACAGCTTCTTCACGGTCAGGTAGGCGAAGGCGAGAACGCCGACGCAGACCAGGACCAGCAGGGTTTCGAAGAAGATCTCCACGGGGTGCTCCTCGGTTGAGCAGGTGCGGTACGTGCACAGGGCCGGACCCCAGCTTAGTCGGCCGGGGTCCGGCCCTCTTGGCGAGGTGCGCCCACCTCGTCAGGCGAGCAGTTCGCTCTGCAGGATCACCGTCTGCTGGAAGGGCACGGCCGGCGCGGTGCCCTTGCGGGTCTGGAGGACGACCGCGAGGGTGTCGCCCGCCGACAGGTACGCCTGGCGCACCTGTTCGGCGCCGTACGGCTTGGCCTCGGCATAGACGGAGTACCCGATGTCGTCGACCTCGGCCCGGGCCGGGAAGTCCTCGTCGAAAACGGAAACCTCGGCTCCGCGCACCCGGTGGGCCGGACCGTCGTACGCGGTGATCCCCGTACCGCTGCCGACCAGGTGGTCCACGACCGCGGCACTGTTGAACTGGAGCAGGTAGATCCGTGTGTGCGTGCCGTCCCGCATGGTCCAGCCGCGGGCGGCGATGTGCCGCAGACCGTGGTCGGTCAGCTGCTGCCCGAACTTCTTCCGGTCGCTCTGCCGCGCGTACTCCGCGAGGAAGTCCTTCGTCTCCAGCCAGCCGTCCGTACCGCGCAGGGCCTTGTCCTCGCGGGCGCCCGCGGGCGCGGGCAGCACGAGGGCCCGCAGGTCGGCGTGGTGCGCCCAGGCCTTGTTGGACGCGGCGAACGGGGCGGGGCTGCCGGACGGCAGCGGCGGTCCGACGATCCGCGGGTAGTCCCAGCGCCCGTCCGAGGAGGTGGCGAGTCCAGGCAGGTCCGTGCGGTCCATGCCGGTGATGCCGTACGCCGTCCCCGCCCCGGCCACCGCGAACACGACGGCGGCCGCGGTCCAGCGCAGTACCGCCCGCAGTACCCGCCGGTCTCTCCGGGGCTCGGGCTCCGGGAGGACGACGGCGGCCGGCGGCACGTCCGGCATCGGTGGTGCGGCGGTCACGGGTGCCTGCTGCTCGGTCATACGGCCTTCCCCGGGTCCTTGATGCGGTCGAGCTGGTCGCGGAGCAACCGGGCCACGCCCTTCTTGTCCAGCGGCTCGACCCCGTACGCGCTGGCGCTGACCAGGACGTCGCCCTCGTACGCGGAGCAGATCACGAAGTCCGTCTTCCCCCCGAAGTCCGCGGGCGGCAGGAAGCAGCGGGCGTTGCGGTGACCCTCGATCCCGGGTCCCGCCCGGAAGATCTTCATCGCGGCGAGGAACTCCTGCTGGACGACCGCGATGGAGCGCACGGTCCCCCGGTTCTCCATCCGGGACAGCACGATCTCGACGGCGAAGGCGCCGTCGGTCTCCGTACCGATGCGGCCCGGGTCCTCGACACTGAGGTAGCTGCGCATCGCCATGCCCGTGATGTGCTGCTTGTCGATCTGCTTCTCCAGCAGCCGCCGCTGGGAACGCGGCAGGTTCCGCAGCGACTCCTTGCGCAGTGCGACGGCCTGCGTGCCGCTCAGTTCGGCGTCGGCACCGTACTCGCCGAGGTCCGGGCCGCGCCCGTATCCGTTCGTGCCGTAGGGCAGCAGCATCGCCTTCAGGCCGGTGTCCCCGGGCTGCTCGCCTTCCGCCACCGCGTGGGGCAGGCGCCAGACAGGTTCGCCGGGGTCACGGTCGGCGCCGCGGACGGTGACCACGGTGAAGCCGATGCCGCCGGCGAGCGCGGCGAGCAGCACGACGCATCCGGCGACCAGCCCCGCGCGGCGGCCCCGCCGGGAGGGCGTGACGGCCGTCTCCGTGCTCGGGTCCTCGCTCACAGCCGCCCCACCTGCCGTTCGGCCAGACTCATGATCTCCTTCTTGGACACGGGCTTGGTGTCGTAGACGTAGATGTCCATCCCGATGTCGCCGCGCCAGGCGTGTGCCTCGGCCGAGTACAGGGGAAGGTAGCCCGGCTTCCGGTCGGGCGCGCTGCCCACGTACGCCATGCCGTCACCCGTGCCGGGAACGGGCCAGCCGCGGTTGCCGGAGTCGCGCTCGGCCCAGTACACCTCGTTGCCCGTGTGCCCGATGGCGGCCACGTCCTCCTCCTGGTGGTACTGCACGAGGTGGATCTCGACGTAGTGCGCGTCGGTGGTCCGCCACGAGGTGACCGCGGCGCGGCGGAACTCGCTCTCGATCTGGTCCTGGAAGGCCAGGTCCGGCTTCTTGTAGCTGCCCGCGTACTCGGCGAGGCTCATCCAGCCGTCGTGGCCCGGCGCGAACGGGACGTCCCGCGCCCCGCCCGGCCGCGGGAGCAGCAGCTTGCGCAGGTCGCCGTCGGTCCGTACGCGACGGTCCCGGGCGGCCGAAAGGGGTTCCGGAGCCGGGCCCTTCGCCCGCGCGAGTTCGGGCTGCGAGAGGGAGGGCAGCCGGGTGGGTTCACGATCGGCCTGGATCAGATAGCCGGTGCAGGTGCCGGCCACGGCGCCGAGGACGGCCGCGGTGGCGACGAGCAGTGCGGTACGGCCGCGCCGGCGGGCGCGGGGTGCGACCACCGGCTCCTCGGGCGCGTTCGGCGCATCCTGTGTTACGAGTGATTGCGGCGCCTCGGGTGCTTCCTGTACCTCTGGCGGTTCCTGCACCCCGGGCGGTTCCTGCCCCCCGGGTACTGCGGTTGTCGGTTCGGATCTTTCGGGTACTTCCAAGACGTTCCCCCCAGAACGGGAAGCGCGCCTTCCGTATGCGCGCTTCCCGGGAGACTTACGGAGGACGTCCGTGGTTGCAAGGGAGTTGTTTACGATTCGGACATGGCGAAGAAGCTGGTGATCAAGGTGACCGCGGGGGCGGACGCTCCCGAGCGGTGCTCTCAGGCCTTCACGGTGGCGGCGGTGGCCGCGGCCAGCGGGGTGGAGGTGTCCCTGTGGCTGACCGGGGAGTCCTCCTGGTTCGCGCTGCCGGGCCGGGCCGCCGAGTTCGAGCTGCCGCACGCAGCTCCGCTGCCCGACCTGATCGAGTCGATCCTCGCGGCCGGCCGTCTCACCCTGTGCACCCAGTGCGCGGCCCGCCGGGACATCACGGAGAAGGACGTCATCGAGGGCGTGCGGATCGCGGGCGCGCAGGTCTTCGTGCAGGAGGCCCTGACCGACGGGACGCAGGCGCTCGTCTACTGAGAACGACGGCCGAGCAGTCGGCTAGCGCCGCTTCTTGCCGTCCAGCTCGTCCCACCACTCGTCGGACTTGGGGTCGCCGGACGGGTCGTCCCACCAGCGGTCCTCGGGTCCGCGCCGGTTGGCGACCATCGCGGCGACCGGCGGGATCACCATGGCGACCAGGCACATGCCGACGGCCGCGGGGACCGACCAGATGCGCACGAGGCCCCACGCCAGGACGAACAGCCCGACACAGACCCCCATCATGGCGAAGTACACATGCCGACGTCGTGCGTACATACCTCCAGGGTAGGTCCGCGCGGGCCCGCCGTGCGGGGGCGGGAACGCCGGAAGGGCCACGCCCCGGGTGTCCAACCCGTGGGGCGCGGCCCTTCGGCCGTACCGTGCCCGGACCACCCGCTCAGGACCGTCCGGGCAGACCGCTCAGACGGCGATCGCGACCTCCGCGAGGCCGCCCTGCTGGGCGACGACCGTGCGGTCGGCGCTGGCGCCGGGGACGAGGGCGCGGACGGTCCACGTGCCCTCGGCCGCGTAGAACCGGAACTGGCCCGTGGCGGAGGTGGGGACCTCCGCGGTGAACTCGCCGGTCGAGTCCAGCAGACGGACGTAGCCCTTCACCGGCTCGCCGTCGCGGGTCACCTGACCCTGGATGGTCGTCTCACCGGGCTTGATCGTCGAGGCGTCCGGGCCGCCGGCCTTCGCTCCACACATGTGCTTCTCCAGAGGTTCGATGAGGTCGAAACGGTCTGAGCCGTCGTGCTTACTTGCCGGCGCCGAGCTCGATCGGTACGCCGACCAGGGAGCCGTACTCGGTCCAGGAGCCGTCGTAGTTCTTGACGTTCTGCACACCGAGCAGCTCGTGCAGCACGAACCAGGTCAGCGCCGAGCGCTCACCGATGCGGCACAGGGCGATGGTGTCCTTCGCCAGGTCGACCTGCTCGGCCTCGTAGAGGGCCTTGAGGTCCTCGTCCGACTTGAAGGTGCCGTCGTCGTTGGCGTTCTTGGACCACGGGATGTTCCGCGAGGTCGGCACGTGGCCGGGGCGCTGCGACTGCTCCTGCGGCAGGTGGGCCGGGGCGAGCAGCTTGCCGGAGAACTCGTCGGGCGACCGGACGTCGACGATGTTCAGCTTGCCGATCGCGGCCACGACCTCGTCACGGAAGGCGCGGATGGAGGCGTCCTGCGGCTTGGCCTGGTACGCGGTCGCCGGGCGCTCCGGCACCTCGGTGCCGTCGACCAGCTCGCGGGCGTCCAGCTCCCACTTCTTGCGGCCGCCGTCGAGGAGCTTGACGTCCTGGTGGCCGTACAGCTTGAAGTACCAGTAGGCGTACGAGGCGAACCAGTTGTTGTTGCCGCCGTAGAGGATCACCGTGTGGTCGTTGGCGATGCCCTTCTCCGACAGCAGCTTCTCGAAGCCGGCCTGGTCGATGAAGTCGCGGCGGACCGGGTCCTGGAGGTCCTTGGTCCAGTCGATCCGGATGGCGTTCTTGATGTGGTTCTTGTCGTACGCGGACGTGTCCTCGTCCACCTCGACGATGGCGATGCTCGGGTCGTCCAGGTGGTCCTGGACCCAGTCGGCGTCGACCAGGACGTCGCTGCGGCTCATGCTCAATCTCCTCCGGGGCAGGTACGGCGGGGCGTGCGAGTGCGAAGGGGCGCGCGGGTACGCGTTCGATGCCGGCGTACACGGCGCGCGGGTGTGCCCCGGGTCGTCGCGGGGCGGGGGATACGGGAGAGGGCTCCCGCTCAGGAAGTGCGACAGAGCATGGCGGCAACACGGCACAGGTCCACTGCCCGCCGCTTCGTGAGATCCGCCTGTCGCTGCATGGTGTCGATCGTAGGGAGGGAAAGGCGGACATGTCACCGGCGTGTCGGATGCTGAGACGCGATCGTCCGGGATGTGGGAACGGGAGAGCGTTCGGGGGATCCTCCCGCGGCCTTCCGTGCGCTCGTGTCCGTTCTCGACCGCGCGGCGCATCTGCGCTGCGGACGGAGGCGTCTCGCTCCTCGGACACCTCGTCGTTCCCCGCGTGCTGCCTACCCGGCCAGCCTGACGTCCGAACCCTTCACCGTGATCTCGACGCCGTCCTTCGCCGCCCGTACGGAGTCCAGCCGGACCTCGCCGGGCAGCCGTTCGATCGCCTGCTGGAAGTCGGTGATCGCCCGGATCCGGCTCTCGGGGAGCCGCAGACCGCCCACCACCGGCAGGTCGTCGGCGCTCACCTCCACCTTCTTGCCCCGCACGGTGACCGAGCTGAGCACGGAGAAGCTCTGCTTGATGCCCAGCGCCTTGGCCTCGACCTCCAGGCCGACCTTGACCTTGCCTCCACCGCCGTCGGACAGGCCGACCACATGGGCGGTGACGCCGGGAAGGACGGGCGTCGGCTCGGACTTCGCGGCCTTCAGCAACTCGTCGTAGCCGATGGTCGCGGTGCCGGTGGCGGTGGCCGCGGTGGCCGAGCTGTAGTCGCCGGAGAACCGCACGCCCCGCATGTCGGCCTCGATGTCGGCGATACGGATCCGCTGGCCGCCGTTCCCCGTGGCCGCCTCGTAGTCCTTGATGCCGACCCGGACGTCGTCGAACTCGCCGCCGGCCACCTGGGTGAGGAACGGGAAGCCCTTGATGGACACGTCCGGGGTGCTCGCCAGGCTCTCCGTGGTCCTGAGCCGGTCGGCCGCCTGCTCCTCCGCGAAGTGCACCGCGACCCGGTCGACCACCACGAACAGCACGCCCAGGACCACGACGACGATCAGGAGTACTCTCAGCGCTCGCAACCGGTTCCCCCCTCGGCGGTCCTCCACGACCTGATGGCCGTCACGCGCGAGCGTAAACCTCCCCGGGGACCGGGCCGGGCATTGTCGAACAACTGCGGAAGCGGGCCCGGTCCGGGGTGCGGTCATCCCAGCGCGCGTCCCAGCACCCACACCACCGGTGCCGCGGCCGACAGCGGCAAGGCGACGCCGGCCGTGAAGTGCACGAAGCGCGAGGGGTAGTCGTAGCTCGCCGCGCGGTGCCCGATCAGCGCGCACACCGCGGCGCCCGCGCCGAGCAGCGCGCCCTTGGCACCCAGGTCCGTCATACCGCCGACCGCGACGCCCGCGCCCGCCGCCGCGAGCAGCGCGACGACCACCGAGGCCGGCGTGGGCAGCGGCAGCGCCCGTGCCAGGACGGCCACCGCGACCGCCACCGCGCCGACCGCGACCGCGTCCGCCGGGGCGGCCAGGTAGCCGGTGGCCACGATCGCGAGCGCCGCCGCGGCGACGGTCGCCATCAGGCCGTACATCCGCTCGTCCGGGTCGGCGTGGGAGCGCAGCTGGAGGACGAGGGAGAGCAGCACCCACACCCCGAGCGTGCCCAGGATCGCGCCGGGCGCGTGCTCGCGGCCCGCGGCGAGCACCGCCGCGTCGGCGGCGAGCGCGCCCAGGAAGCCGAGGGCGATGCCCTGCCGGGCGGGCCACATGCCGTTCAGCCGGAACCAGCCCGCGGCCGTCACGCCCTGGAGCACGACCAGCGGCAGGAGCAGCCCGTAGACGCCGACCTCCGCCGCACCGGCGAGCAGCAGCCCCAGCAGCGCCGTGAGCGCGGCCGGCTGCATCCCCGGTTCGATGATCGGTGAGCGTCCCTCGGCGCGGGCCCGCTGCGCGTCGGTGATCCGGGCGTTGCCGGCGACGGTGGCGGGCCCGTAGCCGGGCCCGTCGCCCCCGGCGGGATCGGCGGCGGCCGGGGCGGGAGCCTGCGGCTGCGGGGCGTGCTGCCCGACCGGGGGCAGGTACGCCGTCTGCGCGGCGGCGGACGCGGCCGGTGCCTGCGGCTGCGGGTGCGGCTGCGGCGCGTAGGCGGGCGCCTGCGCGCCCTGGACCCCGCCGCCCTGGACCCCGTGGGCCGCGACCGGTCCCTGGTGGCCCACCGGGGGCAGGTACGCGGTCTCCGCCGCTGCCGGGGCCACCGGTGGCCGGGTGTGCGTCTGGGTGTCCCAGGTCTCGCCCTGCCACTGCTGCGTGTACTGGTCGGCGACCCGCGGGTCCTCGTGCGCCTGCGGATGCTCGGGCCACGCCTGCGGCTGAGCGGCCGGGTGGGGCTGCCGTGCGGCGGGCGGGTACGGCTGGTGTGCCGCGGGCTGTCCCGCGTACGGGTCGTACCCGCTGTGGGGGTTGTCGTAGGGAGACCCTGGGGACCCCTCATACGGCCGGTCGGTCATTCGCTCACCCTCCTGCGAACGGGGGGAGCACCTCGACCGTGCCGCCCTCGGTCAGCCGTACCGTCTCGTGCGCGCGCTTCCCCACCGGGTCGCCGTCGATGAGGAACGAGCAACGCCGCAGCACGCGGTCCAGCTCACCGGGGTGCCGCCCGCGCACCGCGTCCAGCACCTCGGCGAGCGTCTCCGCCTCGTACGGCTCCTCGGCGACACCGGCCGCGGCCTTCGCCGCCGCCCAGTAGCGCACCGTGACCTCTGCCATCCCGTCCCTCGATCATTCGTCCATGAACAGGGTCAGGCTAGCCCGCCTGTGCGACCGTCCAGCGCGCGATGCGGTCCAGGAGTTCGTCGGCGGCGGCGTTCTCGGCGTGGCCCATGCCGTGCTCCAGCCACAGTTCCCCGTGGTCACCGGCGGCCGCGGCCAGCATCCGGGGGTGGTCGAGGGGGAAGTAGCCGTCCCGGTCGCCGTGCACGATCAGCAGCGGGGTGGGCGCGATGCGCGCGGCCGCCCGGAACGGCGGCAGCGGGACGGGGTCCCAGTCGCGGTGGTGGATCCGGGTGCGCAGCCCGTAGCGGCCGAGCAGGCGGCCCGCGGGGCGCGTGACCAGCCAGTGCAGCCGGCGCATGGGTGCCGTGCCCCGGTAGTACCAGCGCGCGGGCGCGCTGACGGAGACCACGGCGTCCGTACGGGTGTCCGGGCGCCCCTCGTCCGGTGCGGCGCCCTCGGGGCCGCCGTGCAGGGCCGCGTGCCGCAGGACCACCGAGCCGCCCATGGAGAAGCCGACGGTCGCCACGCGCGCGTGCCCGAACCCGCGCGCCCAGGCCACCGCCGCCGCCAGGTCCAGCACCTCGCGGTCGCCGACGGTGGAGCGGCCGCCGGAGGCCCCGTGGCCGCGGAAGGAGAAGGTGACCACGGCGCCGTGCCGGGCCAGGGCTCGCGCCACCCTGCGCACGTGTGGCCGGTCCAGGTCGCCGGTGAAGCCGTGTGCGACCACGAACACGAGGCCGGCGTACCCGCGGCCCGGGCCGTCGTACGCGGCCGCGCCCGGCTCGTACAGGGCGTCGAGCGCGACCCCGTCCGCCGTGCGCAGAAATGTCCTGACCACGCCTTCGGCGCCCGTCCCCGGCGGTGCCCCGCCCTCCGGAACACCCGTCGAACGCACCACACGACCTGCCGATCCCGACCTCATATCGGCTATTCTGCTGCGAAGAGGACTCGGGCAGCGCAGCCCCCGGGTCCTTTTGTGCTTTCGGCAGGCGTGGCGCACGGCGCGGGAGACCGCGGGTGCACGGCCCGGTCGATCGCGCGGCGGGCAGGGATCCGAGGAGGAACCAGAGCCATGGACGACCGAACGGTGCACACACGTACGACGGCCCAGGCACGGGGGTTCCCCCTGCTCGACCACGGCCGGGAACCGAGGGGAGGCGCGCGATGAGTTCACTGCTGCTGCTGACCAACGCCCTCCAGCCGTCGGCCGAAGTGCTCCCCGCTCTCGGCCTGCTGCTGCACAACGTGCGGGTGGCTCCGGCGGAGGGGCCGGCGCTCGTGGACACCCCGGGCGCCGACGTCGTCCTGGTCGACGGGCGGCGCGATCTGCCGCAGGTGCGCGGTCTGTGCCGGCTGCTGCGCTCCACGGGCCTCGGCAGCCCGCTGATCCTCGTGGTGACCGAGGGCGGCCTCGCGGCCGTGACCGCCGACTGGGGCATCGACGACGTGCTCCTGGACACCGCCGGTCCCGCCGAGGTGGAGGCCCGCATCAGGCTGGCCGTGGGCCGCCGGCAGATCGTCGACGACGACTCCCCGATGGAGATCCGCAGCGGCGACCTGTCCGTGGACGAGGCGACCTACAGCGCCCGGCTCAAGGGCCGGGTCCTCGACCTCACCTTCAAGGAGTTCGAGCTGCTGAAGTACCTCGCGCAGCACCCGGGCCGCGTCTTCACCCGGGCGCAGCTCCTCCAGGAGGTCTGGGGCTACGACTACTTCGGCGGCACCCGGACCGTCGACGTGCACGTGCGGCGGTTGCGGGCCAAGTTCGGACCCGAGCACGAATCGCTGATCGGGACGGTCCGCAATGTCGGTTACCGATTCGTTACTCCCGAGAAGGGCGACCGCGCCGGGGACGCCACGGACGAGAAGAAGGCCGGAACCGCCCGGCCAAAGAAGGAGAATCAGGACACCACGGCGAGGCAGGCCCGCGCACAGGGGTGAGAAGCGCTCCCACGAGGCGTGTCGCATACCCGCCCACGCTCCCGTAAGCCCTGCCCGGGAGGGGGTCCATCCGCGTAGACTCCGCGCCGTGGCCAAGGTGACTCGGGATGACGTGGCGCGGCTGGCAGGGACGTCCACTGCCGTCGTCAGCTATGTGATCAACAACGGACCCCGGCCGGTCGCCCCGGCCACCCGCGAGCGAGTCCTCGCCGCGATCAAGGAGCTGGGGTACCGGCCCGACCGGGTCGCCCAGGCCATGGCCTCGCGGCGCACCGACCTCATAGGCCTGATCGTCCCGGACGCCCGCCAGCCCTTCTTCGGGGAGATGGCGCACGCCGTGGAGTGGGCCGCCGCCGAGCGCGGGAAGATGGTCCTCGTCGGCAACTCCGACTACGTCGCCGAGCGCGAGGTCCACTATCTGCGGGCGTTCCTCGGGATGCGCGTCTCCGGCCTGATCCTGGTCAGCCACGCGCTGAACGACCTCGCCGCCGCCGAGATCGACGCCTGGGACGCCCGGATCGTACTGCTGCACGAGCGGCCCGAGGCCATCGACGACGTGGCCGTGGTGACCGACGACCTGGGCGGCGCCCAGCTCGCCGTGCGGCATCTGCTGGAGCACGGTCACGAGTACGTCGCCTGTGTGGGCGGCACCGCCGACACGCCTGCCGTGGGCGACCCCGTGTCCGACCACGTCGAGGGCTGGCGGCGCGCCATGGCGGAGGCCGGCCTCCCGACGGAGGGCCGCCTGTTCGAGGCGCCGTACAACCGCTACGACGCGTACCGGATCAGCCTGGAGATCCTCTCGGGCCCGAACCGTCCCCCGGCGGTCTTCTGCTCCACCGACGACCAGGCGATCGGTCTGCTGCGGGCCGCGCGCGAGCTGCGCATCGACGTCCCCGGCGAACTCGCGGTCGCCGGTTTCGACGACATCAAGGAGGCGGCGCTGACGGATCCGCCGCTGACGACGGTCGCCTCGGACCGGTCGGCGATGGCCCGGGCGGCCGTGGACCTGGTCCTCGACGACGGGCTGCGGGTCGCCGGCTCGCGCCGGGAGCGGCTGAAGCAGTTCCCGTCACGACTGGTGGTACGCACGTCCTGCGGCTGCGCCTAGCCGCTCTCCGCACCCTTCGGGAACCCGCCGGGGAACGCCCTTATATCGGGCATACGAGGTTCTGTCGGGCTTCTCAGCGGGGACTCAGGAAGCTCTCATGATCCCGGGACACTCTCAATGTCATGAGCGAGAGCATCCGCCGCAGCGGCGAGTACGAACACCCCCAGGGTGACGGGCAGGCCCCGGCTGCCGACTCCGTGCAGCCGGCGGACCCGCGAGGGGCCTCCGCCCCGGTGAATCCGGAGTGGCCGCCCCCGCCGCCGTACCCCCCGGGCCGGCCCTTCGCGGCCGGACCGGACGCCGACGGCGGGCAGGGCGGCGCGGACGGCGGCACCGCCGCCTTCCCGGCCCACCCGGCGGGACCCGCGCACGCCTCCGGCTCCCGCAGGCGCGCCAGGGGCCCGCTCGCCCTGCTCGCCGCGGTGGCGATCGCCTCGGCCGTCGTGGGCGGCGGTACCGCCTTCGCCTTCCAGGAACTGACCGGCACGCACACGGTCACCTCCTCCAGCACCACCACCAACGTGGTGCCCTCCAGCCAGCGCGGCAGCATCTCCGCGATCGCCAAGGCGGTCACCCCCAGCGTCGTCGAGGTCAACGCCACCCTCGACAACGGCACCTCCACCGGCTCCGGCGTGGTCGTCAGCAGCAAGGGCGAGGTCGTCACCAACAACCACGTCATAGCGGGCGCCTCCTCGATCAAGGTGCGCACCAGCGACGGCACCTCGTACACCGCGCAGGTCGTGGGCACCGACAGCTCCAAGGACCTCGCCCTGATCAAGCTGCGGAACGCCTCCGGACTCACGCCGGCGGCCCTCGGCGACTCCGACGGGCTCGCGGTCGGCGACCAGGTCGTCGCGATCGGCTCCCCGGAGGGCCTGACCGGCACCGTCACCAGCGGCATCGTCTCCGCCCTGCACCGGGACGTGACGGTCCCCACCGACGAGAACCAGCAGCAGGGCGACGGCGGCTGGCCCTTCCAGTTCGGCGGCCACCAGTTCAACGGCGACACCGGCTCCTCCACCACCACCTACCAGGCGATACAGACCGACGCGTCCCTCAACCCCGGCAACTCCGGCGGCGCGCTGATCGACGCGAGCGGCAACGTCGTCGGCATCAACTCGGCGATGTACTCGGCCGGCCAGGCGTCGGACTCGTCCAACGCCGGCAGCGTCGGCCTCGGCTTCGCCATCCCGATCAACACCGTCAAGTCCGACCTGGCCACCCTGCGCTCCGGTTCCCAGAACTGAGACGCGGCACCGGCAGGCGATCCGGACATCGTCCGGGACCGTTCGACAAGGAGTACGACATGATCCAGCAGGTTGTGCACGAGACGACGGACACCATCGACATCACCGCCGCCGCCGGAGTCACCCTGGCCCGCGACGTCGCGAAGGAACTGCACGGCCCGGCGCACCGCGCCCCCGAGGACGTCGCGGTCCCCCAGCTGATGGGCCTGCGCACCTCCGCCGACCGCCCCCACCGGCACAAGGTCCCGCTGCGGCGGATCACCGCGGTCGCCGCCTGAGCCGCGGCGCGCGACCCGCGCGCCGCCCTCCGCCGCACCGAAACATGCGAGGCTGAGAGCGTCCAGCCCGGGGGCCGACCGGCCCCCGCGGCCCCTTCGAACCGAGGAACAGCGACCGATGAGTCCCGCCGATGGCGACCGTGATCCCCAGCGCATCCTGATCGTCGACGACGAGCCGGCGGTACGCGAAGCACTCCAGCGCAGCCTCGCCTTCGAGGGGTACGAGACCGAGGTCGCCGTGGACGGCGCGGACGCGCTGGACAAGGCGGCCTCGTACCGTCCCGACCTGCTCGTCCTCGACATCCAGATGCCCCGGATGGACGGCCTGACCGCCGCCCGCCGGATCCGGGGCGCCGGGGACACCACCCCCATCCTGATGCTGACCGCCCGCGACACGGTCGGCGACCGGGTCACCGGCCTGGACGCCGGGGCGGACGACTACCTGGTCAAGCCCTTCGAGCTGGACGAGCTGTTCGCCCGCATCCGGGCCCTGCTGCGCCGCAGCACCTACGCGTCGGCCGTGGCGGGCGCGGCCGAGGAGGACGAGGCCCTCACCTTCGGCGACCTGCGCATGGACCTCGCCACCCGCGAGGTCACCCGCGGCGGACGGCAGGTGGAGCTGACCCGCACGGAGTTCACCCTGCTGGAGATGTTCATGGCCCACCCGCGCCAGGTGCTCACCCGTGAGCAGATCCTCAAGGCGGTCTGGGGCTTCGACTTCGAACCCTCGTCGAACTCCCTCGACGTCTACGTCATGTACCTGCGCCGCAAGACCGAGGCCGACGGCGAACCCCGCCTCGTGCACACGGTGCGCGGAGTGGGATACGTCCTGCGGCAGGGCGGCGCGGAGTGAAGAAGGCGCTGCGCCGTTTCCGTGCGCTGCCGATCCGCTCCCGGCTGGCACTGCTGGTGGCGGCGGCGGTGGCCTTCGCGGTCGCGGCGGTCTCCCTCACCTGCTGGTTCATCGTCCAGGGGAAGCTGTACGACGACGTCGACAACCGGCTCCTGAGCTACGGCAGGGTATCCGCCACCACGGCCTCGGCCCTGGCGGCCAACTGCTCGCAGACCACGGACCACTCGCCGGGCGACATGCAGCGCTCCTACCTCTACGTGCAGTTGGTGACGGTCCAGGGCAAGTTCTGCGTGGACAGCCGGTCCCCGGGCGTCATCAAGGTCACGTCCGTGGACAAGGAGGTCGCCGGCGACCCCGATCTCCGCGAGCGCACCCTCCACACCACCACCGACACCCGGGGCAACAACGTCCGCGTGATCACCGTCGCCGTCCCGATGGGCCCGGGCCCCAACGCCGACGCGTATCCGGGCATCGCCTTCATGCTCGGGGTGTCCCTGACGGACACCGAGAACACCCTCAACGAACTCGCCCTGCTGCTCCTGTTCGTCTCCGGCGTGGGAGTCGTCGGCGCCGGAGCGGCCGGCCTCGCCGTGGCCCGCGCCGGGCTGCGCCCCGTGGACAAGCTCACCGAGGCGGTGGAGCACGTGGCGCGCACCGAGGACCTGACGATCCGCATCCCCGTGGAGGACGACAGCGAGGACGAGGTCGCCCGGCTGTCCCGCTCCTTCAACTCCATGACCTCCTCGCTGGCCAGCTCCCGGGACCTCCAGCAGCAGCTCATCGCGGACGCCGGCCACGAACTGCGCACCCCGCTCACCTCGCTGCGGACGAACATCGAACTCCTCACCCGCAGCGAGGAGACGGGCCGCCCGCTGCCCGAGGCCGACCGCAAGGCGCTGCTCGCCTCGGTCAAGGCGCAGATGACGGAACTGGCCTCGCTGATCGGCGACTTGCAGGAGCTGTCGCGCTCGGACGGGCAGCGGGGCGAACGCGTCCAGGTGATCGCCCTGCAGGACACCGTGGAGGCGGCGCTGGGCCGCGCCCGGCTGCGCGGCCCCGAGCTGACGATAAAGACGGCGCTCAACCCCTGGTTCGTGCGGGCGGAGCCGTCGGCGCTGGAGCGGGCGATCGTCAACATCCTCGACAACGCGGTGAAGTTCAGCCCCAGGGACGGCACGATCGACGTCGTCCTGGACCGTGGCGTCCTCACCGTGCGCGACCACGGACCCGGCATCCCCGCCGACGAACTCCCCCATGTCTTCGACCGTTTCTGGCGCTCCCCGAGCGCCCGCGCCCTGCCCGGCTCGGGACTCGGCCTGTCCATCGTCGCCCGCACCGTCGAGCGGGCGGGCGGCGAGGTGACGCTGACACCGGCCGAGGGCGGCGGCACGGTGGCGACGGTACGGCTGCCGGGGGCGCCCGTCCCTCCCCCGGAGACCCCTGGTGTCACCGAGACCCGGTGAGGTCACGGTCACGTGGCCGGACGAAGGCGGGGTCGCACGGGCCCGGTGAAGGCCCGGCCACCCCGCGGGGGAACCCCTTACCCTCATATCCATGACCAGCGACGACACCGCACCGCCCGCCCGTTCCCTGCAGACCCTCGCCGAGCTCGGCCCGGAGCAGGCCGAGGCCGTGCTCGGGCTGCTGGAGGCGGCCGCCCGCGTCGACGAGCGGCAGGCGGTGTCCGAGCAGGGCCGGCTCCAGCTGCGGGGCGGCGCCCGCGCGGGGGTGTCCCATCTGCTGCTGTCCGTCGACGGCGAACTCGTCGGCTACGCGCAGCTGGAGGACACCGATCCGGTGGAGGCGCCCGCCGCCGAGCTGGTCGTCCACCCCGAGCACCGCGGGCACGGGCACGGACGGGCGCTCGGCGCCGCGCTGCTGGCCGCGTCCGGCAAGCGGCTGCGGGTGTGGGCGCACGGGGGGCAGTCCGCCGCGCGCCATCTGGCCCAGGTCCTCGGGCTCACGCTGTTCCGCGAACTGCGGCAGATGCGGCGGCCGTTGACGGACCTCGACCTGCCCGAGCCGGTACTGCCGGAGGGTGTGACGGTACGGGCCTTCGTGCCCGGCCGCGACGACGCCGCGTGGCTCGCCGTGAACGCGGAGGCGTTCGCCCACCACCCCGAGCAGGGTTCGCTCACCCAGCGCGACCTCGACGACCGCATGGCGCAGCCGTGGTTCGACCCGCAGGGCTTCTTCCTCGCCGAGCGCGACGGCCGGCTGGCCGGCTTCCACTGGACCAAGACGCACCGCGAGGAGCGCCTCGGCGAGGTGTACGTCCTCGGTGTCCGCCCCGGCGCCCAGGGCGGCGGCCTCGGCAGGGCCCTCACCCTGATCGGCCTGCGCCACCTGGCCGCGCAGGGCCTGCCGACGGCGATGCTGTACGTCGACGCCGACAACGAGGCGGCGGTCTCGGTCTACGAGCGCCTGGGCTTCACCACGTACGAGACGGACCTCATGTACCGCACGGAAACGTGACCCTCGGGGCCGCCTGCCGGTGTCCCTCACGTCATGTGGCCGTAACCGGCGGTTCAGACGGTCTTGCGACGCTCGGGCGGTGAAGCCCGCCGCGCCAGAGCCCGAGCCGCCCCGGGAGGCGACCGCCGCCGCGCTCCCGCGCGTGCCGTTCGACGCGCCTGTCCCGCCGCAGGCGCGGAAGAATAGGTTCATGAGGCAGCCAGACACCCAGGCAGCGCAGACCCCGCCGGCTCCCGCCGACCACGTGGGAGGCCTCGCGGGCCCCGCCACCGCACAGAACCCGCAGCCCTCCGTGGGCTCCATCGCCGCGCACCGCCCGCACACCGTGGCGGCCACGGTCTCCGACCTGGAACCGGACATCGACGCGGACCTCGACGGTTACGTGGAGACGCCGGCCGAGGGGGAGCTGCTGCCGCAGGGCCGTTTCCTGGACCGGGAGCGCAGCTGGCTCGCCTTCAACGAGCGCGTCCTCGAACTCGCCGAGGACCCCAACACCCCCCTGCTGGAACGCGCGAACTTCCTCGCGATCTTCGCCAGCAACCTGGACGAGTTCTTCATGGTCCGGGTCGCGGGACTGAAGCGCCGCATCGCCACCGGCGTGGCCACCCGGTCCGCCTCCGGACTGCAGCCGCGCGAGGTGCTGGAGATGATCTGGGCCCGCTCGCGCGAGCTCATGGCCCGGCACGCCGCCTGCTACCACGAGGACGTCGCCCCCGCGCTCGCGGAGGAGGGCATCCACCTGGTCCGCTGGAGCGAGCTCACGGAGAAGGAGCAGGCCCGCCTGTTCACGCTGTTCAGGCACCGCATCTTCCCCGTGCTGACCCCCCTGGCGGTCGACCCCGCGCACCCCTTCCCGTACATCTCCGGCCTGTCCCTGAACCTGGCCGTCGTCGTACGCAACCCGGTCACCGGCCACCGCCACTTCGCCCGGGTCAAGGTGCCGCCGCTGCTGTCCCGCTTCCTGGAGAGCTCCCCGGGCCGCTACGTCCCCCTGGAGGACGTCATCGCGGCCCATCTGGAGGAGCTGTTCCCGGGCATGGAGGTGCTGGAGCACCACACCTTCCGGCTCACCCGCAACGAGGACCTCGAGGTCGAGGAGGACGACGCGGAGAACCTGCTCCAGGCCCTGGAGAAGGAGCTCATGCGGCGCCGCTTCGGACCGCCGGTGCGCCTGGAGGTCGAGGAGTCCATCGACCGCGAGGTGCTCGATCTGCTGGTGCGCGAGCTGAAGATCAGCGAAGCCGAGGTCTACCCGCTGCCCGGCCCCCTGGACCTCACCGGCCTCTTCCGCATCCACAGCCTCGACCGGCCCGAGCTGAAGTACCCGAAGTTCGTCGCCGGCACCCACCGGGACCTGGCGGAGGTGGAGTCCGCCACGCCGCCCGACATCTTCACCGCCCTGCGCAGCCGGGACGTGCTCCTGCACCACCCCTACGACTCCTTCTCGACCTCCGTGCAGGCCTTCCTCGAACAGGCCGCCGCCGACCCGGACGTCCTCGCGATCAAGCAGACCCTGTACCGGACCTCCGGCGACTCCCCCATAGTCGACGCGCTCATCGACGCCGCCGAGTCCGGCAAGCAGGTCCTCGTCCTGGTCGAGATCAAGGCCCGCTTCGACGAGCACGCCAACATCAAGTGGGCGCGCAAGCTGGAGGAGGCCGGCTGCCACGTCGTCTACGGACTGGTCGGCCTGAAGACCCACTGCAAGCTGTCCCTGGTGGTGCGCCAGGAGGGCGACGACACCCTGCGGCGCTACAGCCACGTCGGCACCGGCAACTACCACCCGAAGACCGCCCGCCTCTACGAGGACCTCGGCCTGCTCACCGCCGACCCGCAGGTCGGCGCGGACCTGTCCGACCTGTTCAACCGCCTCTCCGGCTACTCCCGCCGCGAGACCTACCGCCGGCTCCTCGTCGCCCCCAAGTCCCTGCGCGACGGGCTGATCTCCCGCATCAACAAGGAGATCCAGCACCACCGCGCCGGACGCCCCGCCGTCATCCGCATCAAGGTGAACTCGATGGTCGACGAGGCGGTCGTCGACGCGCTCTACCGTGCCTCCCAGGCCGGCGTCCCGGTCGACGTGTGGGTGCGCGGCATCTGCGCCCTGCGCCCTGGCGTGCCCGGCCTGTCGGAGAACATCCGCGTCCACTCGATCCTCGGCCGCTTCCTCGAACACTCACGGGTCTTCGTCTTCGGCAACGGCGGCGAGTCCGAGGTGTGGATCGGCAGCGCCGACATGATGCACCGCAACCTCGACCGCCGTATCGAGGCCCTGGTCCGGGTCACCGACCCGGCCCACCGGGCAGCCCTCAACCGGCTGCTGGAGACCGGCATGTCCGACACCACCTCCTCCTGGCATCTCGGCCCGGACGGCGAGTGGACCCGGTACGCGACCGACTCGGACGGCCAGCCCCTGCGCAACATCCAGGAGATGCTCATAGACGCCCGGAGGCGCCGGCGTGGCACAGCAACACCTTGACCCGACGGACTCCACGGCCGGGAGCCCCCCGGGGCTGCCGACCGCGCCGGAGCCGGGCGGTGCCCCCACCGCCGAAGCCCTCGCGTGCTATCTGCGGGCCCAGGCCACGGAGTTCCTGCGTGCGCTGCGCCTGCACCGCGAGACCGGCGGCGCGGGGCACGGCACGGAGGAGTCCGTCGACGCCGCGCGCGCCCTGCGCCGCTCGGCCCGCCGCATCAGCGGCACCGCGCACACCTTCCGCCCCCTGCTCGACGAGACCTGGTCGGCTGAACTGTGCCCGGAACTGGCCTGGCTGTCCGGCACCCTGGCCCGTGAACACGCCTGCCAGGCCTGCCTGGAGCGGCTGCTGCTCGCCCTGCACCGGCTCTCCGGCACCGCGGTCCTCCCGGCCCAGCCCACCGAGGAGGCCGCGGGCGGCCGAACGGACCGCGGCAACCTCACCGTGGGCGCGGCGAAGGCGGGCGCCCTGCTGGAGCGCCAGCTCACCCTGGCCCGGACCCGGGCGCACTCGACCGCCCTCCAGGCGCTGGGCTCGGCGCGCTTCCACGCCGTCGCGGACAAGGTGGCCGTCCTCGCCAGCGACGTCCCCCTCGCCCCCGGGGCCGCCATGGACCTGACGCCCCTGGCCGCCGCCGCCCGGGAGCGCCTGACGGACGCCGTCGCCGCCCTCCCGCTCGTCACCGCGGGCAGCCCGTACAACGCGGAGGCCCTGATCCACGGCCTCTCCCCGGACCCGGCCCCGCACCCGCAGGACGCCCCCTGGCACCAGGTCCGCCTGCTGCTGCGCCTGCACCGGTACGCGCGCGAGGTCCTCGACGGGACCGACTCCTCCGCGCACGTACGGCTGTCGGCGGCCGGGCAGGCCCTCGACCGGCACCGCGACGCCTCGGAGGCGGCGGCCGCCGCGGCCTCGGCGGCCCGCACGCCGCGCATCGCCCCGGCGACGGCGTACGCGCTCGGCGTGCTGCACGCCGACCAGCGCCATGAGGTGGAGGCGGCCAGGTTCGCCTTCCAGCAGGCGTGGCAGAAGCAGGCCGTGGGCGCCGGCTGACAGGACGGGGAGCACCGGTGACCGATCCCGAGCCGAACGGCACGCCCGTCCTGGCGGCGGGCTGCGTGCTGTGGCGCCGCTCGCCGCTGGACGGCACGCTGCGGCTGTGCCTGGTCCACCGGCCGAAGTACGACGACTGGTCCCACCCCAAGGGCAAGCTCAAGCGCGG
The DNA here is from genome assembly GCF_044750345.1 of Streptomyces sp. NPDC088817. Lineage (NCBI taxonomy): Bacteria > Bacillati > Actinomycetota > Actinomycetes > Kitasatosporales > Streptomycetaceae > Streptomyces > Streptomyces sp. NPDC088817. Next base: position 512,104 of record NZ_JBIVJN010000002.1, read on the forward strand.
CGAGGACCCGCTCGCGGGCGCCGTCCGCGAGGTGGCGGAGGAGACGGGCTACACCGCCGTTCCCGGCGCCGAGCTGTCCACCGTGACCTACATGGCGGGCGGCCGGCCCAAGCAGGTCCGCTACTGGGCCGCCGAGGCCGCGGCGGGCGTCTTCACCCCCAACAAGGAGGTGGACCGCATTCTGTGGCTGCCGCCTGCGGAGGCCCGGAAGCGGCTGACCCAGTTCCGCGACCGCGAGCTGCTCGACGAACTGACGGCGGCGCTGCGCCTCGGCTGAGCGTGCCGGTGCCGGTCAGGCGCCGCCCTCGTGCCCCAGCGCGTCCGCGCGGGCCAGGCTGCGGGCCCGGCGGGCCGGCCCGCGCCAGCCGCAGGTGCAGCGGGCCAGGCAGAAACGGCCCTGTTCGACTGTCGCCGCGCGGTGTCCCACGGCGTCCCGGTTCCTGCGGTCCTCCTGGACGGGGCTCAGGCCCTCATGCTGCACCACGACGACAAACGTAGCCACGCCAGGTGAACGGGACGTTACGGCCGCCTGTGGATCGGGTGCGTGCGTGACGGGGGCCACCCACTCGTCGTTGACGGGACAACAAGGGCCCGTGACGGACGTAGCAGCTGGGGGTTGGCAGGGCGATGGCGGTGCGGCGGCGGCTGGGTGTCCCTCCTGCTCGTGCCCGGTTGGGGCCGGGCGGCGCGCGGAGGGGGACGGGCGGCGCGGTGCTCGCGGCGGCCGTCCTGGCCGGCGCGTGCGCCACCGGATGCTCGGGCGGCGCGGACGCCGAGGACGCGCGTGCCGCGACCGATCCGGTGCAGGCCCTGCGCCAGGCGCCGGACGCGCTGCTGGAGGCGGGCAGCGCGCAGACCCGTACGTCGATGGAGATGGCCACCGGCGGGACCCGGGTGACGATCCGCGGCGAGGGCGGCTACGACTTCCGCGGACAGCGCGGGCAGCTGACGCTGGTGCTGCCGCAGGACCCGGCCGGGGCCACCGAGCACGTGCCGCTCACCGAGCTCCTCGCTCCGGGCGCGCTGTACATGAAGCACCGGGGAGCGGGCGTGCCGGCCGACAAGTGGGTGCGGGTGGACACGGCCACGCTCGTCGACGGCAACCTGGTCACCGGCGGGGCCACCGACCCGTTCGCCGCCGCCGAGGTGCTGCGCGGCACCCGCACGGCGACGTACGTGGACCGGACGGAGGTCGCAGGGGTCCCGGTGCGGCACTACCGGGGCACGGCCGATCTCGTCCTGGCGGCGAAGAACGCCACGGCGGCCGACGAGGCGGCGCTGAACGCGGCGGCGAAAGGGTTCGCCACGGCCTCGGTCCCGTTCGACGCCTACCTCGACGACCAGGGCCGCATCCGCAAGCTCCGGCAGCGCTTCGCCTTCGTCAACGGGCAGCTCGGCAGCACCGTCGCCGTCTTCTCCACGACCCTGCTGTACGCCTTCGGCACCCCGGTGACCGTGACGCTTCCAAGGCCGCAGGACATCTACACCGGGCGGATCGCCGAGTCGTGAGCCGGGCCGGGACCCGAATGGTCCGGGAAAATGACCGGCGAACTAGCCCTTTGGTGCCATGCGCCGCACACGGGCCGCTCCCTACCCTGGGAGCCGGCAGCGGCAGACGGCAGAGAAGAGGTGACGCACGTGGCTCCGCTCGGCGGTACGGCGGTCCAGGACCACGTGGCCCTCGCCGAGATAGAGCTGTGCGGGGAGCTGATCATCGCGGCCTCGGCGGCCGAGGAGCGGCTCAGCCTGGAGAGCATCGACGAGGTGCTGCGGGTGGCCGAGGAGCGCGAGGCCGGCACGGTCCGCAGAGCGCCGGGCATCCGCCGGCCTCCCGGCCGGTGAGCCTCAGGTGCGCAGCAGCCGTCCGATCGCCTTCGTGGCCTCCTCCACCTTCGCGTCGATCTCCGACCCGCCCTTGAGGGCCGCGTCGGCGACGCAGTGCCGCAGGTGTTCCTCCAGCAGCTGCAGGGCGAAGGACTGCAGTGCCTTCGTGGAGGCGGACACCTGGGTGAGTATGTCGATGCAGTAGACGTCCTCGTCGACCATCCGCTGGAGTCCGCGGATCTGGCCCTCGATCCGGCGGAGCCGCTTGAGGTGCTCGTCCTTCTGCTTGTGGTAACCGTGCGTGACGGGCTCGTGCCCGGTGATTCCGCTCACGTTCTCGGAGGGCGCCGCCGCGCCGGCCTCGGTGGTCGTCATCGCGTCCTCGCTCCCGTAAATCTCGGCACACACCGAGGAGACATACCCCTGGCGGGTATATCGTAACGAATTCCGCCGGGTACCGGCAGCCTTGGCATGCCCCCGTGCGGAGCAGGGCAGGTCATGGGCGACACTGGGGGACAGCCCCTTAGCCGTGGCCGGATGATGCGCTTACCATCACCCTGACCCCAACCGAAGCACCCCGAGGAACACACGTGCGCTTTCGTCTGACCCCCAGGGAGACGAGCTTCTACGACATGTTCGCCGCATCCGCGGACAACATCGTCACGGGCTCGAAACTCCTGATGGAACTGCTCGGGGCGGACACCTCCGCCCGGGCCGAGATCGCAGAGCGTATGCGGGCCGCGGAACACGCTGGTGACGACGCCACACATGCGATCTTCCACCAGCTGAACTCCTCGTTCATCACGCCCTTCGACCGCGAGGACATCTACTCCCTCGCGTCGTCCCTCGACGACATCATGGACTTCATGGAGGAGGCCGTCGACCTGGTCGTCCTCTACAACGTCGAGGAACTGCCCAAGGGCGTCGAGCAGCAGATCGAGGTTCTGGCCCGGGCGGCGGAGCTGACGGCCGAGGCGATGCCGCACCTGCGGACCATGGACAACCTCACCGAGTACTGGATCGAGGTGAACCGCCTGGAGAACCAGGCGGACCAGATCCACCGCAAGCTGCTCGCGCACCTGTTCAACGGCAAGTACGACGCGATCGAGGTGCTGAAGCTCAAGCAGATCGTGGACGTGCTGGAGGAGGCCGCGGACGCCTTCGAGCACGTGGCGAACACGGTGGAGACCATCGCGGTCAAGGAGTCCTGAGGCGTCCATGGACACCTTCGCTCTGATCCTGACCGTCCTGGTCGCTCTCGGCTTCGCCTACACCAACGGCTTCCACGACTCCGCCAACGCCATCGCGACCTCCGTGTCGACCCGGGCGCTCACCCCGCGCGCCGCGCTGGCCATGGCCGCCGCGATGAACCTCCTCGGCGCCTTCCTCGGCAGCGGGGTCGCCAAGACCGTCAGCGAGGGCCTGATCCAGACGCCCACCGGCGGCAAGGGGATGGGCATCCTCTTCTCGGCCCTCCTCGGGGCCATCGTCTGGAACCTGATCACCTGGTACTTCGGCCTTCCCTCGTCCTCCTCGCACGCGCTGTTCGGCGGCATGGTGGGCGCGGCCCTCGCGGGCGGTACGACGGTGTACTGGTCCGGCGTGCTCGACAAGATCGTCACCCCCATGTTCCTGTCCCCGATCGTCGGCCTGATCGTCGGGTACCTGGTGATGACGGCGATCATGTGGCTCTTCCGCAGGACCAACCCGCACAAGGCCAAGCGCGGCTTCCGCATAGCGCAGACGGTGTCGGCGGCGGGCATGGCGCTCGGACACGGCCTCCAGGACGCCCAGAAGACCATGGGTGTCGTGGTGATGGCCCTGGTCATCGCCGACGTCGAGGACTACGGAGACCCGATCCCGGTGTGGGTGAAGCTGGTCTCCGCCCTCATGCTGTCACTGGGCACCTACGCGGGCGGCTGGCGCATCATGCGCACCCTGGGCCGCAAGATCATCGAACTGGACCCGCCGCAGGGTTTCGCCGCCGAGACCACCGGCGCGTCGATCATGTTCGCCACGGCGTACCTCTTCAAGGCGCCGATCTCCACGACCCATGTGATCACCTCGGCGATCATGGGCGTGGGCGCGACAAAGCGGGTCAACGCCGTCCGCTGGGGCGTGGCGAAGAACATCGTCCTCGGCTGGTTCATCACCATGCCGGCCGCGGCGCTCGTGGCGGCCTGCGCCTTCTGGCTGATCAAGCTGGCGTTCCTGTAGCAGCCCGGCCCGGTGTGGTGACACTGGAACCATGACGAGCAAGGCACTCCTCGAAGGCGGGCCGGAGGATCTCGCGGGCACCCTGGTGCCGGTGGTCCCTCCCGGACAGGAACTGAAGATCCCGCACCTCGGGGGATACGAGCACTACAAGGTCACCTCGCGCCACGAGGACAGCAAGGAAGGACAGGTCACCGTCTACCGGTGGTGGGAGCGCACCGAAGTCGCCGAGTGAGCGGCCGGGCGCGCACCCCGGCCGGTGAAAGCGTGCGGGCCCGCCCCCGGGAGCCGGGGGCGGGCCCTTCTGCCACCTCGCGGTGGCACCGCCATGCAGCACCGCGAGGAATCCGGGGGAGGACGAGCTCCAGGGTCTTTCGTTTGGACGAGAGGCCCTAGCCGAAGCGGCCGGAGATGTAGTCCTCGGTCGCCTGCACGGACGGGTTGGAGAAGATCCGCTCGGTCTCGTCGATCTCGATCAGCCGGCCCGGCTTGCCCACGGCCGCCAGGTTGAAGAACGCCGTACGGTCCGAGACGCGGGCCGCCTGCTGCATGTTGTGCGTCACGATGACGATCGTGAAGCGCTCCTTCAGCTCGCCGATCAGGTCCTCGATGGCGAGCGTGGAGATCGGGTCGAGGGCGGAGCAGGGCTCGTCCATGAGCAGCACCTTCGGCTCGACCGCGATGGCGCGGGCGATGCACAGACGCTGCTGCTGACCACCGGACAGGCCCGAGCCGGGCTTGTTCAGGCGGTCCTTGACCTCGTTCCAGAGGTTCGCGCCCTTGAGCGACTTCTCGACGATGTCGCCCAGCTCGCTCTTGCGGTAGTTGCCGTTCAGCCGCAGTCCCGCCGCCACGTTGTCGAAGATCGACATGGTGGGGAACGGGTTCGGGCGCTGGAAGACCATGCCCACCTCGCGGCGCACGGCCACCGGGTCCACCCCGGCGCCGTACAGGTCCTCCTCGTCCAGGAGCACCTTGCCCTCGACGCGGCCGCCCGGGGTGACCTCGTGCATACGGTTGAGGGTGCGCAGGAACGTCGACTTGCCGCAGCCGGAGGGGCCGATGAACGCCGTCACCGAGCGCGGCTCGACCGTCATCGAGATGTCCTCGATCGCCTTGTGGGCGCCGTAGTAGGCGGTGAGCCCGCTCACATCGATTCGCTTGGCCATGACTACTTCACTTCCAAAAGTCCGGGGGTCGCTGACAGGCCCCGCGCGGCAGCAGCCGCAGATCGTTAACGGGGGGCCTTCCAGCGGGCGATGCCGCGGGCCACGAGGTTGAGGATCATCACGAAGGCGATCAGGGTGAGCGAGGCCGCCCACGCACGGTCGTACGCCGCGCCGGAGCCCGCGCTGTTCGTGTACTGCTGGTAGATGTACAGCGGCAGCGAGGACTGGGCCCCCTCGAAGGGGTTCGTGTTGATGAACGGGTTGCCGAAGACCAGCAGCAGCACGGGCGCGGTCTCACCGGCGATACGGGCGATGGCCAGCACGATGCCGGTCGTGATGCCGCCGATGGAGGTCGGCAGGACCACCCGCAGGATCGTGCGCCACTTGGGCACGCCCAGGGCGAGGGACGCCTCCCGCAGCTCGTTGGGCACGAGCTTGAGCATCTCCTCCGTGGAGCGGACCACGACGGGCATCATCAGGATGGCCAGGGCCAGCGAACCGGCGAAGCCGAAGGGCTGCATCTTGAAGATCAGCATCAGGCTGAGGATGAACAGGCCCGCGACGATCGACGGGATGCCGGTCATGACGTCGACGAAGAAGGTCACGGCCCGGGCGAGGTTGCCGCGCCCGTACTCCACCAGGTAGACGGCGGTGAGCACGCCGACCGGCGCGCCGATCAGGGTGGCGAGGCCGACCTGCTCCAGGCTGCCGATGATGGCGTGGTAGATGCCGCCGCCCGGCTCGGTGTCGGCGACCAGGCCCATCGAGTGGGTCAGGAAGTAGCCGTCCAGGACCTTCACACCGCGCTGGACGGTCGTCCAGACCAGGGAGATCAGCGGCACCAGGGCGATCAGGAAGGCGACCCAGACGAGGCTGGTCGCGACCCGGTCCTTGGCCTGGCGGCGGCCCTCGACGCGGGCGGCGACGCCGTAGGTGCCGAGGACGAAGAGGATCGCGGCGATCAGGCCCCACTGGACACGGCTGTGGAGGCCGCCGGCCAGGCCGATGACGACCGCGGCGGCCAGGGAGCCGGCGGCGATGGCCCACGGCGACCACTTGGGCAGACTGGCGCCGCGCAGACTGCTGGAGCGCTTGTCGGCGATGGCTGCGTGGCTCATGCGTTGGCCCCCGAGTAGTCCTTGCGGCGGGCGATGATCAGGCGGGCCGCGCCGTTGACCAGCAGAGTGATGACGAACAGGACCAGGCCGGAGGCGATCAGCGCGTCACGGCCGTACTCGGACGCCTCGCTGAACTTGCTGGCGATGTTCTGGGCGAAGGTGCCGCCGCCGGGGTCGAGCAGGCTGGCCCCGATGGTGAAGGTCGGCGACAGCACGGTGGCGACGGCCATCGTCTCGCCGAGCGCGCGGCCCAGGCCGAGCATCGAGGCGGAGATCACGCCGGAGCGCCCGAAGGGCAGCACCGACATGCGGATGACCTCCCAGCGCGTGGCGCCGAGAGCCAGGGCCGCCTCCTCGTGCATCCGCGGGACCTGGCGGAACACCTCGCGGCTGACGTTGGTGATGATCGGCAGGATCATGATCGCCAGCAGGATGCCGACGGTGAGCAGCGAGCGGGGGGCGCCGCCCTCCCAGGAGAAGACGCCGGTCCAGCCGAGGTAGTCGTTCAGCCAGCCGAACAGGCCGTCAAGGTGCGGGACCAGGACCAGCGCGCCCCACAGACCGAACACGATCGACGGCACGGCGGCGAGCAGGTCGACCACGTACGCGATGGGACCGCTCAGGCGCCGGGGGGCGTAGTGCGTGAGGAAGAGCGCGATGGCGACCGCGACGGGGACGGCGATGACCATGGCGATGATCGAGGAGACCACCGTGCCGAAGGCCAGCACGGCGATGCCGAAGACCGGCGGCTGAAGGCCGGTGTTCCATTCGAAGGTGGTCAGGAAGTTGCCGTGGTCCTTGCTGATCGCCAGGGAGGCACGGTAGGTCAGGAAGACCGCGATCGCGGCCATGACCACCAGCAGCAGGATGCCCGACCCACGGGTGAGACCGAGGAAGATCCGGTCTCCGGGACGGGTGGCACCGCGGGCGGCACGCTTCTGCTCGGCCGCGGTCGGTCGGGGGGAAGGCGCGTCGGCGCCCGTCGTATGCGTTGATATGTCCATCGGGATCTCCGGTCTGCGGAGACGTACGCGGCGTACGGCTCCTGGCGGCGGTGCACCGGAAGGTGCGGCCCGGCCCCGTCAGGGGGGCCGGGCCGCACTGGGATCAGCTCAGGCCGTCGATGGTGGTGCGGACCTTGCCGATGATCGCGTCAGGGATCGGCGCGTAGTCGTTCGCGGTGAGGATGCTCTGACCCTCCTCGCTGGCGATGTAGCGCAGGAACGCCTTGGTGGCCGGCAGGGTGTCGGCCTTGTTGCCCTTGTCGCAGACGATCTCGTACGTGACCAGGACCATCGGGTAGGCACCCTCGGCCTTGGTGTTGTAGTTCAGCTGCAGGGCCATGTCGCTGCCGGTGCCGACGACCTTGGCGTCCGCGATGGCCTTGGTGGCGTTCTCGACGGTGGCCTTGACCGGGGTGGCGGCACCCGTGTTGATGTCGACCGTGGTCATGTCCTTGGCGTACGACAGCTCGAAGTAGCCGATCGCGCCCTCGGTCTGCTTCACCTGCTGGGCCACGCCGGAGGACTGCGGAGCAGCCTGGCCGCCCTTGGCCTGCCAGGCCTTGCCGCCCTCGTACTTCCAGTTCTCGGGGGTGGCGGCCTTCAGGTACTTGGTGAAGTTGTCCGTGGTGCCGGACTCGTCCGAGCGGTGGAACGCCTGGATCTTGAGGTTGGGCAGCTTGGCGTCGGGGTTCAGCTTCTTGATCGCCGCGTCGTCCCAGTTCTTGATCTTGCTGTCGAAGATCTTCGCCAGGGTGGGGGCGTCGAGGACCAGGCTGTCCACGCCCGGGACGTTGTAGCCGACCGCGATCGGGCCGCCGACCATCGGCAGGTCGATGCCCTGACCGCCGTCGGTGCAGACCTTCTGGGAGGCCGTGACCTCTTCGGGCTTCAGCGCCGAGTCGGAGCCGGCGAAGGCGACCTGGCCCTGGGTGAACGCCGTGACGCCGGCGCCGGAGCCGCCGCCCTTGTAGTTGATCTGCACACCACAGGCCTGGCTGAACTGCTTCACCCAGGCGTCGATCGCGTTCTTCTGCGCCGAGGAGCCGTCGGCGAGCAGCTGGCCCTTGGCGTCGTCACACTTGATGGAGCTGTTGGAGGCCGCGGTGCTGCTGTCGCTGCCGGCGTTGTTCTTGCCGGTGTCGTCAGAGCCGCACGCCGTGAGGGCCAGGGCGCCGGAGACGGCGAGTGCGCCGAGAGCGAGTGCCCGCCGGGTCTTGCGCTGAAGCTTCACTTGAGTTCCTTCCAGGAGCCGCCGTCCTGTTCGGCGGCGTGCGAGGTGTGGACGACACCGATGCACCGACCTGCGCATCAGCACCGGGTAAGGCCGAAATTAGGCAGAACAGGTGAAGCCGCCGATGGCCGGAAGTGAACGCGGGGTGAACCCCTGCCGACAGTGCGGTGAGGTCACGGAATGCTTACGTCGAGGCCACGGAAGGAGACATGGCCGGGGCGGGCTCGCCGCCATGGACTCGGGGGTGCGCCGGACACCGGGGAACGCCGCGTTCCCCACCCCGCGGACAGCATCGCACCGGCGGCCCGCGCTCGCGTTTCGGTGACGCCCCGACCGCCGTACTGTGGCAGTCCTGCGGCGCGGTTCCCCGGAACCCTCCGGGCCTCCTCGTCGTCTCGTTCCGCAGGAACGATCAGGAGGTGCGGGCATGGAACGGCGGACTTTCCTGGGGGGTGGCGCGGCAGCGCTCGCCGCGGCCGCGACGAGCGCGTGCAGCGGCGGCACACACGCCCCGGCCGGAGCGGGGGACCGGACGACCGCCACGGAGATGTCGGCGGCCTCCGCGCATACGGCGCCGGGCACCACCGGCACGGCGTCCGCCACCGGCTGGGCCGCGCTCGCCCACTCCCTGCACGGCACCCTGATCCGCCCCGGCGACGCCTCCTGGACGACCGCCAGGCAGCTCTACAACACCCGCTTCGACAACCTCAGGCCCGCCGCGGTCGCCTACGTGGCCAACAACGACGACGTACGGACCGTCCTGTCCTACGCCCGCGCCCACCACCTCCGCGTGGCCATCCGCAACGGCGGCCACTCCTACGGCGGCTGGTCCTCCGGCGACGGCCGGCTGATCATCGACGTCTCCAGGCTCGGCCAGATACGGGCGAGCGGGTCCTCCGCGGTGATCGGCGCCGGCGCCAAGCTCATCGACATCTACCGCACGCTCACCGCGAAGGGCGTCACGATCCCCGGCGGCTCCTGCCCGACCGTGGGCATCTCCGGCCTGGTCCTCGGCGGCGGTCACGGAGTCGTCGCCCGCGCCTACGGCCTGACCTGCGACAGCCTGACCGGGGCCACCCTCATCACCGCGGACGGCAAGCAGCTCAACGCCGACGCCACCGAGAACAAGGACCTGTTCTGGGCGCTGCGCGGCGCGGGCAACGGCAACTTCGGCGTCGTCACCGAACTGCGGTTCAGGACCCACCCCGCCCCCCAGGCCGTGTCGGCGTACCTGACCTGGCCGTGGGCGAGGGCGGCGGCGGTGATGAAGGCCTGGCAGGAGTGGGGACCGGGCCAGCCGGACGAGATCTGGTCCTCGCTGCACCTGGAGAAGGCGGCGGGCGGCACCCCAAGGGTGTCCGTGGCCGCCTTCTCCCTGGGCACCTACGGCGCGCTGCAGAACGCGGTGGACCGCCTGGCCGCGTCGGTCGGCGCCCCGGCGTCGAGCGTGTCGCTCAGGCGCCACTCCTACTGGCAGGCCATGGACGCCTACGCCGGCTGCTCGTCCTTCCCCGTGGAGGCCCAGTGCCACCTGCCGGGCACGACGCCCGGCCGCTCCCCGCAGGGCAGGCTCGGCCGCGAGACCTACGCGGCCCGCTCGGACTTCTTCGACCGCTCCCTGTCCTCGGCCGGCCTGCGGACGCTGGTGGCGCAGCTGCCCTCGGTGCGCGGCGGCGCGGGCAGCATCGCGTTCACCGCGCTCGGCGGGGCGGTCAACCGGGTCTCCCCGACGGCGACGGCCTTCGTCCACCGCCGCTCACGCATGCTGGCCCAGTACGTCGCCTCCTGGCGCCCGGGCACCAGCGGCTCCGCGGCCCAGGCCTGGCTGACCTCGGCGCACGACGCCATGCGGCCCTACGCCTCCGGAGCGGCCTACCAGAACTACAGCGACCCCACCCTCAAGAACTGGCGCACCGCCTACTACGGCGACGCGGCGACCCGCCTGGCCAAGCTGAAGCGGCAGTACGACCCGCAGGACTTCTTCTCCTACCCGCAGGGCCTGTGAGTCCCGGCGCGCCACCCGTGACACCCGGCAGCGGCCGGACGGCACGGCCGGACGGCCGGCCCGGGACCGGACGGCACGGACGGACGGCCGGCCCGGGACCGGACGGCACGGCTGGGCGCCGGGCGCGCTCCGCTACGCCGCCAGGTCCCGGTCCTCCGCCGACGCCCGCTCCCCGGCGGAGCAGCCGGAGACCAGCGCGTCGCCCGTGCCGCCGCCGCGCCGCGCACGCACCAGCCGGCCGCCCCACGCCGACCCCTCGACCGCCTTCATCAGCGGCGTGAGCAGGGCCATGGCCGGCGGGGAGAGCAGCAGCGCGACGGCCGTACCCAGCGCGAACCCGCCGACCACGTCCGTCGGATAGTGCACGCCCAGGTAGACCCGGCAGAACCCCTCGAACAGCGCCAGCGCGATCCCTGCCAGGCCGAAGCGCCGGTCGACGACGAACAGCGCGACCGCCATCGCCATGGTGATCGTCGCGTGATCGCTCACGAAGGAGTAGTCGGTCTTGCCGGGCACCAGGACATCCAGCCCCCGATGGTCAAGGAAGGGCCGGGGCCGCTGCACGAAATCCCTTATCGGCACGTTCACGAGCACCGCGAGGCCGGCCGCCAGCGGCGCCCACACCAGCGCGGCCACGGCGGACGCCGCCCCCTCGCCGTCCCTGCGCCGCACGGACCACCAGCACGCCAGCACGAGCAGCACCATGGCGAGCAGCAGCCCGTACTCACCGACGTACTCCATGACCCGGTCGAACCAGCGCGGGGCGTTCCTGGCCAGGCTGTTGATGTCGTAGAGCAGGTCGACGTCGGGGTTCGACCCGGATTCGGCGAGTCCAGCCATCCTGCTGCGGCCCCTTCGTCGTGTCGTCGCGGGCGCACCCGGCGTGCGCCGCTCCAGCCCACCCCCGTGGTCGTAGATCCGCTTCCGCTGCACGCGCGCAGGGTCCGCACGCCACCGGACATCCACTTGGCTACGTCATCAGCAACGCACGACCCCGATCGATGCGTTCCGCACTCCACCGAACGATCACGCAGACGTTATCGAAGAGAGACTCGTCGCCGCAGCTCAGGGAGGTGGCTCACCCTCCGCTCACACCGCGGAGGGGAGTGCTTTCGCGCCATCCTCGGTGACCCTGGTGGCCCCGAAGTAGTCGGGTGTGTCGATGGGGTCGAAGCGGATCACGGCGCCCGTTCTCGGCGCGTCGATCATGTACCCGCCGCCGACGTAGATGCCGACGTGCCGGATGGCCCGCGAGTCGGTCAGGTCGTCGGAGAAGAACACCAGGTCACCCGGCAGGAGTTCGTCCCGCCTGGGATGCGGCCCGGCGTTGTACTGGTCGTTGGCGACCCGCGGCAGCGTGACCCCCGTGCTCTCGTAGGCGGCCTTGGTCAGGCCCGAGCAGTCGAACCGTCCGCCCTGCTCAGGGGTGCCGTTCCCGCCCCACAGATAGAGCGTGCCCAGCTTGCTCTGCGCGTACGTGATGGCCGCCGCGGCCTGCCGGGAGGGGTCGACGCGGGAGACGGGGGCGGCGAAGCTCTTCTCCAGGGTCGTGATCGTCTTCACGTAGTTCTGCGTCTCGGCGTACGGCGGCACGCCACCGTAGTTGATGACCGCGTAGGCCCCCGCGTTGTAGGCCGCGAGCATGTTGTGCGTGATGTCGCCCGGCACGTCCTTGACGTAGGAGGCGAGTTCGCAGTCGTAGGACGCGGCCGACGGGATCGCGTCGTTCGGGTTCCAGACGTCCGCCTTCCCGTCGCCGTCGCCGTCGATGCCGTGCGTGGCCCAGGTGCTCGGGATGAACTGCGCTATCCCCTGCGCCGCGGCGGGGCTCCTGGCGTTCGGGTTGAACCCGCTCTCCTGGTACAACTGGGCCGCGAGCAGGGCCGGGTTGATCGCGGAGCAGAGATTGCCCCACCTCTGCACGAGGGTCTGGTACGCGGCCGGCACGGCGCCCTTGGCGAGCCCCACGGACCCGCCGCCCGCCCCGCCCGCGATGTTCCCCGCGGCGACGTACACGCCGACGACGAGCAGGGCGACGAAGCTGAGCCCGGAGGCGACGGCGGCGACCGCCACGATCCATGCCTTACGCACCGTCAACCGCCCCTCGTCGCACGGGAGTCCGCCGTCGACAGTGTAGAGGCGCCGGCACCGCTTTCCAGGTGATCACACACGGGCGCAGGGCAGCACGGCGGTCGGCCACCGTGCGACCCCGCGGCGAGGGGCGGCGCGGGGTCGGTCAGGGAGGAGCGGGGTCGGTCAGGGAGCCGTGGACGCGTCCTTGTAGAGCTGGGCCGCCGCGGCCCCCAGCACCACGCTGTACGACGTGTCCGCCGTCGAGCCGCCCGCCTCGTGGCCGCCGAGCACGCCGACGACCTCCTGGTCGCCGTTGATCCACGGGCTGCCGCTGGTGCCGCCGGTGAACTCGGGGCAGTCGATGCGCTGCTGGGTGCCGCTGTGGGCCCGCGGCCGGTTGGTGCAGCTGATGGGCACCTCGCGCGAGTCCGGATAACCGGTGAGGGTGACCGCGGTCGCCCCGGTCGCCGCCCCGGTGAGCAAGCGATTCGCGCCGACGGCGTCCTCGACGCCCTTCCCGTCCTGCGGGGCGATGACGGCGAAGGCCATGTCGCTGTCCTCGTCCTGGTGCGCGGTCCAGTCGTCGGGCAGGAAGCGCCGCTTGACCGTCCACACCCCGTAGGGCGCCCGGCCGTCCCGGTACCCCGGCACGAACACCAGGTCGGAGTCCCCGCTCAGGCAGTGGGCGGCGGTGACGACGAGGTCGCGCTGGGGACTGTGCACCACCGAGGCCGTGCAGAAGTGGTTGCCGGCGAGGTCACCGGCCTTGTCCGCGCCGAACAGCGCCCCGACCCGGGCACTCTGCGGGGTCCTCGACGCGACGGCGGTCACCCCGAGCGGTTCGGGCTCGTCGAACGGGCCCACCCCGTGCGGCCCGATCACCCCGAGCGGGCCCGGTCCGTCGTGCGCGGCCGCGACGGAGACCGAGGTCACGGCAAGCAGCACCAGCGTGGCGAACAGCGCCCGCGCACCGACCCGGCGACGCCCGGGACGTGCGCGTTCGGCGAGGCTCTCGTTACCTGAGGTGCGCTTCATCAGGCTCCACTGTGACGGACGGGGATGAGAAACGGACCCCGACTTCCCTGAGATTCTCCTGTGAAACGCCCGTTCATCGTATGACCGGCCTCACACCGCCTCCCCCGGCGCGCCCCGCCCGCCGGGACGCCGCCGCGGGCGACGCGAACGCGGTGCCGGCACGGAGAAGCGTGAGACCATCGGCCACGGACGACCGCTCACCCGACTGGTCGTCAGAACCCTTGCCGACAAGTAAAAAACGACAACGACAGAACCACATCGCAGGTTGCGGTCGGACTTCATTGCCCGGCGTGACCTGCCGTGATACACAGAGTGACCATACGTACGAAACCCACCAGGCAATGCCGTCAAGTCGACATACGGCGGCGTCATTGTCGGCGAGAATGTGCCTGACCTCTGCATGAGGGCAGGGGATGCGGAACTACCCAACAGGGGCGGTGACTTACATGCTCTTTGCGGCCGACAAGGGAGACATCAACACCATCATCGGCGGGATCGCTCCGAACTGGGGCCCCTTCGGCAGCCTGGGCAACGAGGCGAAGGTGATGATCGAGGTGGTGATGGCAGTGGCCATCCTGCTCTGCCTCGGCATCGCCGTCTGGGGCGCCGCCAAGCAGCGCATCGGCGCCACGGCCCTGCGCGACACGTTCAGTGCCGAACAGGGCAAGGGCCTGATCATCGCCGGACTGACGGGCGTGTTCATCATCGGCTCGCTCGGCACGCTCTTCACCATCGTGTACGGCATGGCCGTGTAACCGGCGCATACCCGCGCATGCCGCGCACGGTGCTCCGTGCGCACCGCCGGCCGGACCCTCCGGGCGCGCCCGGTGACCCCGCTGCCCCTACCCACCCACCGTGCCCACCGGCTGAGGTTGCGTTTCCCTGATGTCGAGTCACCACACCGCGTCCACGCGGGAACCAGCACAGCTACCGTCGTACTTCCAGGCATTCCGGTACGAGGTCGAGGGGGCGTACGGGGCATGAGTCGATCGGACGGGCACGGGTACGGCGATTCGGCGCGCGCCGACGACGGGCCGTACGCGGGCGGGCAGACCCGCACCCGGCTCCCGGACCGGCCCGGCGACCCCTACGGCGGCGCGCGGCGCGGCGGCCGCTCGTCCTCGCGCAGCCTGATCACGGTCGTCGCCGTCGTCGTCCTCCTCATCGCCGCGATCGCCTTCGCGAACCGCTCGGGAGGCCGCCCCCCCGCCGCCGGCGGCAAGGCCGACAAACCCAAGGCGGCGGCGACCGCGGCGACCGGCAAGCAGCCGGTCCACACGAAGGCGGACGGAATCCCGTCGGGCTTCGCCCACGACGAACAGGGAGCACAGAGCGCCGCCGCGAACTACGCCGTGGCCCTCGGCTCGACCGACATGTTCAAGAAGGCCACCCGGCACACCCTCCTGGACCTCCTCTACACGCCAGACGCGGCGGCCCGGCTCCAAGGACCCATGGACCAGGCCTACTCGGCGGACTTCCTCGACCGGATGGGCCTGGACGCGGGCGGCAACCCGCCCGCCGGCAGCACGTTCGTCTCACGTGTGGTGCCGGTGGGCACCACCGTGCGGCAGTACAGCGACAGCAGCGCCAGGGTCGCGGTCTGGTACGTGGGACTCATCGGCATGTCCGCGGAGACCTCCACCGACCCGGTCACCTCGTCCTGGAAGACGTGGACGTTCGAACTCCAGTGGTCGAGAGGCGACTGGAAGATCGTCTCCGACTCGCAGAAGACCGGTCCCGCCCCGGTCCCCGGTGACGACAGGGCCGCCACCTCCGACGAGATCCGCAAGGCCACCGAAGAGTACGGAGGGTTCACGTATGCCCGGTAGCAAGCAGCGCCTGCTGGGGCTCACCGGAGCCGTCGCAGCCGTGCAGACGTCGGTCGTGCTGCTGGCCACCCGCGCCGCCGCTGCTCCCTCGCCCAGCCCGACGCCCTCGCCGACGGCGAGCAAGAACAACTGCGACCTCATCTTCGGCGAGGCCAAGAAGTACTGCGAACGCGGCAACGGCACCGGCACCGGCGGTTCCACGGCCCCCGACCCCACTTCCACCCTCGACCCCCTCTCCTCGCTCGCCAAGGGCTGTGCCGACGCCGCTTCGTGGACCGTCACCAAGCTCAGCAAGGCCGTGCAGGAGACCGCTAACGTCGACTTCACCAACCAGAAGTTCCTCCAGCAGTACGCGGTCGTCTTCGCCGCCTCGACCGTGCTCACACTGCTGCTCTGGCTGCTGGCCGTGGCCAAGCGCGCCGTACGCGGCGTACCGCTGTCCACCGCCATCTCCGAGGCCGTCGGCTTCCTCTGGCTGACCGTGCTCGCCTCCGCCTTCACCCCGCTGATCCTCTACACGGTCGTCTCCGCCACCGACGGCGTCTCCGACGTCCTCGCCAAGGCCACCGGCGACCAGGCCGGCTCCTTCTTCGGCACGTTCTCCGCCGCGCTCGGCAAGGGCGAGAACATCGGCGGCGGACCGATCATGCTGATCGTCGTCTCCCTGGTCTCCATCCTCGCCGCCGGCGTGCTCTGGCTGGAGCTCGTCATCCGCGCCGCCCTGCTCTACGTCGGCGCCCTGCTGGGCACCGTCGTCTACGCCGGACTGGTCGACAAGAACCTGTGGGGGCACGTCCGCCGCTGGGCCGGAATCATGATCGCGGTGATCCTGGTGAAGCCGGTCATCGTGATCGTGCTCGGGCTCGCCGGAGCGCTCTCCTCCGGCGACAACGGCCCCGGCGCCTTCTCCGCGGTCGTCTCCGGCCTCGCGATCATCCTGCTGGCCATCTTCGCCAGCGCCATGATCTACCGGTTCGTCCCGGGCTTCGGCGACGAGATCGCCGCCGGCCGCAACAACCGCATCATGCGGGGCGCCGAGGGCAAGGCCGCCGCGGTCATCAGCTCCCCGGCCACCCTGGTCGCGCAGGGCATCAAGACCCACAGCACCCGGGCCGACAGCAACGGCGGCGGCCAGTCGTCCGCCCCCCGCCCGGCCAACCCGGCCTCCGGCGGCGTCGCCGCGCACAGCTCGCGCGACGGCGGCGGATCCGCGCCCGCCACACCCGCTCCCCGCGCACCCAGCCCGGTGAACACCCCCCACGCCGGAAGCACCCGCAACAGCAGCACCAACCGCCCGGGAGGTGAAGGACGTTGACGACCGACTCCCACGTGTCCCACGCGGTCGCGTCCCGCCGTACCTATCTGATCGGCCGCGCCCGGCCGAACGCGATCGTCGGCCGCAACCGCGAGACCGGCGAGATCGCCCTGATCATCGCGGGCGCGTTCATCGGCATGATGTGCGGACTGCTGGTCCCGGTGCTGCCCCTGCGCATCGTCCTGCTGACGGGCTTCCCGCTGCTGGCCCTGGCCGCGGTCTACGTGCCCTACCGGCACCGCACCTTCTACAAGTGGTTCGAGATCAACCGCAGCTACAAACGCACCGTCAAGCGCGGCGCCGCCTACCGCTCCGGCGTGATGGAGGCCGGAACGAGCCTGGACGGCCGCGAGGTCGAGATCGGCCCGCCGCCCGGCATCGGCCGGATCACCTGGCTCGCCGCCCCGTTCGGGCCGGACGAGATCGCCGTACTGCTGCACGCCGACCGCAGGACCGTCACCGCCGCCATCGAGATCGAGGGCCCCGGCGTCGGCCTGCGCGACTCCGAGGACCAGGAAGCCCTCGTCGACCGCTTCGGCACCCTGCTCAAGCACGTGGCCAACGGCGAGGGCTTCGTCACCCGCCTCCAGATGCTCGCCCGCACCCTCCCCGCCGACCCCGACGCCCACGCCAAGGACGTCACCGTACGCGGGGACGAACGGGCACCGCACTGGCTCCAGCAGTCCTACGACCAACTGCAGTCCATGGTGTCCACCAGCAGCGAGCAGCACCGCGCCTACCTCGTCGCCTGCATGCACTACACCCGCGAACTCGCCGCCGAGGCCCACGCCATGGCGCGGGCCGCCCGGCCCCAAGCGGGCCGCAAGCTGGACCGGGACGCCGGACTCGCCGTCGTCATGGCCCGTGAGCTGACCGACATCTGCTCCCGGCTCCAGGAGGCCGACATCCGCGTACGGCAGCCGCTCGGTCAGGGGCGGCTGGCCTCGCTGATCCACTCCATGTACGACCCGGACCACCCGATCGACCACATCCAGGCGATGACCAAGCGCAACGCCTGGCCGGCCGAGCTGGACGCCATGGAGCCGACGTACCTCCAGGCCAAGACCCGCGAGTCGTCGACCCGCGCCCCCTGGTGCCACGCCACCGCCTGGGTCAAGGAATGGCCGATGACCCCGGTCGGCGTGAACTTCCTCGCCCCCCTCCTCGTCCACACCCCGGACGTCATCCGCACCGTCGCCGTCACGATGGACCTCGAGCCCACCGAGGTCGCCATCGAACGCATGCTGACCGAGAAGACCAACGACGTCGCCGAGGCCAGCCGCGCCGCCAAGATGAACCGCACCGTGGACCCGCGCGACGTCGCCGCCCACAGCCGCCTCGACCAGCGCGGCGAGGACCTCGCCAGCGGCGCGGCCGGCGTCAACCTGGTCGGCTGGATCACCGTGTCCTCCCGCTCCCCCGAGTCCCTGGCCCGCGACAAACGGACCATCAGAGCCTCGGCCGGAAAGTCCTACCTGAAACTCGAGTGGTGCGACCGCGAGCACCACCGCGCCTTCGTGAACACGCTCCCGTTCGCCACCGGAATCCGACGGTAGGGGCTGATGCTCTGATGCGGGACCCGCTGACCTCACTCACGGACGCCTTCACGACCTTCCTGTTCGGGAAGGTGGAGACGACCCGACTGCCGGTGAGAACGTCCACGGGCCAGGCCCAGGCGGTCTACCTGCCCACCGCCGCGCCCGGCCTCGGCGACTCGGGCGTCATCATCGGCCGCGAGGTGTACTCCGGCAAGGGCTACATCTACGACCCCTTCCAGCTCTACGGCCAGCAGCTCCCCGCCCCGCACTGGCTGGTCCTCGGCGAGTCCGGCAACGGCAAGTCGGCGCTGGAGAAGACCTACGTGCTGCGCCAGCTCCGCTTCCGCGACCGCCAGGTCGTCGTCCTGGACGCCCAGGGCGAGGACGGGGTGGGCGAGTGGAACCTCATCGCGGAGGAGCTGGGCATAACGCCGATCCGGCTGGACCCGATGGCGGCCCTCGACCACGGCATCCGGCTCAACCCGCTGGACCCCTCCATCACGACCACGGGCCAGCTCGCGCTGCTGCGCACCATCATCGAGGTCGCCATGGGGCACGGCCTGGACGAGCGCTCCGGCTTCGCCCTGAAGGTCGCCCACGCCTACGTCAACGAGACGATCGTGGAACGCCAGCCGGTGCTGTCGGACATCGTCGAGCAACTCCGCCACCCCGAGCCGGAGTCGGCCGAGGCGATGAACGTCGCCATAGACGACGTACGGGCCTGGGGCCTGGACGTGGCGCTGGTCCTGGACCGGCTGGTCGACGGTGATCTGCGCGGCATGTTCGACGGCCCCACCACGGTCGGCATCGACCTGGACGCGCCCCTGATCGTCTTCGACCTGTCCCACATCGACCGCAACTCCATCGCCATGCCGATCCTGATGGCGATCGTCGGCGTGTGGCTGGAGCACACCTGGATCCGCCCCGACCGCAAGAAGCGCATCTTCCTGGTCGAGGAGGCCTGGCACATCATCAACAGCCCGTTCGTGGCCCAGCTGTTCCAGCGGCTGCTGAAGTTCGGCCGCCGCCTCGGTCTGTCGTTCGTGGCGGTCGTCCATCATCTGTCCGACGTGGTGGACGGGGCGGCGGCCAAGGAGGCCGCGGCGATCCTGAAAATGGCCTCCACCAGGACGATCTACGCCCAGAAGGCGGACGAGGCGAGGGCGACGGGACGGGTCCTCGGCCTGCCCAGGTGGGCGGTCGAGATCATCCCGAGCCTGACCCCCGGTATCGCCGTGTGGGACGTCAACGGCAATGTCCAGGTGGTCAAACACCTGGTCACCGAGACCGAACGGCCGCTGGTGTTCACCGACCGCGCCATGACGGAGTCCTCCAGCGACCGCCTCTCCGACGACAGCCTGCGCGCCGCGGAGCTGGAGGCGGAGGAGCGGGCGGCGGCGTTCATGGGACAGCACATCGGCGACCTGGACGGCTCCTCCGAGTCGACGGTGGCCTAGAGGGGACGCGCGCGTGAGACCGGACGACCGCGACCACGGACAGGGCCGCCAGGGCCGTCGGGACGGCCAGGGCGGCGTTCCCGACGGCCTGCTGGTCGGCGTCCTGGCCTTCCTGCTCGGCATGACCCTGCTGGTGTGGACGGCCACCGGCCTCGCCGGCCTGTTCACCCACGGCTCCTGGCCCTCCGGGGTCGCCTTCACCCGTACGCCGCCGGCGATGCGCCACCTCATCACCGACCCGCACGACATCCCCGCCGCCTGGCCGGACACTCCCCCGGACGCGCTGTCGGGCTACGGGCTGTTCTGGGGCCTGTTCATCGGCCAGCTGATGGTGCTGCTCGTCCTGACCGTGTTCGTGATGGGCACGGTGGCCCGCTGGCGAGCCGGCAGGCTGCGCAGACGGGCGGAGAGGACGGCGGCCCGCGAGCGGGCGACGGCGCCGCAACCCCAGGAGGCCCCCGCGCCGGTCCCCCACGAGGTACCCAACCAGCGGACGGCCCCGGGGCCCGGCCGGCCGTCCATGGCCGCCCAACAACCCGGCGAGGCCCCGCAGGAGGCCGCACCGGCGGCCCCGCAGCCCGCGAACCGGGCGGAACCCGCGGCCCCGCTCCCACAGCCCCTCGTGCCCCTCGTGCCCCTCGCCGCCGGCGGCCACGGCGGGCCGACGGGCGCACGGGACACGATCCTGACCGCCCCGCGGGAAGCCCGGCAGACGGCCGCGGCCCAGGCGATCCGGGACGCGGCGGGCCCGGCCCTCGTCATCACGTCGAACCCCGCCCTGTGGCAGGACACGAAGGACTCACGGGCCAAGCTGGGCCCGGTCCTCCTCTACGACCCCGCCCACCTCTGCGACACCCCGGCCCGCCTCCACTGGTCCCCCACGGCGGGCTGCGAGGACAAGGCGACGGCGGCCGCCAGAGCCGCCGCGCTGCTCGCCCCGGTCCGCCCCACCGCCAGGGTGGACCAGGCGACCGGAGACACCGCGGAGACCCTTCTGCGCAGCTTCCTGCACGCCGCCGCCGTCGACGGCCGCGCGATCCGCCACGTCCACCGCTGGGCGCAGGGCACACAGGTGCAGGAGGCCGTGCGGATCCTCCGTACGAACTCCAAGGCCGCCGCCGGTTCGGCCGGCGAGCTGGAGTCCTCGCTCACCTCGTATCCCGAACGCCGCGACATGGCCCAGGAGTTGACCGGTCGCGCGCTGGCCTCACTGGTCACGGTCAACATCCGCGAGGCCTGCACGCCCAACCGAACTGATGCGGTCGCCCTGGATTCCTTCGTGAACGAAGGGGGCACGCTCTATGTGGTCGGCGAATCCCTCGAGGATCCCCGGACCGACCCGGGTGCGATGCCCCTCCTGACGGCACTCGCCTCAAGCGTGGTCGAGCGCGGCCGGCGCATGGCCGAACGGTCATCCTCCGGTCGCCTCGACCCACCACTCACGCTCGTCCTGGACGACGTCGCCGCCGTCGCCCCGCTTCCCCAGCTCCCGGAGCTGCTGGCCACCGGAGCCGGCCAGGGGCTGCCCACACTGGTCCTGCTCCGCTCCCGAGAACAGGCCCGCGCCCGCTGGCCGCACGCCGAGCTCCCGGCGTGACCCGCGGCTCTGCTGTCGCCAGGGCCCTCAGGGGCGTTCGAGGACGTACTCCAGTTCGGACTCGGCCGAGCCGGCCGTCAGCGGCACGCTGACCCCGCTCGGCAGGAACCCGATCCTGCGATAGAAGCGCAGGGCCCGCCCGTTGTCCTCGTGCACGATGAGCCGCACCCGCTCCACGCCGATGTGCCAGGCCCATTGCAGGGCTTCGTCGAAGAGCAATTCGGTCAGTCCGCATCCGCGGTGCTCGGGCCGTACATAGACGCCTACGACGTGCCCCTGCCGCCGCTCGACCGGGAGCCCGGCCCAGTCCGTGGTGCCGGCCTCCTCGACGAGCACGGTCACGCTTCCGACCCACTCGCCGTCCGGGCCCTCCACGATGAACTGCCGAGCGTCGCCCGAGCCCACGGAAGCCCCGGCCGTCCGCTCCTGCCAGAACGAGTCCGGCCTGGCCACGGCGTCGTCGTACGTCTCCAGAAAGGCGAGGTGGGCCACCGGGTCCTGGAGCGCGACCAGCCGCAGCGCCTTCGCGGCGGGCCACTCCTCGGCGCGTACGGCACGGACGACGTACTGCTCGGTGCTGCTCGGGCTGCTCATGGGCCCACGGTAATGCACCAAAAAAGAAAGGGCCCACACCTTTTCGGTGTGGGCCCTTTCATCACAATTTGTTCGGCGGCGTCCTACTCTCCCACAGGGTCCCCCCTGCAGTACCATCGGCGCTGTGAGGCTTAGCTTCCGGGTTCGGAATGTAACCGGGCGTTTCCCTCACGCTATGACCACCGAAACACTATGAAACATTCAACCGCACCATGCGTGACCTGCATGGGGTTGTTCGTGGTTTCAGAACCAACACAGTGGACGCGAGCAACTGAGGACAAGCCCTCGGCCTATTAGTACCGGTCACCTCCACACGTTACCGTGCTTCCAGATCCGGCCTATCAAC